>DWVY01000019.1 GCA_019119995.1 Candidatus Mediterraneibacter faecavium | reverse complement strand
TGTTTTTGCTGGAAAAACCTCCCTTCTTTCGGGCTTGCGAAGAAAAAGTTTTGTAACTACTTTTATTATCTCGCAAATGCCTGAAAAAAGGGAGGTTTTTATTTGATAATTATTTTTGCTCGTCAGAGCTGTCAACCCGGACAATGCGATCGTATGGAACCTGGCGGAGACAGACATTGAGACATATTCTGAGGGCGTACAGAACGAACTTCAGGACTGCGATATCAATAACCTGATCGAGAGCAAGGTCGAGTACACGACGAGAAGCGACTGGACGAAGGGATGGACTCCGGTAGAGGCTATCACACCGACGGAAGCTATGATGGTCGGCCTTACGAACTCCAATTATGAGCTCACAGAGAACGGAGACGGCGTGACATGGGGCGCAGACAACGGACTTTCTCTCCTGGACTTCATGGAAGTGGACGAGGACGGCAACTGCATCGGAGCGCTCGATATCGACGATCCGAAGTGGGATGAGCTGCTGGATCAGATCACACTTGACGAAGCGATTCAGTTTATCGAAAAAGGCGGCGATGATGTAGAGAATATCGACTCCATCATGCTGACAAGGAACTATTCACAGGATGGTCCGGTCGGATTCGCATTCGACCAGGTGGCAGGCTACTTCGTACGCTGGTCCGAGGACATGGCGGACGAGCCGACCTATACGGCTGAGAGCGACGAGATGGGCGCATACTCCATGGCGACAATGCCGACCGAGCCGATCGTTGCAGCTACATTTAATACAGAACTGGCACAGCGCGAGGGCGAGCTCTTCGGAGAAGATGCACTCTGGGCAAATATCAGCTCCATCTTCGCACCGGGCGTGAACCTCCACAGGAATCCGTACTGTGCACGTAACCACGAGTATTATTCAGAGAATCCGGTCCTCACAGGTGTGCTTGGAAGCGCAGTCAGCATCGGATGCGAGTCCAAGGGACTTATGTCTGAGCCGAAGCACTTCGCATTCAACCATCAGGAATCCAACCGCTCCGGTGTGTCCACGTTCTTCACAGAGCAGGGCGCACGCGAGAACGAGCTGAGAGGCTTCCAGATGCTCATGTCCAACAACTACTGCTCAGGTATTATGACAGCATTTAACCGTGCAGGTACTGTATTCGTAGGCGCATTCGACAATCTGCTGATCAACATCGCACGTGACGAGTGGGGCTACACCGGTTGGTACAACACCGATATGATCAACGGCGCGGACTATATGAACTGGCGTGACGTCACGATCGCCGGCGGCGGAAACTGCTTGACATCATCCGCATATGATACATCACAGATCGGAACCATGGCAGCGTCAAAAGATGCTATTGAGAAGGATACACAGTTCCAGGAAATGATGAAGTACAATATCAAGTACTGGCTGTACAACCTGGCACAGAGCAATGCCATGAACGGGCTGAGCGCAACGACAGAAGTCAACCATGTGCTGACATGGTGGCAGATGGCACTGTACGGCGCGGACGCTGCATTTGCAGTACTGACCGTTCTCTTCATCGCGCTGGGTGTGAGAAAGACTCGTAAAAACAACACCATCAAAGTGGAGGAGGTATAGGATCATGAAAGACTTTTTCGCAAAAAAATCCGTTGGCTTTTACTTCACTGTGATCGCAGCGGTCCTGGTTATCGCGGGAACCGTTATGTACACAAGCGTGATGTATACGAATCCGCTCGTATATGGATTCCTCATCGCAGCGATCGTGAGGGCTGTGCTGATCATCGCACTTTCCGGAAAATACGGTGACAAGGCGTTCTATAACTGGACGCCGGTCATCGGGGCCGTGCTGGCAGCCTGCGCAGCAGTATGGGGCGCAGAGCTTATGGTAAACCAGATCGGATACATAGTATCCGGCCTGGATGAAATGAGCACGATCATGAGTTTTATCTATTATGAAGTGGTCATGGTGATAGCCCTTCTGGTATGGATCATCGCATCATTTTTAAAACAGGTAAAACAGAACTAACGGTATATACGGCATGAGCCGTGTGTATATAGAAACACTTTATTTCCAGTTTAAGGAGGAAAGAACTATTATGAAGAAAAAATCGTAGCATTACTTATGGCAGCAGCAATGGTATCCGTAGTATTCACAGGATGCGGCGGCGGAAACGATGAAGGCGGCAGCGAGCCGGCGGCAACAGAGGAATCCGGCGGAGATGACGCTGCGGCATCTGATCTTCCGACAGAGCTTGAGACAGACATTACAGGCGAGTATGATCCGAACCCGGATTACTACAAATACACACTGACAGAGTATACGATCGAGGCTGCAGGCGCTACATTCGTAGCTACTGTATCTGCAAACGAGGATGACACGGCATTCGAGATCCACTGTAATTTCTACGGTGATGAGCAGCTCGTAGAGATCGAGAAAGACGGCGACGAGTACAGCATCATCTCCGACAAGACAGGATTCATGGAGACAGACAGCCCGCTGATCATCGATCAGTGCTTAAGTGAGGATAACTGGGCGCTGATCCAGTAATCAGGCTGGTATCTGAACATAATAAGTGAAGAAGTAACGGGCAGGCCGCGGGATCTCTTTTCAGGTTCCGCGGCCTGTTCCGTTTTTCTGTCAGCCGAGCCAGTCATTTTTCCAGCAGCGGTTTAAGTCCCAGCCGTTCTTCCACACTTCATCCAGCGGTGCAGCCTGGTCACGCAGGAGCTGGTAGTTCCAGTAGATCTGCCCGGCGCTTGTGTTCCAGGCTTTCAGCTGCATCTTTCCTACTTCCCGGAAGATCTTCCGGCATTCGTCCTCTTTTCCCGGGACACTGTACAGGTTCTGGGCTTTCCGGTTGGCGATGCACCACTCCCCGACGACAACCGGCGTATAGCGGGACGCCCGCCGGAGGAGCCAGGTGTTGAACGCCGTATACAGCCGGTAGATCCACATGGACCGGAACGGGATGAAATTCTCCATGGCAAAAATGTAAATGTGGGTGTCAAGCATCACATTCTTCATATTCTCTTTCTGGAAAAAATTTCCCCACCGCCCGAGGCGGAACCCGTCATGAAAGACGATCACCTTGTCTTCGCTCAGGTATTTTCTCAGGACTTGGTATGCCTTTTTATAAAACGGTTTCAGGCACCGCATCGGAACATACCCGGATCCTTTCGCCTCTTCTTTGTCTCTTGCTTTTCCGGTGGACGGCGCGGTCATGTAAACGCTGAAGCTGATGGGTTCGTTCAGGACTTCGATGCCGAAGAGGGCGGGATGGGATGCGTATCGCTCTGCCAGCCGTTCCAGGACGCTCAGAGCAAAATCCACTTCCTTCCTGTCTGTGCACCACTTGCATACGCCGGTGATGCCTCCGTTGTCATAGCCGTTCTGGCTGCCGGGCACGGTGTGCAGGTCGATCAGCACTTTCAGCCCGTACTTTTCCGCCCAATGGAATGCGCGGTCCAGATATTCGATACAGCCGGTAAAAGGCGGACGGTCCCCGAAGATGAAATAGGGAACCGGGATCCGCACCAGGTTCAGCCCGTGGGATGCGATGTTCCGGAAATCTTCTTCCGCTACATAAGTCTCCCGGTGCTCTTTCATGCGTGCGGCCAGCTCCTCCGGCGGGAGCAGGCGCGCGAGCCAGGTCTCGTCCTCCGCATCCGTTCCGTGAAAGACCAGGTCACACATCCATTTTTCCAGCACCAGCCAGTTCCCAAGGTTCGTTCCGTTAATCTTTTCCATTGCAGCTCCTTTCCCTGCCTCCGGCAGGATCGTATTGTGGATCATTCTGTTGTATCTCCTTCTGTGGTATGAGATCTTTCCTGTGGACGTTCAGCCAGGATCTTCAGATCCCAGTCTCCGATGCTGAGCGTATCCCCCTTTCGGAACCGGTCTCCGGTGAGCAGGTCCTCCGCCTGCGCCCAGGGGCAGGAGAGGTTTTTCGGATCTTCGCTGTAGTTCATGACATAGTGGAGGATCATTCCGTCGCTTCCCCGTCCGCTCCGGACGGTGACCGGCCACTGAAATTCTTCCGGCAGCCGGGACAGCCCTGCGTCTGATGATGCGAGGCTCAATATCTTTTTCAGGACGGGCTTTTCTGCATAGCATGCGATGTAATATGCCGCACCTTTCCCGTAAGTATTGCGGGTGATACCGGCGTAGCGACCCCAGTATTTATGCTCGTAATCCGCCAGGCTTTCCGCTTCTTCCGTCTTCAGCAGTTCAGCGAAATATTTCACCCCGCTGCCCATGATCCGTGTCCGCCCGGGCTCTGTAAACTGATTATAACTCATGCCGAAACAGTTGTGGAGGCGGTGTGGCTGTGTATCTGCATAGACCGTAGCGTATTCATCGGCCACAAAGGACTTGAAAGAGCTGACGAGGACGCCGCCGTTCTCTACGAAGCTTTCCAGCTTTTCCAACAATTCTTCTGAGGCGCAGTACAGGGCGGGGGTCACGATCATATCATACCGTTCCGGCTCCAGTCCGTTCACATCCACAACGTCGCATTCAAGGTTCATTTCATACAGGCTGTCATACATCCAACGCACCACGTCGTTGTAGCTTAAGTCCCGGTCAATGGGGAACCACTTGAAGGCAGTCATTGACACATTGTCAATGAGCAGGGCAATCCGGTTCTCTTTCTTCAGTCCGGCGAGACAGCTCCCGAGCCGTTTCCACTCTTCCCCGATCCTGCAGGCTTCCAGGTAGGCCGGATTCTCTTCCAGGTCATGGCTTAAGAGACCTTTCCAGTAGGTTTCGTATCCGTTGTGGATGGAGTGCCAGTTCCAGTAGGAGATCCCGTCGGCGCCGCCTGCCAGATGGCTGTAGGCATGGAGCCGGAGCTGACCCGGATAGGGCGTCCAGTATTTAAATGCCTGTGCCTGGCATTCCAGCACCAGATAGTTCTCCTGCTTCAGGCTGCGGATAGAGTCCCCGCCGAATGCAGTCTCGGCTCCGGTCAGGTCATCCTGCGTCGGATGGTAGATATCTGTCCCGAGCCGGGTCAGGCATTTCGCAGCTTCATAATGGTTGATATCCGGCTGGACGCCGTAGGAATAGCCGTCCTGGGCGATGTCCGCGCCGAACTTGCGCCACTCAAAGTCCAGATTGTGGGTGATGAACTGATCCGGCCGGATGTATTCCTTCACGATCCCTGCCTGCCACGCCAGATAATCAGCGGCGGTCCGGCGCTGGAACTTCTCGAACTCCCCGGCCAGCCCGCCGTTGATGCAGCCCGAGATATCCGGGAAATCTTCCCATTTGTGTATGGAATTGCTCCAGTAGGGGAGGCAGAATGTCCGGTTCAGCTGTTCGGGCGTTTTGAACTTTTCTTTCAGATACTCCAGGAACTGCCGCTGGATCTCTTCCCCGCGGTTGTCGTAATGTTTTGTCTCATTGTCGATCTGGAATCCGATCACGTTCGGATGTCCGGCCGTGCGGCTTACGAGCTCGCGGATCACCCGCTTTGCATGGAAGCGGAAGGTGGGATTCAGGAGGTCGAAGATCTGGCGGTGGCCGTATTTCTCCCGGCCGCGGGCATTTACCACCATGATCTCGGGATCTTTCTTCACTAGCCAGGCGGGGACCGCGTAGGTAGGTGTGCCAACGATCACGTCCATGCCGGTCTCCCGCGCTTTCTCAAGCGTCCGATCGATATAGCTGAAGTCAAAGACCCCGTCTTCAGGTTCCAGTGTGCTCCATGTGGACTCGGCGATGCGGATCGTATTGATCCCGGCCTTTCTCATCATGGCAAAATCCTGATCCATCCTGTCGTAAGGCATATATTCCGGATAGTATGCTGCTCCGAACATCAGTTTTTTCTCTTCCATTGTATCATCTCCCTGTCAGTTGTTTTTGATCTGACAGTATCGTAATCGAAAAGAGGTATTATATATATCAATTTTTTCAGATTTGTGGTACGGATCTCGGGAAAATGTGATATGATACAACAGACAAAGGAAAGCAGATCGGACACGCAACCGGATATGGATAGAAGGGAGGGACAGCCCTATGGAAGACGGACAGATCAGGCATATCGATGAGGAACTGGAGCGGGATCATACCGGGTACGTCTTTGCAAAGCAGGAGAGCGGGACGCTCCATAACCCATACGATCAGGAAGTGCGCGAGTTTACAAGCATCGAGCAAGGTGATATTGCCAGCCTGCAGAGGAGCCTGGAGGAAAATTATACCGGTGAGATCGGCACGCTGGCCGGCGACCCGCTCCGCAGCATGAAGAACCGGGGGATCGTGGTCCTGACCCTGGCAAGCCGGGCGGCGATCCGGGGCGGCGTTCTTCCGGAGACCGCGTATTCCCTTGTGGATATCTATACCCAGAAGATCGAGGCATGTACGGATGAAGCTTCTGTCATGGACCTTTTCCACGACGCGGAATATCAGTATGCCCATATGGTGCGCGAGATCCGCGCGCAGGCTCCGCGGGAAATGCAGACAGAGGGGATGGAAAAGCGGGCTGCCGACCTGTACCTTGAACGGTGCAAGACCTATATTTTCGCCCGCCTCCATGAAAAAATATCAGTGCGGGACATGGCGGAGGCGATCGGATTAAACGCCAACTATCTCTCAGAACTGTTCCACAGCTGTGAAGGGATCACAGTGACCCGGTATATCCAGAGAGAAAAGATACGGATGGCGAAGAACCTGCTTGTGTACTCCCGCTATACATACGGTGAGATCGCCGCATATCTCGGGTATTCTTCCCAGAGCCATCTGGGCAGGCAGTTTAAGCGGGAGACCGGCATGACCATGCACCAGTACCGGCTGCGGTTCGGACGGGTGCCGGAGCTGGAGAATAAATATTGACGCGCCGGACTGGAAAATAAATATTGATTGCCGGGCGGCGGGGAAAGCATTATAATGATAAAAGACATTGGTCACAGAAGAAATGATACAGAATAGTACAGATAGTACAGAAAAGAGAACAGTACAGAAAAAAGAACAGTACAGAAAAGAGGGCGTCTATGTCAGAAGTAAGAAAACATATCGTGTTCCACGGCAGAGTGCAGGGCGTCGGCTTCCGCTATACGGCGAAATACGCAGCGTCATCCCTGGATCTTACCGGTTGGGCGCGCAATGAATACGACGGCACAGTCACGATGGAGGTGCAGGGAAGAGAAGCAATGATCGACAAGCTGCTCGTAAGGCTTAACCACGACCGTTTCATATCCATCGACTGGATGGATGCAGAGGAGATCCCGCTCCGGGATGACGAGAGGGGATTTACCGTGAGATGAATGAAGACGGCAAAGATCCGCGGAAATAGAGATCCGCAGAAATAGAGAGCTGCGGAAATAGAAATCTGCGGAAATAGAGATCTGTGAAACCAGAGAATCGCGAAAACAGTGCACGTCAGTTTATACTGCATGTGCTATTTTATAGAGAAAAGTGAAAGAATAAAGGAGAGACAAGACGATGAAAACAAGCAGCATGAAATTAGGATTTATCGGAACAGGAAATATGGCAGGCGCTATCATGGGCGGTATTATCAAAAATCAGATCTTCCGTCCGGAGGATATCATCGGCGCCGATATCTCGCCGGCCGGACGTGAAAGAGTAAAAGAGACATACGGCATCAATGTTACAGGTGATAACCGTGAAGCGGCAGAAAAATCAGAGGTTCTGATCCTTTCCGTGAAACCTCAGTATTATGCGGATGCTATTGCAGAGATCAAAGACTGCATCAGTGAAGACCAGCTGATCATCACGATCGCTCCGGGCAAGACACTTGCCTGGCTTGAAGAACAGTTCGGGAAAGCAGTGAAGATCGTGCGCACTATGCCGAATACGCCTGCTCTGGTAGGAGAGGGCATGACCGCTGCATGCACGAATCAATATGTGACAGAGGAAGAAAAAGCGTATGCGCTTAAGATCCTCGCTTCTTTCGGAAAAGTAGAGATCGTGCCGGAGCATCTGATCGACGCGGTGGTGGCAGTGAGCGGCAGCTCGCCGGCGTATGTATTTATGTTCATCGAGGCAATGGCGGACGCGGCCGTGGCGGAAGGAATGCCAAGACCTCAGGCTTACCAGTTCGCTGCCCAGGCAGTGTACGGAAGCGCGAAGATGGTGATGGAGACAGGAAAGCATCCGGGAGAATTAAAAGATATGGTATGCTCGCCGGCGGGAACGACCATTGAGGCGGTAAGAGTCCTTGAAGAAAAAGGATTCCGCAGCGCCGTGATCGAGGCGATGAAAGCCTGCGCGGACGTATCAAGAAATATGTAAGTATGCGCCGGACAGCAGAAAGGAGAGGTTATATTATGGGAAATACAGAAAATATCTATGATATCGGGATCATCGGTGGGGGAACTGCCGGGATGACGGCTGCCATTTACGGGCAGCGCGCCGGAAAGAAGACAGTGATCATCGAGGGCAGTACATTTGGCGGTCAGATCACCTCTTCTCCGAATGTGGAAAACTATCCCGGTATTGCCAGTGTGAGCGGCAGTGAATTTTCCATGAATCTTCTGGATCAGGCGACCAAACTGGGCGCCGAAACCGTGATGGAAGAGGTGACGGGGATACGCGATGAAGGAAAACTTAAAGTGATCGAGACGGCAGGGAAAGAGTATCAGTGCAGAAGCGTTATACTCGCGACCGGAGTTACGCACCGTCATCTCGGCGTGCCAAACGAAGAACGTCTGACCGGGGCAGGAGTATCCTACTGCGCCACATGCGACGGTATGTTCTTCAGGGGGAGAGATGTAGCTGTCGTCGGCGGAGGCAGTACGGCTCTTCAGGATGCGGAATTCCTTTCCAATTACTGCAGAAAAGTGTATCTCATCCACCGTAGGGATGAGTTCCGCGGAGAGGACAGCATCGTAAAACGCCTGGAAGGAAAGGAAAATGTAGAATTCGTCCTGAGCACGACAGTGAAAGAGATTATCGGGAAAACGTCAGTCGAGCGGCTGATCCTGAATAATAAGAAAACGGGAAAAGAATATAAGCTGGAGGTGTCCGGCGTCTTTATCGCCGTGGGACAGATCCCGCGGAATGAAGCATTTGAGGATGTTGTAAAACTGGACGGAAGCGGATTTATCCTTGCGGCAGAAGACTGCGTTACATCCCATCCGGGCATATTTGCCGCAGGGGACTGCCGTACCAAAGAAGTACGACAGCTGACCACGGCGGCAGCTGATGGGGCAGTAGCGGCGCTGGCAGCATGCAAATATATAGCGGAGTGAATTCGTGTTTGCTGAACGGAATGCCGACGGAGATAAGGTTCGAAAACGGACGAAGATAAGGCGCTAAAATACTTCTTAGAGATGACCGGCATGTGCTTCAGGCTCCGCTCCATAATCTGAGAAAAACTAAAGGGTCTGGAAACTGATTAAAGACAAAGCCGAAAAATGGATAACTCGCCGCTGGCTCAAACAATCCATTTTTCAGCTTAACATCAGTTCCCAGACCCTTAACTTTTTCTGGCAGATTATTCCGAAGTCGCCTTCCTCACATACCGGTCATCTCTTTTTAAGACTTTCCGCGCCTTATCTCCGTCCGTTTTCTACTTTACCGGAACCGGCATTCATTCCAACAATCACGGAATTAGTAAAAACTGGTCGAAATGATAAACTTTTCCGACGAAGTTCCGATTTCTTCCGGTTTATATGAGTGTTTGTTAAGAGATATCGCTGCGGCGGAAGATAAGATTACCGATCGGATGGGACAGCATCCTCTGTTTCTGCGTCCGTTATCCGGTTATCATATCTTCCGCCGCAGCGGCATCTGCTAAACAAACACGAATTTAATCCTGATACATCTTCATTCCCATCCATTGTTTCATGTGATCTACCATCTTTGCATCGGGCTCGATGTAGATGCATATGTTTTTCTGGTCCATAGGCATCATGATCGCATATGCTTTTGCAGACGGATTGCCGGATGTATAGTCGAATATCTTATCCGGCTTATATGAATTTAGTCTCGGAGATCCTTTCGGAGCGATGATCTCGGCGCCCTGGATATCCAGGCTTTTGAGATGTTTGCGCTTCGCTTTATTGTAGATCGCGTCGATCTGCAGGTCATGATTGAGGATCATGTATTCATATTCCACACTGAGTTTGGGGAAAATGAAATAATAAGCGACCACTGCAAGGATAACTGCTACCACAAAAGCAAGAAAGCCGATAAAAGGCATGCCGAGCACAGCCACGGCTACGATCACAAGGATCACCAGGATGCGGACCGGCAGGTCATAGGCTTTGGGTCTGCGGGAAATAAGCTGTTCATATAATGCGTCGTTCATAGTTTAATGATTCCTTTCTGCTTGTAAATAATTGAGCACCATAATGGCGATCTTGAATGTCATGGCGTCTTCGAAAAGCCGGACGTCAAGGCCGGTACGCTTCTCAATCTGTTCCAGACGGTAGATCAGCGTATTGCGGTGCATATGGAGCTGACGGGATGTCTCTGCGATATTGAGATTATTCTGAAAGAAACGATTGATCGTCCCGAGTGTTTCTTCGTCAAACGATTCCGGCACATCAGGTCCGAAGATCTCTTTCAGAAAGTTTTCACACAGAGATACGGGAAGCTGATAGATCAGTCTTCCGATCCCCAGCTCATTGTAGGGAAATACAGTCTGTTCGGAGTAGAAGAGTTTGCCGACTTTCAGGGCGAGGCTCGTTTCCCGGAATGCTTCCGGAAGCTCTGTCAGATTTTCGCTCACAAAGCTGTAGGCAAGCTGGACGCGGATCAGAGCTTCTGTACTCAGTGTATCGACGATCGTCCGCGCGATGCGGCGGCTGTCCGCTTCTGTCTCACCCGAACGGAGCGGGCGCAGCAAAGCAAGGGTATTTTCCGCAACAGGAACAAGGTAAGTCTTCGTCTGTGCAGGAAACATATTTTTCAGTATTTCAGTTGCTGTCTCGTCGATGTGCCTGGCTTCCAGGAGAAACAGCACGCGCTTTTCCTCCGGAGAGATATGAAGCCGGGCGGCGCGCTCTGCGATGTCATAAGCCGGGATCCCGCCGGTCATAAGCCCCTGGAGGAAATCTGTCTTATTATATTTTTCCTTGTAGGCTGTGCACAGACAGCGGATCTGGGTGACGGCCTGCTCCGCCTCTTCAGGTGAACCGGCATTTACATCCAGTGAAATACCGGTGATCCGTTTCAGTTCCGCGAGTGCTTTTGTCAGTTCCTGTGTGTGATCCATACTTCCTTCTCCGTATAAAAAGGCTGCACTCGTTAACCAAGTGCAGCCCCTCATATTATGATAGATAAGCGGTAAGCTTGCCGGTCAGGCTGACCAGCGGTGAATAGCATCTTTGCTGCCGCTCAGCTGCTATCCCAATTTTAAAGCATTAGTTTGTAATCGTCAACTCTGTCTCTTTATCAAATACGTGGATCTTCTCCATGTCGAGTGCGAATACAGCTTTGTCGCCTGTTCTCAGTGTAGTACGCGGATTTACACGTGCTGTCATCTGTGTTCCCTCTACGTCGAAGTACAGGAATACCTCAGCTCCGAGCAGCTCGTAAACTTTGATCGTAGATGTGATCACGCTGTCCGGTGAGTTGCTGATGAATGCTTCTGAATCATGTACATCCTCAGGACGGATACCAAGTACGACTGTCTTTCCGTCGTATCCGCCGTCGATAAGGGCTTTCTTCTTGGAAGCCGGTACTTTCAGTACGTGCTCGCCGACAGTAAGTGTTACGTCCTGTCCGTTTACTTTACATACAGCATCCATGAAGTTCATCTGCGGAGATCCGATGAATCCTGCTACGAACAGGTTGCACGGTGTATTGTAAAGGTTCTGAGGTGTATCTACCTGCTGAACAACTCCGTCTTTCATAACGACGATCCTTGTACCAAGTGTCATAGCCTCTGTCTGGTCATGTGTTACGTAGATGATCGTAGCGCCCAGGTTCTCATGAAGCTTGGAGATCTCGATACGCATCTGGACTCTCAGTTTTGCATCCAGGTTGGAGAGAGGCTCGTCCATAAGGAATACCTTCGGGTTACGAACGATCGCACGTCCCATAGCAACACGCTGTCTCTGTCCACCGGAAAGAGCCTTCGGCTTGCGGTCAAGCAGTTTCTCAAGGTCAAGGATCCTTGCTGCCTCACGGACTTTCTTGTCGATCTCATCTTTCGGAACTTTACGGAGCTTCAGTCCGAATGCCATGTTGTCATATACTGTCATGTGCGGATACAGAGCGTAGTTCTGGAATACCATTGCGATATCACGGTCTTTCGGCTCTACATCGTTCATAACCTTTCCGTCGATCTTCAGTGTACCGCCGGAGATATCCTCCAGACCTGCGATCATACGAAGTGTTGTAGATTTACCACATCCTGAAGGTCCTACGAAGATGATGAATTCTTTGTCTTCGATCTCAAGATTGAAGTCCTTAACTGCGTGGAATCCGTTCGGGTAGATTTTCTGGATACCCTGAAGTGATAAGCTTGCCATTTTATGTAGCCTCCTTAAAAATAATTGTTTTCGTTGAATCTGGAATTAGTATAATCCCGCAGGCGTGATCGGACAATGTTACGAGTGACTAAAAAAAACAGAAAATAATATACATTTCGACCATAGGCAGGAAACACCCTGGGCGGAAAGCAGATTGACGCGTGCCGGGAAATCCGCTACAATAGCTGTGTTTATAAATAAGCAGGAGATATGCCTGCTTTATACTAAGAAAGCGAGGAAAATCATTATGGCAAATCCAGTTGTTACATTTGAGATGGAAAACGGCGACATCATGAAAGCGGAGCTCTATCCGGAGATCGCGCCGAATACGGTGAGAAATTTTATTTCATTAATTAATAAAGGATTCTATGACGGCCTGATCTTCCACCGCGTGATCCGGGGATTCATGATCCAGGGAGGATGCCCGAACGGAAACGGAATGGGAGGTCCGGGATATTCGATCAAAGGTGAATTCTCTCAGAACGGCTTTAAAAATGACCTGGCGCATGATCCGGGAGTCCTGTCTATGGCAAGGGCAATGCATCCGGACTCGGCAGGAAGCCAGTTCTTTATCATGCACGAGAAGTCCCCGCACCTCGACGGAGCATATGCGGCGTTCGGAAAGATCATCGAGGGTATGGATGTGGTGAATAAGATCGCAGAGACAGCGACAGACTACAGCGACCGCCCGCTTGAGGACCAGAGGATGAAGAAAGTTACCGTGGAGACATTCGGAGAGACATACGAAGAGCCGGAGACGGTGTGAATTCGTGTTTATCGTACCGGCTACAATTAGAAAAACTTTCAAAAAGCAGCTGATCAGCGAATGAATGACTCACGTATTCGCGGACAGAGGGAGATTGATTCCGACTCCGGCTACAGAGCATAAGAGAAACTAACAAAGCAGGACGAACGCTAAATACAAATCGATCAAACGGAGAACTCCCGATGGTCAGACAACTCCGTTTGATCGATTAACGCGTTCATCCTGCTTTTAAGTTTCTCTAATACTCTTCCGAAGTCGCCGGAATCAATCTCCCTCTGCCCGCGAAAGGTGTATCAAGCCAGCTGAGCCTGCTTTTCTGTACTTTCATATCAATGCGTCGGTTCGATAAACACTCATTAAAAGTTGGAAGAAGTCAGAACTTTACTATAAAACCGGTCGAAATGATAAACTTTTCCGACGAAGTTCCGATTTCTTCCGGTTTATATGAGTGTTTGTTAAGAGATATCGCTGCGGCGGAAGATAAGATTACCGACCGGATGGGACAGCGGAAACAAAGGATGCTGCATAAGCTGTGCATCGACATGGAGCGTTCCGAATACACCTCGTTCTCCATGTTAGTGATGTCAAAATGCGAGTCCCACTGGACGAGCATTTTGATCTCACGTTACATGGATTCGAGGGGATGAGGTAAAGCGGGTCGGCACAGCGTTGCAGGATCCTCTGTTTCTGCGTCCGTTATCCGGTTATCATATCTTTACTGCAGCGACTTCTGTTCAACAAATACGAATCCAATTTGTTAGCACTCGATTGAAAAGAGTGCTAATTTTCTATTGACTTTTGTTTCCCTCTGAGCTAGAATGTCTCTTAGGCAGGGCGGAGGCGCTTTTTATGCTGCGCCGGCCGCTGAATTTTGAAGAAGGAGTGTTCAATATGGCAGTGAAAAAGGGAACATTATCAATCGACAGTGAAAATATATTTCCTATTATAAAGAAGTGGGTATATTCGGACCATGATATCTTCGTCCGCGAGATGATCTCCAACGGATGCGATGCGATCACAAAGCTGAAGAAGCTGGATATGATGGGTGAGTACGAGCTCCCGGAGGGATATAAGCCGAAGATCGAGGTCATTGTTAATCCGGAAGAGAAGACGATGAAGTTCATTGATAACGGTCTTGGAATGACAGCGGAAGAGGTTGAGGAATATATCACCCAGATCGCTTTCTCCGGTGCGACGCAGTTCCTTGAGAAATATAAGGACAAGACGACAGAAGACGATATGATCGGACATTTCGGCCTCGGATTTTATTCTGCATTTATGGTAGCCGACGAAGTCCAGATCGATACTCTTTCCTATAAAGAAGGGGCAGCTCCGGTACACTGGGCAAGCCAGGGCGGCACGGAGTACGAGATGCAGGAAGGCAATAAGACGACGGTCGGTTCCGAGATCACGCTGTTCCTCAATGAAGACAGCCTGGAGTTCGCCAACGAGTACCGCGCAAGAGAAGTGCTCGAGAAATACTGTTCATTTATGCCGGTAGAGATCTTTCTGTCTAAAGCAAACGCAGAGCCTCAGTATGAGACGATCGACGAGGAAGACCTGCTTGATACAGATGAAGTGGTTGAGCACATCGAAGAAGAGAAGAAAGAGGGAGAAGAGGGCGAGCCGAAGAAGAAAGTCAAGATCGTGAAGCGTCCGGTCTCCATCAGTGATATTCATCCGCTGTGGGGCAAGAACCCGAGCGAGTGTACGAAAGACGAGTACATCGCATTTTACCGCAAGGTGTTTATGGACTACAAGGAGCCTCTGTTCTGGATCCATCTGAACATGGACTACCCGTTCAACTTAAAAGGTATCCTGTATTTCCCGAAGATCAATACAGAGTATGAGTCCATCGAGGGAACGATCAAGCTATACAACAATCAGGTATTTATTGCGGATAACATCAAAGAAGTGATCCCGGAATTCCTGATGGTATTAAAGGGAGTCATCGACTGCCCGGATCTGCCGCTGAACGTGTCGAGAAGCGCGCTGCAGAACGACGGATTTGTAAATAAAGTTGCAGATTACATTTCAAAGAAGGTTGCGGATAAGCTTGTCGGAATGTTCAAGACAGACCGTGAGAATTATGAGAAATACTGGGACGACATCAGTCCGTTCATCAAGTTCGGATGCCTCAAGGACGAGAAGTTCGGCGAGAAGATGAAGGATTCCATGATCTACAAGAATCTGGATCACAAGTATCTGACTCTGGAAGATGTGATCAAAGAGAGCAAAGGCGAGGACGCAGAAGCCAAAGAAAGCAAAAAAGCGGAGAGTGGAAACGCTGAAGCGGGAGCGGATACAGATGCCGATGCAAAAGCTGACGCGGCAGAAGAGAGCACGGCGGATGCAGCGGAGAATGCTGACAGCGGAGACGATTCCGGTAACGGCGGCAATTCCGATAAGGAAGAGGAAAAGACCCGCATCTACTATGTGACCGATGAGGTACAGCAGAGCCAGTATATCAATATGTTCAAGGCTCAGGGACAGGATGCCATCATCCTGACACACAACATCGATTCTGCTTTCGTGACTTATCTGGAGCAGAAACATCAGGATCTGGAGTTCCTGAGGATCGATGCGGACGTTCACGAGTCACTGAAAGATGAAGTGTCAGAAGATGAAAAAGAAGATTTCCAGAAGACGGCAGACAGCCTTGTGGAGATTTTCCGCAAAGAGCTGAACAATGACAAACTTAATGTAAAAGTTGAGAAACTGAAAGACGACAAAGTGGCGTCCATGGCTGTTCTTTCCGAGCAGGAGAGACGTATGGCAGAGATGATGCGGATGTACGGTATGAACGGTATGGATCCGTCCATGTTCGGCACTCAGGCTACTCTGGTCCTGAATGCAAACCATCCGCTTGTACAATTCCTTGTTGAGCATAAGCGCAGCAGGAATGTGCCGATCATCTGTAAGCAGCTCTATGACCTGGCAATGTTGGCCCACAAGCCGTTAAATCCGGAAGAGATGACGGCATTTGTACAGCGGAGTAATGAGATCATGATGCTGCTGACAAAATAATGAGTAGTTGATGAAAAATAGCGCAGAAGAAAGTTCTGGCAGATAAAAGAAACCCGGTGACAGAAAACTCAGAGAGAGTTTCCCGTCACCGGGTTTTTCGTTCCTATTGAGAGGGATTTACGGGAAGAAAATTTTCTGCGTAGGAAGTGAACGCAATGAGGAATGAGTCACAGCAGTTCATAAGGAATTCCTTTCTGAAGAAAGAATTTCCGCACCATTTCATCCCATACATGTTCAAGAGACTTGTCCAGTGTAAAAGTCTTAAATGACGTTCCGGCCACGCAGGTGAGATGCGTGCCGTCAAAGTGGAGGTTCATATACAGCCCCTGTATTTCTTCCGGGCGCAGAGCAGACGCATTTTGTTCGATCAGGCGTTGGATGTTTTTCGGGGACAGGCTGAATACAAAGCGGAAACTCAAGGGCGTACGTTTGCCCCGGATGATATGCAGGCAGTATTCGCGGACATTTTTCCAGTAGGAATATTCCGGCAGCTCCGCGTCTGTGTCAAAGAATCCTTTTTGGATGAAGCCGTCAATGCGGAATGTATTAAAAGTCACGATCTCTCCTTCTATGAAGCAGAAACTGTCGAAAGTGTCTTTCAGAAAAAGCTGTGATGTAAAGTCTTTAATATCGGTCAAAGATAATGAAATCATTTCAGAAAATACCCCCTGATCTGTCCTTAACCCATCATATCATAAAAAACATATTTTGTAATAAGGAAATTCAGGATCCGTCGGCGTCATTGACTTTTGTACCGAAAAACTTTATTATTATAAAGTATCGTGGGCATACTGCGATTAAAACAGGACATCAATAACAACTATCTTTTCGAAGAGAAAGTCGGAAGAATCTATGATAAGAATAAAACGTAAGACAAAGCGTTATCTAATACTTCTGGGGCTGGCGGCGGCAGTTGTCATCCTGGTGCTCCTCATCGTTCACGGAGTAAGGAGCGTACTGCGTCCGGACACGGACACTTCCGCCGGTCTGGAATATATCCAACAGGAAGAGGCGGGAAGTGTCGCGGAGATCGAAGACAAGATAAATCTGCTGGAACAGCAGGAGAGAGCGGAAGCCGGGGACAGTGAGGATACGCGCAGCGTGAAGGAGAGATTCAGCGGGGCGGTCGTGATCGGCGACTCGGTAACGCAGGGATTTTCAGAATATGATATCCTTAATACTTCCAGTGTGGTCTCAAAGATCGGGGTGCATCTGTACGAGGCGGATGAACTGATCGACCAGGCGGAGGCTCTCAGTCCGGGAACGGTTTTTCTCGCCCTGGGGAGAAATGACCTGGCGGCCACAGAGGGAGATGTGAATGAGTTCATATCCCAGTACACAGATGTGCTGGACCGGATCGCCAACGACCTGCCGGATGCGAATATCTTCGTCAATTCCATCTTCCCGGTACAGGACAGTGCGATCGAGGATGATCCGTATCTGGCGGATATAGCAGATTATAATACAGCCCTCAAAGAACTGTGTGACAGCAGGAGCATCGGATTTATCGACAATACGGATCTTGCGGAGGACCAGTATTTTGAACCGGACGGCCAGCATTTTACAGCAGACTTTTATTCGGTCTGGGCGGAGCATATGGCGGAGGTGGCAGCGCTATGACAGCAGAAAGACCAGGCATTGCCTATATCATGAAGTATGTTGTGTTTGTCCTGATCATAGGGTTTGTAGTGCTGCTCATGCTGTTTATGAGCGGGAGCAATAAGCCCTTTGAGGAAGTCTGCAAATCTGTAGAAGCTTCCCTTGACACAGAGGCGCTGACCGTACAGGATGCAGCTCAGGTCAAGCGTAACTTTGGGTTGAATGCAGCGGATTACAGCGGGGTTATGTATTATTCTTCCGGAGCAAATATGTCCGCGGAGGAAGTGCTTCTTGTAAAGGTGAAAAGGGAAAGCCAGGTACAGGAAGTAGTGGATGCCATCGATGAGCGGATCCGGTCGCGTATCAATGACTTCGAGGGATATGCGCCGGACGAGGCAAAGATGCTTGAGGATGCGAGGCAGAGTGTGAGAGGAACTTATATCTTTTATGCATGCTCGCCGGATGCAGACCGCTATCTGAGCGTTTTCAGCAACAGCCTGTGAGACGATGCCCTGCCGTATCCGGTCATGAAACGGCAGATACGGTGCATCAGTCTGCGGGACGGCGCCCTGCCGTATAAGCCTGTATACAGAGAGGAAAGAACGGATGTTATTCAGCAGTATTACATTTTTGTTTATGTTTCTGCCGATCGTGCTGGCAGTTTACTATCTGGTCCCGTATAAAGCGAAAAATATCGTCTTGCTGATCGCAAGTCTGTTCTTCTATGCATGGGGAGAGCCTGTCTATGTCATACTTATGATCCTCTCCATTGTGTTCAATTATTTCTGCGGGCGGGACATAAAAGCGAAGGAAGAGGATCCGCGCAGGGCGAAGCATGCGGTCATATTTGCGATAACGGGCAATCTTCTGATCCTGGGATTCTTTAAGTACTACGGATTCCTGATCGAGACGGTCAACTCGATCCTGCCCACGGATATCCCGTACAGGGAACTTGCGCTTCCTGTAGGAATTTCATTTTACACATTTCAGGCGATCTCCTATATCATGGATGTGTACTGGAAGAGGGCCAAGGCACAGAAGAATATTCTGTACTTTGCGCTTTATATCAGTATGTTCCCGCAGCTGATCGCGGGACCGATCGTCCGGTATGCCGATATTGAAGAGCAGCTTATCAAAAGGAAGATGAGCGCGTCAAAGATCGGCACAGGTGCAATATATTTTATTATAGGTCTTGCCAAGAAAGCCGTCCTTGCGAATACTGTAGGAGCGGTTTTTGAAGAGATCGCAGAGATGCCGGCGGGAAATCTGTCCATACTTACAGCGTGGCTGGGAGTATTTTCCTATGCGTTCCAGATCTATTTCGACTTCAGCGGATATTCGGATATGGCGGTCGGACTGGGGAAAATGTTCGGGTTTGATTTTAAAAAGAACTTTGACTATCCGTATGTTTCCAAGAGTGTCACGGAATTCTGGAGGAGATGGCATATTTCATTGAGCACATGGTTCCGTGAGTATGTTTATATCCCGCTGGGGGGAAACCAGTGTTCTGTCTCGAGAAATATATTTAACCTTATGGTCGTGTGGACTCTGACCGGAATGTGGCATGGCGCTGCCTGGAACTTTGTGGCGTGGGGCGTGTACTATGGCGTCATCCTCGTATTGGAGAAATATGTATGGGGAGCGATGGTGGATCAGCTCCCGGATCCGGTGCGCCATATCTATACAGGGATCATCGTGCTCGTGGGCTGGGTGTTCTTCTTCAGCCCCAGCCTCGGATATGCGATGCGCTATCTGCTTGCTATGATCGGAGGCGGGGCCGGCATCGTGGATGCGACAGGTGCGTTCCTTCTGTTTACGCACTGGCTTCTGTACCTGCTCGCAGTGCTCGGTTCCTCTTCTCTGGGAATGAAGCTTATCAAGACCGTGATACGGGCACCCCGCAATCAATATGTACAGCTGGTGCTGGCATCGGTCATTTTTATCGGCATGTTTCTGGTGTCGACAGCATTTCTCGTGACGGGTACTTTTAATCCATTTTTGTATTTCAGATTTTAGGTGGGATTCTTATGATGAACAGAAAGAGAAAAGCGAGGATCGCAAATCTGGTCGGAAAAATATTTATCATACTCCTTTTTCTTGTGATGATCGTAAACGTGATCGTACCTGACCGTAAGGAATCGGAGTTGGAGAACCGCGCGCTTGAGTCGCGGCCCCGCTTTAATCTGACGACGATCCTGTCCGGGGATTTTATGGAGCAGTGGGAGGAATACTTAAGCGACCAGTTCGTGGGCAGGGATACGTGGCGCGGCGTGAAGGTCGGGCTGGACCGGCTGGGCGGAGCCAGGATGGAAAATAATATTTATATCGGAAAAGACGGACAGCTTATGGAGGACATCGAGGTGCCGGACGAGGGGCAGCAGGAAGCCAACCTGACGGCCATCAAGGATTTTGCCGAAACCTATGAGGATATCCCGGTCACGATGATGCTTGTGCCGGACGCCGCGTGCATCCTGTCAGACAGTCTTCCGGCATTTGCAAAAGTGGAAGACCAGCGCCAGATGTTCAGCATGGCGGAGCGGGAGCTGGGAGATTCTGTCAACTGGGTCGATACGGTGTCCATATTGAATGATCACAAGTCGGAAAAGCTATACTATAAGACAGACCATCACTGGACCACACAGGGGGCTTTCTATGTGTTCCAGGATGCTGCGAAGACCTTAGGGATCGAAGGGGACGTGTCGGATGATTTTGTGTCTTATACAGTGACCGACAGTTTCAACGGCGTCCTGGCAGCTTCCAGCGGCGTGGGACTGGACGAAAAAGAGCAGATCGACATCTATGCGCCGACAGAGGGGGATGACGATGTTGTGGTGAACTATGTGGACGAGGGGCGGAAGACGACATCCCTGTATGATTCGTCAAAGCTGGAGACGCGTGATAAATACGGAGTGTTTCTCGGAGGGAATACTTCTGTAGCGGATATCAGGACGGTGTCCACAAGCCAGAAACGTCTTCTGGTCGTAAAGGACTCTTTTGCAGACTGCTTTATCCCTTTCCTCGCCCCGTATTACCGTGAGATCGTTGTCGTGGATCCACGTTATTACAGCGGTACGATAGAAGATATCATGGATACTTACAGGATCACCGACGCGCTGATCCTGTACAGTGGCAATACATTTTTTACAGATAATAATATCAGCGGAGTGTTTTCAGGTGAGTAATAAGATCAGAGAAGAGTTCTTGCGCAAGAAAGAACCGGTAAGACTGAATAAGTATTTGAGTGAGGCGGGCGTGTGCTCCAGGAGGGAGGCGGACCGCCTCATTGAGACCGGGCGGGTAACCGTGGACGGGAAAACGGCGCAGACCGGGATGAAGGTCATCCCGGGGCAGGAAGTCCGGGTGGGGAAAAAACTTGTGTCCAAAGGAGACGAGATGGTCGTCCTGGCGGTGAATAAGCCGCGCGGGATCGTCTGCACGGAAGAGAAGCGGGAGAGGAACAGTATCGTCAGATTTCTTGATTATCCGATCCGCGTCACTTATATCGGACGGCTGGACAAAGACTCCCGGGGGCTTCTGCTCATGACGAACAACGGCGATATCATTAACCGGATGATGCGCGCGTCCAATCACCATGAGAAAGAATATAAAGTTACGGTAGACAAAGAGATCACGGATGAATTTCTCGAGAAGATGGCGGGCGGCGTCCCTATACTGGATACGGTGACGAGGCCGTGCAGGGTCAGAAAGATCGGCAAGTATACATTTTCGATCATCCTGACGCAGGGGCTCAACCGCCAGATCAGAAGGATGTGTGAAGCGCTCGGATATGAGGTGAAAGACCTTCTCAGAGTGCGGGTGATGAATATCCGGCTGGACAGTCTCAAAGAGGGAGAATACCGGGAACTGACAGATGCGGAATTAGAAGAACTCTATGGACTGATCCAGGATTCACCCGCCAGGTAAGAGAAGCGCCGGGGCGGATATGAGGATCAGAAGATCAGATAAGAAAAATGTGGCAGAAAAGGCAGAGATAAGATATGGAAGACAAGATGGTAAACAGTGTGAAGACAGCTTCTGACGATAAAATGAAACATATGCGTGAGCTGGTGGATCTCCTGAACAGAGCTCGGCGCGCATATGAGCAGGATAATAAGGAGATCATGAGCAACTTTGAGTATGACCGTCTCTACGATGAGCTCGAGGCTCTGGAGAAAGAGCTGGGGACAACGCTTGCATCCAGCCCCACGGTCAATGTGGGCTATGAAGTCTTGAGCGAACTCCCAAAAGAAAGACACGAGCGTCCCATGCTCTCACTGGACAAGACGAAAGACGTGGCGAGGCTCAAAGAGTTCCTCGGGGATCAGAAAGCCATGATCTCGTGGAAACTGGACGGACTTACGATCGTCCTGACTTACCGCGACGGCACGCTTGAGAAGGCAGTCACCCGCGGCAACGGGGAAGTGGGAGAAGTAGTCACGAATAACGCAAGAGTGTTCAAGAATATCCCGCTTGCGATCCCCTATCAGGGAGAGCTCGTATTAAGAGGCGAAGCAGTCATCTCTTATAAAGACTTTGAGAAGATCAACGAAGAGATCGGGGATGCTGACGCAAAGTATAAGAATCCGCGTAATCTGTGCAGCGGTTCTGTCCGTCAGCTCAACAACGAGATCACGGCGAAGCGTAATGTCAGATTCTATGCATTTACTCTCGTGCGGGCGGAAGGAGTGGATTTTAAAAACTCCAGGCTGTATCAGATGCAGTGGCTGCAGCAGCAGGGATTCGACGTGGTAGAGAACCATCCGGTCACAGCGGACACGATCGAAGCGGAAGTCGCATGGTTTGCGGAACATATCGAGAAAAATGAAGTGCCGTCGGACGGACTGGTGCTCGTCTACGACGACATCGCCTATGGACAGTCGCTGGGGACGACGGCAAAGTTCCCCCGGGATTCCTTTGCGTTTAAATGGGCGGACGAGGTCCGGGAGACGACGCTGACAGAGATCGAATGGAGCCCGTCTAGGACAGGGTTGATCAATCCGGTGGCAGTCTTTGAGCCGGTGGAGCTAGAAGGGACGACAGTGAGCCGTGCCAGCGTCCACAACATCAGTATCATGGAAGAGCTGGAACTGGGAGTGGGCGACAGGATCACTGTGTACAAGGCGAACATGATCATCCCCCAGATCGCGGAGAACCTGACAAGGAGCGGCGTGAAGGATATCCCGAAAGAATGCCCGGTCTGCGGCGGCCCTACAAGGATCTCCATGGAGAATGAGACGAAGACGCTCTACTGCACCAACCCGAAATGTCAGGCAAAGCACGTCAAGTCATTTACCCTTTTCGTGAGCAGGGACGCCATGAATATCGAAGGACTCTCCGAGGCGACTCTGGAGAAGTTCATTATGAACGGATACGTAAAAAACTTTACCGATCTGTTCCATCTCGACCGGTATGCGGATGAGATCCGCCGGATGGACGGGTTCGGGGATAAATCTTACGAGAACCTGCAGAACAGTATCAAAAACGCACGGACGACCACGCTCCCCCGTCTTGTCTACAGTCTGGGGATCCCGAATATCGGCATCGCCAATGCGAAGATGATCTGCGGCGCTCTCGGGAACGATCCGGAACGCATCCTGAATGCAACAGTAGAAGAATTAAGTGAGATTTCCGGAGTGGGAGGCGTGATCGCCGGGACATTTGCGGATTATTTCGCGGACGAAGAGCACAGAGAACTGTTCCGGCGATTGCTTGCGGAAGTCGAGATACCGAAAGAGGAGATTACAGAGGACTCCCGGAAATTTGCGGGAGTGAACTTTGTCATAACCGGAAGCGTGAACCATTTCGCTAACCGGGCGGAAGTAAAAGAAGAAATTGAAAAGAGAGGAGGGAAAGTGACAGGCAGCGTAACATCGAAGACAAATTATCTGATCAACAATGATGTGGAGTCCACTTCTTCCAAGAACAGAAAAGCGCGGGAACTGGGAGTTCCTATCATCTCGGAGGAAGAGTTTTTAAAAATGCTGAATGGATAATACTAAGAAAGGCAGGTAATGAGTGAATTTAAGAACGACAAAATTAAAAGAAAAATTACTTGAAAAATTAAATGAGACTTTGAAGGCGGTACTGCCGATCATTGCGATCGTGCTTGTCCTGTGCTTTACGATCGCGCCCCTTGAACCGGGGATCATGCTGGCGTTTCTGTTGGGCGCCGTACTGCTGATCATAGGGATGATGTTCTTCACCCTGGGAGCTGAGATGTCTATGACCCCGATCGGTGAGAATGTGGGAACAAGTATGACGCAGACAAAGAAGCTGTGGCTGATGGTGACCCTTACATTTATCCTGGGATTTATCGTGACCATATCTGAGCCGGATCTTCAGGTGCTGGCAGAGCAGGTGCCGGCGGTGCCGAACATGATCCTTGTGCTGTCTGTGGCGTTCGGCGTGGGGATCTTCCTTGTGGCGTCGCTGCTCCGTATGCTGTACAATATATCGCTGGCGCATATGCTGATCGTGCTCTATATCATAGTGTTCGCTCTGGCATTTCTGGCTCCGGACGAATTTGTCGCCGTGGCGTTTGACTCGGGAGGCGTTACGACCGGCCCCATGACAGTGCCTTTTATTATGGCGTTCGGTATCGGTATCTCCGCAATACGAAGCGATGAGCGTGCGGAGGATGACAGTTTTGGTCTGGTTGCACTCTCTTCAGTGGGCCCGATCCTCTCAGTCCTGGTACTGAGTCTGATCTACCGGCCGGAAAGCGCAGAGTATGTACCGGAAAGAATCCCGGATATCAGTGATTCTGTGGAATTATTTCGCCTCTTTTCCGGTGAGCTGCCTGAATATATGAGGGAAATGGCAGTGTCGCTGCTGCCGATCATTGTTTTCTTCGCTATTTTCCAGATTATTTTCAGAAGGATCCGCAAAAGGATGCTTATCAGGATCGCTGTCGGTATGGTCTATACCTATGTCGGCCTGTTCCTTTTCCTTACGGGAGTCAATGTTGGATTTATGCCGGCAGGTAATTATCTGGGCCAGGTGCTTGCGGGCAATCCGTATAAATGGGTGATCGTTCCGATCGGTATGATCATCGGATATTTTATCGTGCGTGCAGAGCCCGCGGTGTTCGTCCTGACCCGGCAGGTGGAGGATATCACGTCCGGTACGATCAGTGCAGGCGCTATGAGCCTGAGCCTTTCGATCGGTGTAGCGGTATCCCTCGGACTTGCCATGGTGCGTGTCCTTACGGGTATCTCGATCTACTGGTTTGTAATACCGGGATATGTCATTGCTCTCGCATTGTCGTTCTTTGTGCCGAAGATATTCACGGCGATCGCATTTGACTCCGGCGGGGTGGCCTCCGGGCCTATGACTGCCACGTTCCTTCTGCCTTTTGCCATAGGCGCGTGTACCAGTGTGGGCGGTGATATCGTTACGGATGCTTTCGGAGTAGTGGCGATGGTAGCGATGACGCCGCTGATCACGATACAGATATTAGGACTTGTATTTGAACTCCATTCCAGACATCTGGAGAAGATGGAGGCAAGAAAAGCTGCCGCTGCGTTTGCCCGGCTTCCGGATGATGAGATCATAGAACTTTAAGGAGGAAGGCTGTCGTTATGAGTGAGATAAATATGTTGATGACTGTCACCAAGAGGTCTGTAGGCCGCAGACTGCTGGCATGTTATGAGGAGATCGGTCTTTCTTCCACTCTGTGTACACTGGCGCAGGGGACGGCAACCAGCGAGATACTGGACTACTTTGGTCTTGAAGTGACAGAGAAGATGGTGACACTGACCGTGGTGTCGGACGATACATGGAAACAGGTGAAACGGGAACTTGAGGACAGGTTACAGATCGACGTCCCCGGCACGGGCATCGCGTTTCTGACGCCGCTGTCCAGTGTGGGCGGCAGGAAAGTGCTGCAGTTTCTGACCGACGGGCAGAAGGTTGAAAAAGTAGAGGAGAGTGTCATGAAGAATACCAATTATGAACTGATCATCGTAGTCGCAAACCACGGGCACAGCGAGGAAGTGATGGACGCCGCCAGGGCGAAAGGAGCCGGCGGCGGCACCGTGATCCACGCAAAAGGAACAGGGCTTGAACGGGCGGAAAAGTTTTTAGGCGTTTCGATAGCAGATGAAAAGGAACTTATACTTATCGTAACCAGGACAGAGGCAAAAAACGCGATCATGAAATCGATCATGGATCATGCCGGCCTGGAAAGCAAAGCCCGTGCAGTGGTATTTTCCCTCCCGGTGACAGATACGGCGGGGCTGAGGCTTCAGGAGGTTTAGAAAAAGTTCATTTGTATATCGGATATAGGTGTACTATAATGTAGAAAGCCAGTGATTCACGGCAAATTATCTATAACAGAAGGGATTTATTATGTCAGATAATGATTTCATCATAGTGGATGAGGAAGATAAAGAGAAAGAAAATGACGGACAGGACAACAAGTCCGGAAACGGGCAGAAGCAGGAAGTTGTTTCTGCCAACAGCAGCAGAAAAGACGACAGCAGCTCCGATCAGAAAGATGATGACGGATATGAGAAGGTCTGTTTTATCTGCCACCGTCCGGAGAGTGTGACGGGCAAGATGATCGACCTGCCGAATAACATCACAGTCTGCCCGGACTGTATGCAGAGAAGTTTCGACGCCATGACCAACGGCTCGGTTGACTTGAGCCGGCTGATGAACATGCCGGGCGTTCAGTTCTTCAATATGTCGGATCTGGAGAATTTCCAGCCGAAACAGCAGAAGATCAAGAAGAAAAAGGAAAAACCGAAAGAATTCCACAAGCTGGATATCAAAAATATCCCGGCGCCCCACAAGATCAGGGCGAAGCTGGACGAATATGTGGTCGGCCAGGACTATGCCAAGAAAGCGATGTCCGTCGCCGTGTACAATCACTATAAGAGAGTAGCTACGGATACCATGGACGACATCGAGATCGAGAAGTCCAATATGCTCATGATCGGTCCGACGGGAAGCGGAAAGACCTATCTCGTCAAGACGCTTGCGAGGCTGCTCGACGTGCCGCTTGCCATCGCGGACGCCACGTCTCTTACCGAGGCGGGGTACATAGGCGATGATATTGAGAGCGTGGTATCCAAACTGCTGGCTGCCGCGGACAATGATGTGGAGAAAGCGGAACAGGGAATTATCTTTATCGATGAGATCGACAAGATCGCCAAGAAACGAAACTCCAACCAGAGAGATGTAAGCGGCGAATCCGTACAGCAGGGAATGCTGAAGCTCCTTGAAGGAAGCGACGTGGAAGTGCCGGTGGGCGCCAACAGCAAGAATGCCATGGTGCCGCTGACCACGGTCAACACAAAGAATATCCTCTTTATCTGCGGAGGAGCTTTCCCGGACCTGGAGGAGATCATCAAGGAACGTCTCCAGAAGAAGACGTCCATGGGATTTAATTCGGAACTGAAAGACAAGTTCGAAAATGACAAGAATCTTCTCTCCAAGGTGACGGTCGAGGATCTGAGAAAATTCGGTATGATCCCGGAGTTCTTAGGCCGTCTCCCGATTATATTTACACTGAAGCCGCTTGACAAAGATATGATGGTCAAGATCTTAAAAGAGCCGAGGAATGCGATCTTAAAGCAGTATCAGAAACTGCTTGCCCTTGACGAAGTGAAACTGGACTTTAATGAGGGGGCACTTGAAGCCATCGCGGAAAAGGCGATGGAGAAAGATACCGGGGCCCGCGCCCTGCGCGCGATCATCGAGGAGTTCATGCTGGATATCATGTATGAGATCCCGAAGGACGACAGCATCGGCGAGGTCGAGATCACGAGAGAATATATCGAGGGGACCGGCGGACCGGTCATACGGCTGAGAGGGCAGGAAGTGCCGCGGCTGGGATAAGTCTAAGTCCGGGAACAGAACAGGAAATATCAGGAATGACAGACAGCGCATCACACGGGAACAGTATGTGTGATGCGCTGTCTCTGTGTGAAAAGCCAGACAAGCGTGGAAAGCCCGGAAAGCGCGGAAAGCCGGCAAGCGGCTGTTTTGCCTGTCCGGGCAGGCGTCTGCCAGGGCTTACAGCTGCCGCATTGTCTCAAATGTATTATACAGATTGAGCTGCCCGTATCCCCACTCTCTGTTGGGATATTCCATTGTTTTCGGGCGCACTGCCCCGAGGATCAGGAGACTCTTGATCTGGAAAGAATCGATGCCCGGGACTTTCTGGATGTCCAGAAGCCATTCCAGCATGAGCGCCACAGCGCCGGCTGTGACTGCGGCGGAGATGCAGGAGCCGGTGCGGGGCGAGAACCTGCCGCCGGGGAGGGCGCCGGTCACATTGACGCCGGGCGCGGTGATATCAGGCTTGAGCCGTCCGGTGCGTGTGTAACCTCTGCCGGACGACTGGGAGACTGCGCCTGTCGTTCCATTGTAATAAGATACGACCACGGGACTGTCAGCGTTGGCCGGGTTTGTCAGAGTATAGTATGGATCCGATTCGAGGAAGAAGACTTCTCCGGTCAGGAATTCCGTCAGGGGCAGCCACATATGGAAACGTCCGTCCGCAACGGTGAGCGGCTCCACGATGATCTTCCAGATGCCGGGGGCAGGCGCGTTAAATCGGAAGAATACAAGTTCGGAGCTGCTTTTCTCTACAAGGAGCCGGTAATCTACGGAGACTTTCGTCCGCTCGAACAGGAAATCGATCTCAGCGCTGGCGCCTACCCGGAACGGGATGCGGGAGGTATTTTCCCCTGAAGGGGAGATGATGGATATGGAGAGGATATTGGGCACTTCGGTCCAGAGCTCCAGAGAGAAGCCAGATACATTTTCACCGACTCTTAATTCCACGGTCTTTGTATCCTCCGTATCCTCTAGCGTATTGAAATAATGATGCCGTTTGTCAGCTTCGTTTCCGGTGCCGATCACCGTGATGTGGTTCGCTCTTGTGCTGTAGCCCTCGATCAGAAAAGAAAGGGGCAGTGTGCCGATATGCCCTCCCATGGTGGAGCCGCACGTCATGCATACGACCAGCGGCATCCCGAGACGGTCCGCAAGATCGTTCAGATATCTGAGCCCCAGCATCAGGTCGGTCTCCTGATAGCAGACTGCATTGCCGGGGATAAAATAATAGTCTCTCAGGTACTGCTTTGCCTGCTTTAGCTTGACCATTGCAATTGCCGCTTCCGGCGCTGCCCCGAGGAACTGCTCCCCGGCGTCGGCTCCGCCCGCCGCGAGGCTTGCGGCATAAGTGCCGTGCCCGTTGTCGTCTGTGGAGGGAACCAGTTCGAGCGGCTCCTCAGACTGGAGTGCGGCATCGATCTGCTCCCGGGTGTATTCACTGCCATAAGAGAAGCCGCGGGGCGGAGTGCCGCTCTGCACCGTCTGATCCCAGAGGGCGGCGATCCGCGTAGAGCCGTCAAGGTTCCGGAACACATTGTTCGTATAGTCGATCCCGCTGTCCAGAAAGCCGATCAGAACCCCGCTCCCTTTTAACTGCAGGGTGGGGTAATTCTGGACCGGCAGGATCCCGGTCTGATTCAGCGTCTCCATACTGATGGGAGCATAACACTTCGGAATAGAGTTATAGGAATACTTTGGGAGCGTGACAGGATCGGCTGCGGAGAACGGCAGATAGATACATTTGTATCCGAATCCGGCGTCCTGCTCACAGTGATCACCCTGCGCAATGCTGTCTAAAAAAGAAGTCCGGACGTGATCGGCGATAAAATCACGGTAGTCTTCGGACAGAATGCTCTCCCGGCATGTTTCAAGATCTGATGGCATAATGGGTATCTCCTTGATCATTCTGTATAAATAAATCTGTGCTTGAATAAATCTGTGTCCGTCTGAATCATCATATGCAGGAGAAGCTGCGGATATGAACAGTTCAGCCTGCTGGCAGATGGCTGAACTGTTGGTTAAAAAAGTATAAATTCACGGGTGTTTTCTTGCAGTTGACAGATAATGGGGTATAATAATTATATGTTTGGACGTCAAAAGCGGATGTCGGTTTTCGGACGTGATATGTCCGTGGCGGACGAAAGAAGAAAGGAGAAATTGTTATGAGAGATTTTTTAGAAGATTTAGGGAAACGCATCGGTGAGACTGCGGAGACAATGACGAATATGGCAGGGGAGGCTATCGAGATCCAGCGCCTGAAAAGCCAGATCCGCACGCTTGCAAGAGGAAATGCGGTGGATCTGATGGAACTTGGAAAGTCGATCTATGACCGTTATAAAGCTGGAGAAGAAGTGGAGGAGAGCGCGCGTGCTCTCTGCGATGCGATCAAAGACAGAGAAGAGACAATGGGCGCATATGAGAAGAAGATCTCGAAGATCAAAGGCGCTTCTGAATGCCCGAAGTGCGGAAAGCTGGTAGGAAAGGATATGGCTTTCTGCCCGTACTGCGGAGAAAAAGTTGCTTCAGCTTACGAAGAGGAAGAGGCAGAAAGCGGCGCATCAGACGAGGCTGAAGATGATTACGCGGATCAGGTAAAAGAGAAGATGGCGGATGCAGCGGAAAAGGCTGCGGATAAAGCGGACAAGGCAGCGAAAAAAGTCAGCGATATGGCGGAGAAAGCTGCAGAAAAGACCGGAGATATAGCAGGAAAGGCAGCGGCAAAAACCGGAGAGATGGCAGAAAAAGCAGCAGAAAAGATCAATGACGCTGCAGAGAAAGTGTCGGAGAAATTGAGTGAATAGCAGGCGGGATTTTGGTAAAATATGCGGGAAAGCAGGTGGCGCTCCGGTATGAGAGGAAAATGGTTCTTTATTGAAACAGCAGGATTATTTGCGGCAGATCAGATACTCAAGACATACGTAGAACAGAATCTGGATAAAAAAGAAGAACGGAAACTGGCAGGGCCGGTCGTGCTCAGAAGAGTGCACAATAAAGGAATGTGCATGGGGATCCTGTCAGAAAAGCAGACAGCGGTACGGTATTTATCGCTGGCTGCGGCAGGGATCGTGACAGTCTTTCAGGCAGTTGTATCGTTTCGCAGAAAAGGATTCTGGAAAAAACAGGGGCTTGCCCTGATGTCGGCAGGCGCATGGAGCAACACATTTGACCGGTTCGCGCGGGGACACGTGATCGACTATGCCGGATTTGATGTAAAGGATCCGGAGGCGTCGAAGATCACATACAATCTGGGCGATTTCTTCATAGCGGCGGGGGCTGTGATCCTGTCGCTTTGCTCACTGTTTTCTTCTTCAAAAAGGGAGAAAAAGGAAGAGCCGTCAGTGAAGGACGAATGAAAATTGAAAAGAAAGACGATGGATTCAACAGGCAGCGCCGGTATTCCCGGCGCTGCAACTGTGTAAAGAGCTTATTGTAAGATCAGAATCCGATGACCCTTTTTACTTCTTCTATATCTCCTGTAAATACGATCCCGTTCATGCCGAGGGATTTTGCGGCTTTGATATTTTGTTCGAGATCATCAATGAAGAAACATTCTTCGGGCTTAAGCGAATAGGTCCGGAACAGAAATTGATACATGGCAGGATCCGGTTTTGCCGTTTTCAGCGGCGCGGAGAAGACAACGCCGCTGAATTTCCTGAGTACGTCATATTGTTTCGCCCATTCTGCAAAGTAGGTGGGCGCGTTGGACAGAAGATAGACAGGTACATTTCGTCCTACAAGCTCATCGATAAAGCGCAGAGTATCTTCTTTCGGCGTGATATACCGGGGCCAGTTTTTAAAGAAAGCATGGACATGATCAGCCAGACGGTCCGGAAGCGCGGCGAGGCATTCTTCTCTGTATTCGTCGTAATCGATCGTTCCCTTATCAAGTTCTCCCCATTTCTCATAGATGACGGAACAGAGCAGATCGACATCATCTGGTTCGCAGAACTGCTCCATTATGTACCGCCCATCGAATTTTCCGATCACATTTCCAAAATCAAATATTATATTCTTGTATTTCATGACAATCTCCTTGTTTTAAGTATGTTTTCAATCAACAAATATATCCGGATACATTATACACTATAAAAGTAAGGTTTATATAGTGAAAATAATATTTATCGGGATCCGGACTATCTTTTTGTTTCTTTTCATTGTTATACATTATAGAAAGTGAAAAACGTTTTGAGCTTTATTTTTACCGGACGAGAAAGGAGGATCATGTGGATTCGGATTTTTTCCTGATCAGGAAAATGAGGCAGGGCGATGAAGCAGCATTTGATATATTTGTCCGTAAATATTACGGAGATATACTCAGATACTGTGCCTGCCGCTGTTTTGATGCAGAAGATGCGCAGGATCTGACGCAGGAAACTTTTGCGCGTTTTTTCTCCCGATTTTCTGATTATCGTCATAAAGGAAAGACAAAGAACTACCTGTATACCATAGCGGGGAATCTCTGTAAGAATTACTATAAGAAAAATAGAGCGCCAGCAGCGGGCGATGTGTATGGCGTATCGGAGAATACGGCGGACAGTCCTGAAGAATCTGTTATTGAGAGGACGGCGCTCGAATGGGCGTTGGACCAGTTGGATCCTGAACTGCGTGAAGTAATCGACTTGTATTATTTCCGGGAACTGAAACTGAGGGAGATGGCAGAGACACTGCACATCGGCCTTCCGCTTGTGAAGTACCGGCTGCGGCGGGCGAAAGAGCGGCTGCAGGAAATGCTGGGAAAGGAGAGAAAGAGTCATGGATCTGGACGATCAGATGGAAATTTATAAGAAAAGGACAGTCATCATGCCGGAGGAAGACAAAATACGGCGGACAGTAGAAGTTTCTATAGAAAGTTTTTTGCAGACTGAAAGTGAAAAAATATTGTCATACCACTCATTTCTGCGTATCCAGTTCGGGCTTATCCGGAAAAGATGGTGGGTACTGCAGGCCGGGGTGCTGGCGCTGGTGTGGGCGGCGCTGCTGCCTGCGCAGCATAACCCGTATATATACAGGAGTCTGGGACTGGCGGCGGCATTGTTTGTCATACTGATGATCCCGGAGCTGTGGAAGAACAGGGTAAACTGCTGTATGGAGATCGAAGGAGCGACCTACTATACCCTGCGGCAGATATATTCGGCGAGAATGTTGTTGTTCGGGCTTGCAGATACTTTGCTGATCACGGTGTTCTGCTGTGCGGCTGCGGTCTCCCTGCGGATATCTCTGATGGAACTGCTGATACAGTTTATCTTCCCGATGACAGTTACAGCCTGTATCTGTTTTGGTATTCTGGGGAGCAGGGATCAGGTCAGTGAATCGGCGGCGCTTGGGCTGTGCATTCTATGGAGTGCTCTCTGGTGGTGCATACTTATGGATGAGAAGCTTTACAGCGCGATATCAGTACCGGTGTGGATGATACTGCTGGGGATGGCGCTTCTGTTTTTGGCGGTCACTGTCTGCCGTTCGATCCGGCGGTGTGACGATATATGGGAGGTGGATAAAGATGGAATTGAAAATGAATGACCTGACAAAGCGGTTTGGAAACTTTACGGCGGTGGACCATGTGGATCTGACTATGACAAACGGCGTCTATGGTCTGCTGGGGGTAAACGGCGCCGGGAAGACGACGCTGATGCGGATGATCTGTACGCTTCTTAAGCCGACGGAAGGAGCGATCATGTGCAACGGAAAAGATATTTTTAAGATGGATAATAGTTACCGGAGACTTCTGGGATATCTGCCGCAGGATTTCGGATTTTATCCGGATTTTACAGTTAAGGATTATCTGCTGTATATTGCGGCGCTAAAAGGGATCCGGCCGGCTGTCGCGAAAAGGAGAGTCCGGGAACTGGCTGAGAAGACAGGACTTTCAAAGAATATCAATAAGAAAATGAAAAAGCTGTCAGGCGGCATGAAGCGCAGGGCAGGTATTGCTCAGGCTATGCTGGGCAATCCGAAGATCCTGATACTTGACGAGCCGACGGCAGGACTGGATCCCAATGAGAGAATCCGTTTCCGAAACCTGATCAGCGAGCTTTCCGAAGACAGGCTGGTGCTCTTGTCTACCCATATTGTGTCTGATGTGGAGTACATTGCCGGGGAGATCTGGCTTATGGGTGAGGGAAAGGTGCTGCATCAGGGCACGGCAGATGAACTGATCTGTTCTATGAAAGAAAATGTATGGAAATGTTTTGCCGACAGAGCGGCGGTGCCCATGCTGATGAAAAAATATAAGATATCCAATGTCAGGGCGGAGGCGCACGGAGCTGAACTGAGGATCATTTCTGCAGAAAAACCGCTTCCGGACGCGGTTATGGAGGAACCCGGCCTGGAGGATGTGTTCCTGTATTATTTCGGAGAGACAGGAGGTGACAGTAATGCTGTTATATGAACTGAAAAAAGTGCTGGTAAGACCTGTCAACAGGATCGCGCTGCTGATCCTTCTGGCTGTAATGCTGATCGTCGCTGCTATAGCAGTCAGCGGCGTGTCTTATACCGAATCTGACGGAAGTTCCGTGGCGGGAGTCGAAGCGGCGGCAAAACTGCGGCAGGCGAAAGAGCAGTGGTCAGGGTATGTGACAGAAGACGTCCTGAAGAAAGTAATCGAAGAAAATGACGCGGTGAATCAGTCGCCGGAAGCCCGCTCGGATGATGTGACGGACAACAATATCGCATATTCCAGAAAACAGGGATTTTCAGACCTTCGGGAACTGATCAATCTGGCGTTTTCCGGATTTCAGAGCTATGACTATTACCGGGCGGACTCGGTCAGTGCGGACGAGGCGGGAAGTATTTACGAAAGACGCATAAGCAGCCTGAAAGAATGGCTTGGGTCAGACGAAATCAAGGATCGCTTTACTGATAATGAAAAAGAATATCTGGTCCGGCAGTACGAGAAGACGGAGACGCCGTTTTATTACACTTACGCAGACGGATGGAGCACGCTGCTGACCTATTCTTCAACGGTCATCATGGTGACCGTACTGGCGGCAGGCTTCCTTGTATCCGGCATATTTTCCAGTGAATTCACGTTAAAAGCGGATTCCATATATTTTTCATCGCAGTACGGGCGGAACCGGGGCGTAAGATCCAAGATCGCGGCAGGTTTTATCCTGCAGTCCGGTATCTATTGGATCGCGATACTGCTTTATACAGCAGTTATTCTTCTGACCTTGGGGGCAGAGGGCGGTTCGTGCATGATCCAGAGTGGAATGGACGGTTGGAAGAGCTTCTATAATATCACGTACTTTCAGGAGTATCTCCTCACCGTATTTGGCGGATATGTCGGGAGCCTCTTTATCCTGTCTCTGGCGATGCTGGTGTCCGCGAAAACGAGATCCGCTGTGCTGGCGGTGACAGTTCCGTTTGTCATATTGTTTGTGCCGTCGTTCCTGAGCAGTGTAAATGCACTGTCAGAAATCCTGGGACTCCTGCCGGATCAGCTGCTGCAGATCAGTTATGCAATAGGAGCATTTAATCTCTATGAGCTTGGTGGGAAAGTCACAGGCGCGGCCCCGGTCCTGTTTGTGCTGTATCTGTTTCTGTATGCGGTCATGCTGCCGGGGATGTACTGGATTTATCAGAAGGCAGAGATAATATAAAACAGATTGGAATACGTAAGAATACGTGATATAATACGGGCATGATACGGAGGTGTCGCGTATGAATAAATTATTTTATCCTGCATTATTTCACAAGGCAGAAGAAGGCGGGTTTTGGGTATCGTTTCCAGATTTCCCGGAATGCTTTACAGAGGGAGACGATATGTCACAGGCTTACGAGATGGCAGTGGAGGCATTAGGACTTGCTTTGGTAAGCAGAAAAGAGGAAAAAGAGGCGATTCCTGTTCCCACAGAGATTGATAAACTGACTCCGGAAGATGGAATGTTGGTAATTGTAGAGTTTGATATGTTGGAGTATCAGAAGAAACATAATTCCAGGGCAGTAAAAAAGACTCTCAGTATTCCGGAATGGCTGAATGAAGAAGCAACCGCGATGGGAGTGAATTTTTCACAGGTGCTTCAGGAAGCTTTGGTGAATAAGCTGAACATCAGCAGATAAAAATAAAAAAATGGAGTATACGGGATTCGAACCCGTGGCCTCAACAATGCGAATGTTGCGCGCTCCCAACTGCGCTAATACCCCATTTATCATTATTCAGGGAAGCCGGTCTTTCGGCTTCCCTCATGGAAACAACGGGGCTCGAACCCATGACCTCCCGCTAGTCAGGCGAGCGCTCTCCCAGCTGAGCTATGTTTCCATATTTGTAAAAAGCATCGCGGCGTCAGTCTTCCGGCTCAGAAACCGCGAATGGAGCTGGCGGGAATCGAACCCGCGTCCAAAAACCCATCCCATGTACTTCTACTATCATAGTCCGTTCTTTTTCATTCCCTCTGCTGTACGGAAACGAACATCCTTACAGGTTCAGTAGCTTCATATTACGCCTGACGGCTCAAAGCTTTGCCGGCATCGTTTCTCACATGTTTGATACCGGATTCCCGACGTGTGAGTGCATCAGGAGCGGTATGCAGCATTTAGGCTGCAGCTAATTCGTAATTATCGTTACCGTTTAATTTTAAGTTTGCGATTTGACGCATCAGCCTGCGGATAGCTTCTCCATCTTCAAGATCCCTGTCGAAACCAGTACAACCCCTGGTCATAAACTATGAGCAGAGTAATCTGCCCGGATAAAAAGTGTGCTAACGACCACACAATATATAATATAGGACCGGCGCATGGAAAAGTCAAGATTGCTTTACAAAAAATTTAACATTCTATAGATACAGAAAACTGGATTTTTTACATAGGATATGTGATAATGGAAAGCGTGGAGAAAATACAACAGAAAAGGGGAATATCTATGCCTACAACATACGCACACTATAAATTTGGAAAAGAAGTTATCAGTGCGCTGCCGCGTCCGCTCCAGAGTTCCATTGAGAACAACAGGGAGCTGTTCGACATCGGCGTTCACGGGCCTGACCTTCTTTTTTATTATAAAGCGCTCATGAAGAACCCGGTCAACACGCAGGGGTACGAACTGCACGACAAGATGGCGGATGAGTTTTTCAATAATGCCATCGAAGTGATCAAAAAAGCAGAGGATCCGGCAGCTGCGAGAGCGTATATCTACGGTTTCATCTGTCATTTCGCACTGGACAGCGAGTGTCATCCTTATGTTGAGAAAATGATACAGACAAGCGGGATCAGCCACTCGGAGATCGAGATGGAGTTTGACCGTCTGCTGCTGAAAGAGGATTATATCAATCCGGTGCGCTATCTGGCCACCGGACATATCCATCCGGACAGGAAAAATGCTTCTGTGATCGCCCCATTCTTTGCCGATATGACGCCGGAGCTGATCGAGAAGTCCATGCGCTCTATGATCTTCTGCCACAAAGCGCTGCTTGCGCCGGGAAAAATAAAGAGGAACCTGATCTTCGGCGGCATGAAGCTGGCGGGGCATTATGAGGACAAACACGGGATGGTCATGAGCCTTGAGCCGAATCCGGCATGTAAGGAATACTGCCAGCTGCTGAAACGTCTGTATGCAGGAGCGGTGCCGCTGGCGGCGGGACTGATCATCCAGTACCAGAAAGCTCTGTTTGACGGGGCGGAGCTTCCGGAACGTTTCCACCGTACATTCGGCGCAGGGGATAAGTGGGAAGAGCTGCGGCTGTAAAAGCGCAGGTCCGCAGATAATGCAAATAATGGCGTCAGGCGGACGGACCGGGCACAGGAGCTTATCCTGAAAAATCAGAAAGGAAAGAGAGACATGAAATTTAAACTGACTTCACTGGAAAAGAAGTGGGTGCTCTACGATGTGGGGAACTCTGCGTTTACCCTGATGGTATCCACGATTTTCCCGATTTATTTTAATGCGCTCGCAGAGAACGCCGGGATATCGGATGTAGATTATCTTGCGTACTGGGGCTATGCCACATCCATCTGTACGCTGATCGTGGCGATCCTGGGTCCGACTCTTGGAGCGATCGCTGATACGAAGAACTTTAAAAAGATCATTTTTTCAGCCGCAATGGGCGTGGGAGTCCTCGGGTGCGTTGTACTGGGATTTTTGTCCTCGTGGCTCTGGTTCCTGGTGATCTTTGTCCTTGCAAAGACCGGATATTCCGCCAGCCTTGTTTTCTACGACTCTATGCTGACGGATGTGACTGAACCGGAACGCATGGATTCCGTGTCCTCCCATGGATATGCGTGGGGCTACATCGGTAGCTGCATCCCGTTTGTGATCAGCCTGGTGATCGTACTGGGCGGCGGCAATATAGGGCTTAGTACACAGGCTTCTATGATCCTTGCATTTATCATTACGGCAGTCTGGTGGCTGTGTTCGTCCTTACCGCTTCTGCGTTCCTACCGGCAGAAGTATTTCTCTGAGGCGGGCGGTCATGTCGTGAGAGACAGCTTCAGACGTCTGGGAAGGACATTTATCGAACTGACAAAGCAGAAGCATATCTTTGTGTTCCTGCTGGCGTTTTTCTTCTATATCGACGGCGTCTACACGGTGATCGATATGGCGACCGCCTACGGTCAGGCGCTGGGACTGGACAGCACAGGACTTCTTCTGGCGCTGCTGGTGACACAGATCGTAGCGTTCCCGTGTGTGCTTATCTTCAGCAGACTTGTGAAGAAAGTAAAGCCGGAGACGATCATATCCATCTGCATCGCGGCGTATTTCTGCATTGCCGTATATGCGTACTGGCTGGATACACAGTTTGATTTCTGGCTGCTGGCAGTAATGGTAGGTATGTTCCAGGGGACGATACAGGCACTGTCCAGATCTTATTTCGCCAAGATCATTCCGGCGGAGAAGTCAGGAGAGTTCTTCGGGATCTATGATATATGCGGAAAAGGAGCTTCTGTCATCGGTACGGCTCTGGTATCTGTCTTAAGCCAGGTGACGGGAAGCATCAATATCGGCGTGAGCGCGCTGTCGGTAATGTTCCTGATCGGACTTGTACTGTTCCGGTTTTCTGCAAAACTGAATGCAGAACATAAAAAAGTATGAAAATAATCTGAAATTAATGGAAAATTCTCAACTTTATGAGAGTTCCATGTTATAATTAAATATAGAGAATTTAACAGAGCGGATACATCAAAAGTATCCGCTTTGATCATCTAAGAGCGGAAACGGTACAGGAGCAGGATGTATGAAGGATTTTGTTAAATTGCAGGATATCACAAAGATTTATAAGATGGGAGAGATCGAGATCCGGGCCGCAGACAATATCAGTTTTTCCATTGATAAAGGCGAATTTGTCGTTATCGTGGGCCCCAGCGGCGCGGGCAAGACGACTGTGCTCAATATCCTCGGCGGGATGGATACTGCCACAAGCGGAACGCTTCTCGTGGACGGAGAGGAGATCACGGCCTATAACTCGAGAAGGCTGACCGAATACAGGCGGGAGGACATCGGATTTGTCTTTCAGTTTTACAATCTGGTGCCGAATCTGACAGCGCTTGAGAATGTGGAGCTGGCGCTTCAGATCTGTAAGGATCCGCTGGACGCCAGAAAAGTGATGGAGGAGGTCGGTCTGGGCGACAGGCTCAATAACTTCCCGGCCCAACTGTCCGGCGGCGAGCAGCAGAGAGTATCGATCGCAAGAGCGCTGGCGAAAAATCCGAAACTGCTCCTCTGTGATGAGCCGACAGGCGCTCTTGATTACAATACGGGAAAATCCATTCTCAAACTCCTGCAGAATATGTGCCGGGAGCGGGGAATGACCGTGATCGTGATCACGCATAACCAGGCGATCGCTCCCATGGCGGACCGCCTGATACATATCAAGAACGGACAGGTCTCGCAGATGGAGCTCAATGAGCATCCGATGTCTATTGATGATATAGAATGGTAGGGTAACGGCAGATGAAGAAAAAAGCGTTGAGAAAAGACTTTTATATGGAGATAAGGCGCAGCACCGGGCGCTTTATGTCCATTTTTTTCATCGTTGCCATCGGCTGTGCTTTCTTTTCCGGGATCCGGGCATCAGAGCCGGATATGCGTTATTCCGGCGACGCCTATTTTGACAATAAGAATATGATGGATATCCAGGTGATCAGTACGCTGGGACTCACAGACGATGACCTGGAGGTAATCGAAGACGTGGACGGGGTTTCGGCTGTGGAAGGCGGGTATTCCATCGATGTGCTGAGTTCGGAGGGGGACAATCAGATCGCGGTGCATGTTATGTCGCTCCTGCCGTCTATGAATCAGGTGCAGCTGGAGGAGGGGAGACTGCCGGAGGCGGAAGACGAGTGCGCCGTTGATGTGGATTACCTGAATGAGAGCAGCCTTGAGATCGGGGATGAGATCACATTTTCAAGCGGCAGCGACGATGAGGTCACGGATACACTGAAGACAGATACATTTACGATCACGGGCGCGGTGAGCAGTCCGAATTATATTTCCTTTCAGAGAGGGAGCACGACCATCGGCAACGGAAGTGTGACTGCGTTTATCGTAGTTCCGGAGGAAAGCTTCTCGCTGGATGTGTATACGGAGATCTATGTACAGGCGGACGGAGCTGAGGAAAAGACAGCTTTTACGGATGAGTATGACGACCGTATCCAGGAAGTGATGGATAAGATCGAAGAGATCAAAGAAGAGCGGGAGCAGGCCCGTTATGACGAGATCGTAGACGAAGCCAATGAAGCTCTCGAGGACGCGCGGCAGCAGGTAACGGACGCAGAGAAAGAGCTGGAGGACGGCAAAGCAGAGGCAGAGGCGGAGCTTGCGGACGCCCGGCAGCAGCTGATCGACGCCCAGGCAGAAGTGGACAGCGGGAGAGAGGAGATCGAGTCGTCGAAACAGCAGCTGGAATCATCCCGGCAGCAGCTAAAGGACAGCCAGGCCCAGGTGGATCAGGGTCAGGAAGAGCTGAATGCCAATATTGACGCGCTGAATGAGCAGATCGACCAGCTCAATGCGGCGAAAGAACAGTATAATGCCCTTGCAGCCAGCGGCGCCACGGATGATGTTACGATGGCTACGCTGAATGCAATGTACGAGGAGATACAGAACGGCGAGGCGGCGATCGCCCAGGCGCAGGCCCAGATCGATGCGGCAAAGGCAGAGCTGGAATCCGGACAGGAACAGATCAACAGCGGATGGGATCAGATTGCGGCGGGCGAACAGGAACTCTCCGATGCAGAAGCACAGCTTGCAGATGCGGAGGCAGAGATCGCAGACGGCTGGGATGAGTATTACGAGGGAGAAGCCGAGGCGGAACAGGAGATCGCGGACGGCGAAGAGAAGATCGCAGATGCTAAAGAAGAACTGGCGGATGCGGAAGATGAGATCAACGATCTCGAGAAGCCGGAGTGGTACATATATGACAGGTCGAACCTGCCGGATTATACCGGATATGGCGAGAATGCAGACCGTATGCGGGCAATCGGGGAAGTATTCCCGGCGATCTTCTTCCTTGTGGCGGCTCTGATCAGTCTGACGACCATGACCCGGATGGTGGAAGAGCAGAGGACACAGATCGGTACGCTCAAGGCGCTAGGTTATGAGCGGCATTCCATTGCAGGGAAGTATCTGGGGTATGCGCTGCTGGCTACGGTATCGGGCAGTGTGCTGGGGATCCTGTTCGGCGAGAAAGTATTCCCGTACATTATCATCAATGCATACGGCATCATGTACCAGCATATGCACGAAGTCATCCTGCCTTACAATATACAGTATGGCCTGGGAGCGGCGGCAGCGGCGCTGGCGAGCACGCTTCTGGCGACGATCCTGTCCTGTTATAAGGAATTGAAAGAACAGGCGGCGGAGCTGATGCGTCCGCCGACTCCGAAGCAGGGCCAGAGGGTGCTGTTGGAGCGCGTCCCGTTTATCTGGAAACATCTGAACTTCTCGTGGAAGGCAAGCATCCGGAATCTTGTCCGTTATAAGAAGCGGCTGTTCATGACGATCTTCGGTATCGGAGGATGTATGGCGCTCATGCTGGTGGGCTTCGGACTGAAAGACTCTATATTTGCCATCGTGGACATCCAGTACGAAGAGATCCAGCTCTACGATGGAAATATCATATTGAGCGATGATGCTACGGAAGAAGAGAAAGACAATATCATCACGGAACTTGATAAAGACAGTGAGATGACCGGCTCCACGGAAGGACTGCTCACGCAGATCACGGTCGGCAACGGAACGGGGTGGCACGACGTCTATCTGGATGTGCCGAAAGATGTGGAAGAGTTTTCAGAGTTTGTCGTGCTTCAGGACCGTATAACGAATGAATATTACACACTTGATGATTCGGGCGCAGTCATTACGGAAAAGATGGCGGCAGAGCTGGACGTGGAACCCGGAGATACGGTTACGATCCGGGATGAGGACAGAGGAGACCTTGAAGTAGAGATCAGCGCTGTCTGTGAGAATTACATGGGGCATTATCTGTATATGACCCCGACGGTCTATGAAGAGGTATACGGAGAACAGCCGGACTACAACTCGATCTTTTATAAAACAGCCGACCGGGTAACCGAGGAAGCCGAGCGCATCGGAGAAGAGGCGCTGGCTCTCCCGGGAGCATTGAGCGTCAGCTATACGACCGACCTGAAAGAACAGGTGGACAATATGCTGGGAGCGCTGGATGCGGTGATCGCCGTACTGATCATATCGGCGGGAATGCTGGCGTTCGTGGTACTCTACAATCTGAACAACATCAATATCACGGAACGCCAGAGAGAGCTTGCTACACTGAAAGTACTGGGATTCTATAATGGAGAAGTGGCAATGTATGTGTACAGGGAGAACATCGTCCTGACATTCTTTGGAGCCATCTTCGGGATCATCCTCGGAAAGATCCTGCACGGCTTCATTATAGTGACGGTCGAGATCGAGTCGGTCATGTTCGGGCGGAATATCGATCTGAGCAGCTTTGTCTATGGGTTCCTGCTGACGATCCTGTTCTCGCTGCTTGTAAACGGGGCGATGTATTTCAAGCTGAAGAAGATCAATATGGTAGAATCGCTGAAGAGTGTAGAATAAATATTATAACACTTGCTCTGCGATCAGGACCAGCAGCGGCATTGTTACTACGGCAAATATAGTTGTCATGGAAAAGATTTCTGAAGAATAGGTATAATTCTGTTTATAACGGATCGCCATCATTGTGCCGGTCGTAGCGGACGGGCAGGCGGCAGCGATCAGGACTGTCATGGACACCTCTGACGGCAGATGGAACAGCATCAGCAGAGGTATTGTGAGAAGCGGGAAAATGATCAGTTTGACCGCAGAGGCATAATAAAGCCTTAAGTTCCTGCACATCTTTCCGAGATCAGCCTGAGCCACGGAGAAGCCTGCCACCATCATGGCGAGCGGCGTGTTCATGTCTGCAATATAGTTCATGGAATCCAACAGTACAGACGGGATCTTCAACCGCAGGAAGAACAGAAGGACTGCGGTCAGTGTTGCGATGAACATAGGCGAGATCAGTCCGTCTTTGAGGCTCTTCATCGATAATTTCTTCTCCATCAGGACAACACCGTGGGTCCATGAGAAGAGATTGAACATGACCATATATGCACTGAGATAAAATACTCCGGTATCGCCGAGCACGCTTCCGATCAGGGGGATGCCGATGAATCCGCAGTTGGAATACATTGCGTTGAACCTTTCGATGCTGTAGTCGGCACCGGCTTTGGGACGGATCAGTAAGGTCGAGATCAGGATGCCGAGGACATGGGTGGCAGCAGCCGCCGCGAAAGCAAGCAGGAGCCCCCGGACCAGCGCGGGATCATATTCCGTCTGGTAGACGGTGATGATCAGGATCGGATTGACGACCAGGAGCAGGAGATTTGAAACGGTCTTATTGCCGTTCTGATCTACCAGTCTGATCTTGAAACATACAAATGCGAGCACCATGATGAAGAACATCTTCAGAAGCTGCTCGAAAATAAGAATAAACATAATTCATATACTCCGTTTTATTTATTCCCGCGAAGCAACGAGCCGGACAGATGTGTCCACCTGTCCCTCTGGCGGCTGCCGCGGGGGTTTTGTCTTACCGGTGGATACCGGACTGCAGTTCATCAGCCCAGGACTGGAGACTGTAGGTATGCCCGTTGAATAATTTCAGTATCACGCCTGTGGGATTATCCTCGTTGGCGAATGCATTCGCTTCGTCTGTATCTACATGCATGGCAAGCGAGTAAGACGGACTTACCCTTACAACGACGTCGGAGAAGATCAGGGAGCGTTCATAGCTTGTCGTGATAACAAATACGATATCATTGTCCTTCACATGAGCGCGGATCGCGTCGACAGGAGTCATATGGATATGGCGCTTTGCTACGATGACGCCTTTTTCCAGTTCGACTTTCCCCTTTGGCCCGACCAGCGTACACCCGGGAGTGCCCTCCAGATCGCCGGACTGCCGGATCACGCTTTTAATACCCAGGCGTCTCGCATCTGTCACAGAGATCTCTACCTGGGTTTCCTTGCGGCAGGGACCAAGGATGACGACTTTCTCAAAGCGCCCTTTCGGCCCGGCGACTGTCAGACGCTCTTTGCAGGCGTACTGCCCCGGCTGGCTGAGCTCTTTTGCAAATGTAGGTTTGGCGCCTTCTCCGAACAGCGTCTCAAAATCTTCCTGTGTGATGTGGATATGTCTCGCAGAAGTCTCGATGGGGATTGTTAAACTCATAGATCCTTTCACTCCTTTACCTTACTAAATTTTAGCAGAATAAAGTGCCGTTTTCAACAATGAGTTACGGACGGAGAAATGTAAAATAAAAATCAAATATAAGTAAAAATAATATAAAGTTCATGTAAAATAGCGTTGACATCCGGTAATACTGCATGTTAGTTTAAAATTAGCGCGCAATCGGCGCATTATAGTTCGCAAAGGAGAAAAAGGAATGGGAATAACAGATGTACTGTCTTTGTTCGGCGGCCTTGCTCTGTTCCTGTACGGAATGCAGATGATGAGCAACGGTTTGGAAGCCGCCGCCGGCAATAAGATGAAATCGATCCTTGAGAAACTGACTTCAAACCGGATCAAGGGTGTTCTTGTAGGAGCTGTGATCACTGCCGTGATCCAGTCCTCTTCGGCAACAACGGTCATGGTCGTCGGATTTGTAAATTCCGGTCTCATGACGCTGCAGCAGGCGGTATGGATCATCATGGGAGCCAACATCGGTACTACGATCACCGGTCAGCTGATCGCGCTGGATATCGGAGCGATCGCCCCGCTGTTTGCGATCATCGGCGTCGGAGCGATCATGTTTTCAAAGAGTGAAAAGGTGCATCATATCAGCAGCATTGTCGCAGGTCTCGGTATCCTTTTCATAGGTATGGATATGATGGGAGTTGCAATGGAGCCGCTTCAGGAGTCAGAAGCATTCATCAACCTGATGACACAGTTCAGCAACCCGCTGCTCGGCATCCTGGTAGGCGCGGTATTTACTGCGATCATCCAGTCTTCTTCGGCATCCGTAGGTATCCTGCAGGCGCTGGCTGCAACCGGCATGATCCCGCTTTCGAGCGCGGTATACGTGCTTTTCGGACAGAATATCGGAACCTGTATCACGGCGGTCCTTGCATCCATCGGAACGAAAGTGAATGCGAGACGTACGACGGTCATCCATCTGATGTTCAATATTATCGGTACAGCTATTTTTACGGTGATCTGTATGGTGACGCCCTATGTGTCTTTGGTAGAGTCTATTACCCCCGGAGATCCGGTGGCGCAGATCGCAAATGCGCATACGATATTTAACATTGTAACAACGCTGATCCTGCTTCCGTTCGGCACTTATATGGCGCATGCGGCAGAGAAGATCCTTCCGGACAGCAAGAAAGAGGACGACGAGGATCTCAGGCTCAAATACATCCGGCCGTTTGATTCTTCCTATGCAGTCGGAAACAGCGCGATCGCGGTCACTCAGGTAAAAGATGAAGTAAACCGGATGCTGGATATGGTATCAAAGAATATCAGTGATGCTTTTGACACTTTGATCAAATATGATGAAAAATCCCGGCAGAAAGTCGAGGAGAGGGAAGAGTACATTGATTATCTGAATAAAGGGATCTCAGAGTACATTGTTTCCCTCATGTCAGGAGAGATGAACGCGGATGATTCCCGCAAGATCAACGGTTACTACGCGATCATCAGCAATCTTGAACGGATCGGAGACCATGCGACAAATATCGCGGAGTATGCCGACGATATGAAGAAGTGGGAACTGCAATTCTCTGATAATGTGCTCGAAGAGCTGGAAGAGATGAAAAAGCAGTGTATCACCTGTCTGGAAAATGTAAAAAATGTGGACTCCGCTGACACGGGCAGAGTGCTCAGCCAGGCGGAGGTCCTGGAGCAGAAGACAGACGATATGCGCGACAAATACTTTAAGAAACAGATGCAGAGGCTCAAGAAAGGCAAATGTAAACCTCAGAGCGGCATCGTGTTCTCAGAAGTGCTTACGGATTTTGAGAGAATGGGAGACCATGCACTCAATATTGCCCAGCAGTATAAAGAGATGGGCTGATAAGGAGTGAATAAATTCCTCCGTTTTACAGATACTACAATTACTGACAGTAATAAGCAATTTATGTAGATATCTGTAAGACGGAGATTTTTTATGCTTGACAGTAAAAAGATGATACAATATAATTAAACTGAATACATGTAAAAATAAAATAAATAAATGTATTTTGCATAAAACAGAGGTTAATATGCTTTATTCGTATGAGCAGTGTTTGGAAAAATATAAAAGTTATTATCAGATAAAAAAAGCGCTTCAGGCGAAAAAAATATTCTTTTTAGAAAAGGGAGTGTATTCCGACAAGGAATCCGAATCTGAGTTTACGATCATCCTTATGAAATATCCGAACGCTGTAGTTACTTTAAATACAGCTTTTTACTATTATGGTTTGTCGAAAAGAGCACCAGACAAGTACTATCTCGCAACGGAGAGGGGAACATCAGCAATTCGCGATCCCCGGGTGGTACAGATATTTGAAAACAGCGGTAAACTTCATTTGGGTGAAGTGAAAGCAGAACATAATGATCGTTCCTTTCGGATCTATGATAAAGAACGGATGCTTGTTGAGCTTTTGAGACACAAGAACCAGTTTCCGTTTGAGTACTATAAAGAGATTTTACTGAACTACAGACAGATGATTCATGGACTGGATATTCCCCGGATTTATGATTATATATGCGCGCTGCCTAAATCAAAAATGGTAAAAAACGCCTTTCGTTTGGAGGTGCTGTGATGTATGTATTTATGCATAGGTTAAAGTGGGAGGGATACATAGCATGAGTGAAAAAGACAATAATAAAATACAGTTATTTGAGGACCAGGCTATACGCACTGCATGGGATGAAGAACGGCAGGAATGGTATTTTTCAATTGTGGATGTAGTGGCAGTTCTGACTGAACAGAAAACTACTCGCGGCGCAAGCAATTATTGGGCAAAATTGAAACAAAGGCTGAAAGAAGAAGGCGCTGTTCAACTGCTGACAAATTGTCAGCAGTTGAAAATGACAGCGATGGATGGTAAAAAACGCCTGACAGATGTAGCTGATACAGAGCAGCTCCTTCGGATCATTCAGTCGATCCCATCACCAAAGGCTGAGCCTTTTAAAGTCTGGCTGGCAATGGTTGGAAGAGAACGCATCGAGGAGACGATAGATCCTGAGCAGGCTATCGATCGTGCTTTGGAGACTTACCTGAAAAAGGGATATTCAGAGGAGTGGGTTCATCAGAGGATCCTGTCGATCCGTATCCGTAATGAATTAACGGAGGAGTGGAAAACCCGTGGAGTGAAAAAAGGAAAAGAGTACGCTATCCTGACAGATGAGATTTCCCGTGCCTGGTCTGGTATGACGACAAAACAGTATAAGCGGCTGAAAGGGCTGAAGAAAGAAAATCTGCGAGATAATATGACGGATCTTGAATTAGTGCTGACGATGCTTGCTGAGGCTTCTACAAAAGATATTTCTAAATCGGCAAAGCCGAAAGGATTGGAAGAAAATCAGAAGGTGGCGCGACGGGGCGGGAGAGTTGCGGGCGTTGCCAGACAGGCACTGGAAGCAGAGACAGGACAACCAGTCATTACATCGCAAAATGCGAACGATTTTAGAAAGCTGATAGCAGACATTGTGGAAGATGCTGCGTCATTGCCCGAGAGTGAATAAATTCCTCCGTTTTACAGATACTACAATTACTGACAGTAATAAGCAATTTATGTAGATATCTGTAAGACGGAGGAATTTTTATATGAAAGCGACAGGGATAGTAAGGCGGATCGACGACCTGGGGCGTGTCGTCATCCCGAAAGAGATCAGAAGGACGCTCCGTATACGGGAGGGAGATCCGTTGGAGATATTTACCGACCGGGAGGGTGAGATCATACTGAAGAAATATTCACCGATCGGCGAGCTTGGCACGCTGGCGAAGCTCTATGCGGAGAGTCTTTCACAGACGCTCGGGTGCACGGTGTGCATCACGGACACGGACCAGGTGGTGGCTGCATCAGGGAGCGGGAAAAAAGAGCTGCAGGATCAGTTTATAGGGCGGGAGCTGGATCGATTATTAAAAGATAGGGGACAGCTCCTTGCAGGAAACAGTGATTCATCTTATATAAAAGTCGTTCCTGATATGCAGGACTTTCGGGATGAAGCGATCTGTCCGATCATCAGCGAGGGGGATGTGATCGGTTCGGTAGTGCTTTTAAATAAAGATCAGAAGAAGAAATTCGGAGAAGTAGAACAGAGGGTGGCTTCCAGCGCGGCAGATTTCCTGGGACGGCAGATGTCGTAGAGGATGAATGATGAGTATGCTGGCGGCATGTGGTAAGTATTTGTCATAAAACCCGGCAGACAGGCATAGTATTTATCAGTAGGACAAAGACTGACAGACTATGTATGGATTCGGGAGGAAGACAATGGAGAAAAAGAACGGAGGCAGACAGGGGATCGAGCAGAGAGGAACGGATATATTAAAGGCATTACTGTGCGCATATGTGGTGACAGGCATATTGCTGCTTGTACTGACGCTCCTGCTCTATAAGGCAGGGCTGAGTGAAGAAAATGTCAATGCCGGAATCATTCTGATCTATGTTATATCCACATTCTCAGGAGGTTTTGTGATAGGCAAACTGACCGGAACGAGAAAGTTCCTGTGGGGGCTCCTTCTGGGAGTGATATATTTTGTGCTTTTGCTGTTGATCTCCCTTGGGATCTATCACTCGCTGCAGGCTGACGTGATGAATCTTGTGACCATGTTCCTGCTCTGCGCGGGAGGAGGGATGCTGGGCGGCATGATATCGTAAAAAAGGACTTTAAAATCCTTCGGGCTTGTGGTATAATACTACGAGCATAAGTTGAAGAAATATAGGAGGACATCACATGAAACACATTAAGACATTAAATACACAGACATTGAACAATACAGTGAAAAAAGGCGGATGCGGAGAGTGCCAGACATCATGTCAGTCAGCTTGCAAGACGTCCTGTACTGTAGGAAATCAGACTTGCGAGAACAGAAAGTAATCGCATCGCAGCAACAAAAAAACAATGGGGGAAGGCAGCGGTCTAATAAGCCGCTGCCTTATGCATGTCCGCCGGGAACCGAAACGGGCAGGAGAGGAACATGCCTTTGGATAAATATGAAAGAGAGGTACTCTTGTGATACACCAGTATCAGAATAATGGATATAATATCGTTCTCGATGTAAACAGCGGTGCAGTACATGTGGTAGATCAGGAGGCATACGATGTGATCGGCGCCCTTGAGAAGCAGAATGAGTTTCACACACCCGAGACGTTGAGAGCGCCGGAAACTTTAGCGTATCTGAGATCAGAACTGGGCGGCCGTTATAAGGAAGAAGACATTAAGGATATCCTTGAAGCGGTCATTACTCTGACGGAAGAGGGACGCCTGTTTACCAGGGATGTATATGAAGATTTTATCGATGAGGTAAAGCAGCGGAAGACAGTGGTAAAAGCGCTCTGCCTACACATTGCCCACGACTGCAATCTTGCATGTAAATATTGCTTTGCTGAAGAGGGAGAATACCACGGACGCAGGGCGCTCATGTCCTATGAAGTGGGGAAGAAAGCTCTGGATTTCCTGATCGCGAATTCCGGAAAGAGAAGAAATCTGGAAGTGGATTTCTTTGGCGGGGAACCGCTGATGAACTGGCAGGTCGTGAAAGACCTGGTAGCCTACGGAAGAGAGCAGGAGAAGCTTCACGATAAGCATTTCCGCTTTACTATTACGACGAACGGCGTGCTTTTAAATGACGAGGTGCAGGAGTTTGTCAACCGCGAGATGGACAATGTAGTCTTAAGCCTCGACGGAAGAAAAGAAGTCAATGACAGGATGCGGCCGTTCCGGAACGGAAAAGGAAGCTATGACCTGATCGTTCCAAAGTTCCAGAAACTGGCGGAGAGCAGACACCAGCAGAAATATTACATACGGGGTACATTTACACGAAACAATCTGGACTTTTCCAATGATGTACTTCATTTTGCAGAACTCGGCTTCGAACAGATATCCATCGAGCCGGTGGTAGGAGAGGACACAGATCCGTATGCGATCCGGAAGGAAGACCTGCCGGTGATCTTTGAGGAATATGACAAACTGGCGAAGATCATGGTGGAGAGGGAGAGAGAGGGAAGAGGCTTTACGTTCTTCCACTTTATGATCGACCTGGAAGGCGGGCCGTGCGTGTCGAAGCGACTATCCGGATGCGGATCCGGCACAGAGTATCTGGCTGTGACGCCGTGGGGCGACCTGTATCCGTGCCATCAGTTTGTCGGACAGGAAGAGTTCCTTATGGGAAATGTAGACGATGGGATCACGAAGCCGGAGATCGCGGATGCGTTCCGGGGATGCAGCGTCTACTCAAAAGAAAGCTGTAAAAAGTGTTTTGCCAGATTCTACTGCAGCGGCGGCTGTATGGCGAATTCATATAAGTTCCACCACACGATCAATGATACATACGAAGTGAGCTGTGAGATGGAACGCAAGCGTGTAGAGTGCGCGATCATGATAAAAGCGGCTCTTGCCAATCAGGCGTGAGAAGAGCGGCGTCATGCGAAGATAAAACATAAAAGCGCAGAAGAAAGGAATGGAAGATCATGAAAAAAAGCAGAGGCATATTAAGCCTGATCCTGATAGCGGCTGTCATGGTATTCCTCGGAGTGACCTCGATCCACGGCCTGAACTCCAAGGGTATGGGAGCGGCCCGCAATATCAATCTCGGTCTTGACCTTGAAGGCGGTGTGAGTATCACTTACGAGGCTGTCGGAGAGAAACCGTCCGACGAGGATATGAAAGATACAGTCTATAAGCTCCAGAGACGTGTGGAAGAGTACAGCACGGAGGCACAGGCTTACCAGGTCGGGGACAACAGGATCAGCATTGAGATCCCGGGCGTACAGGACGCCAATGAGATCCTGGAAGAACTGGGGCAGCCGGGTTCCCTGTATTTCATCAAGCATCTGGACAGTGAAGGAAACGAGAACTATACCTTAAACGCAGAAGGCACCGGATATGAACTTACCAAGACGATCGAGGAGCTTCAGGAAGACGGTTCCATCGTGCTGACGGGTACGGAAGTGGAGAGCGCTTCTGCGGGAGCTCTTTCGGATTCCACGACAAGCGCTACGGAGTACGGCGTTGACCTGACTCTGACCGATGAAGGCACGAAAGCATTTGCCGAGGCCACAGAGGAAGCTTATAACAATGGGCAGGATTCTATCGCTATCTACTATGATGGAGATTTAATCAGCGTTCCCAGTGTCAATAATGTTATCGAGAACGGCCGTGCACAGATTACCGGCAATATGTCATATGAAGAAGCGGACAATATCGCTTCCACGATCCGTATCGGCGGGCTGAATGTAGAGCTGAAAGAGATCAGTTCCGAGGTAGTCGGGGCGCAGCTCGGACAGGAAGCTGTGAGCACGAGTCTTCTTGCAGGGGCCATTGGTCTTGTGATCGTCTGCGTGTTCATGTGCTTTGTATATCTGCTCCCGGGATTCGCGTCAAGCCTTGCTCTCCTGATCTATACAGGACTGATCCTTGTGCTTTTGAACGCATTTGACATCACACTTACCCTGCCGGGTATCGCAGGTATCATCCTCGGCATCGGTATGGCGGTCGATGCGAATGTTATCATCTTTGCCCGTGTGAAAGAAGAACTGACAGCGGGAGCGTCCGTACACAGCGCTCTGAAAGCTGGATTCCATAAAGCCATGTCCGCGATCATTGACGGAAATGTTACAACGCTGATCGCGGCTGCAGTGCTGTGGTTCAGAGGAAGCGGAACAGTCAGAGGATTTGCGCAGACGTTGGCTCTCGGTATCGTGGTGTCCATGTTCACCGCACTGGTGATCACAAGGCTGATCATCTACTCTTTCTATGCTGTTGGCATAAGAAATGAAAAACTGTATGCAAAGAAACTGAAGAAACGCAGCCCGATCGATTTCCTCGGAAAACGCAGAGTGTTCTTCATCATTTCCATTATCATGTGCCTGAGCGGATTCGTGGGAATGGGGATCAATCACGCGCGCGGGATCGGCGCTATGAACTACAGCCTTGATTTCGTGGGCGGTACATCTACGACAGTAACATTTGATCAGCAATACACTCTGGATGAGATCGACAGCGAGATGATCCCGGATCTGGAGGATATCACAGGAGATCCGAATATCCAGGTACAGACTGTACAGGATACTACACAGGTGGTATTCAAGACACAGACTCAGGATCTCTCGGAAAGAGAAGCATTTGCGAAGTATATGTCGGATAACTACGGGGTGGCTGAGAAGGACATCGAGGTGCGGAATATCAGCGGTACTGTAAGTTCCGAGATGCGTACAGACGCTATTGTCGCGGTTGTCATAGCCACGATCTGTATGCTGATCTACATCTGGTTCCGGTTCAAGGATATCCGGTTCGCGACCAGCGCGGTCATCGCCCTGGTACATGACGTGCTCGTCGTACTGGCGTTCTATGTGATCGCCAGAGTATCCGTTGGAAATACATTCATCGCATGTATGCTGACCATTGTCGGATACTCCATCAACGCGACGATCGTTATCTTCGACCGTATCCGTGAGGAACTTAAGTTAAATAAGAAAGAAGATCTGAAAGAACTGGTCAACAGATGTATCACACAGACACTGACCAGAAGTATCTATACGAACCTGACTACATTCATCATGGTCGTTGCACTCTATGTACTGGGCGTAAGCTCCATCAAAGAGTTCGCGGCTCCGCTGATGGTAGGTATCGCCTGCGGCGCATATACGTCCGTATGTATCACAGGAGCCCTGTGGTATGTCATGAAGATACGCACCGATAAGACTGTTGCCGCAGCTGCCTTACAGACAGACGCCGAGGGAAAAGCTGAAGCGATAAAAGAAGCGGAGGATAAGGCGGCAGCTGGGACAAAGAACAGCAAAGCAGGGAAAAAACATAAAAAAAAGAAGAGAAAACATTAAATAACTTCGTGTTTGTCAGCGAGACATCCAGTTTCTGACCGTCCGAAAATCAATCGGATACAGTGGATTGTCCTACGTATTCGGGACGGGCGGGGAGGGGATGCTTCCGGCTCCGGTTACGGAATATAAGATAAAGTAACAAACCTGGGATGCAGCTAAAAGCAATCGGGAAAATGAACAACTCGTTTCACTCAGACAATTTCATTTCCCCGATTAACGCTGCATCCCAGGTTTTAACTTTATCTAATATCCCTCCGCAGTCACCGTCAGCATCCCCTTCCCGTCCGTCCCGAAAGGTTCATCAAAGGGGCTGTATCCGAATGATTTTCTGCATTCATCCAATCGGAAGCATCTCCCCGGCAATCACGAAGTTTACTATAAAACTGGTCGAAATGGTGAACTTTGCCGACTAAGCTCCGATTTCTTCCGTTTGTATGAGTGTTTGTTGAAAGATGCCGCCGCGGCGGAAGAAAAGCCTGACGACCGGATGCGATAGCTCCGTTTTTTCTGTACAGGTATAAAGCCTGTTTTCCCTTGCCGTTTCATAAGACCGATGGTAAAATTGAGGCAGATGTCAGGAGAGGAGCGTGACAGTGCAGGATGGAAGAGAAGATGAGAAAGAAACTTCCGATCGGGATAGAGAGCTTTGAAAAGATCAGGAACGATAATTTTTATTATATAGATAAAACAGGCATACTTCGGGATCTGCTCCTCAACTGGGGAGAGGTGAATCTTTTTACCCGCCCCAGAAGGTTTGGAAAATCTCTGAATATGAGCATGATGAAGAATTTCTTTGAGATCGGCTGCAGGAGGGAGCTTTTCGACGGACTGGCAATTATGAAAGAGACAGAACTGTGTGAAAGATATATGGGAAAATTCCCGGTGGTTTCGATCAGCCTGAAAGGTGTGAATGGAAACGACTACGAGACGGCGCGTTCCATGATGTGTACCGTGGTCGGCACAGAGGCTATGCGGTTTCAGTTCCTGGCAGAGAGCGAAAAGCTGACGGACAAGGAGAAAGCGCTCTATGCACAGCTTACTGCGATCGGCGAACAGAGAGAAGGCGTGTTTGAACTGTCGAACGCAGTCCTGATGGAAAGCCTTTATACATTGACATTTCTTTTGAGAAAGCACTATGGCAGCAGGGTCATCGTTCTGATCGACGAGTACGACGTCCCGCTCTCAAAAGCAAATGACAACGGATACTACGATCAGATGGTCCTCCTGATCCGGAATATGTTCGAACGGGTCCTGAAAACGAACGATAATCTTTATTTTGCCGTACTGACCGGATGCCTGCGCGTGGCAAAGGAAAGTATCTTTACCGGTTTGAATAATTTTAACGTCCTGTCGATCACAGATGTGGGATTTGAGGAATATTTCGGCTTTACAGACCAGGAAGTGAGAGAGATGCTTCAGTACTACGGGCTGTCCGGGCAGTATGACACTGTAAAAGAATGGTATGACGGATACCGGTTCGGAAATATGGATGTGTACTGCCCGTGGGACGTGATCTGCTACTGCGGACGGCTGAGGCTTAATCCAAAGGCGCAGCCAGAGGCGTACTGGTCCAACACGAGCAGCAATGCGGTGATCCGGCATTTTCTCGAGATCGCCAGATCGACGACAAAACAGGAGATCGAAAGGCTGATCTCAGGAGAGAGCATTGTAAAAGCAGTGCGTCAGGAGCTGACATACAAAGAAATGTATGATTCGCCGGACAATATCTGGAGTGTGCTTTTTACGACGGGATACCTGACCCGGCGGGGGGATGCGGAAGGTATGAAACTACGGCTGGCGATCCCGAATAAAGAGATCCGGATGATCTTTGAGGAGCAGATCTCCGAGTGGTTCCAGGAGACGGCAAGGAAAGACGGAGAGGCGCTGAACGCTTTCTGCGAGGCGTTTAAAAACGGAGACGCCAAAGAGGCGGAGAAGAGATTCGGCGGATATCTGAGCCGCACGATCAGCATTCGGGATACAGCAGTGAAAAAAGAGATGAAAGAGAATTATTACCACGGGATACTTCTCGGCCTGTTAAGCTATAAAGAGGACTGGTATGTGGTTTCCAACAGGGAGTCCGGGGACGGGTACTGCGACATCCTTGTTGAGATCGACGGGGAGGAGACTGGTATTGCGATCGAGGTGAAATATGCCAGGAACGGGGATCTGGAGGCAGGATGCCGGAAGGCATTAGAACAGATCGACGAACGGCGGTATACGGAATTCCTCACAGAAGACGGCATGACAAAGATCCTGAAATACGGGGTGGCATGTTATAAGAAAAAATGCAGGGTGATGCTGGGCTGAACTGCTAACGGACATCATGCATTTATGGCAAAGAAGTGTTGACGGATCTGTAAGTTGCGCATACAATAGTTGTATCTACAACTATTGAAAGGCGGCGTGATCTATGCTGAGACGGATCTTTTCTTATTCCGGAAAATATAAAAAATATCTTGTGTTTGCGGCTCTGTGCATTACGGCAGAGTCGCTTTTTGAGCTTTTGATCCCCCTGATCATGGCGGATATCGTGGATATCGGGGTCGCGAACGGCGACAAAGCCTACATCTTCCGGCAGGGAGGATGGATGCTCGTATGCGCGGCGGCAGCACTTCTGCTCGGGATCGGCAGTGCACAGTTCTCCGCGATCGCGGGACAGGGGCTTGGGGCGAACTTAAGGGAGGCGGAGTACGCCAGGCTGCAGCAGTTCTCCTTTGCCAATGTGGATCATTTCCAGTTGTCATCTCTTGTGACCCGCATGACGAGCGACGTGACGAATATCCAGAACAGCATCTCCAGCGGCATGCGTCCCGCCTGCCGCGGATCGGTCATGCTGGTGGCGGCGACGGCGGTGGCGTTTTCCATCAATGGGAAGCTGGCGGTGGTATTTCTGGTCGCTCTTCCCGTGCTCGCCGTCTGTCTGGGGCTGATCATCAAAAACGTGCGTCCCCTCTACGGGAAGATGCAGGGCGCCATCGATCTTGTAAACCGGATCATCCAGGAAAACCTTACTGCTGTCCGTGTAGTGAAAGCATATGTGCGCGGGAACTATGAGACTGGCAAGTTCAATGAAGTGAACACGAATCTCCAGACACAGTCCGAACGGGCTTTTAAGCTTGCCACGACCAATATGGCTGCCATGCAGTTCGTCATGTACGGCACGATCATCAGCATCCTCTGGTTCGGCGGCGGCATGATCCGGATCGGCACTATGCAGGTGGGCGAGCTGACCGGCTTTCTGAGCTATGTCCTGCAGATCCTCAATTCCCTCATGATGATCTCCAATATCTTCCTTATGCTCACCAGATCCCTTGCTTCGGGAAAGCGTATCGTAGAGATCATGGATGAGGAGATCGACATCAAAGAAGATCAGGCGGAGGATATCCAGGTGGAGAAAGGGGAGATCGAATTTTCCCATGTATATTTCAAATACAGAAAAGACGCGAAGGAATATGTCCTTTCTGATATTGATCTCCATATCAGCGCCGGACAGACCATAGGTATCGTTGGACAGACGGGCTCTGCCAAGACGACCCTTGTACAGCTCATCCCCAGATTGTATGACGTGACAAAGGGAGAGCTTCTGATCGACGGGAAACCGGTAGAACAGTATCCGCTGCGGCATCTGAGGGATTCCATCGCTATGGTGCTCCAGAAGAATACCCTCTTTTCCGGCACGCTGCGTGAGAATCTCCTATGGGGAAATAAGGACGCCACGCAGGAGGAGATCGAGGAAGCCTGCCGGATCGCCGGGGCGGACGAATTCATCGGACGGCTGGAAGACGGATATGACACGGAGATGGGACAGGGCGGCGTGAATGTCTCAGGCGGGCAGAAACAGCGCCTGTGTATTGCAAGGGCGATACTCAAGAAACCGAAGGTGCTCATACTGGATGATTCTACCAGCGCGGTGGACACGGCGACCGAGGCGCGCATTCGGACCATGCTGCAGGAAAAGCTGCCCCGTATGACGAAGATCATCATTGCGCAGCGGATCTCCTCTGTGCGCCATGCGGATATGATCGTGGTGCTTGACGACGGCAGGATCAAAGGCTGCGGCACTCATGAGGAACTGCTGGAAAGCAGCAGGATCTATCGGGAGATCTATGAATCCCAGAAGGAAGGAGCTGATCTGTAATGGCAAGATATACAGGATATAAGCGTCCGAAGAATACGCTGAAAGCATTGCGGCAGCTGTTCCGTTATATGGGATATCATAAGTGGCTGCTCCTTGTAGTCGCTGTCCTCGTCTTGATCAGCACCGGAGCCAGTGTGGCTGGAACGTATCTTCTGAAGCCGGTGATCAATGACTTTATCCTCCCGGGGGATGTAAAAGGACTGATCCTCGCGCTGGCAGGAATGGGGATCATGTATCTGTGCGGCGCTCTGTCTACGTTCGGATATAACCGGCTGATGGTAAAGACGTCGCAGAAGGTAGTGGGGGATATCCGGCGGGATCTGTTTGCCCATGTACAGACGCTGCCGCTGAAATACTTTGATGCCCATACCCATGGAGAACTGATGAGCCGGTTTACCAACGATGTAGATACGATACAGGAGGCGCTCAACAACAGCTTCACCATGGTGATCCAGAGCACCCTTACCCTGACCGGGACGGTCGTTATGCTCCTTGTGCTGAATGTGCGGATGGCTCTTATCGTGATCGTATTTCTCATGATCATGTTCTGGTTCATCAAATGGAACGGGAAACGGAGCAAAGCGTATTTCGACCGGCAGCAGGAGTATCTGGCAGCGATCAACGGCTTCACCGAGGAGATGGTGGCAGGGCAGAAGGTGGAGAAGATCTTCAACCATGAGGAAGAGGACATGAAAGTGTTCCGGAAGAAGAACGAGGATCTCAGGGCAGCGTCCACAAAAGCGCTCGCCTATTCCTCCATGATGATCCCCAGTATCGTGAGCCTTTCTTACGGATGCTATGCCGTGTCTGCCTGTGCGGGAGGACTTCTGGCGATCGCGGGGATGATGGATCTGGGGAGCCTTGCGGCTTATCTCGTCTATGTGCGGCAGAGCGCCATGCCCCTCAATCAGTTTACACAGCAGGTCAACTTTATCCTGTCTGCGTTAGCCGGAGCAGAGCGCATCTTTGATATGATGGAAGAACCGTCGGAGATCGATGCGGGCACGGTCACGCTCGTGCGCGTGCATGAGGATGCGGACGGCACGCTGACAGAGTGCGGCGCCTTGAAACGGACGGATCCTGAAAGTCGCGTATATCCTGAAAGTCGCATGTATCCGGCAGGGCAGAATGTGGATCCGCAGGAAAGCGGAAGCAGCGGCAGGACGGAGTACGCATGGAAAGACGCGCAGGGGAATCTGACCCCTCTGCGCGGGGACGTCAGGTTTGAAAACGTCGTGTTCGGTTATGAGCCCGGCAGGAAAGTGCTGTCCGGCATCAGCCTCTATGCAAAGCCGGGGCAGAAGATCGCTTTTGTCGGCTCAACGGGAGCCGGGAAGACGACGATCATCAACCTGATCAACCGGTTCTACGAGATCCAGGAGGGAAGGATCCTCTATGACGGCATCGACGTCCGGGACATTAAGAAAGACGATCTGAGACGCTCCCTCGGGATGGTCATTCAGGATACCCACCTGTTTACGGGAACCATTGCAGACAATATCAGGTACGGGAAACCGGACGCTGCGGATGAGGAAGTGATAAAAGCGGCAAAGCTTGCCAATGCGGACTCCTTTATCCGGAGACTGCCCGACGGATATGAGACGATGCTGTACAGCGACGGCAGCAATCTGTCCCAGGGACAGCGCCAGCTCCTTGCGATAGCCCGTGCTGCGGTTGCGCAGCCTCCGGTGCTGATCCTTGACGAGGCCACGTCCTCCATCGATACAAGGACAGAGCGGTTGATTGAAAAGGGAATGGATGCTATTATGGAGGGCAGGACTGTATTTGTGATCGCCCACCGCCTGTCGACCGTGAGAAATTCCAAAGCGATCATGGTGCTGGAACACGGCAGCATTATCGAGAGGGGAAGCCACGAAGAACTTCTGGAACAGAAAGGCAGATACTATCAGCTCTATACGGGGATGTATGAGCTGGAGTGACTGTGCAGGCGCAGTCCGGCAGCGGATGTCAGGCGGGCTGCGCCGGTGTATGTGGAAAGATACGTAAATGCAGGATGCGGAAATGAGGTGCGGCGATCGTGAAACAGAGATTGAGACAGCTTCTGTTTGAGATAGAACAGCTTAAGCGCAATAAGGTACAGGATCTCCTTCTTGGTATCGGGCTTACGCCGGGGCAGGGGCAGGCGAGGATCCTGATGTCTCTGGCGTCTTCGGAGCACGTTTCCCAGAGAAAACTGGCGGACGAATGTATGCTTGATGTGACGACCATGTCGCGGACGCTGGACAGACTGGAAAGGCAGGGACTGATCGAGAGGAAAACAGATCCTGACTGCCGGAGAGCTTACCGGATCAGCCTGACGGATGCAGGACGGATGAAAGCGGAAGAGGTAAAAGAAGGATTTGCCAGGCTTGAGGAGAGGCTGTTTGACGGGTTCGGACAGACGGAAATGAGAGAGCTGTCTGTAAAACTGGAGAAGATAAAGGATAATCTGAAGGGGGAAATGTATGAAAAACAGTGACCGGCAGGACATCGGGAAACAGAAGGGGCATATGCGGTTTTCGGTCAGAACGAAGATCTTGATGCTTGCGGCTATGGTCGTGTTTCCGTTCCTGCTTGCAATCTTCTACCTGCTCGCGTCCATGAGCAACTATAGTCAGGTCTATGAACGGATCGTAAGAGATATCACCGTGGCAAACAACTATAATCTCAACTTCAAGGAAGAGATGGATGAGAGCATGTATAAACTCGTCGTGGGCTATGTCACATTTGACAATATCTCAGAGGCGGAGACGCTGGAAGATCCTTATGAGCTGATCGGCGAGCTGAGGAGTGAATTTACGGATCTGATGGATGCGACGACCGAGAGCGAGAGCAGGGTGTGGCTCCAGAGTCTTCTGAATAATCTGGACACTCTGGAAGACCGGGTGGATGACATTGTCGAGACGACGTCTTCCGACGGGCAGTATGACGACAATATCGAACGGCTGGACAATAACATTTATGTCCTGACAGAGCTGATCCAGGACGATATCCAGTATTATATCTATTACCAGACTCAGAATATGGAGGAAGTGACGGCGGACCTGAACGGCCAGATCAGAGATTTTATCGTCCTGTTCGGGACGGTCATCGCAGTGCTCGTGTTTGTCGTCACGGTGACGGCGGTCCTGATCGCTTCAGGCATCATTAAGCCTGTGCGCGAGCTGTATCACGCGACCCAGAAAGTTGCAAAAGGCGACTTTACTGCGCGGGCAAAGATCAACACGAGGGATGAGATCGCGGAACTGGCGGCCGGATTTAATAATATGGCGGGAAATATGCAGGGGATGATCCGGCAGATCAAAGAAGATGAGCAGAAACTGAGAAGAACGGACCTGCGGCTTTTACAGGAGCAGATCAATCCTCATTTCCTCTATAATACGCTGGATACGATCGTGTGGCTGATCGAGGGAAATGAGCCGGACCAGGCCGTAAATATGGTCGTCACGCTTTCGGGATTCTTCCGGCAGGTCCTCAGCAAGGGAAAAGAACTGATCACCATACGGGAGGAAGAGCAGCATATCAGGAGCTACCTTGAGATCCAGTCTGTGAGATACCATGACATCCTCGAATACGATATACAGATCGATCAGGTGCTTTACGATTACCAGATCCTGAAGCTTACCCTCCAGCCCGTGGTGGAAAACGCACTGTATCACGGGATCAAATACAAGAGGGCAAAAGGATATATCCATGTCAACGGGGAGATGGAGGGAGATCTTATCCGCCTGACAGTCAGGGACAATGGAGCCGGCATGGAAGAGAAAGAGCTTGAGGAACTGCGCCAGGAGATCAGCCGGCCCTGCAAGGAGACGGAGAAAGGCTTCGGACTGGCCAATGTAAACGAACGAATCCACATGTATTTCGGGGAACAGTACGGGCTTACGATCCAGTCGGTAAAGGATAAAGGAACTATCGTGGAGATCCTGATCCCGGCGCTGAAGGCAGACGGCGGAACATCAGGAGAGACCGGCACGGCGGGACAGGAGCATTTGGAGGGAAATACAGAATTATGAAAACATGGATGACAGGGGCTGTACGGAAAGCGGGAAGAGCAGTCTGCACGGCAATATTGCTGCTGTTGGTCCTGGCAGGGTGCGGCAAGCAGTTTGACGTCGGCGGTACGGAACAGGAGAAGGCGGAAGACGAGGATCTGATCGTGGTGGGCGTCTCCCAGATCGGCAGCGAATCTGTGTGGAGAACGGCCAATACGGCGTCGATACAGAATGTGTTTACAAGAGAGAACGGGTATCTCCTGGTTTTTGACAATGCGAGGCAGAAGCAGGAGAACCAGATAAAAGCGATCCGGAACTTTATTTCCCAGGAAGTAGATTATATTGTGTTCTCCCCCATTGAGGAGGCGGGTTGGGATGACGTGCTCTATGAGGCGAGAGAGGCGGGGATACCGGTTATCCTCATGGACCGTATGGTGCAGACCGAAGATGAGTCGCTGTTTACCGTGTGGATCGGTTCGGATTTCTTTCAGGAGGGAGTAAATGCCGGGAACTGGCTGGCGGGTTATCTGGAAGAACAAAAACGCACGGAAGAGGAGATCGACATTGTAGTGCTCCAGGGAACAGAGGGCGGTACATCTACCATCGGGCGGACGAACGGATTCAATGATGTGGCGGCACGGCATGACAACTGGAATATCCTGGAACAGACCAGCGGGGATTTTACAACCGCCAAGGCGCGGGAAGAGATGAAACGGCTTCTGGATACATACGGGGATATCGATGTGGTCGTATCCCAGAACGACGATATGACTTTCGGCGTTCTGGAAGAACTGGAAAATGCGGGAATATCCACAGGGACGGACGGGGATGTCATCGTGATCTCCTTTGATGCAGTGAGATCTGCCCTTGAGAAAGTCCAGGCCGGATCGATTAATGCGGATATCGAATGCAACCCGGAGCAGGGACCGTATATCGAGCAGGTGATCCGGCAGCTGGAAGCCGGGGAGCAGGTGGAAAAATATTTTTATGTGCCGGAACAGGTATTTACCAGGGACAACCTGACGCAGGAACTGATCGACAACAGAAGTTATTGACGAGATAGGAGATTGGTATGTTAAAAGTATTTCTTGTAGAGGATGAAAGTGTGATAAGAGACGGACTCAGGGACAATATCCCGTGGGAGCAGTACGGATTCCGTTTTGTGGGAGAGGCCGCAGACGGGGAGATGGCTCTGCCGCTGATCCGCAAGGCGCGGCCGGATGTGCTCATCACGGACATTAAGATGCCTTTTATGGACGGGCTGTCCCTGAGCCGGATCGTGAGCAAAGAATTTCCGGAGATGAAGATCATTATCATCAGCGGATATGATGACTTTGAATATGCAAGGCAGGCGATCGAAGTCGGAGTCGATCAGTTCCTCCTGAAGCCGATCACCAGACTCACCCTGAAAAAGACGCTCCTGGAACTCAGAGACAAGATCGAACAGGAGCGGGATAAGAATGATTATCAGATCCAGTACCAGACAGAGATGCATGTCTATGAACAGTTTTCCAGAAGAAGGTTCATGGAGAAGGTACTGACAGGAGAACTTCCGGTCAAGGAGATCTATGAGGAGGCGGCGAAGCTCTCTCTTGAGATCACGGCGCCCTGCTACAATCTGCTGCTGTTCTACTTACAGGAGAAGGATCCGGATCTTACAGGAGAGGGAATGGAAGAATTTATGCGCAGCCAGGATGAAGTGCTCCTGTATTTCCTGCGGCATCCGGAGTATCTGCTGTTCCGGTGGAATGCCAGCTCCTACGGGGTGCTGATCCGGGGAGAGAAGACGCAGATCGGAGAATTTACGGAAAAAGGTCTGGCGCATATCCGGGATTTCTGTATGCGGCAGGAACATCTGGAATGGTATGTGGCTGTAGGAAGTCCTGTGGAAAGACTGAGCCTTCTTCCGGAATGTTACCGGCAGGTGAACCATTATTTTGCCTATCGCTTTATCATGCCGGATCTGCATGTGCTGTCCGGGGTGACGCTGGAGGACTATATCAATGCGCAGGAGAAACAGAATATAGACAGTGTCGATCCGGCTACGATGGCGCAGGAGGTGATCCGGGATTTCCTGGAACATGGAAATGAGAGCGAGATCCATGACTTTGTAGAGTCTTATCTCCAGAGTATCAGAAAAGCGCTGAAGTCCAGGATGTTCCGGGCTTATGTCGTCCTCAACATCCGGTTTACGACGATCGCATATATAGAGTCTCTGGGTGCTTCCAAAGAAGAGTATATGGACAAGATCGGAGATTATGCCCAGGAGATGAATATAGAGACGGACGAGGTTCCGGCGTATTTTGTAAATATGCTTCAGGCCGCCTTTGAGATCAGGGAAAAGGCAAACAGCAGACAGAATAAGAAGATGATCAGCCGGGCGCTGGCATACATCGATGAAAACTATATGCATGACAGCCTGTCGCTCAACACGGTTGCCGCGGAAGCGGAAGTGAGCGCGAACTATCTGAGCGCCGTATTCAGCCAGAGCATGGATAAGACATTTGTAGAGTATGTGACGGAGAAGCGGATGGAGAATGCGAAGAAGCTCTTAAAGAGCACAGATTTTCCGTCCGGGGAGATCGCCGCCCGGGTTGGGTATAAAGACGCGCATTACTTTAGTTTCGTATTCCGGAAAACACAGGGCATGACCCCGAGGGAATACCGTGCCGGCGGCAGAGAGGGGACGGCGGAATAGGATCCTGTCTGCCGTACCGGGCACGGCGGATCGTTATACAGAGTGAGCCGTGCTTTCTTTCAGATTGAGTTTCCATGGGACTTCCTGCGGATCTGCGGGAAGTCCTTTTATGCGCTGTATCAGAGTTCTTGCTGCCAGAGTCCCCATTTCATGGGGCTTGTGGGAGAGTGTGGTGACAGAGACCGGGCCGTAACTGCTCAGGTAAGTATTGTCGAATGCGGCGACGGCCATATCTTCCGGAAGCCGGTAACCGGCCTGCCTGAGTTCCTGCATCAGATAGTATGCGATCATATCGTTATAGCAGACGACGGCGGTGCAGGAACTCAGCACCTCCTTTGCGACCGCTCTGAGAAAAGAGGCGTTCCTTGAAGTCTCCAGGGCATATTGGTCGCGGGAATCGAACCAGCCGATCTTCTCATCCGCCGTATTGAGGTGCAGGGTGCGCATTGTTTCCACAAATCCCTGATAGCGTTCAATGCCCTGCAGATCATCGGTCTTAAAGATGCCGCCGATGGAAATGTGTCCCCGTTCAGCCAGATGCCGGACAAGCATAGCGCTTCCGCCGGTGTTGTCGTCTTTTACATACAGGCTGTCCTGCAGTGCAGGATAATAATTATGGAGAAACACAACAGAAGTCCCTTTTTTGACGAGACGGCGGTACAGATCGAGATTCGGGCTGGGAAGAGCGCTTTTGCATCCTTCTGCAATGACTCCGAGGGGAGGAGTATCGAGCAGGCCGAGCAGGATCTGATACTCGGTCTCTGTCCGGTTCCCGGTAATATGCACGCGGCAGGAAAATCCGTTCTTGTCCAGTTCCGAGCGGATATCCGAAAGAACGCCCGGGTAGATATACTCCTGATCATCGGAGATCAGGACGGATATCGTATTGCGGGAAGGATCCGTAGAAAGTCCCGTTATGTAAGAACCGCTCCCCTGTCTTCTCACGATGAGCCGGCTGTCCTCCAGGATGGACAGCGCCTGCCGTACGGTCTGGCGGCTTACATGATATCTGGAACACAGTTCCTGTTCCGTGGGCAGTTTCTCTATTCCGGCGTTCCTGTATTTCTCTGTCATCTCTTTCAGCTTTCCGGCGAGCCATTTGTACTTGATCGACATGGCAAAATCCTCCTTTAATTTTCGACTTTTTTATTTCCAAAAGTAAAAAATCTTATATGAAGAAACGGAAGGATAAATAATTATCCAACTTTATTTTTGTCTGTGCTAATTGTGCACAGTGCCTAAAAAAGAAACGAACCGTTTAAAAAAAATATACAAAACAGTACAAATATAAAGATATTATACCTGATCCTGAAAATAATAACCTTGCAGACAAGATTTGTATTTAAAAACTATGATATCACGCAAAATTTGTATTGTAAATATCTTATAAACCTTGATAAAACGGGAACCTTCGGATTGAAATGGAAATTCCGGGATGATATCGTATAGGCACAGGGATGAGACATCCCGGAACAGACAGCCGCGAAAGAGCGGCGGAATAACTTACCAGATCAAAAGGGAGGAACGAAAATGAAAAGAAGAATTGCAGCATTATTAATCTCAGCGGCAATGGTAGCGAGTCTTGCAGGATGCGGCGGGGGAAGCGCAGATACTTCATCCACAGGATCAGACGACGCAGCAGCGACAGAAGAGTCAGGCGGCGATGACCTGATCAAAGTCGGCATCATCAACAACGACCCGAACGAGTCCGGATACCGTACAGCAAACGACAATGACATGAAAGCAATGTTCACAGAAGAGAACGGCTATGACGCATCCTTTGCATACAGCTTAAAGAACGATGAGCAGATCACAGCGGCTCAGCAGTTCATCCAGGACGGCGTTGATTATCTTCTCCTCTCCGCTGCGGATACGGCAGGATGGGATACCGTTCTCCAGGATGCACAGAACGCAGGGACAAGAGTGATCCTCTTCGACCGTGTGATCGATGCAGACGAGAGCCTTTACGAAGCAGCCATCATCTCCGATATGGATAAAGAAGGCGAGACGGCAGTTAACTGGCTGAGAGATCAGGGCCTTGACGAGTACAATATCATCCACATCCAGGGTGTGATGGGATCTGCCGCACAGCAGGGACGTACAGGAGCTCTCAATGATGCGGTTGAGTCTGACGGCTGGAATCTGGTAGCACAGCAGGCGGCTGACTGGAACGCAGAGACAGCACAGCAGATCGTTCAGTCCGTGATCGATTCCGGAGACGACTTCAACGTGATCTACGCTGAGAATGACGACATGGCAAGAGGCGCTGTTGCGGCGCTTGACCAGGCAAACATCTCCCACGGCGTTGACGGCGATGTTATCATCATGGGATTTGACACAAATACATGGGCTCTGGAAGAACTCCTCAAAGGAAACTGGAATTATGACGGACAGTGCAACCCGTATCAGGCGTCCTACATCGACGAAGTGATCGAGACGATCGAGAGCGGCGGAACAGTGGAAGAGAAGACGATCTACCTCGAAGAAAAAGGATTTGACGCAGAGACGATCACACAGGAAGATATCGACCAATACGGCATCTAAGCCCTGAGGGATCTGAAGGCGCTGAAACATACATAAAGGTATAAAAGCACGCGGCGCAGCGGAACAAAAAGAAGTACGCTTGCGCCGTGCTTTTTCGAAAAAAGGTTGAGAGGTGAATATACTGGTGAAAGAAAAATCTGTACTCGAAATGAGAGGCATATGCAAGTACTTTCCCGGCGTGCGCGCTCTGCAGAACGTAGATTTTACCCTCTGTGAAGGCGAGATACACGCGCTGATGGGAGAGAACGGTGCCGGAAAGTCAACACTGATCAAGGTCCTTACAGGAGTATATGAGAAAGACGAAGGACAGATCTTCCTGAAAGGGCTGGACAAACCGGCCGCGATCCATTCTCCGCAGGATGCCCAGAATCTGGGGATCAGTACTGTTTATCAGGAGATCACGCTCTGCCCCAACCTGACAGTGGCAGAGAACATGTACATCGGACGCGGAAAAGGGATCGGCACAAACTGGAAAAAGATGAACAGAGACGCCGCAAAGATCCTGAAATCCCTTGATATCCCGGCTGAGGCCACACAGCAGCTCTCCAGCTGCTCGATCGCGGTGCAGCAGATGGTCGCCATCGCCCGGGCGGTGGATATGGAGTGTAAGGTGCTGATCCTCGATGAGCCGACCTCTTCACTGGACGACAACGAGGTGGAGAAACTGTTCGGCCTCATGAGAGATCTGAAAGCGAAAGGCGTCGGGATCATATTTGTTACGCATTTCCTCGACCAGGTATATGCGGTCTGCGATAAGATCACGGTCTTAAGAGACGGGCAGCTGGTGGGAGAATATGAGATCGAGAAACTGCCGAGAGTCCAGCTGGTGGCCAAGATGCTCGGCAAAGAGCTGGACGATATGTCTGAGATCCGGGACGAGAGCCTTGCATATCATGCGGCTGATGAATCTGAGAATGTGATCGAGGCGGAAGGGCTTCAGAGCGATGCGGGGATCAAGCCGTTCAACTTCCATATCAAGAAAGGTGAAGTAAACGGATTCGCAGGACTGCTCGGCTCCGGCCGGAGCGAGTGCGTGCGCGCGATCTTCGGCGCAGATCATGTGACCGCCGGCACTGTAAAGGTGAAAGGAAAGAAAGTAAAGATATCAAAACCGATCGATGCGATGAAGCAGGGGATCGCCTACCTTCCGGAAGACCGCAAGGTGGACGGAATCGTCGGAGATCTCTCCGTACGCGATAATATCATCCTTGCCCAACAGGTACTCCGCGGATTCTTCCGTCCGTACTCAAAGGCTGAGGCGAACAAGATCGCCGAGGAGTACATCAAGCTTCTTGACATTAAGACAGCTTCCACGGATACGCCGATCAAATCCCTCTCCGGAGGCAATCAGCAGAAAGTTATCCTTGCAAGGTGGCTTTTAACGCACCCGGATTACTTGATACTGGATGAGCCGACCAGAGGTATCGACGTGGGTACAAAAGTGGAAATACAGAAATTAGTGCTGAAACTGGCATCAGAGGGAATGAGCGTTACATTTATTTCCTCGGAGACAGACGAGATGCTGCGTACATGCTCCCGCCTTATCATCATGAGAGACAGAAAAGTCGTGGGAGAGATATCAGGAAACGAACTGTCGCAGAGCAGCATCATGAGTACGATCGCCGGAGGTGACACAGAATAATGCAAAAGACAAATACAAATAAAAAAAGTATCGGGCAGATCCTGGCGGGTCTGACGAGAAAGCAGATCTTTATCCCGATCGTGGCGCTGCTGCTGTTAGCCCTGTTCAACCTGGTCATGGATCCGGGATTTTACCAGATCAAATTCGGCCACAACAGCGCAGGAGATCCGGTCCTGTCCGGATATCTCATTACGATCCTTGACAATGGTTCCGAGCTGGCGATCCTCGCCATCGGCATGACGCTTGTAACAGCGGCTACCGGCGGACAGGATATCAGCGTGGGTGCCGCGATCGCCATCGCCGGCAGTGTGATCCTCCGCGTACTGTGCGGTACGAACCCGAGGCCGGATGAGCTCCAGGCTCCGATCATCGTTGCATTTCTTGCAGCCTGTGTGGTGGCAATGCTGTTCGGTGCGTTTAATGGTATCCTGGTAGCCCAGTTCAAGATCCAGCCGATGGTCGCGACGCTGATCCTCTACACGGCAGGGCGGAACATCGCCGCATGGATCAACCAGAACCAGCTCCCGATCGTGAGCGACGAGACATTTGAATATTTTGGCGGAATGATCCCCGGGATCCCGATCCCGACTCCGGTCTTCATTGCCATTATCTGCATCGTGATCACAGCTCTGGCGCTGAAGTTTACGAACCTGGGACTTTATACACAGTCAGTCGGTATCAATGAGAGTTCCTCCAGACTGAACGGACTGAACCCGAAATTCATCAAGTTCATCACTTTCGTTATCCTGGGACTCTGTGTCGCAGTTGTCGGACTGATCAAAGTAAGCCGTCTGTCGACGATCAACTATTCTGTTATCGCAAAAGACATCGAGATGGACGCCATCCTGGCAGTCGCGCTCGGCGGCAATGCACTTAGCGGCGGCAAGTTCAATATGCCGGCTTCGATCATGGGAGCGTATACGATCCAGTTTCTGACAACGACACTGTATAAGTTTAAAGTCGCATCAGAAGCGCTTCCGGCATACAAAGCCGTAGTCGTGATCATCCTGGTCGTTTTGAGCGCACCGGTCGTAAAAGAGCGGCTTGCTTCACTTGGCAAGAAGTTGAGACCGCACACTGCAAAGGAGGTCGGCTGATATGGCATTATCTACCAAAAAGTCTGCAGCTGCTGGCCAGGTGCAGAAAAAGAGAAAGAAGATCACAGATGCAAATCTGCTTCTGATCATAACAATAGCAATATTCCTGATCATGTATATCGGCGCAATGATATTCCTCGGGGGAGGATTCCTGAACGCGCAGAACTTATTTAACATCCTGATGCAGCAGTCGGCGCTGATCATTACAGCCTGCGGCATGAGCCTTGTGATGATCACAGGCGGGATCGATATCTCCGTCGGCGGCGTGGTGGCGCTTGTTTGCATGAGCTGTGCGGTCAGCCTGGACTATATGCACTGGAACGTGCCGATGTCCATCCTCCTGGCTCTCGGCATCGGTCTTGCATACGGCATCGTCCAGGGATTCCTGGTAGCATACCTTGAGATCCAGCCGTTCATCATCTCTCTTGCAGGCATGTTCTTCGCGAGAGGTATGACGACGATCGTACATACAGAGCCGTTCAACGTAGAGAACGAGGCATTTACCGCGCTGAAAAACACGCGTATCATCGTTCCGGGCATGGGAAATGTAAACCGGCTCGGCAACTATATCGACGCATATATCAACATCGGCGTTATCGTAGCGCTCATCGTGGTAGTCGGGCTGTTTGTGATGCTCCGTTGGACGAAACTCGGCCGGTCGTTCTATGCGGTAGGCGGCAACCGTCAGAGCGCGCTGATGCTCGGTATCAACGTAAGACGTACAAGATTCATCGCGCATCTGATGTGCAGTGTCCTGGCAGGGATCGCCGGTTATGTATATTTCCTGTATGTAGGTTCCGGTTCCGCATCCCATGCATCCGGCATGGAGATGGATGCGATCGCCTCCTCCATCATCGGTGGTACGCTGCTGACAGGAGGTGTGGGAAACATCATCGGAACATTCGTGGGCGTGCTGTCCTTAAGCACGATCCAGAATATCGTGTCCTCCGTCGGACTGGACGAGGCGTGGTGGACAGGGATCACCGTGGCAGCTATGCTGTGCCTGTTCCTCGTGATCCAGAGCGTGATCACGTCACGGAAGAGAGATTAAAGATATTTATGCAAATGAAAGGTGCTCTGAAGATATGAGAACTTCAGAGCATCTTTTTGTATACAGATTACCACAAAATCCTATGATTTTGTGCCAAGTTGTCAAAAATCCTTTGATCTGCTTCACATACAGGCAGTCGTGTTAGAGTAAAGTGATAAAATTTTACCTGGATTATAAGATTATTCCTCTATGCAGCTGATGTTACATTATGTAGTATATATTTAGAAAGTAAAAATCAGGAAAGGCAGGAAAATCGATATGGTAAGAAAAGGATTTAAAATGAAACTCTATCCGGGGATGGAAGCAGAGTATGAGAAACGCCACAATGAGCTGTGGCCCGAGATGCAGGACATGATCCATGAATACGGCGGAAAGAATTATACAATTTTTCTTGACAGAGAGACACTGATCCTGTACGGATACATTGAAGTAGAAGATCCGGCGAAGTGGGACGAGAGCGCAGATACTGCGATTAACCGGAAATGGTGGGATTTCATGGCTGATATTATGGAGACAAACCCGGATAACAGCCCGGTGTCCGTGGATCTGCACGAAGTGTTCCATTTGGATTAGGCGGAGTATAAAGAATGGGTACATAAGAAAAAGAGAATTGTGTATTTAAAACAGCAGCAGGAGAGGCGATGTATCGGTTTCCCGGCTGCTGTTTTTCGGCTGTTTTTTCTGTTTGTTATTTATGCAGAAATATGTTATCCTGTCAGTACACTTTTGAGGGAAAGTGCTTCTGCATTTACACCCGGGATTCAGCGCAGCTTTTGATCGTACCGGAATTGTCTTCAAAAGAGAATTACTGGATCCAGAATCAGAGGACGGATTTAAAAGCCGGTGAAGAGATACGTCATTTGATGGAAACGTATGAAAAGAATAAGAAGTTAAAAGATTATGAAGCGGTAATGGGTCTGATTACAAGAGCAAATTGGGAGCAGATGGAGGAGGAAAAGAAGATGTGTGATGCATTAAAAGAATTATTTGAAGAGGAATTAAAAGAAGCGGACGAAAAAGGAATGGAAAAAGGAATGGAACTTGCAAAAAGGATCTTTACCCTAAGTGCACAGGGAATATCGGCAGAGAGTATTGCGAAAGAGTGCAATGTTACAATGGAACAGGTGAAGAAGCTGCTTGCTTGAATCACTGCCGGTTAATATCAATCCGAATCTCTGTGGCTTTTGTTTCACAGTCGGTACAGGCACCAGAGAAAGTATTCATATTGACAGAAGCATATGTAATATAATATGAAAAGAAACCTGTAAGCGGGATCCGATACAAGATTATTTTCGCTACGGATGTGGAGCGGTCAGCATGGGAGTGTATGTGTGAATGAAATCGAACAATGATGTGTTTAAGCGATATATGGAAGCTGGTCTTGCAGTGCTGATCGTTCTCACACTTGGTCTTGCCGGGGCTTCAGGTGTTTTATCGCCGCGTGCCGCTGAGAGCGAACAGACTGAAGCAGCAGAAGAAGACAGCGCAAAAGTCAGTGGAGAAAATGAGGATCAAGACTCTGTATCGAACGCGGATACAGAAGAGACGCAGGAGACGGCAGCGGACGGGCAGTATCCGATCATGGGGGACAGCGATGTCACTGTCCAGGAGATGGTCGACTACTTTAATGCCTCTGGGAAGGAGTATCCGGCAGAAGAGCTTTCCGAGGGCGGCGCGGATTCCATCGAGACATTCTGCCAGATGTATTACGAGGAAGCGACGGCGGAGGGAGTGCGTCCGGAAGTAGCGTTTGCCCAGACGATGAAGGAGACAGGATTTCTTCAGTATGGCGGAGATGCTTCGATCGAACAGTTCAATTTTGCAGGACTGGGCACCACGGGAAATGGTGTGCCGGGTAATTCCTATCCGGATGTGCAGACAGGGATACGTGCGCAGATCCAGCACCTCAAGGCATACGCTACGTCAGATGCTCTGAATCAGGAGTGTGTAGATGACAGGTATGAATATGTGAAGAAAGGTTCGGCTCCTTATGTGCAGTGGCTCGGGCAGCAGGAGAACCCGGAGGGGGCTGGCTGGGCGACCGGCGATAATTACGGGTATGATATTGTGGGGATGATAGAAGATATGATGGAATGATATGACTTTGATTTTTTTATTTGTTATTCATGTGCAAATATGTTATTCTATAAGCACACTTTTGAGGGAAAGTGTTTCTTTATTCTAACCCCGATGTCCGGGGATATTTCGCAGACCGATCATTTAACAGAACAATAAGGGGAGTGGTGCCATTGGTGATATAAACTGCATCAGTCCGGCTTGGCAAACAGCAGGTGAAAGACTGATCTCACGACATATTAATATTGTAGTTGCGCACAGAAAAAGGCGTGTATTATACTTAAAGGAGACATTTATGGAAAAAAACAAGACATTACAATGGCATCCGGGGTTTCGTGCAGCTTTGCGGATCACACTCTGTGAAGAAATGAAATATCTGGAGATGCATGAGGAATATCAGCTCAGCAGGAAACCATTGCAGATTGATATACTGATCATAAAGAAAACGGACAAAGTAGCGATAAAAAAATCAATTGGAAAGATATTCCGCACATACAATATAATAGAATATAAGTCACCGAACGATACGCTGAACATTAATAATTTTTATAAAGTATACGGATATACGTGCTTTTACCAGTCAAATACAGACAAAGTCATGGAGATCGATCCGGGTGAACTGACAATCACATTTGTATGCAGTCATTATCCTGGCAAAATGTTGCGGCATCTGGAAGCGGCCCGCCAAATCTGCGTGGAAAAACAGGGGCAGGGGATATACTATCTGAAAGGGGATGCGATTCCCATACAGCTTTTGATCGTTCCGGAATTGTCCGCAAAAGAAAATTACTGGATACAGAATCTGCGCACAGACCTGAAAGCAGGCGGGGAGATCCGAAGCCTGATGGAAAATTATGAAAAGAACAGGAAGTCGAAAGATTATGAGGCAGTTATGGATCTGATCGCAAGAGCGAATCATGAACAGATGGAGGAGGAAAAGAAAATGTGTGATGCATTGAGAGAATTGTTTGCAGAGGAGCTAGAGGAAGAAAAGGAAAAAGGAATGGAGCTTGCAAAGAGGGTTTTTACGCTTAATGCGCAGGGGCTTTCGGCGGAAGAAATTGCACAGAAGTGTGGTATTACGAAAGAACGGGTAGAGAAACTGCTCGCCTGATGTCGGATAACCGGACTGTAATCTTAAGATTTCCTAAACTTCTTGACAAAACCGCCTTGTGCGACTATAGTATTTGATAGTTAATTTTTAGTTAATACTATTGTAACAAAGGTGACGAGGAAGAGGAGTACGCTGTTACTTCCGTCAGAGAGGACCGCTCTCAGGCTGCAAGGCGGTTTCGGGAAAGGACAGTGGAAGGTAGCTTTTGAACCGGATGGCTGAAGAGTATCTGCGCGGCAGGCTGCCGGGCGACTGCCAGGCTCACACGAGCAGGAGTCTGCAAGGCAGCGGTCAGTGAACAGTGATACAGGTAAGCTGTCCCGGAGTGGTCCACGTTACAGGACTTAAGAGGTATATTTCCGGACGGGAGCGGACAGCCCTGCATTAAGGAAATGTATGAAATAAGGTGGTACCGCGGAATCTTCGCCCTTTACATTTTGTAAAGGGCGTTTCTTTATGTAACTGTGAAAATTCCGTGAACACCGGGAAGATACAGTCTGTCCGATGAAGGCGCATGATGCCGCACAGGGCGGATGAAAGAATTCTATGAGGGAGATACAAGGAGAACACAATGAGCAAAGAATTGGCAAAGACTTATGATCCGAAAGCGATCGAAGAAAAACTGTATGAAAAATGGTGTGAGAATAAATATTTCCATGCGGAAGTGGACCGCAGCAGAAAGCCGTTCACGACGGTGATGCCGCCTCCGAACATCACGGGAAAGCTGCACATGGGCCACGCCCTTGACAATACGCTGCAGGATATACTGATCCGCTATAAGAGGATGGAAGGATACAATGCACTGTGGATCCCGGGAACAGACCATGCGGCGATCTCCACAGAGGTAAAGGTGACGAACCAGCTCAAGGAAGAGGGAATCGATAAGAAAGAGCTGGGACGTGATGGTTTCTTAAAGAGAACCTGGCAGTGGAAGGAAGAATATGCAGGCACGATCGAGAACCAGCTCAAGAAGCTTGGTATCTCCTGCGACTGGGACAGAGAGCGCTTCACCATGGACGAGGGATGTTCCAAAGCGGTTGAGGAAGTGTTCATCAGCCTGTACAACAAGGGATATATCTATAAAGGCTCCAGGATCATCAACTGGTGTCCGAAGTGTAAGACTTCTCTTTCTGATGCAGAGGTAGAGCATGAAGACCAGGAAGGACATTTCTGGCATATCAAATATCCGATCGTGGGGACAGACCGTTTCCTCGAGATCGCGACCACACGTCCGGAGACGATGCTGGGCGATACGGCCATCGCCGTACATCCGGATGACGAGCGCTATAAAGACATTGTAGGAAAGAACGTGATCCTGCCGCTGGTAGGGCGTGAGATCCCGATCGTGGCGGATTACTATGTAGACAAAGAGTTCGGTACAGGTGCGGTGAAGATCACGCCGGCACACGACCCGAATGACTTCGAGGTGGGCAAGCGCCACAACCTGCCGGAGATCAACATCATGAACGATGACGCTACGATCAATGAAAACGGCGGAAAATATGCGGGGATGGACCGCTACGAGGCGAGAGAAGCTATCGTAAAAGAGCTGGACGAGCAGGGGTATCTTGTGAAAGTCGTTCCGCACACACACGCTGTGGGAACCCACGACCGCTGCGGCACGACGGTAGAGCCGCTCATCAAGCAGCAGTGGTTCGTGAAGATGGACGAACTGGCGAAACCGGCGATCAATGCATTAAAGACCGGCGAACTTAAATTTGTGCCGGAGCGTTTTGACAAGATCTACCTGCACTGGCTGGAGAATATCAAAGACTGGTGTATCTCCCGTCAGATCTGGTGGGGACACCGGATCCCGGCATATTACTGCGACGAGTGCGGTGAGATCGTTGTGGACAGACATGCGCCGGAGAAATGCCCGAAGTGCGGATGCACGCATTTCACACAGGACGAGGATACGTTGGATACATGGTTCTCATCAGCCCTGTGGCCGTTCTCCACACTGGGATGGCCGGATAAGACAGAGGATCTGGACTATTTCTACCCGACGGATGTGCTCGTGACAGGATATGACATCATCTTCTTCTGGGTGATCCGTATGGTATTCTCAGGCTATGCGCACACCGGGAAGTCACCGTTCCACACCGTGCTCATCCACGGACTGGTGCGCGACTCTTTAGGCCGCAAGATGAGCAAATCTCTCGGAAACGGTATCGATCCGCTGGAGATCATCGACAAGTACGGCGCCGACGCGCTGAGACTGACGCTCGTGACCGGAAACGCTCCGGGCAACGATATGCGCTTCTACAATGAGAGAGTAGAGGCAAGCCGTAATTTCGCGAACAAGGTATGGAACGCATCCCGTTTCATCCTTATGAATATGAAAGATGAAACAGTCATTGAGAAACCGGACGATGCGCTGCTTATGCCGGCTGACCGCTGGATCCTCTCCGCAGTCAACACACTGGCGAAAGACGTGACCGAGAACATGGATAAATACGAGCTCGGAATCGCGGTTCAGAAAGTATATGACTTTATCTGGGATGAATTCTGCGACTGGTATGTGGAGCTTGCAAAATACCGTATCTACCATGCAGAAGAAGACCCGAAAGCTGCAAATTGTGTCCTGTGGGTGCTGAAGACGGTGCTCGGACAGGCGTTAAAACTCCTCCATCCGTTCATGCCGTTTATCACAGAGGAGATCTACAGCGCCCTTGTGCCGGAGGAAGAGTCCCTGATGATGTCAGAGTGGCCGAAGTACAGAGACGAGTGGAATTTCCCTGCGGACGAGAACGTGATGGAACATGTGAAAGCGATCGTAAAAGGTATCCGCAACATCCGCTCCGAGATGGACGTGCCGAACAGCAGAAAGACGAAAGTATATATTGTCTGCACACAGGAGGCGCTCTGCAGCGGGATCGGGGCAGTCGGAGAATCTGTGAAACCGCTTATGATGGCGAACGAGATCATCATCCAGCCCGACAAAGCGGGCATTGCGGACAGCGCGGTATCTGTTGTAGTCCCGGATGCGGCTGTCTACCTGCCTCTTGAGGATCTGGTGGATTTCGAGCAGGAACGCGAGAGACTGGCAAAAGAAGAAGCAAGGCTTAATAAAGAGATAAAGAGAGCGCAGGGTATGCTCGCCAATGAAAAATTTGTGAGCAAGGCTCCCGCAGACAAAGTGCAGGCTGAGAGGGACAAGCTGGAGAAATACACACAGATGCTTGAGCAGGTAAAAGAGAGGATAGCTGGGCTCGCAAAATAGCCCGGCGTCACTTCTCTTAGAAAAGAAAGGATGTACGATCATACATGAAACGCATTCATATCAGAAAACCGGATATCAAAGGTTTTTTTACAAAAGTCAGGAATCTGAAAAAAGAAGATATCAAAAGGCATTTTAAGGAGAAGAAAGAGCGCAGGCAGCGCATCCTGGAAGAACGGCGCAACAGCAGATTCGCGAAGAAGATGCAGCCGGTCTATAAATGGATGAACAGGCTGTCCCTGCCGCTTCAGTTTCTCCTTGCATGTGTGATCAACTTTTTGATTGAGGTGGTCTCAAGGCTCTCCTTTTTCGAGGCGTGGGATTATCTTACGGGTACGCCGCTCGTATTTTTGTATAACTCGTTTATGATATTTGTGACGTTTATGATCGTCTATCTGTTCAGGCGGAGAGTATTTGCCAGGATACTGCTCAGTGTGTTCTGGCTCTTCCTCGGGATCTGCAACGGTTATCTTCTCACCAAGAGAGTGACCCCGTTTAATGCGCAGGATCTGAAAGTGCTGTCAGACGCACTGGAACTGACCGGGAATTATTTCAATACATTTGAACTGATCATGATCATCATCGGCGTGGTGGCCGTTGTGTTCTGGGTAGTCTCCATGTGGAGAAGAGGCGGACAGTTCACCGGAAAGATGCACAGGATCATAGCGCTGTGCGGAGTCGGAGTCTCATTTGCCGCATGCCTGTGGCTGACGGACGTGGCGATCGATAAGCGCGTGATCTCCAATTATTTCGGAAATATCGCATTTGCATATGAAGATTACGGATTCCCGTACTGTTTCTCTGCCAGCCTTTTTAATACCGGGATCAATGAGCCGGCGGGCTACAGTGAAGAGACGATGAATAAGATCACGGACAACGGCGAGATGACAAAGAGCACTACAGGGCTTTCGGAAGATGAGATGCCCAATATCATGTTCGTACAGCTGGAATCATTCTTCGATCCTACGGAAGTGGAGTGGCTGCGGTTCTCCGAAGATCCGATCCCGAATCTGAGGAAATTATTTAACGAATATTCCACCGGTTATTTCAAAGTGCCGTCTGTAGGCGCGGGTACGGCAAACACCGAGTTCGAGGTGCTGACAGGCATGAGCATGCGCTTCTTCGGACCCGGCGAATATCCGTATAAGACTTACGCGAAGTTCAACCAGATGGAGAGCGCGGCGAGTGCGTTGGAATCACTGGGATACGGCGCGGAGGCGCTGCACAACAACGGCGGTAATTTCTACAGCCGCGCGCAGGTGTTTAATAAAATGGGATTCGACCATTTTACGAGCAAGGAGTTTATGAACATCCTGCAGACGACGCCGAAAGGCTGGGCGACGGACGACATTCTCGTGCCGAATATCATGGAATCCATGGATACGACCGAGGGCCAGGACTTTGTCTTTACCATAAGCGTGGAGGGGCACGGAGAATATCCGACGGAGAAAGTGCTGGAGGATCCGGAGATCGTTGTCAGCGGCGTTGAGGATGAGGGCGAGAGAAATGCATGGGAATATTATGTGAATCTTGTCCATGAGATGGACAAATTCGCCGGCGAGCTGATCGAGGCGGTAGAGTCCAGGAACGAGCCTACGGTGCTCGTGTTCTACGGAGACCACCTTCCGACCATGGATCTGGAGGCGAAAGACCTTAAGAGCCGGTACCTTTATAACACAAATTATGTGATATGGGACAATATCGGTCTGAAGAAAGATGACGAGAATATCGCTGCATATCAGATCATGGCTGAAGTGTTTGACAGGCTGGATATCCATTCCGGCACGGTGTTCAACTATCACCAGCAGCGCCGGGAGACGAAGAATTATCTTGCCGACCTGGAGCTTTTGCAGTATGACATGATGTACGGCGATCAGTATGTATATGAAAAATACGGTATGCCGGTGCCTGAGGAGCATATGGTCATGGGAGTCAAGGATGCAGAGATCTCCCAGATGGTCGTCCAGGCTGACGGTACGACTTACAGTATCTACGGAGATAATTTTACCAAGCAGAGCAAAGTCTATATAAATGGTGAAAAGCAGTCGACGACATTTTTGAATAATACAAGACTGGATCTGAAAAAGTCTGAGATCAAAGATGGCGATACCGTGATGGTGGCGCAGGTGGGATCCAGCAATACCATATTCAGGGAATCAAAGACTTATATTTATAGTAACGATACACTGACAGAAGTGCCTGCGGATCCTGAAGCACCTCAGAACGGGCGGCAGGCGTTTGTCGAACAGGAAGAAGAACAGGAAGAATGACATACGGCGAGGCAGTAAGTTATATACTGGAGATCCCTAAATTTACAAAAAAGAATGATGCGGTGCACACGAAAACTTTTCTGGACTATCTGGGAAACCCGCAGAAAGATCTGAAAGTGATCCATGTGGCAGGAACCAACGGGAAAGGCTCCGTGTGCGCCTATCTTGACGGGATGCTCCGTTCGGAAGGAAAACGGACGGGGCTTTTTACTTCTCCGCATCTGGTAAAGATCAATGAGCGGATCGTCATCGACGGCGTACCTGTCGATGACGGAGCGTTTACGAGAAATTTTAAAACAACACTTGAGGCGGTCAGGCTCATGGAAGAAGAAGGTCTTTCCCATCCGACTTTCTTTGAATTCCTTCTGGGAATGGCATTGTGCGCCTTTCGGGAAGCCGGCGTGGAATATGCAGTCCTTGAGACCGGCCTGGGAGGCAGGCTGGATGCCACCAGCGCGGTCGAGCCGCCCCTTGTCTGCGTGATCACTTCCATCGGTTATGACCACATGCAGTATCTTGGGGATACGCTTGCAGAGATCGCAGCGGAGAAAGCGGGGATCATACGGCCGGGCGTTCCCGTCTTTTATGCCGGATCCTCGGAGGAAAGCGACAGAGTCATCGAAAAGACAGCGGAAAAAAGCGGAAGCTTCTGTAAAAAAATCGGGAAAGACGCGTACGAAATTCTTGGAATAGAGGACAAACATATTGCATTTTCCTGTTCCAGTGATTATTATGGAACTACCACGTGGAAATTAAACAATACAGGGATATATCAGCCGGGCAATGCAATGCTCGCTATGGAAGTGATGCGGTATCTCTTTGGAAAAACCGGCCATACAGCGCGGTGGAGAGAGGTACTGTCTGAACTGAAATGGGCGGGCAGGATGGAAGAGATCCTGCCCGGAGTGTATGTTGACGGAGCGCACAATATAAGTGCGGTCGAGGCGTTTCTGCAGAGTATTCCGCAGGATAAACAGGGAAATATCATAGTATTTTCCGCGGTAAGGGACAAAGAATACGAGAAGATGGCAGCTGCACTGTGCAGTGCTCCGGGGACGGATGCATATGTCGTGACACATATCGACGATCCCCGGGGGACGGGATCCGCGCAGCTCGGAGATATCTTCAGGAAATATACGGACCGTCCTGTCATAGTCAGAGAGAATGTGAAAGACGCGCTCTTATGGGCGCTGGAGAACAGAGGAAGCCGCAGGGTGTACTGCCTGGGCTCTCTTTATCTGACAGGGACGATAAAGGAATTGATCCAGGAGGTAAAGTCAGATGCTGAATTACGAAGAAGAGTTAAAGAAGTTTAAACCAAGCCTTGAGGTAGAGGAGATCGAGGATGCGGTATATCAGGAAGATCTCTCGGATGTGACAGACCTTCTCAAACAGGTCATGGAACAGAAGAAGTAAGTACAGAAAGTGTAATGGTGGATATAGATGGATTATACGAAAAAGATCGTATATCAGTCCAACTACTGGTATAACGATGGTTTGCGAAAGGCCCAGATCCGGGATATGTCCGGCGCGATCGTCTCTCTGCGGCGCAGTCTGCAGTTTAACAGGGAGAATATCGCGGCAAGAAATCTCCTGGGACTGGTCTACTACGGGATCGGTGAGGTGCCGGAGGCTCTGGTGGAGTGGATCATCAGCAAGAATCTCCGCTCCTATAATAATATAGCAGACTATTACATCAATACGGTGCAGGCGTCTGCCAGGGAACTTGAAACGATCAATCTTGCGATAAAGAAATATAATCAATGTCTGGCATACTGCCAGCAGAATGGGGAGGATCTGGCGATCATCCAGCTGAAGCAGGTGGTCTCATCCCATCCGACGTTCCTGAAGGCGCACCAGCTGCTGGCCCTTCTCTACCTGCATACAGGACAGTATACGCGGGCGCGTCAGATGGTCCGGCAGGCAAGAAAACTGGATACGGGAAATGAGCTCACGCTGAAATACATGCATGAGCTTACCCATCAGAGGGGAAAACAGCGGCGCAGGCCCGGGAAAAAGAAAGAGGACGCAGTAGAGTACAGCCTGGGGAATGAAACGATCATCCAGCCGAAGCATTCCAGAGTCAAAGAGATGGCAAGCCATCTCGCAGTGGCTAATATCTTCATCGGTGCGGCGATCGGTGCGGCGGTCATATGGTTTCTGGTGGCGCCGGCCGTAAACCAGTCGCAGAACGAGCGGATGAATGAACAGATGCGCAGTTACAGCGACCAGATCAAAACACTGGAAGCGCAGGTCAGTGCACAGACAAGGACTCTGGACAATTACCGGGCGTCGGGAGAAGAAGTAGAGGCTGATGCAGATCAGGCGCAGACGACGCAGAACAGTTATGAGAGCCTTATGACAGTCGTAGACCAGTACAATTCGGGAGAGTACAGCTATGCCGCAATGGCGGATACCCTGATCGGCATTAAGCGGGATTCTCTCGGAGAGAGCGGACAGTCCCGTTACGATGAACTGACAGACGAGATATATCCGGCAGCATGCGATACGAATTTCTCTACAGGAACTGAGGCTTTGGATGCAGGCAATTACCAGGGGGCGATCGATGCTCTTGTGAAAGTTGTCAGCATGAATGCAGGATATAACGACGGGCAGGCGCTTTTTGACCTTGCGCAGGCATATATGGGCAACGGCGATAACGAAAATGCTGTCACTTATTTCAAGAGAGTTGTGGATGAGTACGGAGATTCGGAATATGCCAAAGAGGCTCAGACAAATCTGGATACGCTCTCGGCTGCGGCGGCTGACGCTTCTTCAGACGACAGTACGGCGGATGACAGCTCAGCGGATGCCGGTTCTTCCGGCAGCGGTCCGTCAGACAGCGGCTCTTCCGGCGGCAGTTCATCCGACACCGGTTCTTCCGGGGACAGCGGCGAGTAACAGCGGACGTGTTAAGGACTCAATGTCCGATACATACAGACGATACAGATAAAGGAACAAGAGACACGTAAGAGAAGGATATACCGGGAGGTATATCCTTTTTCTGTACCGTTCAGATGCGAATGAAAACGAGGAGGAGCAGCAATGAAATATCAGGTTCAGGAGAACTGTCTGACGGTCTATCTGCCGCGGGAGGTGGACCACCATAACGCGGAAGAGATCAAAAGAGAGGCGGACGCCGTGATCGACAGGAATCATATCAAATACGTGATCTTTGACTTTGACAGGACGGACTTTATGGACAGTTCAGGAATAGGGGTTATCATGGGACGGTATAAGACCGTCAGCCTGATCGGCGGAGAGGTATGGGCAGTCCATACCAATGCCAGGATCAAAAAGATACTGACGCTGTCAGGAGTGACAAAAATAATGCAGATCTATGAGGAGGAAAGAAGATGAAAAATACGAATGAAATGGAGATTAGATTTGACAGCCGCTCGGAGAACGAGGGATTTGCAAGAGTGGCGGTGGCGTCATTTATGACGCAGCTCAATCCCACCGTGGAGGAGGTGGCGGACGTCAAGACCGCCGTATCCGAAGCAGTGACCAATGCGATCATACACGGGTATGGAAATGAGATCCACAAAGTCAGTATCCGGTGCGGGATAAAGGATAATGTATTTACGGTAGAAGTATGTGATACAGGAAAAGGGATAGAAAATATAGAACAGGCTATGCAGCCGATGTTCACCACACTGCCGGAGCAGGACCGCTCCGGGATGGGGTTTGCATTTATGGAAGCATTCATGGACAGCGTGGAGGTGGAGTCAGAGCCGGGCAAAGGCACCCGTGTGAAGATGAAGAAGACCGTCGGAAAAGGAAGGGAGATATGGACCACACAATCGCTTTGATCAGGAAATCACACGACGGGGATAAAGCGGCGAGAGAACAGCTCGTAGAGGAAAACATCGGCCTGATCTGGTGCGTTGTAAAACGTTTCGGCGGGCGCGGCGTGGAGACAGAGGATCTCTTTCAGATCGGGAGTATCGGCCTGCTCAAGGCGATCGATAAGTTTGACCTGTCTTATGACGTGAAGTTTTCCACGTATGCGGTGCCCATGATCTCCGGGGAGATCAAGCGTTTCCTGCGGGATGACGGGATGCTCAAGGTCAGCCGGTCTCTGAAAGAGCTTGCGTACAAAAGTCTTAAGGCAGGAGAAAAATTAACGGACCGGCTGGGAAGAGAGCCTACGATGGAGGAACTGTCGGAAGAATTAGGGGTTGAGAAAGAAGAACTGGTACAGGCGATGGAAGCGGGCACAGAGGTGGATTCCCTCTACCGGCCGATCCGCCAGAAAGAGGGGAGCGAGATCCGGCTGCTTGACAAGATCGAGGAAAAAGAAAAAAGAGAAGACAAGATACTCGACCGGCTGCTGTTAAAAGAGCTTCTGGAATCATTAGATCCGGATGAGCGCCGGCTCATTTATCTGCGCTATTTTGCCGACAGGACGCAGTCTGACGTCGGGAAGATCATGGGGATATCCCAGGTGCAGGTGTCCAGGATGGAAAAGCGGATCATGGAAGATCTGAAAAAAAGAAGCACATAGCGCAAAATTCCAAAAGAGCATGGAAAGTGCTGTGTAAAATCCCGCTGTTATGTATATTTCCGGCGGAAAGCAGGATACTAATCAACAGAAAGATAAATCATTATATGATATAAGGACAGGTGAGCGGAATGGATGACGGACAGAAAAAGATATGGATATGCCTGCTTATTGTCGTCCTGGCGGCAGTTGTGATCGGTATCCTCTACTATTTCAGTACGCCGACGGAGCACAGCAGCGAGGGATTCCTGATCCGGGCAGCGGGGGAAGCATATGCGGCATCGGGGCAGGAAGAGGATTTGGCAGAGGATTCGGAAGAAGCGTGCAGGGGAGTTGTATTTCTGTCGGGGGAGGCGGATGGCGATGGCGTCTGAGAACAAGATCCTCTATATCAAGGGCGACCGCGATGTGGAAGTCACAAAACCAGACGTGACGCTTGGAGACCTCCTGAATATGGAGTGTACGGACAAGCTGATGCTGGCAAAGGCCAGGACGCTTAAGATCGTCAGGTTTAAAAAGAGCGGAAGACAGAGATGCGTGGTCTCGGTGCTCAAGATCATATCCTGTATCCATGAAAAATTTCCGCAGGCGGATGTACAGAATCTGGGCGAGACGGATATCATCGTGACCTATGAAGACCAGAAAACGCCGGCTCTTGCCTGGCATATCATAAAGACGGCATTTGTGGCGGCAGTGACGTTCTTCGGAGCGGCTTTCTCGATTATGGCATTTAATAATGATGTGGACGTGACGAAACTGTTCGGACAGATATACGAACTGGTGACCGGGCGGGAGACAGGCGGGTTTACAGTACTGGAGATATCATATTCTGTCGGAGTCACCGCGGGGATCCTGATCTTCTTCAATCATTTTGGCAGGAAGCGTTTTACCGTGGATCCGACTCCCATGGAGATCCAGATGAGGCTGTACGAGAATGATATCCAGACGACACTGATCGAAAATTCGGAAAGAAAAGGGGAAGAAATCGATGTGGGCACAGCAGATATTTCTGGCAGTCATCGGACTTAGCGCAGGGGTCGCCGCGGCGGGCGGCCTTTTTTCTTTTATCGTGGAACTGGGGGTGATCGCAGACTTTGCGGACCGGACGCATACGGGAGACCGAGTGACATTCTATGAGGACTGCACGGCTCTCGGTGGGGTTCTGGGGAATCTGGTCTATGTCTTTGGGATCCATGTACCCGTTCAGGATGCAGGACTTGGCATATTCGGGATCTTCGCCGGGATCTTTGTGGGGTGCTGGGCTATGGCGCTGGCGGAGATCCTGAATGTATTTCCCGTATTCATGCGCCGCGCCAGGATCGCGCGGTATCTGTCCGTCTTTATTATCAGCCTGGCCCTGGGAAAAGGACTGGCAGCATGCCTGTTCTTCGCCCGTGGGTGGTAGAAGTGCGTCATCCTCTGTCCTGGAAATGTAATAAAAACTTTCATAAAATGTATTTACGAAAATTTTACTTACATTTTATGGATCCATGATATCAGTTTGACATGAAGCTCTTTATAATATGCACTAACAGTTCAGTCATCAGTGCGATTTTACGAATGGCGCGGCTGAACTGTTCAACCGATAATAAGAGAGTAAAATGGAGGAAAAATCATGAATCCGCAGAACAAGATTTCACAGTCACAGAAACTTATGGTATTTGTTCTTTCTATGTCGCTTTACGGACTGGCTACATTATTTACAGAGCTGATCCCGTCTTTCCAGGTCGGCATCGTGGAGTTCTCAGTTGAGTACTTCCTGTTTATCCCGCTGACGCTGGCAATGCTCTTTGATCCGCTCTCCGCGGGCCTCGGCGCTGCAACCGGAGAACTCGTCTTCAGCGAGATCATGCTGGGACAGTTCGGAGGACTTGGCGAGCTGGAGAAGTTCCTTACTGTTACGATCGGCGTATATGTCGCAGGCCGCCTCGTGAAAAACCCGAGAAACCGCGCAGCTGTCGCAGGCGCTTCTATCTTCGGTGTATTTCTTCAGCTTTTTATGGGAACCGTGGTAGATATCCTGAAAGTACAGTTCGCAGTGGAAGACTTTGAGGCTGTCGCAGGACTTCCGGAAAGTGTATTCGCAACAGAAGGATTCGCCTGTCTCAATGACCTGCTGTTCTCCGGCATCCTCTTCTGTATGCTGCCGACCATGTTCCTTGTACCGAAGCTCTACGGCAAGATTGAGCCGCTGCTCGGCATGAAGCCGCGTGATGAGAAGACGATGACAGGAAGCGCGCTTTCTGCAAGATCTATCGTACTCTGTCTCGTGGGATTCGTCGCTGCGATCGTGGCACAGCTTCTGGCGAAAGGCGGATATGCACTGATCGACTGGGAGGCTGCATGGGCTGAGAGTTCAACAGCGATCATAGTCGCGATCATCGCGGCAGCAGTCGTCGCACTGATCGTGATCGGCGTGATCCGCAGCAGAGCGAAGAACGGACAGTCAGCATAAATGTCAATAACAGAAAGTATACGGATCAAGAGATAATATAACAGGAAGGTGCCCGCAAGTGAGTATTATAGAGATAAGAAATCTTACATTTACATACCCGGGGGCGTCAGAGCCGACATTAAAAAATGCATCAGCAGTGATCGAAAAGGGGGATTTCCTTGCAATCGTTGGAAACAACGGCTGCGGGAAATCTACTCTTTGTAAGACATTAAACGGCCTGATCCCTCACTTTATCGTCGGTGACATGGACGGCAGCGTCGTCATCGACGGACTGGATACAAAAGAACAGGAGATTGGCACGCTGGCCCGCAAGGTGGGCTATGTGTATCAGGATTTTGAAAATCAGATCGTATGCCCTACCGTGTTGGAAGACGCCTCTTACGCCTGCCTGAATTATGCCATGCCGGATTATGAGGAAAAAGGGAAAGAAGCGCTGAATGTCTGCGGTCTTTCTTCCAAGGTCGGGGATTATGTGTGGCAGCTCTCGGGAGGACAGAAGCACCTTCTTGCCCTGGCGGGAACCGCGGCGTTAAGCCCGGATATCCTGATCCTCGACGAACCCATCGCCCAGCTGGATCCCGCCCATGCGGACGGCATCTATGAAGTGTTAAAGGAACTGAACGAGAAATACGGCAAGACGATCATAGTGATTGAGCATCACACAGACTATATCGTAAAATACTGCAAGGACGTCATGCTCTTAAAAGACGGAGCCGTACAGTGGATCCTGCCGGCAAAAGAGGCGATGCGCCGCACGGAAGAACTGCAGGGATGCAACATCTTTCCGCCCCAGGTGGCGATCGCAGCCGAGCGCATGATCGATGCGGGTCTTCTCCCGAAAGAGCCGTTTCTTCAGAAAGAGCAGGAGCTCCCGGTGGACGTGGCGGAAGGAATCCGGGTATTTACACCGTATCTTAAGAATAAAGGCCCGGCGTATAAGCAGTCCTTGAAAAGGGAACTGAAAAGAGATCCGATCGCCGGCTTTAAGAATGTGACGGTAAAATACCGCGCAGTCAAAGGCGAACCGCCGAAGATATTCGACGACTTTTCCCTGCAGATCGGAAAAGGAGAGAAGATCGCACTGATCGGCTCCAACGGAGCAGGAAAATCCACCATGCTCAAGCTGATGATGGGACTGATCCGTCCGGAGTCCGGGCAAGTGCTCTTAAGAGGAAAGCAGGCGGCAGATCTTCCGAAAGAGGAACTGGGGCGGACGATCTCTATGGTATATCAGAATCCGGAGGAAATGTTTATCAAAGATTCCATCCGTAAGGATATCGAGTACGCCATGATGGTGAGACAGGTGGAAGACTATCAGAAAAGGACGGATGAACTGCTTGAGATGTTCCGGCTCACAGATCTTCAGGACCGTGACGGAAGACTGCTCTCCGGCGGACAGATGCGGCGTGCCTCCCTTGCCATCGGGATCGCGCTGCAGCCGGAGATCCTGCTACTTGACGAGCCGACGGCAAATCTGGATATCGCCACCAGACGCGAGATCATGAAGACGCTCAGGATGCTGAAAGGCATCACGGATACGGTGGTGATCGCCACCCACGATATGCAGCTTGTGTGCGACTGGGCGGAGCGCCTGATCGTCCTTTCTGCCGGATATGTGATCGCGGACGGCACGAAAGAAGAAATCTTCGCCGATATGTACGTCCGTCAGCAGGTCGGGATCCGGCCGCCTCAGATCTGCGATATGGGCAGGGCTCTGGGGATCGAGAATCCGTGCTTTACGATCGATGAATTTATGGAATATTTCCGGGGTGAAAAATATGCGTAAACTTTCAGAGAATATATTAGATAAATTTTCAATGGATTTCCTGAGAAATCAGGTGCTCAAGAATGCCTACGGCAATGACGATACCGCGATCGCAAGGATGGATCCGCGTATCCTCCTTGTCTGGTATCTGTTCTTCGGGCTTGTCCCGTGGTTCTTAAACGATGTAGTCCTGCTTCTGGGGATCTTCCTCTTCGTGGCGCTCACCACACGGGCTGCGAAAGTAGCGCCGCTGGTCCTCTTTCTGTTCTGCATCGGCGTATTTTCACAGACGGGCTACCTCTTTATCGTGGCTCTGTTCTTCGGAGGAAATACGGAAACGATTGCGCCGCTCCTTGTGATGACGCTGAAAGTGGCGGCTGTGTCCCTTGCGTCCATCACCGTATTTTCCGGACTTGACCCGGACCGTCTGGCGAACGGTCTGCTCTGGTTCGGGTGCCCGGGGCAGCTGTCGTTCAGTATATCCTTCGCCTACCGGATCCTGCCGGTGCTGATGGAAGAGTTCCAGAATATCCTTTTGTCCTACCGGCTCAGAGGAAATCCGCCCCGTAAGAACGGACTGATCGGGAAGATCCGGTATCTGTGCTATCAGGTGAAGATGGTCATCCAGTCCTTTTATCCGCTGATGCTCAACACGGCCAAGCGGTCCAGAACGACGGTGGAGGCGCTGGAACTCAGGGGATACCGCTATTCCATACAGAACCCCGAGGTAAAGAAGATGAAGCTGTCCATGCTGAAAGTGACGCAGGCAGATATCGTCTTTGTCTGCATCTCGGCAGCATGGGTATGTATATGTGTCGGACTGTCTGTCGTGCTGTAAATACAAATCAGGAAGGATGAGATAGAAACATGAAGATTGATTTTCACACACACGGGAAACTGGCGAAGAAGCTTCCCTTTTCAAAAGAATATACGGACTGGCTCTTCCGGGAGGCACAGAAGTCCGGTCTGGACGCACTCTGCCTGACAGAGCATTTCAACACGCTGGGCTTTCAGGAGGTGTACCGGTATATATCCGGCCGGTGTACAAGAGAGGGAGATTCTCTTGTGACGGAGAGCGGATTCCGCATCTTCCCGGGGATGGAGACAGATATAGCGGAAGGCGGCCACACGCTGATCATCGGCCCTATGGAATGCATCCTGGAGATGAACCAGCGGCTGGAACCGAATAAAGAGAAGGGAAAATTCCTTCCTCTTGAAGAGCTGGCGCAGATGGTGGAAGAGTACCCGGTGATCTTCGGCGCGGGACACCCGTACAGAGACGGCGGGCATATACCGGAGCTGCCCCGGGAAATGCTGGAGAGATTCTTCTTCCTCGATGTAAACGGCAAAGACCTTGCCAGAGACTGCGACGGCACATGGGAGAAGATGCGGGCGCTCTCCCGTAAGCTCGACCGTCCGTTGGTGGCGGGAAGCGACACCCATCAGTCCTTCCAGTACGGCTGTGTCTGGAACGAATTCAGCCGGACGGTCGATACGGTGCGGGATCTGGCGGCGGAGATCGACAAAGGCGCATACGAGATCAGGATGTCTGATTCACTCGCTTTCAAAGTAGAGTCGGCGGGGATCTTAAAGCGCGCGTTAAAAGAGATCGATGCGCTGGGCGGAGACTATGTGTCCGTGCTGCTGCAGGGCGCTGAGATATGATCTGTTTACCGGGGTCCGCAAAAAGCAACATTTTGTTGCGCCCGGGCATCGCACGAGTTGCACTGTTAAATAAGCAAAAAGAAAACGGAGATTCATCGGGGAATCTCCGTTTTATAATGCTCTTTTAACCGATACAGGCGGTCCAGCTGCTCAGAAGACGTCTCTCCCAGTTTCGCCCCCAGCATTACGACAAGGGCATCGAGCAGGGCGGCGGGAGCTGCCATGGAATGGTATTCCGACGGCTCGCCGCGGAAGACGAACAGCGGGATGACAGATTCCTGCTCCAGCGAGTGGTACAGACGGCTTGTGAAAAAGATACATTTATAATGGACCTTCTTCTGATGATCCAGGATCACAGCCGCTTCTTTCGGCGTTTTCTGGAAACCGAACAGGATCACCAGATCTTTTTCTGTAAAGAAGTTCATATATTCAAAAAGCTCCGAGCTCCCTGCCGGGAGGAGGAGGACTTTCTTTCCGAAGCGGTTCAGGCGGAATCTGAGCAGTTCTGCCATGGAAATTGCCGCTCCTTTTGCATAGAGGTAGATCGTGCCGGACGCCAGAATGGTGTCGGTAGCCTTTTCGAGCATATCTTCATCCAGAAATTCAAGCGTTTTTTCGATGCAGTACTGCTGGCGGCGGAGAAATCCATCCGGTGTATTGGACGATCCGCTGCCCAGTGTGGAACTGAGTTTCCCGGCAGGAGGATTCTCCTCCGCCACATGCCGGAGGACGGCGCTTTTAAGCTCCTTAAAATCAGCGTAGCCGCAGTGCCTGGCAAACCGGGATACAGTCGGCTCAGAACTGCCGATGCACCGCGCTACGTCGCCGATGCTCATGCGGATGAATTCCTGCGGGCTGGCGATGATATAATCGATGATCTTCTTCTCGGTCTTTGTAAAATGGACGTCGTTTTTTGCAAAATAGATATCAGTCATGGCGAAACTCCTCTTCCGGAAATATTACTTATCATATCATACAAATAGGAAGAAAAGGTAAAACCCAGATATAAAGTGTGTAAAAATTGGAAAAATGTCAGGGGAGAATCGCATTTATTTCCTTTATGCACAGTGACAAATACGTTGTAATTCGCTATAATATCAACGTTGGTAACAGGTCAGCCATCTGGATACCGGTCGGCGGATTTATGCTCGCATAAGAATCCGCCGACCGGTATTCAGATGAGCTGAACTGTTATCAATATTGAGGGGTGGGGCGGAATTGGACGCTTGAAATTAGAGAGGAGATACAGAAATGCTTCAGGTAAAGGACATCCATAAGGAATACCGCACCGGAACTCTGATCCAGAAAGCTCTGGACGGAGTGAGCCTGAATTTAAGGGATAATGAATTTGTCGCCATTTTAGGACCCAGCGGATCTGGAAAGACGACGCTGCTTAATATCATCGGAGGACTGGACCGCTATGACAGCGGAGATCTCATCATCAACGGAATCTCTACGAAGAAATATAAGGACAGAGACTGGGATTCTTACCGGAACCACACGATCGGATTCGTGTTCCAGAGTTATAATCTGATCCCCCACCAGACGATCCTGGCAAATGTGGAGCTTGCGCTGACGATCTCAGGGATCGGGAAGGCAGAGCGCCGGCAGAGAGCCAGGGAGGCGCTGGAGCAGGTGGGACTGGGAGAACAGATCCACAAAAAGCCGAATCAGCTCTCCGGCGGCCAGATGCAGAGGGTTGCGATCGCAAGGGCGCTGGTGAACGATCCGGATATCCTGTTGGCGGATGAGCCGACAGGGGCTCTGGACAGCGAGACCAGCGTGCAGGTCATGGATCTGCTCAAAGAAGTGGCGAAAGACCGGCTCGTGGTTATGGTCACACATAATCCCGAACTGGCATACGAGTACGCGACCCGTATCGTGAAACTGAAAGACGGACAGATCCGGTCCGACAGTGATCCGTATGTTGTAAATGAGACAGAACTTACAGAGCCGGAACACAAGAATATGGGAAAGGCTTCCATGTCGTTTCTGACGGCTCTTTCGCTGAGCTTTAATAATCTGAAGACGAAGAAAGCGCGTACGCTCCTTACGTCCTTTGCAGGATCCATCGGTATCATCGGCATTGCGCTCATTCTTTCTCTGTCGACAGGAGTGAATGACTATATCGGGCAGATCGAGGAGGAGACGCTCTCCGAGTACCCGCTCCAGATCCAGAGCACCGGATTTGATTTTTCTTCCGCCATGGATACCGGGACTGCTGCGGATACCGGCGGGGAGGACGGCGATATCTATGTGGTGGAGATGGTGACGAATATGTTCTCCACGATGGACAGCAATGACCTGGAATCTCTGAAAGCTTATCTGGAGGACGGCGGCAGCGGGATCGAAGAGTATACGAATGCGATAGAATATTCATACAATGCACAGCCGCAGATCTATAAGGAAAACGGGGATGACATCCGGCAGGTTAACCCGGATCATTCCTTTGACTCAATGGGACTGGGCTCGACGTCCGGTTCCGGCATCATGTCATCCATGATGAGCACAAATGTCTTCTATGAGATGCCGGAGAATGAACAGCTCTACGAGGGGCAGTACGATGTGAAAGCGGGGCGCTGGCCTGAAAATTATAATGAATGTGTGCTCGTCCTCACTTCCGGCGGAGGTATGAGCGATTTCATGCTCTATACACTGGGACTGAGAGATCCCCTTGAACTAGATGAGATGGTGGAACAGTTTATCAATGAGGAGAATATCACTACGCCGGATGATATGGGGACTTATACGTATGACGATATCCTCGGCATTACATTTAAACTGGTGAACAGCGCCGACTATTATCAGTACGACAGCCAGTATGATGTATGGACAGATAAATCCGGTGACACAGATTATATGAAAGAGCTGGTTGCAGATGGAGAAGACCTGACGATCGTGGGAGTCGTCCAGCCCTCCGAGGACGCAAATGCCTCGGCGTTAAGCGCAGGCATCTGTTATCCGGCGTCTCTGACGAAACATATCGCGGAATATGCGGAGAACACGGAGATCGTCAAACAGCAGCTTGCCGATCCGTCTGTCAATGTCTTTACCGGCGACAAGTTCGGGGAGACCAACCCGGAAAACGGGTTTGATATGGAATCGCTCGTGACGGTGGATGAGGCGAAACTGCAGGAAGCATTTGGGTTCAATGAGAGCGCCTTTTCCAATTTGTCAGATGCCTTTGACTTTTCCAGTGTGTTCAAAAGCGCAGGGAATTCGATCGATCTGTCCGGTCTGGTAGATCTCGGGAATATCGAGGTGGATCTGCCGGATATGCCGTCCATGAGTCTGGGAGATCTTCTTGGCAGCCTTGATCTCAATGTGTCAAAGGATGGGTTCGCACAGATGGCGTCAAGTCTGATGGAGGGGTATCAGCAGTATGCCCAGGACCATCCGGAGGCGGATTATTCCGGCCTTGCGGAAGCCTTTCAGGATTATCTGGGTTCGGATGCGGCGCAGTCGATCCTCCGTGATAATATCGCGGATATCATCCAGTCCGGCGCCGGGATCAGTGTGACTACAGAGCAGCTCAGGGAAATGCTCGGCGAGATCATGACCGGATTTGCGAGGTATATTGCAGAGAAGGGTTATGACGATCCGTCTAAGTTCGGCGAGTATCTGCAGGAGTATCTGGAAACTTCCGGTGCACAGGATATATTAAATAAATGGGCGGATGAGATCTTCAGCGGAGCGGTTGATAATATAACCATTACTTCGGAGCAGATCAGTAAACTGGCGGGAGAGCTTGCCGCAGGATATCAGCAGTACGCCCAGCAGAGCGGGGCACCCGATCCTGCGCAGATGGGAGAACATTTTATTGAATATCTTGGCACTGCGGACGGGCAGAAGAGACTGGCGGACGGCCTTGCGGGCGCGGTGGATACGGCAGGGGTCGAGGAACAGCTCACGGGCGCCGTGGAGAGCTACATGCGAAGCGCTATGTCCTCTTATGGAAGTGCGGTCGGCCAGGCGCTGGAGAGCCAGATCTCTTCCGCAATGCAGCAGATGATGGCGCAGCTCGCTTCCGGAATGAGCGAAGCGATGGGCCAGGCGATGGCACAGGTCGGCAGCACTCTGGAAGATGCTATGAGTATTGACGGCGAGGCATTTGCGGACGCATTCCAGATGAACATGACAGGAGATGAGCTGGCGGAACTTATGATGTCCATGAATTCCGGGCAGAGTGCATCCTATGAGGGAAATCTGACCTCTCTCGGGTACGTGGATTTTGATGTGCCCGGCGGGATCGACATCTATCCGAAAGATTTTGAGAGCAAGGAAATGGTGGTCGGCATCCTGGATGATTATAACAGCCGCATGGAGGCGGAAGGGAAAGAAGAGCAGGTGATCACCTATACAGATATGGTGGGGACGCTGATGTCTTCCGTGACAGAGATCATCGATATCATCAGCTATGTGCTGATCGCGTTTGTGGCGATCTCTCTGGTCGTATCGTCCATCATGATCGGTGTGATCACATACATCAGCGTGCTTGAGCGGAAGAAAGAGATCGGTATCCTGCGCGCCATCGGCGCGTCAAAGGGAAATATCTCGCAGGTATTCAACGCGGAGACCTTTATCATCGGATTCTGCGCGGGGGCGCTGGGGATCATCATCACCCTGCTGCTCCTCATACCGGGCAACGCGCTGATCCATTTCCTCGCCGGAACGAATGACGTCAGCGCAGTGCTTCCGGCAGGGCCTGCGGTGATCCTTATCCTTTTGAGTATTGTGCTGACACTGATCGGCGGCCTGATCCCGTCGAAGAAAGCGGCGAAGAGCGATCCGGTGACAGCCCTCAGGACAGAGTAAAGCAGCCGGATATCTACGGAACAGGACAGCGCAGCCATACGCGGCAAAACGATAGAAGCATGAACCGAGTGCGGCAAGGAGTGAGAGCATGGAAGAAAAAAATATAATTGAATTGAGAAATATCAAGAAAGTATTTGAAGATGATGATACAACAGTGGTTGAGGACTTCAATCTTGAAGTGAAGAAAGGGGAGTTCGTTACATTTCTCGGACCGTCCGGCTGTGGAAAGACGACAACGCTCCGGATGATCGCGGGATTTGACTTCCCGACAGAGGGGGAGATCCTGCTGAACGGAGAGGATATCAGCCATCTTCCGCCCAATTTAAGGCCGATCAACACGGTGTTCCAGCGCTACGCGCTGTTCCCGCATCTCAATGTCTATGACAACGTAGCTTTCGGGCTGAATCTGAAGAAACTCCCGAAGCACGTGATCGATGAAAAGGTGAAGAAAGTGCTGGAGGTCGTAGATCTTGAGGGGTTTGAGAAGAGGAAGATATCCACACTGTCGGGCGGCCAGCAGCAGAGGATTGCGATCGCCCGCGCCATCGTCAATGAGCCGGATATCCTGCTCCTTGATGAACCGTTGGGAGCTCTGGATCTGAAGATGAGAAAAGAGATGCAGCTGGAGCTGAAATCCATGCATGAGCGCCTGGGGATCACGTTTATCTATGTGACCCACGATCAGGAGGAAGCGCTGACCATGTCCGACAAGGTGGTCGTCATGTCAGACGGTATGATCCAGCAGATCGGGACGCCTGAGGAGATATACAATGAGCCGAAGAATGCATTTGTAGCGGACTTTATCGGAGAGAGCAATATTTTCGAAGGGAAGATGACGGCGTCCAAGACGGTTGCATTCTGCGGGGCCCAGTTCCCGTGCGTGGACAATGTGCCCAAAGATACGCGGGTGGACGTGGTCGTGCGCCCGGAAGATGTGGTCATCACGAAACCGGAGGACGGGCAGATCCGGGGAACCGTGGACTCGGCGGTATTCAAGGGGATGTATTACGAGATCACAGCCATCCTGCCGGATGAGAATGAGGTGATCATCCAGAGTACGAAAAACGTACAGATCGGCGAGGAGATCGGCATGCGCATCGGGCCTGACGAGATCCATGTCATGCCGGCGGGCGTGCTAGTCAATGTATTTGACGGAACGATCACGAAAGACGGCCGCGCCGCATTTGCCGGCGGTGAATATGAATGCGATCTGACGCAGCTCTGCGAGGGCTCGGTCCTGTCCGGCGAGAGCTCCGTCAGGACGGCGGACGGAACCGAGATCGACCTCGCGGGAACTGAGGTGACGGTGGAAGTGCCGGTGAAGGCAGTCTCCATGAGCGATGAACTGAGAGAATACCGCGCGGCCGGAAATATCATTTCATTTATCTATAAAGGAAACCATTATAACTATACGGTACGTACAGCCACGGAGGAAGACTTCGTGCTGGACGAGGATGATCTGTGGAACGAGGGGGACCACGTCAGTCTGATGATCCCGAAAGAGCAGATCATACTGAAGAGAAAGTAGGGATTGAATATGAAACGTTTTCAATTCAGCAGGAAACAGCTGTGCATCCCTTATGCCCTGTTCCTGATTTGTTTTGTCGTGCTGCCGCTGGCGGTGATCGTCTACTATGCATTTACAGACGGAAGCGGGAGGTTTACCCTTGCAAATCTTCTGAACTTCTTTACCAACGGAAATACCATCGGAACACTGTGCTACAGTGCCGTGATCGCGGTGGCTGTGACGGCGGTCTGTCTTCTGATCGCTTATCCAGTGGCATATATCTTGGCGCGGAGCGGCCTGAAGAGAGCTCCGGTGCTGCTGATGCTGTTTATCCTGCCCATGTGGATCAATTTTACTTTGAGGATCACGGCGTTAAAAGAGATCCTGACCGTGCTCGAGGGAAATCTCTCCCTGCATCCGTTCCTGAACACGGTGATCGGCATGACATATGATTACCTTCCGTTTATGATCCTGCCGCTCTATACGACCCTTCTTCAGCTCGATCAGAGCCTGCTGGAGGCGGCGCAGGATCTGGGGGCAGGGCCTGCGGCAGTATTTTTCAGAGTGACTCTGCCGCTGTCCATGCCGGGGATCGCCAGCGGGATCACTATGACGTTCCTGCCCGCCATGACCAACTATGTCATCCTTGATATGATGTACAACAGTACGTATATCATGGGCTCCCTGATAGGAAGCTACTTTAATATCTATGACTGGAACAATGGATCCATGATCTCACTGATCCTGTTCGCAGTGATCTGTATCATATCGCTGCTGACAGGCGGAGAGGAACGGAACGATGCGAAGAACAGGGGGGCGGTACTGTGATGAAAAAGATACTTTCTTATTCGTGGCTTGCCCTTGTGGCGCTTTTCATGTATATACCGGTGCTGATCCTGGCATTTTACAGCTTTACGGATTCTACGACGATCGGCGCCGTGAGAGGCTTCTCTCTGCACAACTATGTGACGCTTTTTACAACAGAGGAACTGAAGAACATGATCATCGGGACGGTCCTGCTGGCAGTAGGCGCGGCTGTGATCGCATCCATCCTGGGGACGGTGGGAGCCGTCGGCGCGTTCTACTCCCGGCCGCTTACAAAGAACATGGTTGAGACGGCGAACCAGATCCCGGTGGTGAATGCAGATGTCGTGACGGCATTCTCCATCTGTATCCTTCTGATCGTCGTGCTGGGCGTCGAGAAGAACACGTTCATCCCGCTTGTGATCGGACATGTGGTCCTGTGTACTCCGTTTGTATATCTTGCCGTGATGCCCAAACTAAAACAGATGGACAACGGGCTCTATGAGGCTGCCCTTGATCTGGGAGCAACGCCCTTTCAGGCGCTGTACAAGATCGTGATCCCGCAGATCGTCCCGGGCATCGTCTCAGGGTTCATGCTGTCGGTCACATTGTCTTTGGACGATTATTTTATCTCCACATATACGAAACCGGCGACATTTGACACGATCAGCACCTATGTGGTCAACGCCACAAGAGGAGCCCAGACCGAGATCAAGACTGCGCTGTGGGCATTATCTACCGTGATCTTTGTAGTCGTGATCCTGGCGGTGGTGATCATGAATGTGGTTTCGGCGAAAACAGAGAAGAAACAGGAGGTGGGCGCATATGACGGCAGAGAGTAAGAGAAAGCGCTGCAGGCCGTTCAAAACTGCGGCAGCGGGACTGATTCTGACCACAGGACTTTCGCTGGCGCTGCCAGGAACTGTTCTTACCGGAAGTCCGGCTTCTGTATCTGCGGCGGAAAGCAGCCAGAAAGTGACTCTGCGCATTGCCAACTGGGAAGAATATATTGACGAGGGAGGCTGGGATGAAGAGGAAGCCATAGACCTGGATGACCGGGAGGGTACGACCATTCTGGGGGAAAACTCCATGGTCGAAGACTTTGAGGAGTGGTATCGTGAGACATATGGCGTGGATGTGGAGGTTGAATACTCTACATTCGGCACCAATGAAGATCTGTACAACCAGCTTACGCTCGGCAATAGCTTTGATCTGGTCTGTCCCTCCGAGTATATGTTTATGAAACTGATCGCTGAGAACCGGCTGCAGCCGCTCTCGGAAGGATTCTTTGATGAGCAGGATAAAAACAATTTCTACATCCGCGGCGTGTCAGATTATATCAGGAATATCTTTGACACGAATACAATAAACGGTGAACCGTGGAGCAAATACGCAGCGGGCTATATGTGGGGGACGACCGGGATCGTCTATAACCCGGACGTGATCTCAAAGGAGGAGGCTTCGCACTGGGCGGTCCTTGCCGATCCGAAGTACAAAGGGCAGGTGACCATCAAGGATAATGTGCGGGACAGTTATTTTGCCGCGCTTGGCATCCTGAATGAGAAGGAGCTGCTGGATCCGGAGTTCATTCAGGCTCCGGATCGTCTGGAACGCATTGCGGAAGTTATGAACCGGACAGATGAAGCGACAGTCGGCAAAGCGGAGACAATGCTTAAGCAGATGAAAGAAAACGCTTATTCTTTCGAGTCCGACAGCGGAAAAGCCGATATGGTCACGGGAAAAGTCCTTGCCAACTATCAGTGGTCGGGAGATGCAGTCTATACGCTCGATCAGGCGGAGATCGACGACTATTATCTCGCCTTCGCCGTGCCGGAAGAGTGCACCAATGTATGGTTTGACGGCTGGGTTATGCTGAAAGACGGTATAGCCGGTGATGCTGCAAAACAGCAGGCGGCAGAGGCATTTATGAATTTCATGTCAAGACCGGACAATGTGGTCCGTAATATGTATTATATCGGCTACACGTCCGTGATCGCGGGCGGCGACAGTGATATCGTCTACGCCTATGCAGACTGGTGCTACGGAGCCGAAGATGATGCGGAGGACACGATCGAATATCCGGTGGGATTTTTCTTCAGCGGAGATAACGCGGATGAAGATTATGTCATCACCGCAGAGGCAGATCAGGCGGACCGGCAGCTCTTTGCCCAGTATCCGCCGCAGGATGTGCTGGAGCGCGCCGTGGTCATGCAGTATTTTGACCAGGAGAACAATGAGCGGATCAACCAGATGTGGGTCAACGTCCGCTGCTTTGATCTGGCGTCACTGGACTGGCAGGACTGGATGAAGATCGCGGCTGCGGTGATCGTACTGGCGGCTGCTGCGGCAATCTATAAAAACAGAGACAAAATCCGTGTTTGTCGAATTGAACGCCGTTGGAGATAAGATTCGAAAATCACCCGGATACAGCGGATCGATATGCGTAACCGGATCAGGCGGGATTGTAATGTTTCCGGCTCCGGTTACAGGGAATAAGAGATAGTAACAAGCCCG
>DWVY01000018.1 GCA_019119995.1 Candidatus Mediterraneibacter faecavium | reverse complement strand
TCTCTTATTCCCTGTAACCGGAGCCGGAAACATTACAATCCCGCCTGATCCGGTTACGCATATCGATCCGCTGTATCCGGGTGATTTTCGAATCTTATCTCCAACGGCGTTCAATTCGACAAACACGAATTTTCACTTATTCTTCAGATATTCATCGATACCTTTCGCGCCTGCTTTTCCGGCTCCCATCGCAAGGATTACCGTAGCTGCTCCTGTCACGGCATCTCCGCCGGCGAATACGCCTTCTTTTGAGGTCTGTCCGTTTTCTTCATCAGCGACGATACATTTTCTCCGGTTTGTCTCCAGTCCTTTTGTCGTGGAGGAGATCAGCGGGTTCGGCGATGTTCCCAGCGACATGATGACCGTATCGACCTCGATGTCATACTCAGATCCGGGGATCTCCACCGGACGCCTTCTTCCGGAAGCATCCGGCTCGCCGAGTTCCATCTTGATGACGGTCATGCTTGTAATATTTCCATTCTCATCCACATTGATCTTTTTCGGATTTGTGAGCAGGTCAAATACCACGCCTTCTTCTTTTGCGTGGTGTACTTCTTCTACCCTGGCCGGAAGTTCGGCTTCGCTCCTTCTGTAAACAATATGTACGTCCGCACCCAGACGAAGAGCTGTTCTCGCCGCATCCATCGCCACGTTTCCGCCGCCTACGACAGCGACTTTCTTTCCTGCCGCGATCGGCGTGTCATAAGAATCATCGAATGCTTTCATAAGGTTGCTTCTTGTAAGGTACTCGTTCGCAGAGAATACTTCATTCGCATTCTCTCCCGGGATTCCCATAAACATCGGAAGTCCGGCGCCGGAACCGACAAATACAGCCTCGAATCCCTCATCTTCCATAAGCTGGTCGATGGTCGTAGACTTTCCGATGACAACATTTGTCTCGAATTTGACGCCGAGCTCTTTTACTTTTTCAATCTCTTTGGCTACGACTTTCTGTTTCGGGAGACGGAATTCCGGGATCCCGTACACAAGCACTCCGCCCAGTTCGTGGAGAGCTTCAAATACCGTCACGTCATATCCCATCTTCGCAAGATCACCGGCACAGGTAAGTCCGGACGGACCGGAACCGATCACGGCAACTTTGTGTCCGTTCTTTGTCTCTGCGCCCACAGGCTTGATATCATTTTCCAGGGCATAATCAGCTACGAAACGCTCCAGTTTTCCGATGGACACCGGCTCACCTTTGATACCGCGGATGCATTTGCCCTCGCACTGTGATTCCTGCGGACAGACACGGCCGCAGATTGCCGGAAGCGCACTTGATCTTCCGATCACCTTATATGCCTCTTCGATATTTCCTTCTTTTACTTCATGGATAAACGCCGGAATATCAATAGCCACCGGACATCCCTGGATACATTTTGCGTTCTTACAGTTCAGACATCTTGCGGCTTCTTCCATAGCCTCTTCTTTATTATATCCGAGACACACTTCATCGAAGTTTGTCGCACGTACTTTCGGATCCTGCTCTCTGACAGGTACTTTTTTTAACATATCAGCCATTATTCGTCACCTCCGCAATGTCCGCATCCGCCGTGATGAGTGTCGCCCTCCTGAAGTTTCAGAAGAGCACGGCCTTCCTGCGTCTTGTACATCTGGCTTCTCTTCATTGCCTGGTCAAAGTCTACCAGATGTCCGTCAAACTCCGGTCCGTCTACACATGCAAACTTGATCTCGTCGCCGACCTGGAGACGGCAGGCTCCGCACATTCCTGTCCCGTCCACCATGATCGGGTTCATGCTGACGATCGTCGGGATCTCCAGCTTCTTTGTCAGGAGGCAGACAAACTTCATCATGATCATCGGTCCGATCGCGATACAGACATCGTATTTATTTCCGTTATTTACCAGTTCTTCTACCATAGTCGTAACCATGCCGGCATGTCCGTATGAACCGTCGTCTGTACATGGATAATAATTTCCTGCGACAGCTTTCATCTCCTCCTCGAGGATCAGCATGTCCTTAGTCTTGGAACCTACGATCACGTCCGCCTTGATCCCGCGCTCATGCAGCCACTTTACCTGCGGGTACACCGGAGCCGCTCCGACACCGCCCGCGACGAAGAGCATCTTCTTATTCTTCAATGCCTCTATATCCTCATTCACAAATTCGGAAGGGCATCCGAGCGGACCTGTAAAGTCGCGGAAATAATCGCCCTCTTTCAAACTTCCCATCTTTGTGGTGGATGCGCCTACTTCCTGTACGACAATGGTGATCGTTCCCGCCTCTCTGTCATAATCACAGATCGTAAGAGGGATACGTTCGCCTTTTTCATCCATCTTTACAATAACAAACTGACCGGGCTGACAGTGCTGCGCGACACGGGGCGCATGCACATCCATCAGAAAGATCTTGTCGGCCAGCTTTTCAGCTTTCATTATCTGATACATGGTCTTCCTCCTTGAAAATTCACTCTTTCACTATAATACGCCATTCATCCCGTAAAGGCAAGTAATTATAACATGCTTCCGATCCATCCCGCAATATTTTCCGCACGTGTAAAACGGGCCTGCCGTTTAAGGCCGACCCGTTTATTAGCAGATTGTCCGATCGATTTCTGAATGCTGTAAACGTTTCTCAGTGCTTCGATCTTAGAAATCAACTTCTGTTCCGTAATATGTGCATGTGAGAAGTTTCTCCATTGCCGCCGGATCGATAGCACGCGGGTTAGATCCTGTGCACGCATCTCCGACAGCCAGCTCAGCGATATGAGCCACTTTCTCTTTGAACTCGTCTTCATTGATACCGAAGTCTTTCAGTGTCTTCGGAATGTTCAGTTTTTCATTGAACTCGTTGATCTTCTCGCGAAGGCTGTTGATGAGGGCTTTCTCGGATGTTCCGTCCAGACCCATCCTGCGCGCGATCTCTGCATAGCGGCTTGCAGCTACCGGATCTTTCGCATTGTATGCGATCACATACGGAAGATAGATCGCATTCGCGCATCCGTGCGGTATATGTCCTGTGGAGAATGCGGCGCCTGTCTTGTGAGCCATGGAGTGGACGATTCCGAGCAGCGCGTTTGAGAATGCCATTCCTGCAAGGCACTGTGCATAGTGCATCTGCTCTCTTGCTTCCATGTTGCAGTTGTAAGATGCCGGCAGGTAATCCAGTACCATCTCGATCGCCTGAAGCGCAAGCGGATCCGTAAACGGTCCGTGAAGTGTGGATACATATGCCTCGATCGCATGTGTCAGCGCATCCATACCTGTGTAAGCTACCTGTTTTACCGGAAGTCCGGATACAAGATCAGGATCAACGATTGCAACATCCGGTGTAATGTTAAAGTCAGCAAGCGGATATTTTACGCCTGTCTGATAGTTTGTGATAACAGAGAACGCTGTAACTTCTGTCGCTGTACCTGATGTTGACGGGATAGCGGCAAATTTTGCTTTCTGTCTCAGCTCAGGGAAGTTAAACGGTGTGCACAGATCCTCAAAGGAAGTCTCCGGATACTCGTAAAACGCCCACATAGCTTTTGCTGCGTCGATCGGTGAACCGCCGCCCATCGCTACGATCCAGTCAGGCTCGAACTTGCGCATAGCCTCAGCGCCCTTCATGACTGTCTCAACAGACGGATCCGGCTCAACACCCTCAAAGAGTTCCACTTCCATCCCGGCTTCTTTCAGGTAATTCACTGCTTTGTCAAGAAATCCCTGACGTCTCATGGATCCGCCGCCCACCACGAGGATAGCCTTTTTACCTTTTAAGTTCTTCAGCTCTTCCAGACATCCTTTTCCGTGGTAAATGTCTCTTGGTAAACAAAATCTGCTCATAACCTGCATCTCCTTTATTTGTATTGTTATTTTTTTAACATGGTCATTATAGCTCACTTTAGACAAAAAGACAACCCTTGTATTGGTAAAAATACATAACTATTTTTATCAATAACAGGGCTGTCCTCACTATTTTCACTATAATCCGGACTAATCCGATGTTGTAATGTAATTTCTCGTCGTTACCTCTGTTGCTTTCCCGTTCAGGTCATTCACGAGGATCGCATTGAAGATCGTCTGTGTGTTTTCCGGCATATCCACCGGTCCGGTGTATTTACTGGTCGAAGATGATCCCGGATCCGGAGTGGATCCGTCCATTGTATAATAAGCCGTATATCCTTCCGGCACCGTGATCGTGATCTGCGTCGGTTCTGTGTATTGTCCTGTTGACGGTGTCACGGCCGGCGCATTCTCGATCGGGAATTCGATCGTATATACTGCTGACGCCACCGTACTTGGGATCCCGTTCGCATTCACCGCGATCGCACGGATCTCTGTCTTTCCTTCTGTCTGGAGCAGGATAGGCTCCTCATATTTTGTTCCGGTCTGTGCTGTCGGATCCGTTCCGTCTGTCGTATAGTAAATATCTCCTCCGGTCTCAGAGGCAAGTGTGATCTCCTGTACTTCACTGTAAGTGCCTTCTTCCGGGGTAAAGACCGGCGCCGAAGAAATATAGTCTGAAACTGCATCCAAAACATTCTGGTCTTCACAGTCCTCAAGAAGAGCCGATACTTTCTCCGGCTGTTCCGTCTCCATATAAAAATCTATCGCAGCCTGATATAACTGAGCGTTGGTGGGCTGTGTTTCGATTGCTGAGAGGAATACGTCTTCCGCGCTCTCCAGGTCATTCTGATCAACATAGATCTCTGCGTATCCTGTATACGCATCCGGTCTTGATCTGTCTTTTGATATCGCGCGGTTAAAGTAATTCTCTGCGGCATCGTAATTCCTACTCTGTATTGCCTTATAACCTTTGTTGATCATAGACGTATAGGAATTCTGATATACGAGAATGACCCCTGCTGCGATCAGTGCGATCAGCAGGAAAAGGGTGATCAGCAGATTCCTCCTCTTGCGCTTTGCAGCCTCCAGTCTTTTCTGCTGGCGGAGACGGCGCAGTTCTCCCGTATCCTGCCGGTTTGTATTCTGCCGCTGTCTGCGCAGTTCTTCCGTATTGCGGCGGCGCTCCCGAACTTCGGCTGTATTGCGCCTTTGGCTGCGCACCTCTCCGGTACTGCGTTTTGAAGCATCAGCGGATGGATGTGAGGCGCCGTTCCTTCTTCTCGTACGGATCCGGTCTCTCTCCTCCGGACTGAGGACTCTCGTCGAATTCACATTTTTCGTCCTGTCGTCTCTTCTGTATCTTCTGATATCATCCGTCCGGATCTGACGTGTAGCTCCCTCAACAGAGCCTTTCACTTCTCTTGTAAGGACGTCGTCCAACGGATTATAGTCCGGTACGATCTGTACTTCAGCCCCGCATTCGGGGCAGACCACCTGATCGTCCGGGATCATTGCTCCGCAATGGGTACATCTCATGGTCTTTCCTCCTGAGTACGTATCGTTTCCACACAGTTGTTCATGAGCATTGCGATCGTCATCGGTCCGACTCCGCCCGGGACAGGCGTTATCGCTGATGTATGCGGCTCCACATCTGCGAAGTCCACGTCTCCGCACAGATGGTTATTTTCATCCCTGTGCATCCCTACATCAATGACTACCGCGCCTTCTTTTACATATTCGGAAGTGATAAACTGCTTCTTTCCTATCGCAACGATCAGGATATCCGCCCGCTTAGTCACTTCTTTCAGATTCTTTGTCCTGGAATGTGTCACAGTCACAGTCCCGTTCTCCCTGAGCAGAAGCGCCGCCATCGGTTTCCCGACTATATTGCTCCTGCCGACGACCACACACTCTTTCCCTTCGATGGTGATCCCGGAGCGCTTTAAAAGCTGGATGATCCCCGCGGGCGTGCAGGATAAGAAGCCTTTCTCGCCGATCCAGAGCCGTCCCACGCTGACAGGGTGAAAGCCGTCTACATCCTTATCCGGTGAAATGGTCCGGATGATCTTGTCTTCATCAATATGTTTCGGAAGAGGAAGCTGTACCAGGATGCCGTTCACCTCATCATCCCTGTTGAGCTCTTCCACCAGCGATACGAGTTCCGCCTCTGTCGTTTCTTCCGGCAGCTCATAAGACTTCGACTCAATGCCGATATAAGCACATGCCTTCTTTTTATTCCTTACATAGACCGAAGATGCCGGATCGTCCCCCACCTGCACAACCGCCAGGCAGGCATTTCTTCCGGCAGCGCTCAGCCTCTGCACTTCTTCTCTCAATTCATCTTTGATCTGCTTTGAGATCTGTTTTCCATCAATTAACTGTGACATTGACTTCTCCTTTTATCTAAAACAGTCCTGTGATCTTCCCGTCATCTGTAACGTCTATTCCATTTGCCGCAGGCACTTTCGGCAGGCCCGGCATCGTCATGACCGCCCCTGTAAGAGCGACGACAAATCCGGCTCCGGCGCTTACATACACTTCCCGGATATGGATGTCAAATCCGCTCGGCCTACCCAGCTTCTTTGCGTCGTCAGACAGGGAATACTGATTCTTAGCCATGCAGACAGGAAATGAGCGGAACCCGAGCGCTTCGATCCGGTCGATCTGTCTCTGGGCAGCCGGCTCATAGACGACTCCATCAGCACCGTAGATCTCTTTCGCGATCTTCTCGATCTTCTCACGGATCGACAGTTCATCACTGTAAAGCGGGTGGAAATGGCTTTCCTTATTTTCCAGAGTATCGAGCACTTTTTCTGCAAGGGCGATACCGCCTTCTCCGCCTTTCTCCCACACTTCCGAGAGTGCAAATTCGCATCCTCGCTCCTCGCAGAACCTGCGGATATATTCATTCTCCGCTTCCGTATCCGTCACAAAGGAGTTCAGTGTTACGATCACAGGCACACCGTATTTCTGAATATTCTCAATATGTTTTTCAAGATTTACAATACCTTTTGCAAGAGCATCCAGATTTTCTTCCGCCAGATCACTCTTTGCAACCCCACCATTATACTTCAAAGCACGGACAGTTGCAACCAGAACTACTGCATCCGGCTTAAGTCCGGCCATACGGCACTTGATGTCGAAGAACTTCTCTGCACCCAGATCTGCGCCGAAACCTGCCTCCGTGATCGTGATATCGCTCAGCTTCAGAGCCATCTTTGTAGCCCGTACACTGTTGCATCCATGGGCTATGTTTGCAAATGGGCCGCCGTGTACAAGAGCCGGCGTATGCTCTAATGTCTGGATAATATTCGGCTTGATCGCATCCTTGAGCAGTGCCGCCATAGCTCCTGTTGCTTTTAGGTCATCTGCTGTGACAGGCTCTCCGTCGAAATTATATGCGACGATGATCTTGCCAAGCCGTTCTTTGAGATCCGCAAGATTGTCTGCAAGACAGAGGATCGCCATGATCTCGGACGCAACCGTGATCACGAAATGATCCTCGCGTACCATGCCGTCTGTCTTGTTGCCAAGACCGACTACAATATTCCGCAGCACACGGTCGTTCATATCGAGACACCGTTTCCAGACGACCTGTCTCGGATCGATCCTTAAGGCATTGCCCTGCTGGATATGATTGTCCAGCATTGCCGCCAGCAGATTATTGGCAGAAGTGATCGCATGGAAATCTCCGGTAAAATGGAGATTCAGATCATCCATCGGCACGACCTGGGCATATCCGCCTCCTGCCGCTCCGCCTTTGATGCCGAAGCACGGTCCCAGCGACGGCTCGCGCAGTGCGATCAGCGCCTTTTTATTTAACTTCGCCATCGCCTGTCCCAGGCCGACTGTCGTTGTCGTCTTTCCCTCTCCTGCCGGTGTAGGATTGATCGCCGTGACAAGGACTAATTTTCCGTCCTCATTGTCCTTGATCTTCTCCCACAGATCATCGGAGAGTTTTGCTTTATACTTTCCATAAAATTCCAGGTCGTCCTCCTGGATCCCGATCGTCGCTGCGACATCTCTGATATGTTCCAGCTTCGCTTCCTGAGCAATTTCAATATCTGTTTTCATCCCGTCTCCTCCTCTTTTCTTCTGTTCTCTATTGATTACTGTTAAGGTATTCCTCAAATTCTTCCTTCGTCATCAGGACTTTACGCGGCTTCGTGCCCTCTTCCGGGCCGACCACGCCGGCTTCGGCGAGCTGATCCATGATCCTTGCCGCGCGGTTAAAGCCGATCTTAAACATCCTCTGGAGCATGCCGATGGATGCTCTTTCTTTATCTATGATCAGTCTGCCGGCTTCGACAAAATATGTATCCCTGTCATCTCCGCCCTCTCCGGCGGCTGCGGCTGATGACGCCGGCATATTTGTATTCATATGCTCTTCCAGCTCGTCATTGTAGGTCGTGCCGGCGTTATTGCTGATCAGATAATCCACTACATTCTGCACCTCTTTATCTGACACAAAAGAGCCTTGTACGCGGACAGGCTTTGGATAGCCCGACGGATAAAAGAGCATATCCCCTTTGCCAAGCAGTTTTTCCGCTCCGTTCATATCGATGATCGTCCTGGAATCCACACCGGAAGTTACCGAGAATGCGATCCTGGACGGCATATTTGCTTTGATCAGTCCGGTGATGACATTGACCGATGGTCTCTGGGTGGCAACCACAAGATGCAGTCCGGCGGCTCTGGCAAGCTGTGCCAGACGGCAGATCGCTCCTTCGACCTCCCCCGGCGCCACCATCATAAGATCCGCAAGCTCATCGATGATGATAATGATCTGAGGAAGTTTCTTTTTGATCTCCTCACCGGTTTCGCCTTTTTCCACTTTTGCGTTAAAGCCTTTCAGATCCCTTACGTTATATTCTGCGAAGAGCTTATATCGCTTCTCCATTTCAGCCACTGCCCAGTTCAGGGCTCCTGCCGCTTTCTTCGGATCCGTCACAACAGGGATCATCAGATGCGGGATCCCGTTGTATACACTCAGCTCAACGACCTTGGGATCCACAAGAACCATTTTCACTGAATCAGGATCCGCTTTGTAGATAATACTCATGATCAGAGTATTGATACATACGGATTTACCGGAGCCTGTGGCGCCTGCGACAAGCAGATGGGGCATCTTTGCGATATCAGCGACAACGACTTTGCCGGCGATATCTTTGCCTACCGCAAATGTGATCGGTGATGTACTGGCCTTAAATTCCTTCGATTCCAGCAGGTCACGGAGCATCACTGCCGTATTCTCTTTATTCGGCACCTCGATACCTACTGCAGCCTTGCCGGGTATGGGGGCTTCGATCCTGAGATCGGCGACTGCAAGATTCAGCTTGATGTCATCAGCCAGACCGACGATCTTGCTTACCTTTACGCCCTGATCCGGCTGCAGCTCATATCTCGTAACCGATGGCCCGCAGCTTGCATTTGTCACATGGACTCCGACCCCGAAGTTCTGCAGTGTCTGTTCAAGCTTCAAGGCAGTGGCACGGAGATGGCTGTCGGAATCTCCGCCGTTCTTCTTGCCGTGTTTCAAAAGGCTGAGAGGCGGTGTATGATAGATCTGCTGTTCCTTTTCCTGCTCTCTTTCCACAGCGGCAGCCACATTTTCCGTCTCAGCAGAGACTTCTGCGGCTTCCTTTGCTTTGCTGCGCCGCTTTGCAGGCTTTTCGGCGGCAGTTTCCTCTTCTGTCCGGGCGCCTGTATCCTGAACTGCGTCAGTTCTAAAGCTTTTATCTTCCGCCTCTTCAGCCGGACTGTCCTGCGGCTCTGCACGGTTGATCACGAAACTGTCTGCCGCTGAAGATTGCGGGATATTATTCTCCGGCATCTCCTCCGGTATGAGTTCATATACGTCAGGCGATTTTCTCCTGCCCTTTCTTTTCCCTTTTCCTGCCGGTTCCTCTTCTCCAAGTGTGGTCGCAAAAGAGACGCCGGATACTTTATGGTCACTCCGTCTGTTGCCCTGTTTCTTGTGATCCTCCTGCCGGAGTCCGGCAGTCTTCTGCCGCTCTTCTCTTTCTTTTGCGCGGATCACAGCAGTCTCATGACGTTTCCTTTTTGCATCTTCATATGCCTTGCGGCTCTGGCGGCCGATCGGCGCCAGCAGAGATTTCTCGGTAATAAGGATCACACAGATCACCGAAAGGATGACCAGTACCACATAGGTGCCGATCACACCGATCAGCGGACACAGCAGGCTGATCAGGCATCCTCCTGTAAGTCCGCCTGCATTTCTGTGTTCACTGGCAGCCTGATAATAAGAAAGCAGGGATGCTCCAGGAGTATAGGAATTAAAGATCAGCTCCAGGATCGCTGTGATGAACAGAAACAGCAGCACCGCGGCCCCAATCTTTATATAAGCATGCGTATTGCCTTTATTAGACACAAGAAATGCAGTCAATGCAAATAAAATGAAAGGCAGCAGATATGCCATGAATCCAAACAACCCGAAAAATACGGATGATACCGCCTCCCCAACGATCCCTCCGACTCCGAAATTACTGAGTACGAGCAGAATGCATACTGCAAGCGCTGCAAGTATGATGATCTCTCCCCGAAGTTCTGTATTCTGCTGTCCTTTTTTCGGTCTGCTTTTTGATTTTTTACGGCTTTTTGTTGATCTGGCAGCCATATAATTCCCCCTTAGTAATTTAAACATACTATATCTAGTATAGCATCATTTGGAAAGCGTGTCATCACATTTTTTCTTCCGGATCAGCTCGTGGAGTTTCCGGAACGCGTCACTGATGCCGCCGACTTCATCGATCAGCCCCTCCCGGACGGCTTCCTCACCCTCCAGCATTGTGCCTACATCCTTGACAAGCTGAGTGGAGTCCAGCATCAGTTCCACCAGGCGCTCCTGCGTGATCTTTGAATGGGACGCGATAAAACGTGCGATTCGGTCCTGTGTCTTCTCCATATTGCGGTAGCTCTGGATCACTCCGATAAACATCCCTGTAGACCTTACGGGATGGACGATCATCGTACCGGTAGGGACAATAAAGGAATAATCCGCCGAGACTGCCAGCGGACCGCCGATCGAATGGCTGCCGCCAAGTACAAGAGATACCGTCGGCTTGCTCAGCGACGCGATCATCTCGGCGATCGCCAGACCTGCTTCCACATCACCGCCCAGTGTATTGAGCAGGATAAGTACCCCCTCCGTCTTATCATCTTCCTCCGCCTCCGCAAGTCTGGGCAGAAGATGCTCATACTTTGTGGCTTTTGTATTTCCCGAGACAGCTTCATGCCCCTCGATCTCACCGATGATCGTTAAGAGCTGTATCCCGTGTTCTGAATGCCCGTTGCCAAGATCCAGAGTCCCCATCTCCCGGATCTCTGTATTTTCTTCGTTTCTTTCCTTTTGGGCAGAATCCTGCGTCTGCTCATTTTCCATATTCAAGATACTTCCTCCTTCTTCCGTCTGTCATTGACAGTTTCCTTTTTTCTTAGATTAGTATTGAGGAAGTACAGTCATATTATACAGAAAAATGGTACGGATGCAAATTGTATACATCCATACCATTTTGAATTTACTTCAATGCCTGTTCTACATCGGCAATGATATCTTCTACATTTTCAATTCCCACGCTGAAACGGATCAGATCCGGCTGTACGCCTGCTTCGAGGAGTTCCTGCTCATTCATCTGGCGGTGTGTGTGGCTCGCCGGATGGAGCACGCAGCTTCTCGCATCAGCTACATGAGTCACGATCGCGACCAGTTTCAGTTTATCCATCATTTCCACAGCAGCTTCTCTGCCGCCCTTTAATCCGAATGTCAGTACGCCGCAGGTCCCGTTCGGCATGTATTTCTGTGCCAGATCATAGTACTTGTCTCCCGGGAGCGACGGGTAGCTTACCCATGCGACTTTCTCATGGTTCTTCAGATACTCGGCGACCTTCAGCGCATTCTCGCAGTGACGGGGCATCCTCAGATGCAGCGTCTCAAGTCCGATATTCAAAAGGAATGCATTCTGCGGAGACTGAATGGAACCAAGATCGCGCATCAGCTGTGCAGTCGCCTTGGTGATATATGCTCCCTTGCCGAATTTCTTTGTATAGACGATCCCGTGATATGTCTCATCCGGTGTAGTAAGGCCCGGGAACTTCTCAGCATTTGCCTCCCAGTCAAAGTTGCCGCTGTCTACGATAGCTCCGCCCACACATGCAGCATGTCCGTCCATGTATTTTGTAGTGGAATGGGTAACAATATCAGCGCCCCACTCAAACGGACGGCAGTTGATCGGCGTCGCAAACGTATTATCTACGATAAACGGCACCCCGTGTGCATGCGCAGCTTTTGCAAATTTTTCAAAATCAAGCACGACCAGCGCCGGATTTGCGATCGATTCGCCGAATACAGCTTTCGTATTATCCTGGAATGCCGCTTCCAGTTCTTCTTCTGTGCAGTCCGGATCTACGAACGTAGCGTCAACGCCCATCTTTTTGATCGTATGTGCATAAAGATTATATGTACCGCCGTAAAGGGCTGAAGCGCACACGATATGGTCGCCGGCCTGGGCAATGTTCATGATAGCATAGAAATTCGCCGCCTGCCCGGAAGAAGTCAGCATCGCCGCCACTCCGCCTTCAAGGTCGCAGATCTTGGCAGCCACAGCATCATTGGTCGGATTCTGAAGCCTCGTATAGAAATATCCGGATTCCTCCAGGTCAAACAGACGTCCCATCTGCTCGCTGCTCGTATACCGGAATGTTGTGCTCTGATAGATCGGGAGCACTCTCGGTTCTCCGTTGCCCGGTTCATATCCTGACTGTATACATTTTGTCTCAATCCTGTAATCACTCATCTGTCTGTTTCCTCCTGTATTTTATGAATATAAATATTTCTTTTCGAGACTGCGCACCATCGTGACATACAGTTCTTTGCATTCTTCCTTCTTATCATCCTCGATCAGCCGGATGCACGGACTCAGATATTCTTCCCAGATCCCCCGGTAGATATCATCCGCTCCCGCCTCTCTGTCGATCCGCTTTACGATCGTCGGAGCTATATTGTAATACTCTTCGACAATGCGGCGTCCTTCTTCCGTTTCCGACAGATAGCCGTCCCGGTACGCCCTCAGTGCATTGAGTTCATAACAGTCGTCCGGTTTGTTCATGCTCCGGCACACTGCGGTCGTGATGTAACAGAAAATTCCTTTCTTAAATCCACCTTTGATACTCTCATAGCTGGAATGACCGATCTTATACTCCGGCATCTTTTCATTCCACAGCTCTACCATATGCTCCGTCAGTTTCTTTGCCTGGAGCGACGGGATCTCTCCCATCAGCGGGACAAAATATGATACCATATTCATCTTGTGGTCAAGGGCTTTTAAATCTCTCTTTCTTCTGGAACTGATCTGATCCAGTTCATGGCAGACATATTCCGGGATGCAGGCAGCGATACGTTCCGCCCCGTCATCCGTCCTGTCGCAGACGTCCGCTGTCTCCTGCAGCAGATCGGCATAGTTTGCTATGAGCGCATCCATATACTTTGCATAACTGGACTTATGGAACTCATAATCCATGGTCAGGATGTAAAGTTTTCTGAGCTTCTCCAACAGTCTGTCTGTATCCATATCGATCCCTCTATTCATTCCAGTTATGGTATACGTCCTGTACGTCGTCATCCTCTTCGAGAAGGTCCAGTGTCTTCTGGATATTCTTAATGTCCTCCTCAGATGTGAGTTCCACGTATGTCTGCGGGATCATCGTCACCTCAGCCTGAGCCATTGTGATGCCTTCCTCTTCCAGTTTCAGACGCACATCACTGAATGTATCCGGTGTTGTAAGGATCTCATAACTCTCCTCGTCTTCGTTGAAGTCCTCTGCGCCGGCATCCAGAGCAAGCATCATCAGCTCATCCGCATCCATATCACAGTCTTCCTTTGCGACAAAGATCTGACCTTTCTCATCGAACATAAACGACACGCATCCGGGGGTTCCGACATTTCCGCTGCCTTTTGTAAATGCGTTTCTTACGTTTGACGCTGTCCTGTTCTTATTGTCTGTCAGTGTCTTTACGATGATCGCGGTTCCGTTCGGACCGTAGCCTTCATATGTAATATGCTCATAGTTGTCGCCGGATCCTTCCCCGGCTGCTTTCTTGATGTTCCTCTCGATCGTATCATTCGGCATGTTGTTCGATTTTGCCTTTGCGATCACATCACGCAGTCTGCTGTTGTTGGCCGGATCCGGGCCGCCGCCTTCTTTGACCGCTACCGCAAGCTCGCGGCCGATCTTTGTAAAGATCTTTCCTTTAGCTGCGTCATTCTTCTCTTTCTTATGCTTAATATTGGCAAATTTTGAATGTCCTGACATAAATTCTCCTCTTTTCTTACTGGTATATCAATGCGTATCATAATTTTACGCGCATTATGCTTTACAATTTTATCATTCTTTTCCTCTTCTGTAAAGAAGTCTGTTTGAACCGTACTATGTAGTGAGTTCCAGACTGACCTTGATCGCCCGGTCCACCTTATGCATCATAGTTCCGTCAATATGACATACATACTCCTTGAGTCTCTGCTTATCAATGGTCCGGATCTGTTCGAGCAGGATCACCGAATTCTTCACGATCTTATAATCTCTCGTGCTGATCTCAATATGTGTCGGCAGTTTCGCCTTATTCATCTTCGATGTGATCGCCGCGCAGATGACCGTGGGACTGTGTTTATTTCCCACGTTATTCTGTATTACAAGGACCGGACGGATCCCTCCCTGTTCCGAGCCTACTACCGGACTTAAATCAGCGTAATAAATATCTCCTCTTCTGATCATCAATTTTTTCACACTCCGATCCACTTACTAAATGCATATCGCATACTTCAGTATTCCCTTATTCATCGGATGTATTCAATGATCTGCGGTATTACAGGCTCATATGGTCCGGGCTTATGTCACTCGCTCATCTTTCCGCCGCGCTTGTAAACCCTCGGGATCCTTTTCCCGAGGCAGCAGACGAATTCATAGTTAAATCTACCGCTCAGTTCAGACAGATCTTCTACCGTGATCCGGTCGCCGCCGTCTTCTCCGATCAGAGTGACCGGATCCATAAACTTTGTATCCGGGATATCTGTTACATCGACCATGAACTGGTCCATGCAGACCCGTCCCAGGATCCGTGCCCGTTTTCCGTGAATGAGCACATATCCCTTGTTTGACAGTGACCTGGGGTAGCCGTCTCCATATCCCACCGGGATCGTAGCGACTTTCATCTGCTCAGGAGCGACAAATGTCCCCCCATAACTGATCGGAGTCCCTGCCGCCACATCCTTAACGTAAGTCACATGGCTGGTCAGTCTCAGTGCCGGCTTCAGATCCACCGCTTCTTTCTTCACTTCATCAGAGGGATACATCCCGTAGGTCGAGATCCCGGCTCTTGCAAGGTCGTGTCTCATATCCGGAAGATCGATGATCCCCGCGCTGTTATCACAGTCAAAATAGCGGATCGAAACGCCCCGCTCCTCAATCTGCTCCTTCATCCACATAAATCGCTCGTGCTGCATCATGGTATAAGTCTTATCTGTTTCGTCCGCTTTCGCGAAATGGGTAAACATTCCCTCGAGCCGGACATTTGGCAGCCGGCTGATCCGTTCTATGATATCTGCGCTTTCCTCACTCACCGGAAAGCCGATCCTGCCCATTCCGGTGTCGATCTTAATATGGAAATGTGCCGTCTTTCCAAGTCTGACAGCCGTCCCGGAGATCGCATCCGCCATCTCTTCCGTGTATACAGCCGGACGGATATCATAGTTCAGCATATCCTCGTACTGATCCGGAAATACGCATCCAAGGACAAGGACCGGCTTCTTTATCCCGTGCTCCCGCAGATCCGCCGCCTCTTCCAGACATGCCACTGCATAGCCCCACACATAAGAAAATTCTTCAAACATCTGTGCGATCGGGACAGCGCCGTGACCGTATCCGTCTGTCTTGACAACAGCGATCAGTTTTGCATCGCCTCCGATCCGGTTCCTCATCTGTTCCATATTATACGCGATGGCGTCGAGATCGATCTCGGCGCATACACGATCATGCTGTTTCATTTTGTATCTCTCCTATACATCTTAGTCTTTTTACTCCATACATTTTTCAATCCCGGCGATCAGATCGCGGGCAAGGACACTGTAACTGCCCTTTGCTTCTTTTGCCGCATCTCCGCCGCATGCATGGAGGAACACACCGAGCGAAGCGCTCTCGTATGCCTGCATTCCCTGAGCGGAAAGCCCTGTGATCACACCGGCAAGTACATCCCCTGATCCTGCTTTCGCCATCGCGCTGTTGCCGGCAAGGTTAAAGAACGTATGCTTTCCCTTTTCTTTTACAAACGTCCTGCTGTCTTTTAAGACACATACTGCCGAATATTTCTCTGTAAATTCCCGGATGATCTCCAACCGCCTGTCTGAGAGTCCGCTGATCGGATATCCTGTCAGACGGGACATTTCTTTCATATGAGGTGTGAGGATGACCGGACTGTGCATCGCTTCCAAGAGATCCATCTTCCTGCTCAGCAGATTCAGTCCGTCCGCATCGATGATACACGGAACATTGACTTTTCTCAATGTACCCTCGAGTATCCGTCCCGAAGTTTCCCCTGTGCCGAGTCCGCATCCGATGCAGACCACATCCGCCCAGTCCAGAAGGCGGGCAAGCTCATCTTCATCATATCCCTGATAGCAGGAAATAATCGCCTCCGGCAGAAGCTGCTGCAGGACAGCCCTGTTCTCTTCTGCCGTGTAGATCTGCACCAGGCCGGCGCCCACTGCATATGCAGCCCTCGCAGAAAGATAGGCGGCGCCCGCCATTCCGCTGCTCCCTGTGATCATGAGGACTTTGCCATAGCTTCCTTTGTGCGAATCCGCCTTTCTCTCAGGTAAAAGTTCCGGGATATCACGGCGGTCGTATGTGATGCACACATCTTCATCTGAGGCGAAAAACTCCGGATCAATGCCGATCGGGACCGCCACAATCTCTCCTGCATAATTTTTACCGGGATACATCTCGCATCCTGCTTTCACACATGCCATTGCAACTGTGAGATCCGCATGGAATGCAATTCCAAGTATCTTCCCTGTCGCAGAGCTAACGCCAGATGGGATATCAACCGCGACCTTGCAGCAGTCCTGCTCATTCATCCATGCAATAATATCTGCATACCTGCCGCTGATCTCACGGCTTAACCCGACGCCAAACACAGCGTCTATTATAACAGTATATTCCTCTTCAGGGATTTCAGTGATAATGCCGATCCCGAGGTTCTCTGCGATCTGTTTCTGGATCCGGCACTCTTCGCTCAGAGAACTTTCTTTCCCGGCAAAAAGGATCCGGGGAGCCGCCCCCTCTTCTGCCAGCAGTCTGGCGATTGCAAAACCATCCCCTCCATTATTTCCGCTCCCGCATACGATCAGCGGACGCGATGTGTCGATTCCGTGCGTATGCATCATCTCTACGGTTTTCAGTGCCGCCCGCTCCATAAGCACGAGAGAAGGGATCCCTGTCTCCTGGATCGTAAACCTGTCTGCCTGGCTCATCTGTGTTCCATTCGGAAGATATCTCATATATGATCACCGATCCTTTTCTATCCTGTTCTTCCTACCGGGCAGGGGTAGTTTCTCCTCCCTGTCCGTTGCCCGGCAAATATCCACTCATGCAGGCATGGCGGCTGCCTGCCGGGCGTATCGCGCAACATACCCCGCAGCGAACTGCGGGGTCTAAGTATGATCCGTTTCTTATTTTTTATGCACTTCTTTGCGTTGATTGATATTATAGGAGAGCTGCATCAGACTGTCAGAGAGATGGACGCTCTCAACTACTACATCTTTTGGCAGGGTCAGATCCGTGTGTGCGAAATTCCAGATCGCTTTGATCCCATTTTCGACCAGGATATCCGCCACTTCAACCGCTTTTGATTTCGGGATCGTAAGAGCCGCGATCTCGATCTCATTATTGGCGAGGAACTCAACCAGTTCGTCCATCATGCGGACCTGCACGCCCCGGATCGACATTCCCTCCAATCTGGGATTTACATCGAAAAGACTCTTTAAGATAAATCCGCTCCTCTCAAAAGATGCATAATTTGCAAGTGCCTGTCCGAGATTTCCCGCTCCTATGATAATAAAGTTATGCGTCTTGTCAAGTCCCAGGATCTTGCCGATCTCAGTATAGAGATATTTTACATTATATCCGTATCCCTGCTGTCCGAAGCCCCCGAAATTATTGAGATCCTGACGGATCTGGGATGCTGTCACCTGCATCTTTTTACTCAGGTCGTTGGACGATATCCTCTCGACGCCTTCCTCCAGGAGATCTCCGAGATACCTGTGATATCTCGGCAGCCGCGAGATGACGGCGCGGGATATTTTTCTATGCTCCAAAATTTACCACCTTCCATCGCATGGCAATCCTCCAGTCACAATCTTCAGTCTGCTACCGATGGATTTGCTCTTTTATGCGCTCCATATTATATTCTGTTTTATTATATAGAATAGTTAAACTTATGTCAATTTTTACTTTATTTTTCAGCGGTTTCAGTTATAATGGATATCTGAGAGGAGGAGTACCGATATGATACTCGCATGTCATAACATTGAAAAATCTTTCGGCGACCGTGTGATCGTCCATGAGGGTTCTTTTCATATAGAAGAGAGAGAAAAGGCCGCTCTGGTCGGCATCAACGGCGCAGGTAAATCTACTATATTAAAGATGATCATGGATGAGGAACCGCTTGACGGCGGAGATATCATTCTTGCCAAAGGGAAAACGATCGGGTATCTCGCCCAACACCAGAACATGATCCCGGACGGTACGATCTATGAAGAGGTGCGTTCTGCAAAGGCGGATATCATCGAAATGGAACAGCGGATCCGCTCGATCGAAATGGAGTTGAAGTCTCTCTCCGGAGAGGAATTGGAAAGCCGGCTCGATACATACAACCGCCTGCAGTCTGAATTCGAGGCCCGCAACGGGTATGCCTGCGAGAGTGAGATCGTCGGCGTTCTCAAAGGTCTCGGCTTTGCAGAGGCGGATTTCAGCAAGAGGACCGACACCCTTTCCGGCGGGCAGAAGACGCGTGTGGCGCTGGGCAAGCTGCTGCTCACCGACCCGGATATCCTGCTCCTGGACGAGCCCACCAACCATCTGGACCTGAATTCCATCGCATGGCTGGAAACTTATCTGATCAATTATCCAGGGGCTGTTTTTATCGTATCCCACGACCGCTATTTCCTGAACCGGGTCGTGACCAAAGTCGTAGAGATCGAGAATGGAGAGATCCGGATGTATATGGGCAATTATAAAGCCTACTCGGAAAAGAAACAACAGCTCCGCGACGCCCGGCTCAAAGAGTATTTCAACCAGCAGAGAGAGATCAAGCATCAGCAGGCCGTCATCGACAAACTGAAATCATTCAACCGGGAAAAATCCATCCGCCGCGCAGAAAGCCGCGAGAAGATGCTGGAAAAGATCAAACCGGTGGAAAAGCCGGTGGAAGTCAACACAGAGATGCACTTTACTCTTGAGCCTTCCTGCGTCAGCGGCAACGACGTCCTGACTGTAGAACATCTTTCCAAACAGTTTGACGGACAGGTGCTTTTCCGCGACGTCAATTTTGAGATCAAACGCGGAGAGCATGTCGCAGTGATCGGAGACAACGGGACCGGCAAGACGACACTGCTGAAGATATTAAACCAGGTCCAGACCGCGGATACCGGTTCCTTTACACTCGGGGCAAAAGTCCGGATCGGCTATTACGATCAGGAACACCATGTACTCCACGATGAGAAAACAATATTTGAGGAAATTTCCGACGCCTATCCAACACTGAATAATACACAGATCAGGAATACACTTGCCGCCTTTCAGTTTACCGGAGATGAAGTATTCAAAGAGATCCGTGCCTTAAGCGGCGGGGAAAAAGGCCGCGTCTCCCTTGCCAAGCTCATGCTTTCCGAAGCGAATTTCCTGATCCTCGACGAGCCCACCAACCATCTGGACATTGCGTCAAAAGAGATATTGGAGGAGGCGCTCAACAACTACAGCGGAACTGTGCTTTATGTATCCCATGACAGATATTTTATCAACAGCACGGCCTCGAGGATACTGGAACTGGTCAATCAGACTTTCGTAAACTATATCGGAAATTACGACTATTATCTGGAAAAGAAAGAAGAACTTACCCGCGCTTACGCATCAGGCAGTCCTGCTGCTTCTCCTGCGGCCGGCGGGAACTCCCCCGCTCCTGCTTCACTTTCACAGGACTTCGATCATACTGCCGCTCCGGGCTCCAAACTCAGCTGGCAGGAACAGAAAGAACAGCAGGCCAAGGAACGCAAACGCAAAAATGATCTCAAAAAGACCGAAGAAGAGATCAGCCGTCTCGAAGACCGGAATGCACAGATCGATCACGAGATGACACTCGAAGAAGTCTACTCCAATTCCGTCAAATGCCAGGAACTCGCAGAAGAACACGCCGCAAACGAAAAAAGGCTGGAGGAGCTCTACGAAATGTGGGAGATGCTGGCAGAGTAAAATTCGTGTTTGTTTAAGAGATGCCGCTACAACAGCAAAGATAAATGACTGAATAAGGGACGCGGAAAAGGATGATGCTGCAACGCTGTGCCGACCCGCTTTACCTCATCCCCTCGAATCCATGTAACGCGGGATGGAAATGCTCGTTCATTGGAACTCGCATTTCCATCCCGCTAACATGGAGAACGAGGTGTATTCGGAACGCTCCATGTCGATGCACAGCTTATGCAGCATCATCCTTTTCCGCTGTCTTATCCGGTCGGCAGTCTTTTCTTCCGCCGCAGCGTCATCCTTCGACAAGCACTCATTAAAAGCCGGAAGAAGTCGGAACTTTACAAACTAAGATTTCAGGTATTCGACCCGATACAGCTCCCCTCTCGATTCGTTTTATCTAATTCGTGATTGTCGAAAAGATACTTCCGATTGGATGAACGAAGAAAATCAGCCGGATACAGCCCTGTTGATGCACCTTCCGGATCAGGCGGGATTGTAATGTGGACGGTGACTGTGAAAGGGGATTAGAGATAGTTCAAGCCCGTGGTGCGGCGTTAATCAGGGAAAG
>DWVY01000017.1 GCA_019119995.1 Candidatus Mediterraneibacter faecavium | reverse complement strand
GGTTACGGAACGTAAGACTAAGTAGCAAGCCTGTGATACAGCTAAAAGCAATCGGGAAAATGAACAACTCGTTTCACTCAGACAATTTCATTTTCCCGATTAACGCTGCATCCCAGGTTTTAACTTTATCTAATATTCCTTCACAGTCACCGGAAGCATCCCCTCCCCGCCCGTCCCGAAAGGTGCATCAAAGGGGCTGTATCCGACTGATTTTCTTCGTTCATCCAATCAGAAGTATCCCCCCGACAATCACGAAGTTTACTAAAAATCGGTCGAGAGGATGAACTTTGTCAGTTACGTTCCGCTTCTTTCCGGTTTGTATGAGGGCTTGTTGAAGGATGAAGCTGCGACGGAAGAAAAGATTACCGACCGGATGAGACAGCGGAAAAAGAGGAGACTGCATAAGCTGTGCATCGACATGGAGCGTTCCGAATACACCTCGTTCTCCATGTTAGCGAGATCAAAATATGAGTCCCACTGGACGAGCATTTTGATCTCGCGTTACATGGATTCGAGGGGATGAGGTAAAGTGGGTCGGCACAGCGTTGCAGGCTCCTCTTTTTCTGCGTCCCTTATCTGAACAATATACTTTCTTCTGCTGCGGAGTTAGCCTTTCAACAAACACAAACTTAATTCCCCGGGAAACCTCCCCTTTTTTTGACGATATAGATCGGCCGCTTCTTACTTTCCATATAATCTTTTGACACGTACTGCCCCAGGACAGATATGAAGAACATCTGCACGCCGTTGAGCAGCAGGATCAGGCACACGAGCAGCGGGATCCCGGTCAGTCCGTTCCCGGTCAGCAGAGCCCATATCCCGGTTATTATTGCTGCAAGGATCAGAAAGACGCCTGCTGTTCCTGCCATGTTGACGGGTGCGGAGGAGAAGGAGAGGATGCCGTCCACCGCATACCGGAAAAGGGAGCGCAGGGACCATTTTGTCTCCCCGGCTGTCCGTTCGACATTGTGAAAGGGGATCCATTTCGTGTCAAAGCCGACGAAGGAGAAGATCCCTTTCATATACCGGTTGTATTCTTTCAGTTCGAGAATGGAATCAGCCATTGCCCGGTTCATCATGCGGAAGTCACCTTTGCCGTCGCCCATATCCAGCTTGCAGGTCTTCCGGATGATCTTATAGAACGTGCGGGAGAGGAGACTGCGGAGTTTATTTTCGCCGGTGCGGTCTTCCCGCAGTCCTGCGCAGCAGTCATAGCCTTCGGTCTTCAGTACATGGTACATTTCTTTTAAGAGCTGAGGCGGATGCTGCAGGTCTGCGTCCATGAAGACACAGTAGTCACCGGAAGCATTCTGAAGGCCGGCATACATGGCGGCTTCTTTGCCGAAATTCCGTGAAAAGGAAATATATCTGCACCGGCTGTCCGTGCGGCAGAGACTTTCAAGAATATCAGGGGTATGGTCGCGGCTCCCGTCATCTACAAATAGAAATTCGCACGCAGCCCCGTCGATATCGCTTACTGATTCAGAAGTAACGCGGTAAAATTCCGGCAGGGCTTTCTCTTCATTATAGCAGGGAACGATGATACTGATCTTATCCATGGCTGACAGCCTCCTTTTTGAAAATTCCGAATTTACACAATACATAATTTCCGATCACGGTGATCACGCTGACCGCTGCTTTTGCCGGAAAAGCGGCTGTGTCCAGTAGGCTGATGAGCAGCCACAGGAGCACATTTTCCACGATCAGAGTTATAAAGCGCAGCGCCGCAAAGGAAGCAAGTTCGCCGGCGACATGTTTCTCGGAGTGAAAGACCAGGCGGCGGTTCAGAATATATGCGGTGATCACGGCGCCCGCCCATGCCGCGCTGTTGGCGGCAAGATATGGGATATGCATGGCGAGAAATCCCATGTACAGCAGATAGTTCACTCCTGTGGTCGCGGCTCCGCTGATCAGATAAGTAATAAGTTCTCGTTTTATTTTCATAGATGATCCCTCCTCGCATCGAGTCTGTTCCGAGCCGGAAATTTATATGACCGGCGCAGAAATGTATACAAGAGATATACGATATATCCGGCTGACGCCGCTGCGCTGACGGCGCATCCGACTGCCTTACCGGGCGGAGTAAAGCGGAATTCTACCGTGTGCTCTCCCTTTTCAAGATAAGCGCCGGCAAATGCTCCGTTCACCTTTACGAGTTTGGCACTTTTTCCATCCACCAGTATCTCAAGTCCGTTCTGCAGCGGGATGGATGTGGCAAGATATCCTCCGCTCTGCGCATCTATTGTGCCAGAGTCGGTCAGCGGCGTGTACTCTTTCGCTGTCAGTAGAGACTGGTCATAGAGATGCCAGCGGATATCGGACAAGCGGTAATGTCCCCTGGAAAATGTAATCTCCAGCCGGTCCACACCGGCGTCGGCATCTGTAGAAAACTGGTAGTGGAACTGATTGTTCCCGTTGGGATACGGGGCAAATGCGCCGGACAGTTTGTTGCGGATATTGTTGATGTCGATGACGACAGCCTTTGTCGTCAGATTCTCGACATCAAACTGACAGAGTAAAATATTGCCTGGCTGTGGATCCTGGATGTCAAGCGTCAGCGTGCAGTCCTTTTCTGCCGTGACTTCCCATCCCCGGTCTGTCCGGACAATGTCAAGTCCTTCCGGGAGCTCGTCAGTTTTGAACTCAGGCGTATACGGCTTCATATTTTCCGCCGGCAGATTTTCCTGCCCGTTACTTTCCTGTCCGCCGCTTTCCTGTCCGTGGCTTTTCTGCCGACTGTTTCCCTGCCGGCTGCTTCCCTGTCGGCTGTCTCTGAGAGCATCCGTCTCCTGTCCGGCGTTCGTCCCGCCGGCAGATGGACTGGAATTGTCTTCAACGACCGTCTTCTGTGTGATCACATCCAGCTTCTCCATCGGCTCCAGTGTGTCGAACCACTCCTGCGAAACAACATCATCTGTAAAATACACGGCGGGCAGGACGTCAGGATTTTCGGCGAGGACATTGTCTCCGGACTGCAACACTTTTTTGTATCCCGCAGGAATATCATCAGAAGTCGTCTCCAGATACCGGACGCCCAGCAGATGCAGCATAAACGGATTATCGGAAGTCAGCAGCGCCACGCGGTTGTTGATCCGGATCGGGGTCATGAGCGTGTCATAGTACAATCCGGAATATTCCCCGTTTGTGACGGAAGAATACATAGTACTGCGCAGTTGTGAGGTATTCAGTTCATTTCCGCTGACAAGAGGACTGAGCAGGCTGTCAAAATGATAGAGCGGATCAAACTGTACCTGCTTTAGTTCGTCAGCTGTAAAACCCGGCGACACATCCGTTTCTTTCACCCAGTCCTCTGTGTCCGCCGTGGACAGGTACATGCCGATCGGCGATATGATAAGAAGGATAACGGTCAGCCAGCCTGCGGCAGTATAAAGGCGGCCTGAGACAGCGGATTCCTGTTCTGAAGCATCCTTCCGCCTGGCTGCGGAGCCGTATTTTCCCCATAATCTTGACGCCAGACACAGGCAGAACAGGATCCCAAGCTCCAGCATGATCCAGGGGAACTGCACCTGGCTGAACCAGAGCAGGCTTACCGGGAGCATGACGGCGAAGGGCCAGAGCGGAACGGCGCGCCTCTTTCGCGGCTGATCGGTCCCGCCGGATCTGTACATTTCCAGAAGCCGCACGCAGTGCAGGATGACCAGAGGCATGAACGGGATCAGGATCTTCGGCCGGGCATACAGTGTGCCGTTTAGGAGGTAGGAGAAAACCCCGAACATCCCGAACAGCAGAAAGAGGATGCTGTCCGGACGGAGTGTTCTGACCTTCAGCCCTGCCAGTATTGCATAAAAGCAGACTAGCGTAAGCCCCATCCCGTATTCGTTAAACAGGATATTGTTAAAGACCGGATTGGGGCCGAACAGCTCCAGGAGCTGAAGCCATCCTGTACCCGTGCCGCTCCGTCTGTGCTCCAACAGCACCAGAGCTGTAGGGAGCAGGAGCGCCGCCGACATTGCCGCGGCAAGGAGGGCAGAGGGGATATACCGCTTCACAAATGACTCTTTCCAGAATCCCCTGCCCTCCATCCGGCTCCAGTACCATCCGACTGCGGCAAAAGCAGAGAGGGCGAAGTAAAAGCTGGAGAGACAGATCATCACGAGGCACAGCGGCAGCCACTTGAAGCGCCTTTTCCTGATGCACAGGAAAGCTGCCAGCAGAAACGGCAGATAATTTACAAACATGATCTGACGGTGCATGTGGAAGAGACATCCTGCAGTCAGAAAAAGGATGCTTCCAAGCCATGCGGCAAGTGGAGCCGCCTGTTCTGCCCGCAGCCAGACAAACATGAGGAGAACAGACAAAAGGTAAACAGTCAGCATATATCCGATCATGATATTTATCATAGGCACCTGCGGCAGCAGGCATCCGATCAGGATGTCCGGACGCAGGAAACCGTAGTAGGCGAACTGATATCCGCTGGAGCCGCCGCCCAGGCCGATCCATGACGGCAGCAGGGTGTGCTGCTCAAGACATGCGCTCCGTATCGTTTCCGCCAGAGTGACGTGCTGGCTCAGCCAGTCGGTATTTGAGCCGTATACGTATCCGTCCGGAATGATAACGGCAGTCAGTATTATAAAAATCAGGATGAGGGAAACGGGGTAAAACCATTTCTTCATCATCTGCATTCCCCCTTTCAACAATCACAGATTAGTACATGTTTCTTAAAAAATGCCGGAACCGAATCTAAAGAATTCTTAAGAAACTCTTCAGAGAAGATGAAATCGTGTATAATCAGTCATGTCAGCGGAACCTGCATTGACGCGGCAGGACGCTGTATCAATATGGAAAAGACTTAGAAGAAATTCAGAACAGGGGGCAGCCAGGTGGAAATATATTCGGAGCAGACAGAAAACAGAGCGCCGAGAGTGCTGATCGTTGATGATAATCCGGAGATCCGCGAGATCATCCATATACTGCTTAGCGGCGAGGGGTATGAGCTGGACGAGGCAAAAAACGGAGACGAGGCGCTCGCAAAAACAGAGGAAAACGCATTCGATCTTATCATTTTGGACATTATGATGCCCGGTATGGACGGATATCATACATGCATGGAGATCAGGAAGAAGAGTAACGCGCCGATCCTGTTTCTCAGCGCAAAGACACAGGAGGGTGACAAGATGTTAGGTTTCTCAAGCGGCGGAGACGACTATCTTGCAAAGCCTTTTTCATACAATGAGCTGGTAAGCCGTGCCAAAGCCCTGACCCGGCGTTACCAGGTCTATAAAGGAAAGAATGAAAATATCACAGACGGCGCAGCGCAGCCGGAAACGATCCGGGAAAGGCGGCGGATGCCGGCGGACGGACAGCAAACCTTTGCGGGCGGAAATATCCTCCGGCTGCACGATCTGGAGATCAATGAAATGTCGGAGACGGTTACACGCGGCGGGCATCCGGTCGATCTGACAGATACGGAATATGAAGTCCTGCGCCTTCTGGTGAAGAACCGCCGCCAGATATTTTCGGCGGAGCGTCTCTATGAGGCTGTCTGGCAGGAGCCGTATTATTATGGGGCAAATAATACAGTCATGGTCCATATCCGGAATCTGCGCAGAAAGATAGAGAACGACCCGAAGAATCCGGAATTGATCAAGACAGTATGGGGAAGGGGGTACCGCTGTGACTAAAGAAACAGAACATGGAACATCCAGGGTAAAGAAGGCTGCCGCGGCTGCTGCGGAAAAGATCGGGAGCTGGAAGATCCGCACGAAAATGGTTCTTCTGCTCTTGGTAATGGCAGTGGTCAGCATTTCTCTTTTCGTCTTTTTGTGGAGACATCAGGCGGATGCCGCTGATCTGTTGGAGCGTTCCGGGATCGTTACATGGTTTGATGCCGGCGAATTTTTAGAAAAAGCGGAATCAGCGGCAAAATATTATAATGTTCCTGAATCGGAGGATGACGAAGAAGGGAAAAAAGCATTTGAGCCGTTTCTTGATCTGATGACGGATGATTATACAGGTGTTTCCATATACGGGATCGACGATGGGCTTTACCGTTACGGACGGATACCGAATATTATGGATCACTTTATATTCGGCTCACTGCTGGCTTCCAGCCAGATCATTCTCGGGGAGCAGTATGGCGATGTTACTATGGAATTTGCGAACGGCACGTATGACCTGATTTATTACTCTTATCACAGGAGCCGGTTTACATATCCGTACTTTATCGCAAGTATTATCCTGTGTGTCGCTGTATTCTTATCAGGGATCCTTATTTTCCTTGGCAGGATGATGAGACGGGTATCCGCCGTAAAAGATTCGATCGTCCGTATGTCTGTGGGAGATCTGACTTCCCCTGTGCCGCCCTGCGGAGCGGATGAGATCGGTATTGTGGCGAAGGAACTTGACACACTGAGGCGGACCCTTCAGGAGAATATCCGGCGGGAAAGTGAAAGCAGGCAGGCGAATCAGGATCTGATAACAGCGATGTCCCACGACCTCAGGACTCCGCTCACCGTGCTCAACGGTTATCTGGAAGTGCTGAAATTAAAGCGTGCCGATCCGGACGCGCAGGAGAAGTATGTGGAGCGGTGCCTCGAAAAAGCCACGGATATAAAAGCGCTTACAGACCGCATGTTTGAGTATGCGCTTGTATATGAGGAAAATGAGACCGCAGATCTGGAACCTCTTCCGGTATATGTTCTGGCTGAATGCCTTCGCGAGAACTGTGAGTTTATACGGATCGCCGGATTTACTGTGGAGGAAAAGCTTCAGTACACAACGGAAAGCAGGATGTACGGTGATGAAATCATGCTCAAGAGGATATTCAGCAATCTCTTTTCTAACATACTAAAGTATGGCGATAAAAAAGGAGCGGTGACCGTACAGATCTGTCCGGAATGCGGCAGGATCAAGGTTATGATCACAAATCTGATCAAAAAAGATGCGGCCGACACAGAGAGCAATCAGATCGGACTGCGCAGCGTAAGAAAAATGGTGGAAATGCATCAGGGAGAATTGTATACATTTGTAGAAACAAATATATACACAGTCAGCATTGTCTTTGAATTGATCCATAAATGTAGTAGACAGACCCGGGAGAGACTACAAGAATAGAGCGAAATTATCAGAAAATTCAAACAAAATAAATAGAATAATAAATTTATTTAAAATAAAAAGCATAAAATGTATTGACAAATAAAAACTCGAGTGCTATTATAAAACCATCCAAAAGAGATACAACAAAACAACATCTCAAAAGGATATTTAACTAAGAGAACAATCAGATATGAGTTGTTCGATTAGATTAAAAATACAGGGCAGCAGGAGGTAAGTCCCATGGACAGTATAGTTTCAGTTTTTCATCAATATGTCAGTGGTACGGCAAATGGAAGTTCCTGTGATGTAAGAGACCTTTGCTGGAGAGAAGATCAATGATCCGGAAATATTTACAATGAGAAGAAATGATCGGAGAGTACGGGATCCGGATGAAGATCAGATAAGATTTAACATTTGCAGACGTATTGAATATAGATACCACATATAGCAGGATTTCGAAAGATGTGTAAAGAAACATTGAGTAGAATACTATTTTATAGTAAAGGGCACATAGTTATAGAAGTAATAATTCAGTAGGTTTTAAGAGTATCGGGAAAGATATTGTTAGAGGTGAAAAATTATAGGAAGAATAACCTGGATCGCTCTTTAAAAAATATAAAATAGTACCAGTGTCCGCAACGAAAGCGAAAGAAATAAGGATACTGCTATGAACCTCAATTTGTTATTGAAGGAGGGAAGGTTTAATAAGCAGGTCTTAATAAATCGACCGAAGATCAAATAACAGATGGCAGAGGTCTCACAGGAACGGAATCTACATATTTTCCTCCGATTTATATATAAAAATGATAAAATTCAATAAATATTAAAAATGCATCTTCAATGTCAACTGGAGATGCATTTTTTTGACATAACGCACCTCATATGATAAACTATTGAAAGAATATTGCCTTTCGGCAAATCAGATGCAGATCGATAAAATATTATTTTCGATGAGGTGAATGCAGTGGATAAGTATGAATATAAGCAAAAGACGGAGCAGATGCTCGAACTTATGGAGGAAGGCTCATACAGGAAAGCGGCGGAGATCGCTGATTCCATCGACTGGCGGAGAGTCCGGAACGCGTCTATGCTGACAAATGTCAGCGATATTTACGAGAAGAATAAGGAGTATGAGAAAAGCTATAGTGTACTGAATCTTGCCTATCACCGCGCCGAAGGCAGCCGGAAGATCATCAGTAGGCTGTGTACATTAGCGCTCAAAACCGGGAATGTCGATGAGGCGATCGATTTCTATGATGACTTTATGCAGATCGCTCCGAAAGATCCGAATCAGTATATCCTGAAATATCAGATCCTGCGTGCCCAGAGAGCGCCTGTGGAACAGCAGATCGATGCTCTGGAAGAGTATAAAAAGTCCGAGTATATCGAAGAGTGGGCATACGAGCTGGCGAAGCTGTATCAGGAAGCAGGGATGACGGCGGAATGTCTTGAAGAGTGTGATGACCTGATCCTGTGGTTCAGCGAAGGCAAATATGTTTATAAGGCGATGGAACTCAAGATGCAGTATAAGCCGCTGACGCCGTCGCAGCAGGAGAAGTATGATAAGAGATTTGAGAAACTCTCTGCCGAGACCGAGGAGATGCCGGATATTGAGGCTTATGCCCGCCGGGGAGAAGCTGAAGATGAAGACGAGACTGCAAATGTTTCGGAAGAAGTGCAGGACGAGCAGGTGCCAAGTGTAGATCCGGACAGTCCGGAAGAAGGCATGAAGGTTTCCAATGATGTACAGGATACCAAGGATGCTGAGCCGGATGTTTCGAAAACGGAGATTGGAGCTGTTGAGAAGAACAGACCTGCCGATAATCCATTAGAAAATAAAGTCCCGGAAAAGAAAAAGAAGATTGGAAACACAATGCCGTTGGATGAAGCGCTCAGGCAACTTCTCCATCCGGAAAAGAAAGAGCCGCAGGAGTCGGATGAAGCCGAAGAAGAGCCGCCGCTTGATGATCTTGAGCAGGCGATCGATGAGATCGAGTCTGTAGTTGATGTCGATATGGTCAGAGAGATCACAGAGAAGAAAAAGAAGGCATCATCTGCCGGAAACATGACAGAGATCATACCGGAGGACGATGATCAGATCGATGGACAGCTCAATCTTGAAGATATCCTGCAAGACTGGGAAGGGGAGCCGGATAATGTTCCGGATGAGCCGGAGTCAGATGATCTGTTAGAACTCGAGGACGGGGAAGAGCTGACCGATCTGGAAGAAGAGGCCCTCAGCCCGGAAGAAGAGTTCCTTAGTCCGGAAGAAGGGGAGGTTGTTGCAGAAGAGGACGCAGTGGAACTGCCAATAGAAGAGCATGAAGATACAGAGGTGGAGTTGACTGCAGATGACACGGAGGAAGCCTCCGAAGAATTATTTGCGGATGAAGCCGAAGAGGTTGTGGAGGATGATGATCTGGCAGAGGCGCCACAGATTGAAGGCATTACAGAGGACGATGATCTGACAAAAGAGTCAGAAGAGGAGACTGATATTGATATGACAGAAGGGGAAAGACAAGGGGAGACTATGGAAGATAAGAAGACGAAGAAGACAGAACCGATCCTTCCGCCGGATATCCAGCGGATGATCGATGAGATCGAGGGTGTGATCCCGCCGCAGGAAGAGACTGAGAAAGCTCCGGTAAAAAGGACACTGGAGCGAAAAGAAGAGCCGCGGGAGAATATGGGCAAAGTCGCAGATTCTCTTCGCATAGATAACGATGACTTTGAGGATGATTATGACTTCGACGAAGAGGAAGACTTTGAGGAGGATTTCGAAGAACTCGAGGATGCGGAAGAATATGCGGATGTAGAAGAATCCGATGAAGAATACTTCGATGAGGAAGAGTTTCCGGATGAAGAAGAGTACTTCGACGAAGATGAGGAAGAGCTTCCGGACGAAGAGGAGTACTTCGACGAAGATGAGGAAGAGCTTCCGGATGAAGAAGAGTACTTCGAAGAGGACGAGGAAGAGCTCCCGGATGAAGAAGAGTACTTCGAAGAGGACGAGGAAGACCTTCCGGACGAAGAGGAGTATTTAGAGGAAGACGAAGAAGAACTCCCGGAGGACGACGAATACTTCGAGGAAGACGAAGAAGAGCTTCCGGATGAAGAAGAGTACTTCGAGGAGGACGAGGAAGAGCTTCCGGATGAAGAGGAGTACTTCGAGGAGGACGAGGAAGACCTTACGGAGGATGAGGAAGAATACGGCAGGGGCGCGATAGATTTTGAGGAAGAATTCAAGGTTGCCCCGGATCACGCAGATGAACTGGATGACAGGGAGATCCCGGACGATGATGACGACAATATGGATATTCTCTCCGCGACGAAGCCATTGAGCCGTAAGGAGACGGCTAAAATGATCGCGACAGGAAAGACGGCGCCGCTTCCGCTGGATGAGATATCAGACGCTCTTTCTATGACGGATACAGGATTTATCGTTCACGGCCGTTATGATCTGGAGCTTCAGAGCGGCATAGGGACAAGAGCCGGACTGACAGAAGAACAGAAAAAGCTTTTCTCCTATTTCGTCCCGGTCCGCGGTATGAGCGAGCAGCTTGTAGACGTGCTTGAGCAGGACAAGAACTGCACAAACAGGCAGGGAACTTCAAGGACAGGCAATCTTCTGATCGTTGGAAATAAAGGAAATGGCAAGACGGTACTTGCAGTGGATGTTGTCAAAGCGATCCAGAAGCAGAGAAATATCCGCCAGGGCAAAGTAGCGATCGTGACGGGAGAGTCACTGAATAAGAAGAAGATCGGCGACATTTTTGATAAGCTCTACGGAGGAGCCCTTATCATCGAGAAGGCGGGTAAGATGAATGAAAAGACCGTCGCCCGGCTCAATAAGGCGATGGAGAAAGATACAGGCGAGCTCCTTATCGTATTGGAAGAGCAGCGCAAACCGATCGACAGGCTTTTGTCTTCCAACCGTGAGTTCAGGAGAAAATTCACATCACGGCTTGAGGTGCCGATCTTCATCAATGACGAGCTTGTGACTTTCGGCCAGACATATGCGCAGGAAAACGGATACAGGATTGATGAAATGGGTATTCTTGCATTGTACAGCAAGATCGATTCGCTCCAGAGAGAAGACCATGCGGTTACGGTAGCTGAAGTAAAAGAGATCATGGACAGCGCGATCCAGCATTCGCAGAAAGCGTCCGCGAAGAAACTTGTGAAACGTGTATTCGGAAGAAATACGGACGAGGCGGACAGGATCCTGCTGTCAGAAAAAGATTTTAATGTTTGATCATATCAAAAGAAAAAGATGGACGGACGGCTGAAAAAGGCCGCCCGTTCTTTTTTTCTGTTTCTGGTGTGCGAAACTCTTTCTTTTTCTGACACTATCAAGTATAATATATTTATTATTATAAAAAATGAGCGATGAGGTGGCTTTTATGAAAAAGGGAAAAAGCACAAAGAAAAAACTTGAGCCTTTTGAGATCGGAGAACTGGATCAATATCTGTTCGGGCAGGGCAACCATTATGAGATCTATGAAAAGATGGGCGCCCATAAGGTGGTCTATAAAGGGAAGGAAGGAGTTTATTTTGCAGTATGGGCTCCGCATGCACGCAGAGTAGCAGTTGTGGGAGATTTTAACGGCTGGGATTTTGAGGCGAATTATATGGAGCGCCAGGAGCCGGTCGGCATCTACACCTGTTTTGTACCCGGCGTAAAAGAAGGAGACTTATATAAGTTCTGTATCGAGACGCAGCAGGGCAAGCGTATTTTCAAGGCGGATCCGTTTGCAAATTATGCCGAGCTCAGACCGGGAACGGCTTCCCGCGTAGCGGATATTTCGCATCTGAAGTGGACGGACAGCGCGTGGATGACACGCCGTGAGACCTGGGATCACAAGAAGAATCCGATGTCGATCTACGAGGTACATCTCGGTTCCTGGATGAGACATCCGGGAAGAGATGACGAAGGATTCTATACTTACAGAGAATTCGCTGATGCGATCGTTAAATATGTAAAAGATATGGGATATACCCATGTGGAACTTATGGGAATGGCGGAGCATCCGTTTGACGGCTCATGGGGATATCAGGTGACCGGATATTATGCGCCGACTTCGAGATACGGCACGCCGGAAGATTTCGCTTATATGATCAATGAACTGCACAGAAATAACATCGGCGTCATCCTCGACTGGGTACCGGCGCATTTTCCGAGAGATGCGCACGGACTGGCTGACTTCGACGGTACGCCGACATTCGAATATGCGGACCCGCGCAAAGGCGAGCATCCCGACTGGGGGACGAAGATTTTTGATTACGGCAAACCGGAGGTTAAGAATTTCCTTATAGCGAATGCCCTGTTCTGGATCGAGCATTATCATGTGGACGGGCTCCGCGTGGATGCGGTGGCTTCCATGCTGTATCTGGATTACGGCAAACAGGACGGCCAGTGGGTTGCCAACAAATACGGCGGTAATGAGAACCTTGAGGCGATCGAGTTCTTCAAGCATCTGAACTCTGTTGTGCTCGGAAGGAACAAGGGCGCGGTGATGATCGCTGAGGAATCAACTGCATGGCCGAAAGTGACAGGCGCGCCGGAGGACGACGGACTGGGCTTCAGCCTGAAATGGAATATGGGCTGGATGCATGATTTTACAGAATATATGAAGCTGGATCCGTATTTCAGGAAGAATGCGCATCACATGATGACATTTGCCAGCTCTTATGCGTACAGTGAGAACTATATCCTTGTGCTTTCTCATGACGAGGTTGTGCACCTGAAGTGTTCGATGCTCAACAAGATGCCGGGGCTTGGGTTTGATAAATATGCAAATCTGAAAGTGGCATATGCATTTATGACAGGGCATCCGGGCAAGAAACTGCTCTTTATGGGACAGGAGTTTGCCCAACTGAGAGAATGGAGTGAGGAGAGAGAACTCGACTGGTATCTTCTTGCGGAACCAGAGCACCAGGCGATACAGAACTGGTACAGGGATCTGCTCCATCTGTATAAGAAGAATAAGGCGCTGTACGAGATGGACTGCGATCCGGCGGGCTTTGAGTGGATCAATGCGGATGATATCTTCCGCAGTATCTACAGTTTCGAGAGACATTCAAAGGATAATAAGAAGAATCTGCTGTTTGTCTGCAACTTTACTCCGATGGAGCGCCCGGATTACCGCGTTGGCGTTACGAGGAGGAAGCAGTTAAAGCTTGTCCTCAACAGCGATGAGAAGAAATACGGCGGTTCCGGTGCCGAGAGACCGCTGATCTATAAACCGGTGAAGCAGGAATGCGACGGACAGAAATATTCCATTTCCTATCCACTGCCGGCATATGGAGTTGCCGTATTTGAATTCTGACATTGACCTGGGGCATCTCGGATGATATAAGAGAGATCTGGGGTATATCGGATGATATAAGAGAATAAAATAAGAGAAAAGAAAGCCATGAACAGAAATATATAAACAGGATCTGCTCATGGCTTTAAAAGTGCATAAAAATAAAGCCGGATCTGAAAAAATATTCAGAAAAACATACAAAAAACTGAAAAGAGATGATATAATAATCCACGTACACACAAATATGGAAGGAGAGATTTAAATGGACAATCAATTGGCACTACTGACACTATGCGGCTCCATTATCGCGCTTTTGTTTGTGGCAAGCAGAGCGCAGAAGGTACTCCGTTTCCCGGAAGGAAACGATACCATGAAAAAGATTTCCGCATCCATCCATAAGGGGGCGATGGCGTATCTCCGCCGCCAGTATAAGATCCTGATCGGATTTTTCGCTGTTATGTTCGTAATACTTTTTGTGATGGCGGCACTGGATCTTCTTACGTGGTTTGTTCCTTTTGCGTTTGTGACCGGAGGATTTTTCTCGGGAATGTCCGGATTCGTGGGAATGCAGATCGCAACAAGGGCAAATGCAAGAACTGCAGCTGCCTGCCAGAAGAGCCTGAACAAAGGACTGAATGTTGCATTTTCGGCAGGTTCAGTTATGGGATTCACGGTAGTAGGACTGGGACTTCTGGATATCTCGATCTGGTATCTGCTGCTGAAGCTTGTATTTAAGCTTTCGATCGAAGACATTACAAGTACGATGCTTACCTTCGGTATGGGCGCTTCATCGATGGCGCTGTTTGCCCGTGTGGGCGGCGGTATTTATACGAAAGCAGCGGATGTCGGAGCTGACCTTGTAGGAAAGGTAGAGGCGGGGATCCCGGAGGATGATCCGAGAAACCCGGCCGTTATCGCGGATAATGTAGGAGATAACGTAGGCGATGTCGCCGGAATGGGCGCAGACCTCTACGAGTCCTATGTGGGATCCATTTTGTCAGCATGTGCCCTTGGGGTTATCGCATTTAATAAGATCGCTGAGGTAGACAGAGTAAATGCAGTGATCATCCCGATGGTCCTGGCTGCAGTCGGCGTGCTTGCATCGATCCTTGGTTCGCTTCTTGTGAAGACCGGCGAGAGCACGGATCAGAGCACACTTCTGAAGGCGCTGAGACGAGGGACGAATACAAGCGCGGTCATCATTGCGGTTGTGGCGTTCCCGCTCGTATGGTTCATTCTCGGGAAAAACTTTATCGGATTCTATTTTGCAATCCTTGCCGGCCTGCTCGCAGGTGTGCTGATCGGATTCTTTACAGAGTACTTTACATCAGATACTTATAAACCGACACAGAATCTGGCGAATAAATCAGAGACCGGTTCCGCGACGATCATTATCGGAGGCTTAAGCCTCGGAATGCTGTCCACGGCGGTGCCGATCATCATCATCGCGATCTGCGTAATGGCAGCTTATGCGCTCTCGGGCGGATTCGTCGAGTCCACGAGAGGACTTTACGGTATTGCTCTGGCAGCAGTCGGAATGCTTTCAACGCTCGGCATTACCCTTGCGACAGACGCATACGGTCCGATCGCCGACAATGCCGGCGGTATCGCCGAGATGGCAGGTCTGGATGCAGAAGTAAGAAAACGTACAGATGCACTCGACTCTCTCGGAAATACAACGGCAGCAACAGGTAAAGGCTTTGCTATCGGATCCGCGGCACTTACAGCCCTTGCCCTGATCGCTTCTTATGTAGAGAAAGTACAGGAAGTAGGCGGACCGGATATCGTGCTTGAAATGAGTGTTATGAACCCGACGGTCCTGGTCGGCATCTTCATCGGAGCGTGCCTACCGTTCGTATTCGCGGCTCTTACAATGGATTCCGTCGGACGTGCGGCTCAGAGTATCGTAGTTGAAGTACGCCGCCAGTTCAGGGAGATCAAGGGACTGATGGAAGGAAAAGCAGATGCGGATTATGAGACGTGCGTTGATATCTGTACCAAAGCCTCCCTGCATGAGATGATCCTGCCGACACTGCTTGCGATCATCACTCCTGTCGTGACAGGACTTGTGCTCGGATATAACGGTGTGATCGGGCTTCTGACCGGATCGACCGCGACAGGATTCCTGATGGCGATCTTCATGGCAAACGCAGGCGGCGCGTGGGATAACGCGAAGAAATATATCGAGGGCGGCAATCACGGCGGCAAAGGCAGCGAACAGCACAAAGCGGCTGTTGTTGGCGATACGGTAGGCGATCCGTTCAAGGATACGTCGGGACCGTCCATCAACATCCTGATCAAACTGCTGTCGATGGTATCGATCGTGTTTGCGGCGCTGGTTGTAAACTATCATATTTTCTAAATAACCGGATATAAAAAATCAGGCCCCGCGGTTCGCACAGAACTGCGGGGCCTTGTCATGTCAACAGGTCTCTTCTCCGACCATGAGCCGGATGATCTCGTTATTTGTTTCTTTCATTCCGTCTTTGCCGAGAAGTCCGATGCCGCGGATCGTGCTCTCGATATCTTTCATGACGATTCCGTCGCCGCTCTTGAATTCCTGGCCGTTCTGATACATGTGGTAGCCCAGGATGCCGGCGTCCACGGAGAAGGCGATCTTGGCCGCGCAGGAGGCTTTCGCCCCGTCGCAGACGATGCCGGAGGTGATGGCCAGTGCATTGACCACGGTGTGGATCACCGCCTGGTAGTCGCCGCCGCACAGATAGGCGATCCCGGCGCCTGCGCCTGCCCCTGCGCTGACGGCTCCGCAGTAGGCGGAGAGAGTGCCGATGCCGGTCTTCTCATGGATGGCCACCAGGTTGGAAAGAGCCAGGGCGCGGCAGAGTGTCTCGTGATCAGCCTTCAGCTCGCGGGCGTACTCGATCAGCGGGACGGAACAGGTGATGCCCTGGTTGCCGCTGCCGGAATTGATGATGACCGGGAGCTCGCAGCCGTTCATGCGGGCGTCGGAGCCTGCGGCCGCCCATGCTTTGGCTCGGGTGGCGATGTCATTTCCGCAGGAGCACAGGAGGACGGTGCCGATGTTGGCGCCGTAGTCGCCCCGCAGTCCTTCCTCCGCGATGGCGGAGTTGTAGCGGATCTGCCGGTCCAGGATATCAGAGACGTCCGCAATGTCCACGGTGGTGATGAAGTCCCAGATGTCCTCCATGTTGAGAAGGGTGCGGTCCGTGCTGCGGTCATCCTTGCCGTCGGGGGCGGGAGATGCGTCTGCTGTGTCTTCGTGTTCCGTGTCCAGTGTTTAAGCGGCCGCCTCATACAGGATGCTGCCGTCCTTTTCGATCAGGACGATATTGGTGTGGGTGTCCAGGATGCGGACCCGGGCGCTGTGGCTGTCTTTATATTCCGTTACGATGATGTCGAAGACATGTCCGTTGTCGATGTGCTCCACATCGATCCGGACATTTTCCAGGAAAGCCCGGATCTCTTTTATTTTCTCTTCCGGAACCTGTGAGATCACTTCCAGCTCCCGGTCCGGGTCGCCGGCGATGATGCCCGCGGCCGCGGCGGCCGGCATGCCTTTCAGATGTCCGGTGTTCGGGACGATCACACTCTTTACATTTTTAATAATGCTGCCGCTCACCTGCAGGAGAACCCGGTCCGGCAGGGCGCCAAGGGTCTGGCGGGCTTTGGCCGCGGCATAGGCCAGGGCAATGGGCTCGGTGCAGCCGAACGCGGGGATCAGCTCCTCTTTCAGGATATTTACGTAAGTCTGATAGCGGATGTCGTCTTTTTTCATATCATGAGTGCTCCTTAAGTTATTTACCCGATGGAATCCATGTCCTCTTCCATTGGGAGAGGCTACCAGAATATCATATAGTATCGGGGCGGGAAGTGCAACCGGAGAAAGAAATAAAGTCTCGCCTTTACAAAGGTCGAGGGCGTATGATAGGATTTAATGGTAGTGTCAAATGAGTTATGAAAAAAGGAAGCCTAAGAAATAGGCTCAGATTGAACCTTGAAAATTGCAGATATGATGTTTGATGGCAGCTTACGCCACCCTTGACAGCACACAAAAGCAATGCTCTGAGTGCCTTATCGACGGCGAAGAACTCAGGAACAGGTTGGTTTCTCCGTCGGGATCACAGCATTGTAGCATTGTTTTTGCGTGCCATCAAGGGTAAATCCCTCCGGGATGGCTGAGTTGTTATCCCCGGCTCTGAATCTAGGAACAGACTGATTCTTCTGCTTGAGACTTCTGCATCTGCAGGATGGTCTGTTGCCCGAGAAAGATAAGCAGCTGCCACTTGCCCGGCATGTTGTCGGCATTTTCCAGATGCTCTACTTTATTGAGAACACGATAGTTGTTGTGCTGATGCGGTCTGAGGAAGTTATAATAAGCGACCCAAAGGGCGACATTGTAGCTGGCACCCTCATAGTTGTCATAGCCGCAGGTTATGCGGTAGGAGGCTTTAAACGTACGGTTGAGACGCTCGATCATCTGTTTGAAAGGGCGGAACTCTTTGGAGACTTCGTCCTCGTTCGTAAGCCCGATGACCTGAGTGATATCAAAACGGAACTTCTCACCGAACTGGTGGAAGAACTGCTGGGCCGCAAGCGGATAGGCGCTGTAGCCATCGGCGATAAAGCGGAAATTTTCCGGAAGCTGCTTCAACTTACGGAAAGCCATGCGCATGGCAAGGATGCAGGGACCGACGCTGCGGTTGTCAGAGACCTGATAGCCAAGGATGGAGCGGGACACCGCATCCATGATGAACCAGATGTATCCTTTGATCCCGCGGACTTTGATATAGGTTTCGTCGGCAACAAAGGTGGTTCCGGTTTTGTAATCATAGTTGTCAACGAAAGGCCTGATGACGAGGGCGGCAGTCCTGGCGTAGTTGGCGACCTGCTGGTGTGAGATCCGGATGTTGTAAAGGTCTTTGAGTGCCTCGGAAGTCTTGCGCAGAGAGAGGCCAAGGTTGACATGGAAAGTCAGGCAGAGCCCCATGACATGTGCGTTATGGCGGTTAAAGCGGAGGGATGAAGCATTCTTCGGAAGGGAGTTTAAATCCATGCGGAAAAAATCTACGGAGAATTCACGGTAGATGTAATGGAGTTTGTATTTATTCTTTCCATAAGCCTCATTGAGATGTTCCGGCTCCACTTTTTTAAGGTTATGGAGATAGTAAGGGCATTTCGGGTTCACACACTTATGCAGGACAAAAAACTTCCGGTCCTTTTTGGGGACGAGGGTATTCCCGCAGTGAGGGCAGCGCAGCTTTATCGAAGAGAAGCGGTTATCCTGCTGGGAGAACTTTGCGTCGCAGATCTTGCAGGAGAGCTGTCCCTTGCGACCGTTGTTCTTGTAAAGATATTGCTTTGGAGCCTGACAACGGGGACAGGAACAGTCATCGGGGATGTCACATTCGGACCGCCGTTTGATGGGACGGATCTTCTTGCCGTAATGTTTTTCAAAGAGAGGGATCAGTTCCTTATAAGTCCAGTCCTGACGGAAATCGGTGATCAAAGGGAGTTCATCAATCTTGTACTTCTGGTATTTCGGGGAATGGGAGTCATCAAACGCCCACTGTTTGAGCGGGATGTATCTGCAGATAAAATTTAATAACCAGCAATTCATCTGATAAAGGTATTGAATGATGGTGAGAAGATAAAGTATAATGTCCATGAGCATTGGCTCCTTTCGTATAAGGTTGGTTTGGCGATTGACATTATACCAGAAAAGGGAGGTCAATGCTCTTTTTATTTGCAAACCTCCGAAAAATCAAGGTAAAGCGTAACTTTTACAATAAAAAAAGAAGGTAGTTTTGACACTACCAATACAAATCGGGAGGATGAAATGATGAAAAAGCTAAAGAAGCTGGTGGCTATCCAGCCGGTGTCTCTTTTGCCGGAGACAAGAGAGAAGATAAAGGAATACTGCGAGAAAGCGGTATTTTATGATACGGTTCCGGAAAGCGACGCCGAGATTACAAAGAGGATCGGGGATGCAGACGGCATCTTTGTCAGCTATACGCATAAGATCGGGGAAAACGTATTGAAGGACTGCGGGAATGTGCGCTATATCGGCATGTGCTGCAGCCTGTACTCAGAAGCGAGCTCCAATGTGGATCTTGCCTATGCCAGAGCCCGCGGAATTAAGGTGACAGGAATCCGGGATTATGGAGACGCCGGGGTGGCAGAGTATGTGACAGCAAATCTGATCCGCAGACTGGGCGGAGACGATGGATTCCCGCCTCTTTTCGGAGAGATTTCGGAAATTACCGGAGTCAGAGTGGGGATCCTTGGTATGGGAGCAAGCGCAAAAACGGTGGCAGCAGGACTTGCGGCCTTCCATGCAGATATCCGCTATTACAGCAGGAGCAGAAAGCCGGAACTGGAAGAAGAGAAGGGATATCGCTATCAGGAGCTTCCTGATCTTCTGCGGGAGTGCGACGTGATCTGCAGCTGCTTAAGCAAGAATGTGGTGCTGCTTGGCGAAGAGGAGTTTCAGATCATGGGCCCGGGGAAGGTGTTGTTTAATACCGCCCTTAGTCCCTGTTTCGAGGAGGAGGCAATAAAGAAATGGCTGGATCAGGAGAACACCTGGTATTTCTGCGATACGCTGATGGGGCTGGGAGACGAAGTGCTCCTGAAAAAACACAATGTGGCATGCCTGAAACGTTCTTCCGGAATGACACGCCAGGCGGTAGAGCGGCTGAACCAGAAGGTTCTTGACAATCTGGGAGACTATTGTATGGAGCAGAAAGCTTTGTAAAGAAAAGGAGAATATCTACGATGTCTATTGAAAAAGTGAAGGAATATTTCCGGCAGTACGGAATGGAAGACCGGGTCTGGGAAAAGGAACACTCCAGCGCAACGGTGGAAGAAGCGGCCGAAGCCCTTGGATGCGAGCCGCAGAGGATCGCAAAGACGCTGTCCTTCCAGGCAGGAGATCGTGTGGTGCTGGTGGTGACGGCAGGCGACCGAAAGATTGATAATAAAAAGTACCGGGAGCAGTTTGGCTGCAAGGCAAAAATGCTCAAATTTGAAGAAGTGGAAGACCTGGTGGGACATGCAGTGGGCGGTGTCTGCCCATTTGCTGTCAAGGAGGGGGTTGAAGTCTATCTGGATGAGTCCCTGAAGCGTTTTGAAACGGTATTCCCGGCAGCCGGCAGCAGCAACAGTATGATCGAGCTTAGCATTGAAGAGCTGGAGCGATACAGCCATAGCCTCCAGTGGGTGGATGTATGTAAAGAAAGTTAGGATTGTACAATCAAACCGCATAATAAGAGAAGAAATCCATCAAAAAGAGCAGTATAATCATCAAAGGGTTAAATGCAGCATCAGAAAACTGTGTTAGGGAAAAAGAAAAGATGGAGGAACGGGCAGTGAAAAAACAGTGGTGGAAAGAAAAGGTTGTCTATCAGATCTATCCAAAAAGCTTTAAGGACAGCAATGGAGACGGCATAGGTGATTTGAAGGGGATTTTGGAAAAGCTCCCATATCTGAAAAATCTCGGAATTGATATGGTATGGCTGTCACCGGTTTACCAGTCGCCTTTTATCGATCAGGGATATGATATTTCTGACTATTACAAGATCTCTGAGGTATTCGGTACCATGGAGGATTTTGACACTTTGCTTGCCGAGGCAAAGAAGCTGGGGATCGGTATAGTGATGGATCTGGTGATTAATCACTGCTCCAGTGAACACGAGTGGTTCCAGAAAGCGCTTAAGGATCCTTATGGAGAATATGCGGGATATTTTTATTTTGAAAAGGGAAAAGACGGGAATCCGCCCAGCAACTACCGGTCTTATTTTGGCGGAAGCGCCTGGGAGAAGGTACCGGGAACGGACCTTTATTATCTCCATATGTTTGCAAAAGAACAGCCGGATCTGAACTGGGAGAACCCAAAAGTAAAGAAAGAGCTGTTCGATATGATCAACTGGTGGCTGGACAAGGGGATTGCCGGATTCCGGATCGATGCGATCATCAACATCAAAAAAGACGTCAATTTCCCAAGCTACGAGCCGGACGGACCGGACGGCATGTGCGCCTGCACGGCTATGGTGGAACGGGTAGACGGCATCGGCGAGCTTTTGGGAGAATTGAAAAGGGAGACATTTGCAAAGAGAGATACATTTACCGTAGGAGAGGTCTTTAATCTGAAAGAGGGAGCTCTGGAGGAGTTTGTAGGAGAGGACGGCTATTTTTCCAGTATGTTTGACTTTGCGCCCCATATGCTGACAGAAGGGCAGAATGGATGGTATGACACCAGGGAAGTAACATTTCTAGAGTGGAAAAAGACGATCATTCAGTCTCAGATGGAATGTCAGGGCAAGGCGTTTTTAAGTAATATTATCGAGAATCACGACGAGCCAAGAGGCGCAAGCCGCTATCTGCCAGAATACGCACAGAATCCGGACGGTATAAAGATGCTGGGCTGTGTCAGTGTCCTGCTCAGGGGGATACCCTTTATTTATCAGGGACAGGAAATTGGCATGACCAATTGCCGGATGGACAGTATTGAAGATTACGATGACATTGATACTTATCATCAGTACCGGGAGGCAAGGGAAGCAGGGCTGTCTGACAAAGAAGCGCTGGAGGCTTGTTACAGATTCAGCCGTGATAATGCAAGAACTCCCATGCAGTGGGATGCCGGTGAAAATGCCGGATTTACGAAAGGGACGCCCTGGCTTCGTGTTAATGAAAATTACCGAATGGTCAACGTGGCGGACCAGGAGAAGGATCCGGGATCTGTCCTTCATTTTTATCGGAAGCTGATCGCTCTTCGTAAGTCTGAAGAGTGGAAAAATGTTTTTGTGTATGGAGAGTTTCTTCCGCTTTTTGAAGAAGACGAGAGCCTGTTTGCATATGCAAGAACAGACGGAGAGAAAAAAGCAGTTATACTGGCAAACTTCGGAAAGGAAGAGATGGCGGTAAAGCTTTCAGAAAATCTTGGCAAGGTCCTTCTGGCAAATATGTACCGTCCGCAACAGATTAACGCCCGGGAAGTGGTCCTGGAACCCTGTGAAGTGCTGGTATGCCAGGTGTGTGAATAGAAAGGAATGGAACGTATGACAGACAAGGAACTGATGCTGAAAGGAGAACTGTATATTCCCGCAAATGACCCGCAGCTGGCAAAGGACTGTGCCCGCTCCCGGAGGATCACCCGTCTTTTTAATGCAACGACGGAAGCGGATCTGGATACCCGGGAGGAATTGATCCGGGAGCTTTTTGGAGGGACCGGGGAACATTTTTATATTGAACCGCCGTTTCGGTGTGATTATGGCTCCAATATTTATATCGGTGAAAATTTTTATACAAATTTTGACTGTATCATACTGGATGTCTGTGAGGTCCATATCGGAGACAATGTGATGTTCGGCCCCAGAGTCTGTGTTTATACGGCGGGCCATCCCATCGATCCGGGAGTGCGCACAGAGGCTCTGGAGTTTGGAAAGCCGGTAACCATCGGAAATAATGTATGGGTCGGCGGAAATGTAGTCATCAACCCGGGTCTTACCATTGGAGATAACGTGGTGATCGGATCCGGATCCGTGGTGACGCGGGATATTCCGGATGGCGTGGTGGCAGCAGGAAATCCCTGCCGGGTACTCAGAAAAGTCACGGAGGAAGACCGGAAATACTGGGAGGCAGAACGGGAAAAATATGATCAGACCATGAATGGATAGAAAGCTCCGGCAGATGTTTTTGGAAGGCGTCTGCCGGGGCTTTTGTGCGAGTGCGCCCGGATCGCTGCCGTTTTTGGGCTGATTTCGTGAAATCTATTTACTTTTCAACGCCGATGGGATATACTATCACATATCAAAAAGTTCAGTAAAGAAGTGTATCAGAGGCCTCATCTTTGGCGGTAAAAGCCGCCGGATCATCTTTGCCGTTCGGCAGAAGATTTCATGATTATTTATGCTTGACAAGAAATCATAAATATAATAGTATATTAACCAGGATACGAACGTTTGTTCGTTGCATAAAGGAGAAGTGTGTTATGGCAAGTGAAGATAAGAAGAAGGCATTGGATGCCGCGATCGCAAAATTAGAGAAGGATTTTGGAAAGGGAACCGTGATGAAGCTGGGAGATCCGGCGGCGCAGGTGGCCGTAGAGACGATCCCGACAGGTTCCTTAAGCCTGGATATTGCATTGGGCTTAGGCGGTGTTCCGAGGGGACGTGTGGTGGAGATCTACGGACCGGAGTCCAGTGGTAAGACGACCGTTGCGCTTCATATGATCGCAGAAGTACAGAAGCAGGGAGGAATTGCCGGGTTTATTGACGCAGAGCATGCGCTGGATCCGGTTTATGCAAAGAATATTGGTGTGGATATCGACGAGCTTTATATTTCCCAGCCGGACAGCGGAGACCAGGCTTTGGAGATCACGGAGACCATGGTGCGGTCCGGAGCGATGGATATCGTGGTCGTGGACTCTGTAGCGGCTCTGGTGCCGAAGCAGGAGATTGAAGGAGACATGGGAGACAGCCATGTGGGTCTGCAGGCGAGACTGATGTCCCAGGCGCTCCGGAAGCTGACGCCGGTGATCAGTAAGTCCAACTGTGTGGTTATCTTTATCAATCAGCTCCGTGAGAAGGTTGGCGTGATGTTCGGCAATCCGGAGACCACGACCGGAGGACGGGCGCTGAAGTTCTATGCATCGATCCGTATGGATGTCCGCAGGATCGAGACACTGAAGCAGGGCGGAGAGATGGTTGGAAACCGGACCCGCGTCAAGGTAGTAAAGAACAAGATCGCACCGCCGTTTAAGGAGGCGGAATTTGACATTATGTTCGGAAAAGGAATCTCTAAAGAAGGAGATATCCTGGATCTGGCCGTGGGCTTGAATCTGGTAAACAAAAGCGGAGCCTGGTTCGCTTACAATGGCGAGAAGATCGGACAGGGACGTGAAAACGCCAAGAAGTATCTGGCCGAGCATCCGGAGATCATGGAGACATTAGATCACCAGATCCGCGAGCATTACCATTTCGGCCAGGAGGCAGATGAGAAAGCGGAAAAGAAAGCAGAAAAGAAGCAGGAAGGAAAAGCTGAATGATCATCACAGGGATTGCACCGGTGACAAAAACGAGATATCAGGTTTTCCTGGACGGACAGCCCGCCTTTTGTTTATACAAAGGCGAGCTGTCTCGCTATCACCTGACAGAGGGCGGCAGCCTGGATGAGGAGGTCTATCAGAGGATCTGCCAGGAGACACTTCTTCGCAGGGCGAAGTTGAGAGCGATGCACCTTTTGAACCAGATGGGACGTACGAAGGCCCAGCTTCGGAAAAAGCTGCTTGACGGTGGCTATCCGGAAGAGGTGGTTGATGATGCGATGGCTTACGTAAGCTCGTTTGGCTATGTCAATGACCTGGAGTATGCAAGAAGCTTTATCCTGGGACGGAAGCACCGGAAGAGCCGGAAAGAGATATTTGCCTCGCTTTCAGAGAAAGGAGTTCCGGCAGAGCAGATCGAAGAGGCCATGGCCGAATGTTATGAGACGGAGGATACGGAGCAGGCGATCCGTGAGCTGCTCCGGAAAAAGAAATATGATCCGGAGACGGCGGACTGGAAGGAGACACAGAAGGTGTCGGCCTATCTGGTAAGAAAAGGTTTCCGCTATGAAGATATCCGTCGAGTGATACAAGTTTCTGAGTGGAACGCTTGACATCTTTGTGAAAACAGTATAAAATTTAAGTGTTGTATTTGTACAATGAAAATTAAATAAGGAGGTGCTCCTGTGCCGAGTGGAATGATCATTGCTGTAGCAGTCGTGCTGATCATCGCGGCAGCAGTCATCAGCCATTTTGTAACCGTGTCCAATCTGAAGAAGAACGCTGAATCTAAGATAGGAAATGCGGAGACAAAAGCAAGAGAAATCATTGATGACGCTGTGAAAACCGCAGAGGCCAAGAAAAAGGAGTCTCTCTTGGAGATTAAAGAAGAGTCCATAAAGAATAAAAATGAACTTGAAAAAGAGACCAAGGAACGCAGGGCAGAGCTGCAGCGTTACGAGAAACGAGTGTTATCCAAGGAAGAGGCTTTAGACAAGAAGGCGGACGCGATTGAAAAGCGGGAAGCAGGATTTGCAGCAAAAGAAGAACAGCTGAAACAGCGCGAAGCGAAAGTGGAAGAGCTGAGTAAGCAAAGAGTACAGGAACTAGAAAGAATCTCAGGACTTACCTCCGAACAGGCAAAAGAATATTTGTTAAAAACTGTTGAAGAAGATGTGAAACATGATACCGCCAAGATGATCAAGGAACTGGAGACGCAGGCGAAGGAAGAAGCGGATAAGAAGGCAAAGGAATTTGTCGTTACCGCGATCCAGAGATGTGCGGCTGATCATGTGGCGGAAACTACGATTTCGGTCGTACAGCTTCCAAGCGATGAGATGAAGGGACGAATCATCGGACGTGAAGGACGGAATATCCGTACGCTTGAGACATTGACGGGTGTGGAATTGATCATCGATGACACCCCGGAAGCCGTTGTGCTTTCTGGATTTGACCCGATCAGAAGAGAAGTCGCAAGGATCGCGCTGGAAAAACTGATCGTCGATGGACGGATCCATCCGGCCAGAATCGAAGAAATGGTCGAGAAGGCTCAGAAAGAAGTCGACGTTATGATTCGCGAAGAAGGAGAGGCGGCAGCCCTGGAAGTAGGAGTTCACGGTATCCATCCGGAACTGATCAAGCTTCTGGGACGCATGAAGTTCCGCACCAGCTATGGGCAGAATGCGTTAAAACATTCTATCGAAGTGGCTCAGCTTGCAGGACTTCTGGCTGGCGAGATCGGACTGGATGTCAGAGTTGCCAAGCGTGCCGGACTTTTGCATGATATTGGAAAATCCATCGACCATGATGTGGAAGGATCCCACATCCAGATTGGTGTGGATCTTTGCAGAAAATACAAAGAGTCAGCGACTGTGATTAATGCGGTGGAAGCTCATCACGGCGATGTAGAGCCGGAAACTCTGATCGCGTGCGTGG
>DWVY01000016.1 GCA_019119995.1 Candidatus Mediterraneibacter faecavium | reverse complement strand
TTGTGGAGCATATTTCTATGCTGTCGGCAGATATCACAGCTTGCATAAAAAGTAAAGTAACCGATTGGATTGCTTCACAAGCCAAGTTTATACAGGCATTGTTTGCAGATATCAGCTGGGAAAGTTGAGTTCATAACTTTCTATACTCATAATAACCATATCACCGTAGCCATTTTTAGTAACAAATATAGGTTCGTCTGTCCGGTGGCACATTTCCGATATATCAGAAGTATTTTTCAGATCCTTTATTGGAATAATCTGTGGCATTTTATGCACCTCCCTCTTTTGAATGGCTTAATCATACCATTATTATGTCCTTATTTCAATTATTTTCTATGTATTACTTTACTTTTCCTTTTCACTTTCTTTTACCACCGGAAGGATCACAGAGAAACAGCACCCGCCTGTCCGGCAGTTTTCCACTTCGATCCTTCCCTGATGAATCGACAAAATCCTTTGTGCCAGCGCCAGGCCAAGCCCGTTTCCTTCTTCCTTGTGGGCGGTGTCGGTCTGATAAAATTTATCGAAAATCCGTTTCAGATCCGTCTCCGCGATCCCGCACCCGTGATCCCGCACGGAAACAAGGATATTTTGTTCCGAAGCGGTCAAGCGGATCCGTATGCTTCCTCCCTTCTGGCTGAATTTCACGGCATTATCAATGAGATTCAGCCAGACGTGCAGAAGGAGCGGCTCATTTCCAGTGTAAGTAACCGGCTCTAATTCTGCTTCCAGATCGATCTCTTTTTCCGTCCACTTTGTCTCCAGAGCCAGGATGGCCTGCCGGATCTGTTCGTCCAGACGGAACTTTTCCTTTTTGGCCGGAATCGCCTGGTTCTCGATCCTGGAAAGAAGAAGGATATTGCTGACCAGGCCGGACAGCCGTCTCACATTGTATATGATTTTACCCGTATACTCCGCCTGTTCTTCCGTAAGGTGTGAATCCCCCTGTAGAAGGGTAGCGTATCCGTCTATGGCGCTGATGGGCGTCTTAAACTCATGGGAAACATTCGACACAAAATCCATCTGCAGCGTCTCTGTGGCTGCCAGCTCTTTTACCATCAGATTAAAATCTCCGTACAGTTTCCGGATCTCGCTGAGTTTACTGCCTGTTTCCAGTTTTACGGTAAAATCGCCCTGAGCGACTTTACTCATTGCCTTTCCCAGCTTATTGATGGGCGCAAGGATCTTTTTTGAAAGGAAATGGGAAACGGTAGCTCCCAGGGCAATGCACAGCACCACACTGTAGACGGCTTCCGGTATCTGGACGGTCAGATGAAAAAACTGATACAAAAGAGCGGAGATCAGGGCGGAAACAATGACAATGACCGCAAATGCACAGAGGTTCACCCAGAAAAAATAAAAATCCAGGCTGTAATTCCATTTCCCTTTTCCTGTTTTTTTCACAGTTTCACCACCTTGTACCCCACACCCCGGATGGTCTCGATCCGAAAGTCCTGATTTTCCCGGAAACGATCCCTAAGTCTTGCGATATGGACGTCCACCGTATGGGTATCGCTTTCCGCCTCATATCCATATCCCCAGATGTCATCCATGATCTGCTGTCTGGTAAATGTACGCCCCGGGGAAGAAGCCATTTTATATAAGAGCATAAACTCCTTATGCGGGAGGACGCAGGAATCATTTTCAGTGGCAACTGTCAGCGAATCCAGAAGCAGTTCGGTACCGCCCAGGACCAGTCTGCGCTCATTGATCATCTGCGCACGGCGGAGCAAAGCCTCCACCCGCAAAACCATTTCATTGACATTAACCGGCTTTACCATGTAATCATCCGTTCCTGAGAGAAATCCTTTTCTCATATCATCAAAGGCATCTTTTGCTGTGATCATGAGGACCGGCGTCTGGATCCCCGATCCACGGAGGGCGCGCACCAGTTCGTACTCGTCCATGACCGGCATCATGATATCTGAAATGATCAGGTCCGCATACTCTTTTTCCAGAGCCTTTAAAGCCGCTTTCCCGTCCTCCACGCCTCTTACACGGTATCCGTTCTGTACTAAGACACGCTGAAAAAGATGCCTTAATTCGTAATCATCTTCTACAATTAAAATGTTAAACATTCTCGTTTATCCTATAATTAATTTTCATTCAAAACATTCACCAGAGATGTCAGCGCTTCTTTCGTAACTCCCGGCACAAAGCTGATCATCTGTCTTAGCGGCATTGCTTCCATCATAGCCGCCATCATCTCTGCGCTGATTGCCTCTCCGTCTCCTTCCAATGCCTGCGCTTCTGCTTCCTGTGCATCCGATCCCGCCATCCCGCTCATAGCCTGCTCAAAAACTGCCTTTCCTTTTGGGTCTGCCAGAATCTCTCCCAGTGTGGAGTTTAGGGTAAAGACTTTCGGGATCGTATGTTCTGATTCTACATATACGGTTCTGGAGAGGACGATATCCTGTGCGTTCTTTCCAATCTGGATCTCATATTCACCGCTCTCCACGTGCCAGCCATGGATCTCTGTGCTCCAGTACGCATACGCTCTGCTATCCAGCAGGAACGTGACGGTCTTCGTTTCCCCGGGGGCAATCCCTGTTTTCTCAAAGGCGCGCAGTTCCCGTACCGGACGGATAACTGTACTGTTTTTCGGCGCAACATAGAGCTGTACAACTTCTTTTCCGAATCGATTTCCTGTGTTCGTTACATCCACAGATACTCTCAGCGTTTCGCTTTCCCTGATCCGTTTCTTTTCTACCGTAAGATTGCTGTAAGAAAATGTTGTATAGGAAAGTCCGTGTCCAAACGGGAAGAGTACATTCATCTCTTTCGAAGCATAATACCGGTATCCGACAAAGACACCTTCGGAATAGACGGATTTATCATGCTCTCCGCCATAGGTAAAGTAACATGGCGTATCCTGCACCCGGATCGGGAATGTCTCCGCAAGGTGCCCGCTCGGATTTGTATTTCCGTAAAGGACATTGACTGTCGCGCCGCCTACAGCCTGACCGCCGAGATAGACTTCCACGACTGCTTTTACCTTGTCGATCCACGGCATTTCCACCGGCGTCCCGTTATGCAGTACCACGACCGTATTGGGCTGGACTTTTGCGACTTCTTCGATCAACGTGATCTGACACTGAGGCATCTGCATATGCGTCCGGTCATAGCCCTCAGATTCAAAACTGTCCGGAAGCCCTGCGAAAATAACCGCTGTCTCCGCGCTTTTTGCCGCTTCTGCCGCCTCTCTTAACAGAGCTTCGTCTGTTTTATCTTCCAGATCATCATATCCCTGTGCATAAACAATGTTCTCTTTCTTTATACCGTCCGCAGCATCCAAAGCATCCAGGGCAGATTCCGTTTTAAAGCTGTTTATGTGGGAGCTTCCGCCTCCCTGAAAACGGGGAGCCGCTGCGTATTTCCCGATAAAAGCGGTTTTTTGTTCCGGAGAAAGAGGCAGGATACTGTCTTCATTTTTCAGGAGAACAATACATTCTTCCTCGATATGCCGGGCTTTTCCATGGTCTTTTTCTCTGTCAAATACTGCATTTGCATCCCTGTTTTCCATATAACGGAATATAATGTTCAGGAATTCCTCACACCTCTGATCCAAAACAGCCTCATCCAGTTCCCCTGACCTTACGGCATCCACGATTTCCTTATCCGTCTTGCCGCCGCTGGCCGGCATCTCCAGATTACATCCTGCTTTCAGCGCTTCTACCCTCTCATTCATAGCGCCCCAGTCTGTCATCACGTATCCGTCAAATCCCCATTCATCCCTCAGAATATCTGACAGCATTTCCTTATTCTCACACAAATAAGTCCCGTTCAGCTTATTGTAGGAATTCATGATCGTCCACGGTTTTTCCTTTTTTACCATGTTTTCAAATGACGCAAGATAGATCTCCCGCATGGTCCGCTCGTCCATCTCAGAAGAACTGGTCATACGGTGATATTCCTGATTGTTCGCCATGAAATGTTTCGGGCTTGTTCCGACAGATTTGCTCTGGACGCCGCGTACAAAGGCTGACGCCATTTCCGATGAAACAAGCGGATCTTCCGAATAATATTCAAAATTCCGGCCGCAGAGAGGGGAGCGCTTGATATTCATAGCCGGCCCCAGGATCGTGCTGATATTCTCCGCCTGACATTCATTTCCGATGATTTCTCCCAGTTCTTCTAAAAGATTTCTGTCAAAACTGGATGCCGTCGCACATCCTGCGGGAAAGCAGACTGCTTTGATACTGTCATTGATCCCGAGATGGTCTGCTTCATCCTCCTGTTTGCGAAGTCCGTGAGGGCCGTCCGAAACCATGACAGAAGGGATTCCCAGACGTTCGATCCCTTTTGTATGCCAGAAATCCGCCCCGGAACACAGTCCCGCTTTTTCCTCCAGTGTCATCTTCGAAATCAGTTCTGTTATTTTTTCTCTCTCCATCTTTTCTTCCTCCATGATCGGTTTTGGAAATTTCTCCATATACAGTGATAAACCTCTCCATGATCAGATGAAAGAGGTTTATCATTGTACTTCTTCTAAAATTCTTATTTGTTCTGTGCCTTTCTCTGAGCAACTTCTTCTCTCATAGCCGGAAGGTCTCTCTCCAGATTAAATCTGCTCACAAGAACAAACATAATGATGAAAAATACCAGCGGTATTATAATTGAGAATCCGTAGATCGCCATCTTTGTAGCTGCCGGGGCAACGGCCAGTGAAGCATTGTATCCGACTGCGCCGAGCATCCATCCGATCAGGGATGTTCCGATCCCGCTTCCTACTTTTCCGCCGAAACTGGATGCACTCTGGGATGTTGCGACCATACGCACGCCATATTTGTATTCATTATAATCAATACTCATTGCCGTCATGGTTCCCACGAGACACATCATCGGGATCGTTGAAAATGTTGTAAAGCATCCGCATATCGCATAAATCATAAAGTTTTCTCTTGCGAAAAACATAACTACATATGCAGCGATGCCGATCCCGAAGCTGACAAGAAGGGTTTTCACTACTCCCAGCTTTTTGATCATCGGGCCTACAAGTACAAACCCGAGGATAGTCGGGATCATACCGATGGTTCCCATTACTCCGACCAGATTGTCATTTCCGAAGATCCACTTGCAGTAGTATGTGCCTGACGCAGACTGCAGTCCATATATGATGCAGGACAGCAGGTTGACGATCAGCACGATCACCCAGTATTTGTTCTTGAACAGTTTCCCGATCGCTTCTTTAAACGGGATTGCTTTTTCCGTCTCCTGCTCTGAAATATCTACAACAGTACCTGATTCTGTCGCCGTCTCACGGCTTGTAACATAGCAGATCAGCGCTGCAAGGATGACCAGGATACCCATGACAAATCCGAACTTGATCCATGCGCTCTGGTTTCCGCCCATTGCGTTTGTGATCGGGATCAGTCCGATTGCGAAGATCGTTCCGGCAATATATCCTGTAGCGGAACGGAAGGTCCCCATCGTAGCTCTCTCTTCCTGGCTGTTAGTACGGACGGTCAGAAGAGACGTATACGGGATTGCCATTGCAGTATAGAAGACTGCCGTAATCAGGATATTTGTGACGGTCGCATAGATCAGCTGTCCGGTAGCTCCTATATCCGGTACGGTAAACATCAGTACCATCATGATCCCGGCGGGAATACCTGCCCGGATCAGCCATGGTCTGTATCTTTCTTTTCCCGGCTTTGTATTGTCAACGATCCTTCCCATGATCAGATCGGTAAATGCATCCAGGATCTTACATACAATCAGCATCGTCGCGATCGCTCCGGCCGCCATACCTACCTTATCTGTATAGAAATATGTAAGCTGACCTACCATAGTTGATACAGCATTCAGCGAGAACTGCCCCATTGCATCGCCGAAATAATCCTTCATACGCATTACTTTCTGGACGCCGAATTTATCTTTGCCCAATGGTTTCTTACTCATGATGTTCCTCCTTCTCTCATCGTTTTCTTTTCTTCAGATCTGATGATATCAATTTATCAGACGATCCGTTTTTCGTATTGTAATATCAAATAAAATATTGTAATTTTAACCTTTCAGCTCTTTTCGATGCTTTTCATTCAAGGCATTAATCACAGCCTGGTAGAGCGGTCTTGCTTCCGCCGCCATCTGAATCAAATCCGCCACTGTCATGCCGAAGGCAAATTTGATCATCGGATCATCTAGCATTCCCGGGCTGAGTTCGTCAAACATCTTCCTGCCCAGTTCATCTTCTACCAGTTCGCCAAGCGTAGAGTCCAGCGAATATTTCTCTATTTCCAAACAGGTCTGCGTGTCATACTCGTAGTGATAGTTTCCAGAACCCACGGTGATCTTATCCTCTTTCTCCGGAAGGCGGATCACAGCCGACGTATTGGCAGGGATCTCCACATCCACACAAATCTTCCCGTCGCGGCAGCTCCATGCGCTCCGGATCGTCCCGTATATGGATTCAAAGGATGCAGACACCTCTGTCATTCCTTTTGTGAGCGTGGGACAGATCAGAATCTTCCTGTACCCCGGTTCCAGGCACCGGATCCCCGCCACTTTTTCGTACAGCCAGCTTCCGATAGAGCCGTATGCATAATGGTTCAGGGAATTCATGCCAGACTCATCAAAGTCCCCGTTCGGAAGGATGGAATTCCACCTCTCCCAGATCGTCGTTGCACCTTTTTTCACGGCATAGAACCATCCGGGGAAATCTTCTTTCATAAAGATCTCATCTGCAAGGTCATGGAGTCCGTTTTCCGACAGGCAGTGGCACAGGTAAGGCGTTCCGACAAATCCGGTTGTCAGGTGGTTGTGGTGGGAGCCGATATTTGTTTCCAGAGTCTCCAGGATCCGTTTTCGAAATTCCGGTTTTATCAGGTCAAAATGCAGCATCAGGACACAGGCGGTCTGAGTCTCGCTGACCAGACGTCCGCTTCCCGTCACGAATTCAAAGTTGATCGCCTCCCGGATTTCCTCATACAGTTCCCCGTATTTTTCAGAATCTTCCTGATACCCCAGCTCTCCCGCAGCATCCCGGACGATCTTGGTGGAATAGGCATAATAAGCGTTGGCGACCAGATATCTGTCCGTTCCGCCGGTACGGTCCGTACTTCCTGATTCGATATCCAGCGCCAGCCAGTCCCCGTACTGGAATCCGGTCTGCCATAAGCCGTTTTCTGATACTCTGGCATGGATGTAATCCACCCACTGCTTCATCATCGGATACTGTTCTCTCAGCATCTCTTTATCTCCGTATACCTGGTAAAGCGTCCAGGGGATGATAGTCGCGGCGTCGCTCCATGCCGCTGCGCCATCCTGGTTACTCAGGATATTGGGCACTACATGGGGAACGCCCCACTGATCCGTGGTTTCCGCAGCCATATCCCGGAGCCACTTCCGGAAGAACAGCGCCGTGTTGAAATTATAGGAAGCCGTGCCGCAGAATACCTGCGCGTCCCCCGTCCATCCCAGACGCTCGTCCCGCTGCGGGCAGTCGGTAGGGATATCGAGGAAATTACTTCTCTGCCCCCACTGGATGTTGCTCTGAAGCTGATTGACAAGCGGATTGTCCGAGTGAAATGTCCCTGTCTCCTGCATATCCGTATGGAGCGCGCAGGCCGTAAAGCACGCTGCCTCCACGTCGCTGCCCGCGCCTTCCACACAGATATACCGGAATCCGTGGAACGTAAAGTGCGGCATTACGGTCTTCCCTGCCATATCCTCACCGTAGATGTAAGTGTCTGTGCATCTGGCGGTGCGCAGATTTTCCGTATAGAAATTTCCGTCTTTATCCAGCGTCTCCGCATGACGGATAACCAGCCTGTCCCCTGTCAGTTTCGGCAGTTTTACTTCTACCAGCCCCGCCATGTTCTGGCCGAAATCAAAAACAATCTCTCCTTTGGGCGTCACGATCTTCTCTTTTGGGGCAAACCGCCTGGTCACACGGACCGGCTCGGATTCCTGTGCTGTGATATGGCCGGGTTTCTCCGGCTCATCAAAGAGGACCGCATCTCCCGCTTCCTGCTTCTTTGCCGTATAGTCCTGGGTTTCTCCATGGTAGATCTCTGAGAAACGGATTACTCCTGTCTCTACTTTCCAGTCCGTATCTGTCACGATCTCTTCCATATTCCCGTCCTCATATTCGATCCGTATCATCGCGGACAGAACGGTTTTCTTCCCGTAGTTATCCGGTTTGGCGTCAAATCCCAGCTCTCCCTTATACCAGCCGTTTCCTACGGTAACAGCAATCTCGTTTTCTTTTTCCAGAAGTTCCGTGATATCATAGGTCTGGTACTGGATCCGGTTGTGGTAAGAAGTCCAGCCTGGCGCCAGAAAGCAGTCTCCCGCTTTTTTCCCGTTGACGCAGGCTTCATACACGCCGCAGGCAGTGGCATAGAGCCTCGCCCGTTTTACCGGTCTCTCTGCCGTAAAATGTCTGACATATACCGGACACGCCGTTTCCTCCTCCGGCAGAGAGTGGGTGATCCATTTTCCTTTCCAGTTCTCCTCCAGAAGGATCCCCGTTTCAAAGGTGCCTGTCGCCTGCTCCAGCCCGCCGGTATTATCCAGGACACTGACCTGGACCTGATATACGCTCATGGGCTCCAACGGCTTTCCCCCGTAGGGGACCAGAACAGACTGGCGGCTCTTTACACAGCCGCTGTCCCACATCAGCTTCCCGCCTCCGGTCACCTGGATCTGATAAGCTGTCTGCACCAGATCCTGGCGGCTGCTTTTGATCTTCCACGAAAAACGCGGGGGATTGTCAATCCCGATAGGGTTCTCTCTGTACTCGATCCTGAAATCATATAACATCTCTGTTTCCTCCGATTCTTTTCTTATTTTGTTGAAGTCATTCTTAACCTGTTAAAGCATTTCTTAATCTACTATGCAAATCTCGCCATTGTGCGGATCAGCGCCGCCACGTTTTCCCTGAGTCTGGCAAGATCGATCCTGCCCTCTTCCAGACCTTTTACTATCTGGTCTGTATAAGTATTGTCATTCGATCCGGGCGTGATCCAGCAGTTTCCCGCCTGGACCATGGCGGCAACGTCCACCGTGTCATAGGTCGTCCAGTCTGTCATGACAAAACCGTCAAACCCGTTCTCCTCCCGCAAAAGTCCCATGATCAGTTCCTCGTCCGCTGCCGTCGGACAGCCGTTCACTGCATTGTACGCGGTCATAACGCTTGCCGGCATATGGATCTCCATGGCATATTCATAGGTACGGAAATATATTTCCCGGATTGCTCTCTCAGAGATCAGACTCTGGTTCCGCTTTCTGGATGATTCGCAGTTGTTTCCGATCAGATGTTTATAACAGGCTGCGGTTCCTGCGCTCTCCATCCCCCTTGCGTAGTGTCCTGCCATCACGCCTGACAGATACGGGTCCTCCGAAAAATATTCCGGCTGGCGTCCGTTCAGGGGATTGCGGTGGATGTTAAACGCCGGCGCAAGGACCAGCGGGATCCCCAGCTCTTTTGCCTCCTCCCCGATCACCCTTCCGGTCTCTTCGCAGAGCGCTTTATTAAAGGAAGCGCAAAGTACTGCGCCGGAGGGCATCCCGATATTTTTCACATTCAGATTGATGCCGCTGTTTCCGTCGCTTACCGGGAAATCCGGGAGACCGTACCCTTCCAGCCGGAAGACTCTCCCGGCCTCCCCGATCCCTTCCATTCCCCATCCCGCAGACGCGCAGACCGTAAGGCGCGCCAGTTCATCGGGCGTAAGCTGCTTTGCAAATGCTCCGGCGAGTTTCGGGTCTTTCCGTACATCATCGAACATGATCTTGGATCCCTGCTCCTGAATGCGTTCGGTCAGGCTCTTCTCTACAGCATATCTGCGGCGCTCCTGGTAAGGCTGGAAGGTCGTTTTCCCGGGCACGACTCCAGAAAATTCTCCAACGGGCCATGTGCCCCCGGGATCTTTTCTGGACAGGCGGGGAAACCTTTTCCCACACTTTATCAGATGCTCCGTCTTCTTAATGATTCTTTTTCCGCTTACGAAAAAGCTGCCGCACGGTTCCGCATCCGCGCTGTTTCCCGCATAGATCCTGTACTCTCCGGCTGAAAGAATATAAGCCTTCTCCTCCTCGGAAAAGGATGTCAGCATTTTTACCGGAACATATATGGCTATCCTCTGTGCCTCTCCCGGTGCCAGTTCCTTTGTCTTCTCAAAAAATACCAGCTCTTTTTCCGGCTGTTCCATATCGGTTTCCGGCTTCCCTATATAGAGCTGAAGCACCTCTTTTCCGGCTCGCTCTCCTGTATTTCGGATCACTGCTTCCGCCTCCAGCGCTTCTCCGTCAAAGGAGAATGCCCCGCACCGGATCTCGAACTCCGTATAGCTCAGACCGAATCCGAAGGGATAGGCTTCCTTTTTCCCAAAGGTTTTAAAATACCGGTAGCCAACGTAAATATCTTCCTCATAACAAGTATCGATATAAACCGTATCCTCCGACGTCAGGCGGGGCTTGTCCGCACAGTCATAGAAGTTTTTTGACGACGGAATGTCAAAATAGTCCAGCGCCCATGTATCCGGGAGCTTTCCCGACGGATTTGCATTCCCGCTCAGGATATCCAGAAGCGCCGGTCCCGCGAGCATCCCTGCAAATCCCGGATATACAAGCCCATTCACCTGATACTTTTCAGCAAATGTGATATCGATCGGGTATCCCACATTTAACACGGCGATGGTATTGGGAAATACTTCTGAGACTCCCCGGATCAGCGTCTCTTCCTCATCGCTCAGGTAATATTCTCCTTTTGCAGACGATGCGTCCTGATTCTCCCCCGCCGCCCGGGTCAGGAAAATGATTGCCGTATCCGAGATTTCTTTCGCTCTCTCCATCATCTCCGCCGGAGGAAGAACGTCCCTGTCGCAGCCGTAAAAAGAAACAAGCTCCTCATTCAGCGAATAATCCCGGTCTGCCCGGACAGCTTCCAGAAAGTTCACGCTGTATCTCGGATTGATCTTGCCGGCGCCGACAGCGCCGATGCGGAATTCGTGGACGCCTTTCCCAAACAGGTTCAGCACAGAACCTTTCGCAAGCGGCAGGATATTCCCTTCATTTTTCAGAAGAACGATCCCTTCTCTTGCAGCTTGAAGCGCAGTCTGTTCGTGTGCGGCATACTCCGGTCTGGGTTCTGTCTTCTCCACTCCCCGGACGGTGAATTCCTGCGGTTCCATTACATTGCCGTCTGCGTCTGCATAGCCTTCAATATGGAGCTGATAGCTCTTTCCATATTCGGTGACTCTGCCGCGAAGCGGGATCCCCAGCACCCACATATTCCCCATGACTGCCATATACTGGCTGACACATCCGTCCACCGGTACTCCATCCAGCAACACTGTGCCCTCCGCATTTGGATCCATTGGCTTTGTCCACATCAGCAGCAGACAGCCGGACAGTTTCCGATCCAGCATATAGTACAACCCGTCAATATCGTGGAAATCATATTCCAACGGGCCAATCTCAAAAAGCATCGGTTTCTGATCTTTCGCGGTAAGGATCTGACCGATCGCATCTTCCATTCCCATTTCTGATATCCTCCTTCCTATACCCGCCTGTCAATAAGGACAGGCTGAATATATCTTTCATTTTGTAACAGTTCGGGCCGCGCCATGGCCGGACTGTTGCTTCATTTTCTGCAGGATATCAAAATATACGCCCTTTGTATTACATTATTAAATTTAATATTGTAATTTTGACCTTGAACATTCATTTCCAGACTTTTATAATGAAGACAGATCTTAAAAGAAAAAGGAGAAATTGCCATGATCACAGATTTAGAAGCGTTCTGCCGCCTGTTTTATGCATCCTTTGCGATCCCTGTCAGCTATTATCATATTCCCTCCGGCGACAGTTGTTCTTTTCCGGCTGTCCTGGGCGATCAGTCCCTTTTTAAAAATCCCCCTTCCGGATTTTTCCATTTTCACCAAAATCCGGATTATTTTATTTCGGAGTCGTTTGGATATTTCGGAAGTATTCAGGTTTCCTCTAAGGAAAGCGTGATCACCGTCGGTCCGGTTTTCAGCACGCCCGTGTCGGACGCTGCGCTTCACAGCTTCATGCTGGAGTGGGCGATCAGTTCCGATCGCAAGGAGGAGCTCTCACAGATTTTATCGACGATCCCTCTTCTGTCCATCAATCAGTTTCTTCAGACTCTTGCGCATCTTCATCTCTGCCTGAATGATGAGCAAATCGATATCGGATCTCATTTCGGGCTTGAGAGCGCAAATGTGGTCAGCAGTTTTTCCAATATCCATTCGAATGAAGTGATCCGTGCAAAGGAAAGCCAACATTTCCATAACACTTATTTCTTTGAACGTCAATTAACAAAGTGTATCCAGGACGGGAACCTTTCCGGTCTGAACCGGCTGCTGGAAGATTCCGCGGAACTGTCAGGAGGCGTCCTTGCCGATAATTCTCTCCGGCAGGAAAAGAATATCTTTATCACGACCACCGCTCTGGTGACCAGAAGCGCCATCTCCGGAGGAATGGACATGGAACAGGCATATATGCTGGCCGACCTGTATATTCAGGAATGCGAGCGCTCCCAGGATATTGCCCATATCTCCACTTTGAACTACACCATGCTGGCAGACTTTACAGAGCGGGTGTCCCAGACCAAGATTCCCCAGGGAATGTCCCCGGAAGTCTTCAAATGCATTCAGTTTATCTCCCACCATATCAATGAACCGATCCAGGTGGGAGACGTGGCGGAGCACATCGGCAGGAGCCGCTCCTATCTGACAAATAAATTTAAAAAGGAACTCGGGTTTGACGTGAGCAGTTTTATCATGAGATGCCGTCTGGAAGAAGCTAAGAGCCTTCTCACCTATTCGGATAAAACATTAAGCGAGATCAGCACGTATCTTTGCTTCTCCAGCCAGTCCTATTTTCAGAATATATTTAAAAAGAAATACGGCGTCACGCCTCTGAACTACCGGAAGCAGACACAGAAGGTCTGAGCATATGTCTCTTTTTACCAAATATCTCTTTCATCCAACAGTCCGCCAGTTCAGGCCAGATCTGTACTTCTCTGTTCGGTTCACATTTAGGTCGGGAATTTTTCTCGTCCGCATCGTTGTAGTCAAAAGCGGCAAGGAGCATCTTCTTTTCTTCGTCTGTGCATGGGATAGCCCCGTTCCTTACCTGCTCTACCAATTTAGCTACCTGTTCCATCGTATACGGCTCGCCATAGTTTTCTTCTGCCCAGTCCTGATCTGCAAGGGAAAGACCGTGTTTTCCCTGGGAAAATACATGATGGGCATATGGAACACCTCTTTCTTTCAGGGCTTGCGCCATCAGATAACTGTTTTCCACCGGCACAAGCTCGTCCGTTGCCGTCTGCCAGATAAAACATGGCGGTGTTTTCTCTGTCACCTGTTTTTCAAGGGAGACATATTCCAGTTCCTCCGGATTTACTGTCTCTCCCAGAAGCATTTTAAAGGATTCACTGTCTCCGCAGATTTGCGCCGATATCACCGGATAACATAAGATCCCGGCATCCGGAGCTGCCGAAAGATTGGCATATTCAGAGTTCTTTTCTTTCAACTCTTCGTAATGTACACAGAGGCTGCCACACACATGCCCACCGGCTGAAAATCCGCATACAGCAACTTTCTCTTTATCAACGCCGAATAAATCTGCATTTTTTCTTATATAACGCACTGCTCTCGCCAAATCTTTTACCGGCTGATCTTTCAGCGGTACCGTCCCTGTCAGATTTACCGTATAAGTACACACAAAAGTCTGATACCCTTTGTCATAAAACTTCTTTGCCACAATCTCCCCTTCTGACGGAGATACAACTCTGTATCCGCCACCAGGTACCACAATCACACATGGTCTGGCTTTCTCTGTATCTTCATGCAGATAGCTGACAATATTGGGTTGGAAGCCAAAGGCCATGGGATATGTATATTCCCCGGCTTCCCACAAATCATACCTTTTCTTCAACATACTCTGTATCCTCCTTCTTAAACTATTCATACGCTATCATATAGCACTGCATTAATATTGTAATGTTGTATTAATTTTTATGATTTTGTATTTATTCTCGGATGATAGATTATATACTATCTTCCTATAGTCACAGATATATTTTACCGGCACAGAATGTCTGTATATAATATAAGGCAAAGATTTTTAAACTTACAGGAGGAGGCGGTCTATGGACTTTATCATTTTACTTCTGAAACAGAATATCCTGATGTTTCTTTATCTTCTGATCGGCTATTTTCTCTTTCGCAAAAAGCTGATCGGAATATCCGGAAGCGCCGATATCGGACGGATGCTCCTGCATATTGTCATGCCTGCGGCGATCATCAAAGCTTATATGACTTCTTATACGCCCGAACGGCTGATCGGGCTGGTCCTCTCGTTTTTAGCAGCTCTTCTTGCTCTGCTTCTGGCTATTTTTATAAGCCGGATCTTTTTTAAGAAAGAGCAGGCGATCGAACGCTTCGGAGCAGCTTTTTCCAATGCGGGATTTATCGGGATCCCCCTTGTGCAGATGACACTTGGGGAAGAGGCAGTCTTCTATATATCCTCTTTTGTCGCGCTGCTCAATATCCTGCAGTGGACCTATGGAGTCTTTATACTGACCGGGGACAGGAATACATTTTCCTTTCAGAAGCTCAGGACGAATCCGGTGATCCTCAGTTTTCTGGGCGGTCTGCTCCTGTTTTTCCTGCCGGTCAGGCTTCCGGATCTTCTTACTGGGATGATCGGCTCTCTTGCCGCTATGAACGGACCGCTGGCCATGATCGTCCTTGGGACCTATCTGGCGCAGGTTTCGCCGGGTTCACTTTTCAAAGAGAGACTGGCATACCGCAGTTCCTTTGTCCGGCTGATCCTGATCCCGGTCCTTACGATCATCCTGCTTGGCTTCTTCCCGGCAGAATATCATACGCTCAAGCTGGCTGTCCTGATCGCCGCATCTGCGCCGATCGGCTCAAATGTGGCAATTTTTGCCCAGTTATACGGACAGGACTACACCCAGGCTGTAAAAGAAGTGTGCCTGAGCACTCTGCTGTGCATGATCACACTTCCTCTCATTACCGGACTGGCCGATTACATTTTGTAGGAATTATGACCTCTGAAGATGCAGGAAGTATTCTGCTATAATGTCTCTGCAGGTTTTCCATGCATGGGTCTGATATACCTGTTTCTCCCATGACAGCAGAAGAAACCTCTCCATGGGAAGATCCCTGACTGTCCTGAGTACAACTGTATCCGGTGCAAATCCATGCCATGTATATTCAGGGATAAATGCAATCCCTAGATTCAGACGGAGCAGTTCCCGCATAACGGAAGGCGAATCCGCACAAATCGCAGTATTCGGCTCGATCCCTTTCATGCAGAAGAAATGATTGAGCGCCTGGGTCAGATCGCTTTCACCGTCAAGACTGAGGAACGGCTCATATTTCAGATCTTCCCATATCAGCTCCTCTTTCACAGCAAGCGGATGCTCTGCCGGGAGCGCCGCTTTTATCCGTTCACGCAACAAAAGACTGGAGCAGCTGCTCTCTACGGGACACATCGGGGAAGATGTAACACAAAGTGCTGGGGAGCCGGATTGTTCTGACGGGCTTTTACAAAATATTCGAAGGCGGATTTCCGGATCCGCCTGCTGGATGAGGCGGACAATCTCCGGCAGGAACATAGACGCCGAGCAGATATAAAGAGTTACAGTTTTCTCTTCTCTGCCCTTTATCTCCTCCAGTTCCAGCGCCGCATGATCCAACGCGGCAAAGATCTGATCCGTATATTTCAGAAAAGTCCGGCCTGAATCATTCAGGATAATCCGGTTGCATACACGGTCAAACAACGGAACGCCGACCTCGCTCTCCAACCGCTTGATGGTCTGGCTTAAGGACGGTTGGGCGATATGGAGCGCCTCCGCCGTCCGGGACAAATGCCCGTTTCGCGCCAGTTCACGAAAATATTGTAATTGCAGTAATTCCATAACACATGTCACCTCATTGTCTGTATTCCTGCCCTTACGGGCTATTAACATTATTCGTATCAGGAGGTTTATAAAAATGAACGATCACACAAATAACACTTTTACCATGGAACAGCTTCAGGAAATCGGAATGGAGTATCAGAAGATGGAGCAGCAGCAGAAAATCGACAGATACCGTATCCTCAACGAAAATATAATAAAAGGACAGATCCTTTTTACCGGTTCTTCACTTATGGAGCAATTCCCCGTCAACGAGCTGATGATGACAGAGCGCATCGACCGTATCATCTACAACCGGGGCATCGGCGGCTTTACGACCACGGATATGCTACAAAACATGGATGTTCAGATCTTTGATCCGGAACCGTCCAAAATCTTTATTAATATCGGTACAAACGATATTTCGTATCCCTGCGCACCTTTTTCGGACGTCCTTGAGTATATGCTGAAAAACTATTTCAATATCCTTTCGCAGATCAAAACACGCCTTCCCCGGACACAGGTATATATGATGGCGTATTACCCTGTGAATGAGACTGACGTCGTAAACGAATGGAACGCAGGCGCCTTTGTCAATAGAAATAATAAGAACCTTCCCATCGCCAACGCTGCCGTCAAAGATCTCGCCAATCAGTTCGGTTATCAGTATATCGATGTTAATACCGGACTTACCGATGAACGGGGTATGCTAAAGAAAGAATTCACCATTGACGGTATCCATATGTATGCGAACGGTTACCGGATCGTCCTGGAAAATATGAAGCCATATCTATGATCAAGTTGGATCATTCATGAAATTTCTTAATTTCATGAATACAAATTTTTATGAAAATACGGGCAGAACCACTTATAAAAGTTCTGCCCATTTTTAATTCGGTATTTTCAGTCTATTTTCCACTCATCTTTCCATTCAATCACAGGATATTCTCCATCCAACTTAAGCGGCAGCCATACATACTCTGCAATAGATCTATCTGTCTTTTTAAAATAATGTGACCGCCATCAGTTCCATTTCCTCTGATTTTTCAAAGCGCAGCATGAGTTCATACTCTCCATTATCCATTGCGATAGGTGCGCGCATTATGCGTATACTTCTCTTTTCCCCCGAAACATGAATTTTCCCCGCTTTTTCTCCATTCAGGAAGACTGAGACCACACCGCGTCCAGTACAGCACAGCTCAATCTCCTTCCATGGCATTTCACTTCTCACATACCGGAACACTGCTTCATCGCCATCACATATATTCGTCAGTTTCTCTTCATAACCATACTCTCTGTCAATATCTATATAACAGCTTCCATTCAGTCTGCATGCCTGGTAACCCATGATCTTTTCTCCAGGTGCAAACGGATCTCCGATTCCCTGAGAGGTCATTTCCACCTCGTCAATGGTTCCGTCAGGATTAACCCTGATCTTCTCAATACACAGTCTCCGAAACTGCTGTGTTCCCCTGCTGCATCGGTGGTAAAACACATACCACTGTCCGTCTACACACTCGATGGATCCGTGATTATTCCAACTCTGGTGATCGCATCCGTCGTTGTCAATGATAATGCCCCTGTAAGTAAATGGACCAAGCGGATTCTTCCCGGTCGCATAGCCTAATGAGGTAGGCTTTCCCCTTTCCATATCTGCATACACGTAGTAGTAGGTATCTCCGATTTTACGCATGGATGATCCTTCATGAAAACAGTGATTCTCCTCTGTCACAATATTATCTACGACTGTATTTTCATCAAAGGATACCATATCCGGGTTCAGCTTCACCCCATGAGCAAATACCTGCCCCCAATAATAGTATGCCTGTCCGTCATCATCGACAAAAACAGCAGGATCAATTCCTCCGCAGGGAAACCGGACGGGCTCTGCAAAAGGACCTTCCGGGCTGTCGGATACAGCAACGCCCTCACTCTCGTCAGACATACAGAAATATAGATAATATCTCCCGTCTCTGTATATACAGTCCGGGGCGAATAAAAGTTCTCGTCTCACGTCCTGTCCTGCGTTATCCGACGTCTGTTTCTCTGACTTTCCTTTCTCTATTTTTTCTTTCTCTGCTTTCCGTGCTTCAATCGCTGCCGCCTTTACATCCTCCGGCATTGCATCGATCATTTTCTGCAAAAACAGAGTCGGGTGTTCCCAGTCGATCCCCGGGTAATGTTTCACCTGCGGATCTCCCAGCCACGGAACGTTCTGTACCCGAAAAGACGCATCATGAACTGTCCAATGTTCCATATCTTCTGTAGATACAACATGATACTCCTGACTGCAGTAAGTGGTATCAAGAGCGTCATAACTGCCGTATATATAGAGTTTTCCATCCGGCATCATATGCGCCTCTCCATCCGGCACATGATACCTGAGCGGCAGGATTGGATTTCTTTTATTCTTATATTCCATCGTTTCTATTCTCCTCAATATGCAGTTTTACATGCTCCGCCTGGCATCCTTCGGCAGTGACGACAACCTCTGCCTCCCCGGGTGTCCCTGCTGCCCGGACCACTGCCATCACTGCTCCGTCGTAGCTGTGCCACGTCTGATCCTGGTAACTTCCCTCACAGCCCGGATCCGCGCTGCCGAATCCCTGCAGGGTAATGTTTCCTTTTATCTCTATGGCAACTTCCCTGCTCTCCTGACGGTTGATGACGCCGTCTTTGTCCGCAAGATATATTTTTATAAATGCAAGGCTTTCCCCGTCCGCCGGAAGGCTGGTCCGGTCAGGTCGTACCAGCAGTCTGCCAATCTCGCCTGCGGTCTGAAGGACCGTGCTTCCCGCTTTCCTGCCTCCCACATAGCTGACAGCCTCCAGTTTTCCCGGCGAGTAGGGGACTTCATATGTGGCGATATATCCGCCGTTCAGCGCTCTTCTCCCGAGACTTTCGCCGTTCAGGAAAAGCTCTGTTTCATCTGCATTTGCATAGACGTCTACACTGGCGGTCTGTCCTTCATATCCGCGCCATGTCCAGCTCGCAATATTATCTTTCCACATCCACGGTGTTTTCTCCACTTTCTTTCCGGCTTTATCCATGCGGAGTACCCCGATCGCCGGTTCATGCCCGATGCCGAAAACAGCCTGCCGCAGATAGCTGATCGGTTTCCGATCTCCCAGGATATCGATGTCTCCGATGCCTGCCAGTCTGTCCGGCCAGTGAGCGGAAAAATTCACGCCGCCGTCATAATGAAAGATCCCGCATCCGGCTTCTCCGAGATAATCGTATCCCGTCCATGTAAAATCGCCTAATACATGATGGTTCCTTTTTACGATATCCCACAGGCGGACGATATCCGCCGGAAATGTTTCCGTTCCCAACACGACCCGGTTGGGATGCCGGTTATGGTCTTCCTCGTGCAGGGCGGTCAGATAATTATATCCGGCCACGTCATTGACTGACGCGAACTCATCGATCAACTCTTCCAGGATCGGACTTACGGCAATCGCATCGGCAAGCGCACCTTCCATGACCGACGCCATCCCGTTGACCGCGTCGGCACCGCCCTGATCTCCGGTCTGACCGGAACCGTTTCCTTCGGCTACTCCGGCATTTCCGGCTTCTCCCGCAGCCTCCTGCGCCATCATCGTTTCCAGTTCCTCCGGGCTCATACCGCTTGCCTGACATAGGATCTCTCCCATCCGGTCCGACGCTGCCATGAGTCCGTTAATGCCGCTTGTCGTGTATCTTGTGGGATCCAGCCGTTTGATCTCGTCATTCAGTTTACGGTTCCACTCTGCGCCTCTCGGCGTTCCCGCCTCCGGGATCTCATTTCCCGTAGAATACATGATCACACTGGGATGATTCCAGTCTTTTTCCACCATCGCATATACGTCTTCTTTCCATGTCATGGGGAAATAATTGGCATAGTCATGAGGATTCTTCGTCCTGGTCCACATATCGCCAAGCTCGTCCAGAACGAGCATTCCCAGGCGGTCACAGGCGTCCAGCATAGCTTTTCCCATGGGATGGTGGGAGCTGCGCACCGCGTTAAATCCGGCATCCTTCATCTGACGGCACCTGCGGTACTCTGCGTCAGGGAAAGCCGCCGCGCCGATGATCCCGTTATCGTGATGGATACAGGTTCCCCGCAGTTTGATCTCTTTTCCGTTGAGTCTCAGGCCCTGCTTTGCATTAAGACTCAGCGTGCGCAGCCCGACAGGCTGGCTGCTGCGGTCTGCCAGATTTTCTCCTTCGTAGAGCTCGATCGTACAGGTATACAGATTCGGAGTCTCATCGCTCCATAATTCCGGATGCTCTACCGTCAGCCGCTGACGGCACACCTGTGTGCTTCCTCCATATACGGTCACAGTCATCTGCTCCCTTGACGCTTCCTTCCCGTCCGGTCCGCTCAGAGTCACCACTGCCCGGATCTGTCTGGAATCCATGCCGCAGCAGCATACCGGGAATTCCACTTCCACCGATGCCGCTTCCCGGTCTGCTTCCTCTGTGCGGATATGCACGCCCTGCGCCGGGATATGGACCGGTCCTCCCGCCCACGCATACACAGGCCGGTATAATCCTGCTCCGCTGTACCAACGGCTGGACTGCTCGACACTTCGCACTTCGACCTTCAGCTCATTCTCCTGCCCCCATTTCAGATATCCAGTCACATCCACAAAAATGCTCGTGTACGGATTATAGTGTTCTGCGACCAGGTCACCATTGCAGTAGATGCGGCAGGTATCTGCGATTCCTTCAAATTCAAGCACGATCTTATGGTCTCTCCACTCTTCCGGCACATTCCATTTTTTCAAATATGTATATTCTCCGCCGGGATAGAATCCTGTCTGATGGGCATTTTTCGTATCCGGATCCCTTTCCTGACAGATCATGGCGTCATGCGGCAGATCCACTTTTTCGATTTTTTCTCCCCTGCCGGTAAACAGTTCCATCATTGTGATCGTTCCCTTAGCAAAAAGCCATCCATGGTTTAGAGATATTTTCTTCATTTTTCCTCCTTATACGCCGCACATCCGATCATACGTCAATGTGCGGCTGCAACACTGTTTTCAGATTTCCTGCGATATCATTACTCTACTGCCATGGATCTGTTTTGTATTGTAAATACAAACAAAAAATTGTAATTGAGAGTTATTGATTCGGACAAACTTACAATATATAATAAACAGGAAGTCAATTAACGGATGTATCACATCTATGTTGGATAATGCCGTCATAAAAAATGCGGACGAACTGGAATTTGCCGTTTTCTGTATTGAAAATATCGCGATCAGACTAGGTAAGAATGCCGAGGATATTTATCGGGCACTGACGGGAAAAAGCAATATCCTGAACAGCTACATCATACCGGAATACGAGATACTGCACACCCAAAGCAAAGACTATATCGTAGATGACATTATCAGCCTGATGAAAGAAAGGGGGATCCGGGTATGATCGTTTATGAAGGGAGTGAACAGATTTGACTGCCAATCCTATCTTACTGCAAAAAAAAATACGCACGGATCATTGAACTGTTTTCCAAAAAGCAACATCTCTCATTGGACGATGCTCTGAGTTTCTTCTATCACTCGACCCTTTACCGCCTGATCAGTGAAGGGGTATCTGACCTGCACTGTATGAGCGATGAATATCTGACGGAAGAACTGATTTTTGAGTATAAAGAAAAAAACGATAGCAGAAAAAGCGCGGACTGATGCCGCGCTTTTTCGCTGAATCTAATACTTAAACATTTCCATCCTCACGCATCCCGGCATATCATACAGCATGGTCACGATCTTTTCATCGCCGTTCTGTCTCTGTCTGCATATCCACTGTCCGTCACGGTATGTTCCCGCTTCTTTTCTGATGAAATCCGCCTTCCTGTGGTCGCCCGGTTTTGTATGAACATTCACATTGCACATCATCCCCACGATCAGGAAATTGTTGTCATCCAGCTCGAACACTGCCCCTGCTGCCGCCGGCATTCCGCTCTGCTGCGGCAGATACCGGATTTCCATATCGTAAGACTTAAATTTCAGGTAACAGCCCTGCTCTCCTTCCGACTTTTTTAGGAAGCACTTCAGATGCGGCGTTCCCCTGTACTTAAGATACAAAGGTCGTATCTCGTCAAGGAGCCGGTATACTTCTCCTAGCGTCTCTTTCGTTCCTGTCATATCAAAAGAAAGCGGGTCTATATTCAGCGCTTCTGTCACTTCCTTCGGGATCACATCGGGTTCCTCCTGCCACAGGTCTTCAATCCCGAACGGAGCATAGCACAGGGCATGGCAGTTCAGGTAAGCATACAGAGCGTAGGACGCTGTGACAGCGTCTTTTCGCACCTCCGGGATCACAAGGGGATTATCCGGGCGGGTATACTTCTCCATGATTTCCGGCACATAAGGTACGTAGATGTCCGGAGCGACCGTAAACAGTGACGGCGCCGCCGCTTTCCACACCCAAAGCATATCCTCCACCGGCCCTCCCGACGGGTAAGAACCTGCATACCACGGGAACTGCTTCAGCCACACATTGGCATAGCACGGCAAAGGATACTCTTTCCTTCCGGCTGATGCTATCCTCTCCATAGCAGTTGCAAAATACCATGCGGAGAAGATTTCTCCCGCGTCTTCCCCGAATACTGCTGCCCAGTCTGCTTTTTCAGGAAGTGCTGTTTCTCCGTCGCGGACTTTTCCGGCATGGATTTCCCCGGATTTTACAGCTGCATCCAGCAGTTTATCCGGCACATTTCCTGTAAACGCCTCTTCCGCCTGCCTGCAATAATCCCGCTCTGTCCCCAGCAGTCCCACTTCATTTTCCACCTGGATCATGATGACTGATGAATTCTTATCGTTCTCCCTCAGATACCTCATCAGACGGGAAAATGCGGCGGCGTCTCTCCCCACCGCCTCCTGGCACAGAGGAGAAATCGTATTTAACCTCTCCCCGCCGTACATTTCCGCACGGAAATACGTTTTGCTGTCCTGCTTCATCCATGCCGGCACATAAGCCGACTCCGCGTTCTTCCAGAGACCGAACCAGAGCAGGATCAGCTTCTTTCCATATCTGGCAGCCTGCTCCAGAAGCGAATCCACAAGTTCAAAATTAAATCTCCCATCTTCCGGCTCCAGCGTCTCCCAGTACACCGGCACGATCAGCGTATTCAGATGGCTCTGATCCATCTTCTGCCAGATCTCCGTCTCCATCCGGTCCGGGTCGTAGGCGGCGGAATTATGCACCTCCCCTGTAAACGCCTGGAAAGGCTGCCCATCTACATACAGAGTCGGGATTCCTCTCTCTATTTTTACTTCTGCAATTCTGTTCATCTTGAATCCTTCCTTTTGAATTTTCTTCGACGATATCTCTTTTATTACCGGTTTTAAATAGCAGTCTTATAAGAGTAAATGTAAAAATTTCTCGCAGTCTCCTTAAAAAAGCAGTTTTCTCCGGGTGATCAGTAAACGGATCCCGCTCACCAGGGCTGATACTCCCACAGCGATCGCAAACACTCCGGCTACGACATTCATAACGCCTGAATTCTCAACTGTTTTATAGATTTTTTCTCCCATATTTTTTACATCTCCTGTCCCTGAATCCTGCGCAGCATACTCAACAGATGCCCTGCTGCCGTCTCCATCTGTTCTCTCGTCACTCTTCCTTCCTCATATCCTTTCAGTATCTGGCGGATCACCGGCGGTCCGCCCGGCATAACGATATCATTTCCCGCCGCCACGGCGTTGGCTCCGTCCACCACGACGTCCATATCGCCCCAGTCTGTCACCACAGCGCCTTCAAATCCCCATTCTTCCCGCAGGATATGGGTACACAGATCCTTGCTGCCCCCGGCGAAGACGCCGTTGATCTTGTTAAAGGACGTCATGATACAGGCGATATGCGCTTCTCTCACCAGCATTTCAAAAGGCTTCAGGTAAAGTTCCCTCGCCGAGCGCTCTGTCAGTATGGAGTCAACGGCGTCCACATGTTTCCCTGCATTTCCCCTGCGGAACGTCTCCTGCTCATTGACCGCGAAATGCTTCGGACACACGATGACCGGACGGCCTTCCTGCACTCCTTTTGCAATCTCGCAGGCGCATACGCCGGTCAGGTACGGGTCTTCGGAGAAGTATTCAAAGTTCCTGCCGCACAGAGGATTCCGGTGCAGGTTCACCGCCGGGGCAAGCCATACGTTCACCTGCTGTTCCTCGCACTCCGCTCCCGCTGCGTCGCCGAACATCCGCCACACTCTCCGGTCGAAAGAGCAGGCAATAAGCATCTCCGTGGCCCACGCGATGCCGCCGGTTCCCGCAGGGCCGTCTTTGTAGAAGACGGATCTGATCCCCTTTCTCTCGATCGCCGGAGAAACGTACCCCGGATAGCCGGTGGGGTGGCTGTTGGTCGTCAGCGAATTCCCGTCTGCGTCGAAGATCGTGGACGGATCGCTGCGGTCGCCCACCGCCGCAAAAGGTGTTCCCGGACCGTAACCCACACAGAGGGCAGAGAGTTCTTCGATCGACAGATCTGAAAACTTCTCTCTGTATTCCGTCTCCGACAACTGCTTCTTCCCGTCAGCTGAGTTCTCTTTTTTGGCACGGATGCTTTCCCATTTCTCACAGATATCCTCTGACGTGATATGAAGCACGGACCTTTCACTCATTTCTCGAGTATCCGCCGCTGCCTGCGTTCCCTTCAGCTCTGCTCTATGCCCTGTCCTCTGTCCTTTCCTTGTCAGGAACTCCACTTTCCCTCTGTTGCACTCCGCAATGCCCAGACGGTTCGCACACTGTTCCACAAGGATCGTTTCATCCGCACAGATCATCCCTGCCGGAGAGGTATCTGCAGATGAGTTTCCCACCCGCAGAAGATATGCCCCCTCATCGATCACCCACGACGCCCGCTTCTCATCATAGGCAGCCAGTTCCCGCCACGGGATGAGGATTCTTAGACTCTCTGCTCTGCCCGGAGCCAGCAAGGACGTCTTTTCAAATCCTTTCAGCTCCTGGTACGGGCGTTCTATCGTATTCGTCTGCCAGCCATCATTTTTCTGACCTCTTTCATTCTCCTGCCCATATGCGGACAGATAGATCTGGACGACTTCCTTTCCCGCTCTGTCCCCGGTATTCTTGACTCTGGCTGTCACCTCTATGCCGTCAGCGGTCTTCTTCATCCCGGAAGCACTGATCTCAAAAGAGGTATAAGAAAGACCGAAGCCAAAGGGGTAGAGGACAGGTTTCCCAAAGGTGTCAAAATACCGGTAGCCTGCATAGATATCCTCCCAGTACAAAGTCACCGGGCTTTTTGCAAATCCCCTGCTCCCATTTTCTTCCGGCGAAAGCCCGTATGTTTCGTAGTCTGCAATCTGATCCAGATGTTCTTTGTCCCATGAAAAATATTTTGCCGACGGGTAATCTTCGTAATGCTCCGCCACGGTCACTGCCATTTTCCCCGAAGGGTTCACCTGTCCGGTCAGGATCTCCGCCAGCGCGGCAGCTCCCTCTTCTCCGGGAATTCCTAAAAAAATCAGGCTTCTGATCTCCGGATATTTCCCGATCCACGACAGATCGATCAGACCGTTTACATTGAGGATGACCGCCACATCTGCAAAATGGGTGCACACCTCTTTCACCAGCTTTTCTTCGGTTTCTGTCAGGTAATAGTCTTCCGTGAGATGCCGGTCGCACTCTTCCCCGCCGGAATTCCTGCCGATGACAAGCACCGCGGTATCTGTTTTCTCCGCCGCCTGATAGATCAGTGTGCCCGGCACCTCATACTCTTCAAGGGGCGGGCGGTACTTCCCGAAGATCTCGTACATGATCCCGCTGTTGACCATCTCGCTGACCTTTGTCCAGTCAAATTCATCCTGTTCCGTCACCGGCTCGGTCTCTGCTTTATATTGATAAAAGCCTTTCAGCAGAGGCTCCGCAGTAAGCCCGCACTTCTCGCACTCTTCCAGGATCGTGCCGCAGCCCGCCACATTGGCGCCGCCGGACCCGTTCCCGGAATACAGCGTGCCGATCTGCGTCCTTCCGAAAAAGGCAATCATCTTCCCCTCGTCAAAGGGCAGAAGATGACCGTCATTTTTCAGCAGTACGATAGATTCCTCCGCAATCTTTCTCGCAATCAACTTTCTGTCCATATCTGCTCCTTCCGTCCGCCGGCATAGGGCCGGCAGGCCTTCTCCTGTCTTTCTTCTATCCTTCCGCTTCCGTCTCAAAAGCGGCGTAAAATGTACGCTGCGCTCCATTGATCCACTGGTCCTGTGTGATCCGGAACGCTCCCTCTAAACGGATATCCTCGGAAGAGCTTCCGATCTCCACGTCAATATCCCCATGCTCCACCTTCCAGCGCATTTCTCTGTCAAGGAACGCCGTCTGATCCGCCTTTACCGTAAATGTCACCCGGATCTTCTCTTTCGGCGCCATGCGGATCCGGCAGAACCCTGCAAGCTCTTTCACCGGTCTTGTCATGCCGGAGAAGCGGTCCCGCAGATAAAGCTGTACCACCTCGTCTCCTGCCAGATCCCCGGCGTTTTCTACCGTACAGCTGATCCTGACTTCCCCGTCCGGCTCCACTTCTGTTCTTGATATATCCAGATCTGTATAGACAAAATGTGTATAGGACAGCCCATGTCCGAAGCAGTATCTCGGCGTATGGGGCAGATCCACATAGTTGACGAATCCGATACTCTCCTGCTGATGCCATGCAGACCCGTTAGGATGGTTATAAAAGACCGGGATCTGTCCCGCGTTATATGCCACGGATACGGGAAGTTTTCCGCCCGGATTGTATGCACCTAACAGGACGTCTGCCACGGCCTGCGCCCCGGACTCTGCCGGGCTCCACGCCTCCACGATCGCATCCAGATACCGGTCCGCCGTATCGCTGGAGATCGGCCTGCCGTCAAAGTGGACGCCGATCAGAGGCTTTCCATATGCCGCCGCTGCCCGGATAAACGCATCCTGGCACTCCGGCAGATTGATATTTGCCGCGTCCACGCCCTCTCCCATGGTCGCCATGGAACAGGTGCCGTGCTTTCCTCCCAGTGTCAGGATCACCGCATCGGCTTCCTTCACTGCTTTCAAGGCTTCCTCAAATCCGCTTTCGTCCGCTCCTGCCACCGGGTAGCCGTAAGCATGCAGGATCTCCGTGTCCGGCATTCTCACTTTAAGTTCTTCCAACAGGCTCCTGCACTCCGGTTTCTGCAGACGCAGGATATCGTCGAAGAGCTTCGCCTCATCGGACTGGATCTGCGTCCCCTGCACATACTCCACCGGCTCCCCGTCGGGCAGCACCGCGCTGTCAGACCGCACCTCGCCGCCGGATGTCCCGGACTGACCTGTCTGTGTATCGCCTTTCGCCGGTTCCGTATCCAGCCGTCCCGACTCCGGGCTGTCTTCCACTCCTGCGATGGAACTTTTCACGGCATAGACGGACTCCATCATGCACAGATGGGTATATCCGCCGAAGAACTTCCGGGCGCAGTCTGCGTGGGGTCCGATGACAGCCAGCTTCCGAATCTTCCCTGACAGCGGGAGCACTCCGTTGTTTTTCAGAAGGATCATGGACTCCCTTGCGGACTGTAACGACAGTTCCGCGCCCTCTGTCTTATCGAAGATCCTGTGCAGTTTCTCCCCGTCCGCCGCAAAGGGATGCTCAAAGAGCCCCATGCGGAATTTGGCTTCCAGTACACCCAGAACCGTCCGGTCCAGAAGCTCCATATCCGCCTGTCCGCTGCGGAACATTTCCTTTAGTTCTTCTCCATAACCGGCGGCTTTCGGCATCTCCATATCCATCCCCGCCTCCATAGCGAGAAGTCCGGTCTCCGCGATGGTCTCTCCGATATGCTGTACTTCATGGGCGTTGCTGATCCCGCCGTAATCGCTGACAGCCAGTCCGTCGAATCCCATCCTCTCCCGCAGAAGTTCTGTCAAAAGACGGTGAGAGACGGATGCAGGCTCTCCGTCGATGGAATTATAGCAGGGCATGATGCCTTTTAATCCGGATTCCGTGATTGCAGCCTGAAACGGTTTCCCGTAGATTTCTTCCAGCAGCCGGGGCGGCGTATCGCTCTGGCTTCCGTGGATCCCGCCCTGGGAATTGTGGAATCCGAGAAAATGCTTCGCCACGCTCTCCGGCTTCCTGCCGTCCGCCTGTGTGGTCTGCACGCCTCTTGTATATGCCGCTCCAAGAGCAGCGGCAAGGGCCGGGTCTTCCCCGTAAGTCTCCCCCTGTCTGCCCATTCTGGAATCCCGGGAAATGTCAAGCACGGGGGCAAGTATATGGGTAATTCCGCAGGCAGCCTCCTGCTCTGCCACGGTCCGCGCGATCTTCTCCTCCAGCTTGGGATCCCATCCGGAGCCCCGGGCGATCCCTGACGGAAAGCTGGTGCTTTCCTGGATGAATCCGCCGCACAGTCCCTCCATATGAAAGATTGCCGGGATGTGGTGGGGGCTCTGCGTCATGACCGTCTTCTGCATCTTCCGCTGCCACGCCGCCGCTTCATCCAGTGTGTGGATCCTGCGCATCTCAAGCGTGCTCACCTGACCTGTTCCGTAAGGCATTTCTTTCGCCTGCTGTTCCATATCGTCAAAGCTGTCTCCAAAGGGGAAGATGCAAGTAAGCTGCGCCATCTTTTCCTCCAGCGTAAGCTCCTCCAAAAGCTCCCGTGCCCGCTCCGCCGGGCTTTTTGTTGTGTCTCTATATCCTGTATCTCTGTATCCTGTATCTACGCTCATCATTCTTCTCCCTGCTGTTCATTCTTATTTTTCTGGCTTATCATTCTTCCGGCTGCTCGTTCAGTGCTTTTAAGACCGCCTCGTAGACCGGACGGATCTCCGGCGCGGAACTGATGCCTTCTGAAAGCGTCATCCGTTTCGCGTATTCGATCATCGGATTGTGCACGAGATCTGGCACCATCTGTTCCATCATTTCCATACCAAGCGGCTCAGCCAGGATCTCTCCCAGCTTGCTGTCCATTGTAAACTTAAGTTCTCTCAGACTAGTCGTTGTCTCATATTCATAGCTGTAATTTCCCGAGCCGAGCTCCAACGCCTCTTCCTTCTCCGGCAGGTACAGGATCGCCGTCGTGTTTGCCGGTATCTGAACTTCCACACGGATCTTCCCTTTCCGGCAGCTCCAGTGGGAGACGATCGTTCCGTAAGGGGATTCCAGCTCTGTCCTCGCCTCCTCGATCCCCTGCACGAACATGGGCCTGATATAGAATCTGTGATATCCCGCTTCAATCTGGTTGATGCCGCCGATCTTCCGGTACATCCAGTCCCCGATGGCTCCGTTGGCATAATGGTTCATGGAGTTTAATCCCGGATCCTGCATAGTCCCGTCGGGAAGGATCGCGTCCCATCTCTCCCAGAGCGTGGTAGCTCCTTTGTTGACCGCGTAGAGCCATGAGGGCAGGTCTTCTTTCATAAACAGGACGGATGCGGTATCGTGGGCGCCGTTGTCCGAAAGGGCGTGGCACAGGTAAGGCGTCCCCACAAATCCTGTCGTCAGATGGTTCTTATGGTTCTCTATGTTTGTGACCAGAGCTTTCGTGATCGTCTCCCTGTCTTTTTCCTTTGCAAGTCCGAAGTGCAGGGACAGTACGCACCCGGTCTGTGTCTCGCTGACAATGCGGCCCCTCGATGTATAATATTCCTCCCGGAATGACTGGAGCGTTTCTTCTCTCAGCACTTCATAGTAAGCCGCTTCTCCCGGTTTTTTCAGCACACGGGCGGTCTTTGCGACGAGATCTGTCACATAGATATAGTAGGCGTTCGCCACCAGATAGATATCCGTAGCTCCCACGCTCTTATCCCCCATCTCCCGGTCAAGGGCCAGCCAGTCGCCGTACTGATAGCCGCTCATCCACAGCCCGTTCTCATTGACGTGGTTGTGGATATAATCTACCCACTCGTGCATACACTTCCAGTTTTCCTCTAATATCCGCACATCGCCGTAAGTCTGATAGACTACCCAGGGGATGATCACCGCCGCATCGCTCCATGCAGCGGAGCTGTAAGTTCCCTGGATGTCCGGCACGATATGAGGAACACCCTGTTCCAGGGAAGAGGCAGCCGATACGTCCCGCATCCACTTGGTAAAGAACAGCGCCGTCTCCCGGTTGAACGCCGCTGTCCATGAGAAGACCTGGGCGTCTCCCATCCATCCCAGCCGCTCGTCTCTCTGGGGGCAGTCGGATGGGATGTCGAAGAAGTTATCTCTCAGGCTCCATGTAATATTGCTCTGGAGCTGATTGACTTTTTCATTGGAACAGTGAAAATCTCCGGTCTTTCTCATATCCGAATGCATCGCGCAGGCGGTAAACATCTCCGGCTTCGGATCCTTGATGCCTGTCACGGCAGCGTAGCGGAACCCGTGAAACGTAAAATGGGGCATCAATACCTGCTCTTCCCCGTTTAAAATATAAATATCCTCGGACTTCGCCGTGCGCAGGGTATCCGGATAGAATACGCCGTCTTTATCGAGAACTTCCGCATGGCGGACCGTGATCTTCTGTCCCGCTTCTCCTTTGATCCGGATCTCCACCAGACCGGTCAGGTTCTGCCCGAAATCTACAAGGACATTTCCCGCCGGATCCGTGAACACCCGCTTCGCTTCCAACCGCTCCGTTACCCGCACCGGTTCGTTGACCTGGGGCGTCAGCACCGCCGGGTCAAACTCCGGTTCCGGTACGACCGATACGCTGCCTTCCCTGATCTCCGGCGCATTCGTATCGATGGTCTCGCCATTGTATATCTCGCTGTACCGGATCTGGCCGGTGCGCACCTGCCACGTCTCATCCGTCGCGATCACGTCCCTGGCGCCATCCTCATATATGACATGAAGCTCCGCCCACGTAGCGGTTCGGTCGCCGTACCGGTCCGGTTTGCAGTCGAAGCCTAAGATTCCCTTGTACCAGCCGTTCCCAACGGCCAGTTCCAGCAGGTTATCCCCTGTATGGGTTCTCAGCTCTTCTGTCACATCATAAAACTGATACTGCAGGATCTTGTGGTAATCTGTCCAGCCGGGAGCCATGTATGCGTCTCCCGCTTTCTTCCCGTTTACATACGTCTCATATACTCCATGGGCCGTCGCATAGAGATACGCCGACTTCACCGGCTTTTCCGGCTCAAATCTGCGGAAAAAGACCGGACACGCCGTCTCGTCCTTCGGGAAATCGTGAGTGATCATCTTTGCCCGGAAATGTGTGCTGTCAAAGATGCCCGTAGTAAAGACCGTCTCTGCCTGTGCGCTGCTGCCATGGTTATCCGTGATCTGCAGGGATACCCGGTACTCCTTTTCTTCTTCAAGCTCCAGTCCGCCGTAAGGAACGAGAACGGACTGATCACTTTCCACTTTCCCGCTGTCCCAGACGCAGCTTCCATCGCAGTCCACAATGATCTGCCAGGAAGCCTGCGCCACATTCTTCTCGTCCGATGCGATCTTCCACGAAAAGCGCGGAATCCTCACCGCAAGCCCTTTTGGCTCTTCTCTGTATTCAATCCTGAAATCATAAATCTTCATTCTGTCATCCTCCTTTTACCGGCAAAGCCGGCGCTCCGGTCTCTCCGGAAGCGCCGGCTGATTCAGTCTGCTCTTTCTCTAATGGGCGGTCAGCCCATTTCATATGTATCTCTTATTTTGCCTCGTTCTTTGCAGCCCTGCGCGCTGCGATCTCTTCTCTCATCTTCGGCAGTTTCTCTTCCAGATCAAACTTCAGGAAGATCACGAACATGATCAGGTTGATCACCACCGGAAGATAATTGGAAAATCCGTAGATGGAATATCTCATGGATGTGGAAGCCACTTCCAGTGTGGCGTCATAGGCGCCGATGGCAAGGAATGCGGACAGGATCGCCGCTCCGAGACCGTTTCCTACTTTGCTTCCGAATCCGATGGCGCCGCCGGACATTGCCACCAGCTTCTTGTCATATTTCCACTCGTTGTAATCGATGGTCATGGAAGTCAGCACACCGTACAGGCTCATCATCGGGATCTGCACGAAGCTTCCCAGAAGGCTTGTGACTACATAGACTGCAAAGTTTGTCGGCACAAAGCAGCGAATGCCCGCAAGTACAGCTGCGCCGAGCAGCCCGATAGAAATCGTTCTCTTGATCCCGAGCCCTGCGATGATCGGCTTGGAAAGCACGAACCCCACAACTGTCGCTAGCATTCCCACCGCACCGATCAGGCCGACAAGGTTGTCGTTTCCGAAGATCCATTTACAATAATATGTACCGCCGGAAGCCGTGATCCCGCTTGTAATACTCGTGATCAGATTGAACAGCAGGATGATCACCCAGTATTTGTTTTTCAGAAGCATTGTCATCGCTTCTTTAAACGGCACCGGCTCTTCCTCTTCCTCCGGCTGTCCGTCCGCCTCTTCTTCCTCATAATCACAGGCGAACTTTGACTTCATGCCGTTGCGGCAGCATATTGCGAACAGGACAAGTACAAGCACTGCCAGCACTACGCCGTATTTGATCCATGCGGACTGTGTTCCGCCCAGCATATTTGTCACCGGGATCGTCAGGATCGAGATCAGCATTCCCGCGCCGTAATTGGCGATCGCACGGAACAATCCGATGCTTCCTCTCTCGCTTAAGCTCCGCGTGCGGACTGTCATGACCGCTGCAAACGGAGTTGCGATAAATGTATATAATCCGGCGGATAAGATCAGGTTTGTTACCAGTGCGTAGATCACGCCCGGGATCTGTCCGGCCTGGATCGGCACGGTAAACATCAGCACGACGATAGCCGCAGCCGGTATGATCTGTGGGAGGATCCATTTAAAATACTTATGGTCTCCGCCTTTTGAATGATCGATCATATTTCCCGCGATGACGTCTGTAAATGCGTCGATCACTTTTGAAATTGCCAGTATAATGCCGACGCTTCCTACCGCCAGCCCTACCTTATCTGTATAAAAGTAGTTTAACTGCCCCACAATGTTTGCCATCAACCCCAGCGCCAGCTGACCGCTGAAGTCTGAGAAATAATCTCTTTTGCGCATGACGCGCCTTGCCCCCTGTTTGTCATACCGGGGTGCGTTCTTGTCTTTTGCCATCTTTCCTCTCCTCCTGTCTCCGATGCATCCGCCGCACAATGCTTGTCCCCTCGCCGCCAGTATTCAGGGCGTGCCTTCGGAAAATTTATTTTTCTCTGCGGACTTTTGATCTGTTCCGCTCTCTTCGGTCATTACTATATCTCTTTACGCTTCAAAATTATTGCAAAATAATTCTTAGAATTGTAATTTCCGTCATTCTTTTAAACATTTTCAATGCGGACGCCTGTATCCTTTCTTTCCTTATCTCAGCAGGACTTCGATCTCATGTGTCCTGCCGTCTCCATAGACTGGAAGCGTCTCTCTGTCACAGGGTTTCCCGTCCGCTAAAATGACCGGCTTCCCGTTTTCGATCCGTTCCGGATTGCGGATCACGATATGGTAGTCCGCTCCCCGGAAATGTCTCGTCACTTCCGCCTCTTCCCACTCTGCCGGGAAACAGGGGGCGATCCGCAATCCCTCATAATCCCGCTTTACGCCCATGACGCCTTCATACAGTCCCATCAGGCACCATGCGGACGTCCCGGTGGTCCAGGACTGGTAGGATTTCCCGTAATATCCCGGATTGGTGGAATAGCAGTTGGTAAACACGTAGGGCTCTGCTCCGGACCGCACGGACGGATTCTTCTCACTGTCCGGCATGATCTTCTTTAACGTCTCCACTGCTTTCGTCCCTCTGCCTGCACAGCAGTCCATCAGGATCTTAAAGCCTGTGGCATGGCAGTACACGCCGCCGTTTTCAAAAAGCCCCGGCAGCATACCGGACATCCGTCCCACATGGGGATCGTACTCCGGGTAAGGAGGCAGATTCAGCGGGAATCCGAAATCCTGTTCCATACCGTCCACCGCTTCCAGAACTTTCGGCAGCTTCTCTTCGTCCGCCACGCCGGCAAGCACCGCCCACGTCTGGGCGTTAAGGTAGATCCTGCTGCCCCTGCTGTCTTTGCTTCCTATATTTCCCTTCTCGCTCAAAGCCCTTGCATACCAGTTTCCATCCCATGCATACCGGTTGATATCCGATTTCAGTTTATCATATTCTTCTTTCAGGAACCGGGCATATTCCTTATCCCCTGCATACTCCATCAGCCGCGCCAGCTCCCGCAGCGCCAGGCAGAACTGGTGGGACAGCATCACGGATTCCGCCTCCGGATCATCCGTAACATTGAGCGCGTCATTCCAGTCGGCAAAATAAATCTTCACCAGACCGTGTTTCCCTTTATCGAGGATCAGTCGGTCCACCGCCGCTTTCACATGATCCAGCACAGACGCCTCGCCGCCGTCCTGCCACTCCACGCTTTCCATAAGGAGCAAACAGTCGCCTGTCTCTTTGATCAGTTCGCACACCGCCCAGATGATCCAGAAGGGCTGGTCGGAGTAGCGCGTGTCATCATAAGGATACCATGTGAGCACGCCATGTCCGTCCCTGAACTGATGCCGCAGGCACTCCAGAATCTCTTCCTGGGCTTTCTCCTGACGGTAATTTAAAAGCCCCACCGCGATCTGTAGGTTGTCTCTCACGCCTTTCTTCCCGACAATGCAGAAATCCGCCTGTTTTTTCACCCAGTTGTTCATGATGTGGTTGATCTTCTCATCCGGCGTCTTCACCGCGAGAGACCGGATCTTCTCATAATTGTATGCTTCCGCCTCTCTCCACTCCTTCTCTGTGCTTTCCTCATCCGCATAGCGCTCCATCGTCCGGCAGGCTTCCTCACAGGAGGCGCTGATCCCGAATACGACCCGGATCTCCTTTTCCTCTCCGGGCTTCAAAGTGATCTTATGCTGCAGCACGCCGCCCAGGATAAACAGGGACGCCTCCGAATCCGTACAGTCTCTCCCCTGCATGACCACATCCGGTCTCTGGAACAGAGCGCAGGCAGATGCGTCCGGCAGCGTCAGCGTACTGGTCGTCCCGCAGAATTTCGTCAGATCCCCGTCCCATGCGTACACCGGTTCCGAAGACGCCAGGAATCCGTTGTACAGCCCGTGGGGTGCAAATGGATGGGAGGAAGCACAGTAGACGCCGTTTAACTTCCGGTCAAATCTTGTCTGCATACAGCGGTACATTTCATAATATCTGGGATAGGAAAATCCTTCCAGGTTGAAGCTGACTGCGAAGAATACGCTGAGATGCTTCTCTGTCGCCTCCGTATTTTTCAGCTTCAGTGTCCATACCTCGTGATGCCCTTCTTTCGGCACAAAGATCCGCCAGCTCCCCTCGACGCCGTTCTTCTTTGAACGGATCAGGGAATGCCCGATACTGTGGGTGCAGCAGTAATCCTCCACCTCTGTATTCAGCGGCCCGAGTCCGATGTTCCAGCACTCGCTGCTCTCATCATCCCGCAGATAGACATATCTGGCGTCATCCCGGTTGATCATGCACATCTCCGCCTTCTCGCTTAAGTAATAGCTGCGCCCGTGGCCCACCTGGGAAATCTGGGCGCAGTAGCGGTCCTCATTCCACAGGTAGTTGTACCAGTACCGGGGCGTCCTCGGCTCATAGATCCGGCAGCTGTTCCCGTCTTCCGCGAACTCATACAGTTTTCTGTCCTCTGCCTGTTTCGTCTCAACACTCATTGTTTCTATAACTCTCCTGTCTACTGTTTTTATGATCGGTGCTTTTCATAATCCCGGTTTTATAATTTCCGGTTTTTCATCGCGTTACAGTTCACACCGTACTCAGGAACAGGGGGATGCATTGTCATGCTTGCATGTAAGAGGCATCCCCCTGTTCCTGAGTGCGAGTGGAACTCGTAACCGCCGCCCCCATAAGCAGTCTTAGCACGTAGTGCGGGACTGGAGCGCGTCAGCGCGACGAGTGCGCATGCGGGCGGCGGTTAGGTGTGAACTGTAACTTCATCGCTGCGCTTATCCGAGAACGATCCGGTACTGGATCCCCGGTACGGAGCCGTCCAGTGCGAACCGTATTTCATCCCCGCACTTCTCTCCGGCCATTTCCGCGATCACTTCGCCCACCGGATTCAAGATCTCAAGCTTCGCGTCATCCGCTTTTACGCAGATACCGCCCTCGAGCGTCTCAGCATAGAGCTTTCCTTTGAATTCCACCGCGGCAAAGGGGATGCCCATCATCTCCGGACCCTGTCCATATACAGTCTCGTCCATACCTGTAGTGCCCATTGCCGTCAGGATATACTCTTTCGCCTCGTCAAGCCGCGCCTCATCTTTCGCGATCAGTGCGAGGGTGATCCTTTCATTTTCCGATTCCACGGTTACCCGGTCTGACAGCCGGATCTCACGTTCCGGCGCGCCGCTGAAATACCCGCAGTACGGCGTATGTACTGCAAACCGTGCGTGATCCGGGTCAAAAACAATCTCTTTTGTATCCGAGATCAGTTTCCCGTCTACATATCCCGCGCCTTCCGGGAGAACGCCCCACTCTTTCATGGCGCTGTCCATGATCTTCGCCAGGTTCCGGTAATCTCCGCCCTCTGACGTCTCTGCGATCCTGTCAAACACAAGCGCTTTCTCTCCCAGATGGACGCCCGGGCAGATCTCTCTCGTACCTTTCGCCGCTTTCTTCAGGCGGTTTTCATCTTTATATCTGCGGAATGCATCCCTGTATTCCGTCCACGCATAATATACGCCGTGTTCTGCGTCAGAGAGGTCCGCCCCGTTGAAGAATCCGGCATTTACCGCCACGTCCGCATTTCCCTGATAGCTGTCTCCGCCGTCCAGGAACACGTTTCTCATAGAGGTGATATAGGGGAAAAATGTCGTCGGCATGGAGTGGAACATTGGCAGCGACTTCAGGTCGTTCTGCGTATATACCACATCCACACAGTGCTCTGCCACAGACACCAGCCCTTTCAGGAATACGGAAGCCATGAATCCCCACTGGCACGCCACCGCCGGATCATTGTATGCGTCAAATACATTCAGGATCTCGTCTGCCGGCTGATCGTCCCATTTCTCAGAAGTATGGTGGTTGTAGAGAATCAGGCCGTCCCAGTCGTTTAAGCAGGCGTAGGCGATGTTCTGCACAAAGGCTGTGGAGTGGAAGGGATGAAGGCCGTACTCGTTCCATTCACTGAGCATGAACGGCTTTCCGTTTACAACAGCCACGGAGCCCAGACTTAAAAGCGTGGTCGCCATAGATCCGACTCCTCTCTGCATGGTCAGCGGATTCGCGGACACATACTCCGCCGGTCCTGCCACCAGATAGGTATTGCCCTGCACCGGAAGGAGCGGATGGTTAAAATAACAGTTGTTCTCCATCAGATCCCCGTCCGTGTGCCCGTACACATCCGCCGCCCCGGCGATCAGGTTGCTGGTAACAATCGGTACTTTCGCGCCCAGTGAATGGATATAATCTTTCATATCCTGATAGAATTTCCGGTTCATATAGATCCCGAATTCCATAAAGTCCGCATATCTCGCCGGACCTTCCGCAGCATCCCACTGCCCCTGCGGGTCATTCACAGGCTGATAGAAGCTTCCCTCGATCCCCCGCACGGTTCCCTGCTTCGGATCCTCTTCTTCGCCCAGGGCGCAGCATCCGTCATGAGTCCATGCCTCTTTGAGACGCTCCCTCGTGTAATATTTCATCAGCAGGAACTCATTGAAACACCTCTGCACTTCCTCGCGGTAAGGCTTCATCTCCTCTCCCGCGTCGCCTCCCATATTTCCCTTGATCGCCGTGTCCTCGTTGTTGATCTGGATCGTCACCACCGCCGGGTCGTCGATCAGCGCCATGCCGGTATACGGGTTCACATGGCAGAGAAGCTCTTTCGCATACTCTTTCTGCAGCTGGATCATACGCTCATTGTACATGCAGTACCGCTTGATGCAGGACGGCGCACCGCCCGGATAGTCCATCCCGTCCGCCTCCTGAAATTCCCTCGCCACGATCAGGTCGATATGCAGATAGATCCCCTTCTCTTTCAGCTTCGCGGCGAAGTAGTCGAAGCGGTCAAGCCCCTCGGGGTTGAACTTCCTGCTTGTTCCCGATGCATAGTCAAGAAGCGGCGCCTCCTTACAGCTGCTCCAGCTTCCCGGCTCTTCCCCCACGGGGGCATCCGCTGCGTGCAGACGGATGATATTGACGCCCATGCTTGCAAAGCGCTCCGCCATCTTATCCGCCGTCTCGTGATCCGGCGTGTTGGAACGTGCCGCCACGTTGAATCCTAAGAATCTCGCCCTTGTACCGTCCTCAAAGTAGAGGTGCCCTTTCCTCGTCTCCACGAACCCGTGCTTTCCCGCCGGGGCGTCCAGAAGATGGGAATAGTCGAGGATTCCCTTGTTCGGCTCCGCTTTGTGGATGCGTATGTGCTGTTTCATGTTTTTTCCTCCTATCTGTCAGCTATCATTGAGTTACAGTTCACACCTAACCGCCGCCCGCATGCGCATTCGTCGCGCTGATGCGCTCCAGTCCCGCACTACGTGCTAAGACTGCTTATGTGGGCGGCGGTTACGAGTTCCACTCGAACTCAGGAACAGGAAAATGCCCCTTACATGCAAGCATGACGTTGCATATTCCTGTTCCTGAGTACGGTGTGAACTGTAACTTCATTGACTGCATCTTAACATCAGACGGGTTTTAAATATTGCAATATTCTTTCTGGAATTGTAAAATAAGAGAAATATGGAGAATGATCCGGCTGCCGGAACCTGGCGTCAATTGTGTTTACTTTTCCGGATACTTCTCCTATAATTGTATCAGACCTGAGAATCACGGAAGGGAGAGTGCGGAATTGAGCAGATATCTGAATTTGGGAAATGCAGGATTTCAATCCATACGAAAAGGATTGTATGTGGATAAAACGGGTTTGATCGAATATATAAACCGTACGCTTGGCACTAAAGATAAACTGACTTGCGTAAGCAGACCGAGACGATTCGGGAAATCATTCGCGACTCAGATGCTGTGCGCCTACTATGACAGAAGCTGCAGTTCCAGAGAACTTTTTCTGGATCTGGACATTGCTTCTTCAGATGATTTTGAAACGCATTTAAATCAATATCCTGTGATCTATCTTGATATCACATGGTTTATCTCAACCGCGGAACACATTGAAGGAACTGTGAAATATCTGCAGAAAGAGGTAATTAAAGAGTTAAAAGATGAGTATCCCGGCGCAACAGAAGAACAGCGTTCTCTTCCCATTGCTTTAAGCGATATCAGCGACGCCGCAGGAGATAAATTTATTATTATCATCGACGAATGGGATGCGCTTTTTCGGGAAGCCACAGCTGACGTTGATCTTCAGAAAGAATATCTCCAGCTTCTCCGCGGGCTCTTTAAAAGCAGCCTGACGGATAAGATGATCGAAGCTGCATATATGACAGGAATTCTGCCGATAAAAAAATACGGCACCCAGTCCGCCTTAACGGACTTTCGGGAATATACCATGATACAGCCGCAGAAACTTGCCGAATATGTAGGATTCACCGAAAAAGAAGTAAGGGAACTCTGCGAAAGATTTGACATGGATTTTGATGATGCAAAGAAGTGGTATGACGGATATTCTTTTAGTAAAGTGCATTCCGTTTACAGTCCAAACTCAATTATCCAGGCAATACAAAACAATGAGTTCGGAGATTACTGGACGGAAACTGAGACATATGAGTCCCTAAAATACTATATAGATATGGATCTGGACGGACTAAAAGAAGCTATTGTATCTATGCTGGGCGGTCTGCGCTGTAAGATCAATACGCGTACTTTCCAAAATGACATGCTGAATATAAACGGAAAAGACGACGTCCTGACCCTTTTGATCCATCTTGGATATCTTGCGTACGACTCAGAAAAGAAAGAAATCTATATTCCCAATCAGGAAGTTGCGGATGAATTCAAAAACTCTGTGGAGTTCAGCGGATGGAAGGGAATATCATCCGCCTTAGCTGCATCGGATAGACTTCTGGACGCGACGATCCGGCAGGAAGCAGATATTGTGGCGGAAGAACTGGACAGGACTCATATGGAGAACACTTCTATCTTAACGTATAATAATGAAACCGCATTAAGCTGCGTAATAACAATCGCATATTACACGGCGCAGAAAGACTATACCCTGATCAGAGAATGTCCGGCGGGAAAAGGCTTCGCGGATATGGCGTTTATTCCCAGAAAACACACCGGCAAGCCGGCTATGCTGGTGGAGCTGAAATGGGATTGCTCGGCGCAGGGGGCAATCCAACAGATAAAAGAGAAAAATTATACAGGTGTATTAGATGAATATAAAGATAATCTGCTGCTTGTAGGAATTAATTATAACAGGCAGACGAAAAAACATGAATGTCTCATTGAAAAACTCAGTTCCTGTCAGGCTTAAGATTCAGAAGGCAGCCGATTATAAAATCCGGGTATACCCGCCTGCGATATACCCGGATTTTTACTGCTTTCCTGTATTTTTTAGTTTTGTTTACTATTGACAGGGAGTTTTTCTCATCGAACAGGCAGATGCTCCCCTGCGTATGTCCCGGAGTTTCCAGAAACAGTACTTTCCGGTCTCCAAGCTCGAAATAGCTTTTGGCGGACAATTGTAGATATTATACTTCCCCTCTGTCGAAACATCTGCTTTATAATATTGCAAAATTCTTCTTGGAATTGTAAGATAAGGGATAAAGAAAGAGAAAAGGAAGAGATGCATTATGGAAATGGACTACATCGCCCTGTGCAGAAATTTTTATTCAGCCACAAATATCCCGGTAACGCTGACCAAAAATGATCATGCCATATACTCCTCTTTGCATGATATTCTTGGCACAACTCCTGTATTTACCGAGAACAGTTCCCTATGAATGAGGAGAACAACCCCTGCTTCTGCGGGGATTACCCGGATATCGAATACGGCCGCATCATGGTCGAGGGCACCGGATATGACCTGATCCTCGGTCCTGTCTTCAGCGTTCCCGTCACGGACGAGATCATCCGTCAGGCTGTAAAAGGCGCCGCAGTTCCTCTTGAACAGCGTGAGCTCTTTATTGAGATGATATATGCAGTGCCGCGCCTCAGCCAGACTCAGTTTGCCCAGTACCTTGCGCTTTTGCATCAATGCCTCAACCACAAGACAGTCGATATGGGAAAGTTCTTCTCAGAGGATGACCTTGATATCAGAAGCCGGAAAGAACAGCAGACCGGCCGCATGGCAGAAGATCAGGAAGAAGAAAACACGCACAATTCCTATTATTTCGAACTGGAATTATATCAGCTCGTCAAAGAGGGCAATACAGAGAAACTGAAGAAATTCCTGAGCGCCACAAGACCGCCCTTAAAAGAAGGGAAAATGGCGGCTTCTCCCCTGCGCCATGCAAAGAATGTATTTATCTCCGTGGTGACAAAGGCAGGAATGATGGGAGCCATCCCCGGCGGCGTGGATGTGGAAAAGACCTATCAGCTCATGGACTACTACATACAGGAATGCGAGCAGCTGACCAAGATTGAAAGGATCAATCAGCTTCAATACGTCATGCTCATGGATTTCTGCCAGCGTTCCGGCGAGCATCACATTCCGGATGGCATCTCCCCCGACGTCTACAAGTGTATGACCTACATCCGGGAGCATACCAACGAATCCATTTCCATCGAAGACGCTGCCGCCCATGTGAACCGGAGCAGTTCCTATATGATGAAGCATTTTAAAAGCGAGCTGGGCATCCAGATGGGCGCCTACATTATGCGGTGCAAGCTGGAGGAGGCGAAGAGCCTTCTCACCTACAGCGAAAAAAGCCTGGCCGAGATCAGCAGCTTTCTCTGCTTCTCCAGCCAGTCCTATTTTCAGAATGTGTTTAAGAAACAATACGGAGTGACGCCGCTGCAGTACCGGAAGCAGACGAAGATTCGATGACTCTTGTTATAACAATTTTCAGGCATAAAAAATAGTGCCCTCCACTCTGGTAAAGTAAGGCACTATTTTTAATTCACAACTACCAGCGGCCAGATATATGCTGGCAACGACTCTCTGGTTGCATATATTATAGCCGTTCTCCACAAACAAGTCAATTAAATAAGGTCATATTTCACAACATCGACCACCGCTTTCCCGTCCGCATAAAATGAGATCCCGTCAGCGGATACATCCGTGTACAATGTTGCCGAAAGCACCTGCTCCCCGTCATTTACGAACACTTCCACACTGAAATTATCCAGTATAATGCGCAGTCTGATCTTCCCGTCTTCACTGTTGACCAGACTTCTGCGCTGGTGGATGATCGCCCTTCTGGAGCCGGAGAACTTCCGGTCGACTTTGAGTATGGATTCGTGGGGGCGGAAGCTGACAGCCGTATGGCAGGTATCGTTCTGTGCAAAACGCACGGCAAACTTGCGGTACATCTCTTCTCCTTCTGCCGGGCGCAGGCTCAGTTCCATATCGATCCGGCGTCCTTTCACACCGTCCAGACGGATCACATCAGATACCGCTGCATTTTCATAACTCACTTTATTCGTCCGCATCTGCTCAAGTTCACGGATCGGCTTCTGGATCAGGCGTCCGTCCTTTACCGACAGTTCTCTTGGCAGGCTCATCTGCCCGAACCACGGTTTCTCCGGAGAATGAAGGTTGCATGTATCCCAGTTCTGCATCCAGCCGATCATGATCCTGCGTCCGTCCGGCGCCAGCACGGTCTGCGGGGCGTAAAAATCGATCCCGTAATCGATCGCCTGATCCGTCTCTTCCGTAAATGTATCCGTTTCCTTATCATAATTTCCTGTAATGCATACCGTCCCGTTTCCGTTATGGTATTCAAACCCCTGCGGCAGCATATCCTGCGGGCTGACAAGCAGTACCTGTTTACCGTCCAGTTCAAAGAAATCCGGGCACTCCCACATCCGGCCGAAACGTCCGTTGTTGCTGATCAGAGTTTTCTCGAACTTCCACTCAAATCCGTCCCTGCTGCTGAAAAGGAGGATCCTCCCGTCCTTATCCGGCGTACAGTTTCCTATCACACAGCGGAATGTTCCATCCTCTGTCCTCCAGATCCGCGGATCGCGGAAATCAAAGCGGCTGCCGCCCTCCGGCAGGTCCGCCTCTGTAAGTACGGGGTTTCCCGCGTATTTCTCATAATCCGTTCCGTCTCCTGTGGCAATGCACTGTCTCTGCACCTCGCGCACGCTTCCGTCCGGCTGGGTCTCTTTCACCACGCCCGTATACATCAGAAGATGTCTGCCGTCGTCAAGACTGACCGCGCTTCCTGAGAAGCATCCGTCCCTGTCATAATCCGTATCCGGCGCAAGGGCTGCCGGAAGATACCGCCAGTGGAGCAGATCGCTGCTCACCGCGTGGCCCCAGTGCATCGGACCCCAGTGGGAATCATAGGGGTGGTATTGATAGAACAGGTGGTACTCCCCGTTATAATAGGAAAATCCGTTCGGATCGTTCAGCCACCCTACGCGGGTGGACAGATGGAACGCCGGTCTCGGTTCGTCTTTTATCTGTCTTTCTCTCGTCTCTTCATATTTTCTTGCATCACGTAAAGTCTGGCTCATTGGTCTTGTCTCCTTTTCAATCTGTTATTCTGTATATGGTTCGTTTCCCGTCGGATGCCCGCTCGTGCAAAACCACCGGACAGTGCCGGTATCTCCTCTCACGCCGTCGTTTCCCTGCGGATCAGGATCGGCGGGATCACTTTATGCACCGGTTCCTTTAGCGGCTCCGGTCTTCTCTTCTTGCGCTCCTCCATCTGCTCTGACAAAATCTTCATCGCCTCGTTCGCGATCACGGAGATCTGCTGCCCTACCGTGCTCGTGGGGATGACTGCCTCCCTTGAGATCGGTGAATTATCAAAGCCGATGATCTGGTATGTCTCCGGCAGCCTGCCGTATCTCTGGAAAAGCAGGTTTAACAGTACATTGGCATGGGTATCGTTGGGCATGAAGATCCCTTTCTTCTGATCCGGATACTTCTGCTCCAACAGGTCTATGACTTCTTTGATCTTCTCTCTGTTTTCCTCGAATGAATTGCCCAGATGTCTCAGGATCAGCTCATACGGCACGTTATATTCCTCGCAGACGTCCACAACCCCCCGGATACGCCCTGACGCAGGAGCGCTGTCTGGGATGTTGCCGTTTACATGGATCAGGATATCGCAGCCGCTCTTCCTGAGCAGGCTGGCGGCCTGCACGCCGCCCATATAGTTGTCCGTATTGACGCTGGAAATGTACTGATCCTCCCGCTCGATCCCCACCACCGGCACATGATAGGAAGCAAGCTCTTCGGACGGGATCGTCGGACTTAAGACGATCATCCCTTCTATATTGTAAGCCATCAGCTCTTCAATATATTTTCTCTCCACATCCGCCTTCTCATTTCCCGCGAATACGAGGAATTTGTACCCGTACTTCTCATAAGTAGAAAGGATCTGGTTGAGCATCTCCGAATAATAATGCATATAAAGGTTGGGGATGATCACGCCGACGAACTCCGTCCTGCCGCTGGCAAGGATCCTTCCCACTTTGTTTTCCTTATAGTCAAGATTCTCCAGAGCCTCCGCTATCTTCTGCTGGTTTTCCAGTGTAAGTGAATCCGGATCATTGAAATACCGGGAGATCGTAGTCTTGGAGAAGCCGGTATACTTTGCGATATCCGTAAATGTCACTTTCTTCGTCTTCATATCAGTTCATCTGCCTCTCATATTTATTAATAGGATATTTCCGTTCACGCCGGCCGCTGTCCGCCTGGGACATCGGTCTTCCAATGACTACAGTATAACAGACAAGGAACGGAAAAATCAATAAGTAACCGGTCACTTTACCGGTTTTGTGAAATGTGCACAGAATGAAGACTGCAAAAATATGACATCTGCCGAAAATACATCTTTCCGTTGACATATGTGCTCTTAAGGACTACGATTGCATTAAAGGAACCGGTTACTTAACCGGTAACACAACGGTTCCGCATAAAGATTTATCATCAAAAGGAGGAGATGGAATGAGAAGACGATTGCTGTACCTGACGGTGACGCTCTTCGCCGCAGCCAGTCTTGCCGGCTGTCAGCAGAAAGATCCCGAACCGGGAGATATCGCCGGATACGACGAAGGTGAAGAGTACCTCTCCATATGGGTTCACTCGATCGAGGACACAGAGGAGGGACAGGCTTACAAAGAATCGGTAGAAACTTTTAACGAGGCTTACGACGGACAGTATTTTGCGGACATCGAGTTCGTGCCGAGAAATGACAGCGGCGGCGGTTACTCAGATAAGGTAAATGCTTCTGTCATGGCAGGCGGACTGCCGGACGTACTTACAGTAGACGGACCGAACATATCCGCATACGCTGCCAACGGCATCATCCAGCCCCTGGCTGACCTGACGGAGGAAGAAGAAAGCGAATATCTTCCCTCGATCATCGAACAGGGAACGGTAAACGACGATCTTTACGCTCTCGGCGTCATGGAATCCAGCGTGGGTTTCTACTATAACAAAGATATCATCAAGGAAGCCGGCATTGAGATCCCGGATGCGGATGACCCGTGGACATGGTCCGAATTTCTTGACATTCTCGAGGAACTCAAGCCTCTCATGGATGAGAAAGACGGCTACCCGCTCGACATGACATTCCCGGTAGGCGAGACAAGTATCTACTACTTCGCTCCTTTCGTCTGGTCCGGCGGCGGCGAGCTGGTAAGCGACGACGGACTGACCGTGGACGGTTACTTCAATTCCGACCAGACAAAAGCCGCGATGCAGTATTTCCGTACTATCGTGGAGAATGAATATATGTCGGAAGCTCCCATCGACCACCTCTTTGAGAGCGGAAGAGCCGCCTTCAAGTTCGACGGAGCATGGGAAGTCAACACGGTCTACACAAGCTATCCCGATCTCAACCTCGGCGTCGCTCCCTATATCGTAAGCGACGACTGGGACGGGGAAACATATACGCCGACCGGCTCCTGGGCATTCGCCGCATCCTCGGAGACAAAAGACATCGAGGGAGCCACAGAGCTTGTCAAATGGATGAGCGGCGTGGAGAGCGGTATCCGCATCTGGGATATGACAAAGAACTTCCCGTCTACATATGAAGCATTTGAAAATATCGACGTCTTCCAGACAGACGAGAACTACAGCGCTCTATACGATCAGCTGAGCACTTACGGTCATCCCCGTCCGAAGACTCCGGTATATCCGCAGGTGAGCACCAGCTTCCAGGAGGTTCTGGAAAGCGTGGCTCTAAGCGGCAAGGATGTGGATGAAGAGCTTGACAAAGCCGTGGAACGGATCGATCAGAAACTGGAACGTTATACGAGGGAATAAACTATGAAGAAAAAGAATTCAATCTTGGGAATGGCGTTTTTCGGCCCTGCACTTGTACTGCTGACACTGTTTTTATTCCTGCCGATGCTGCTCACATTCGGATTCAGCTTTACCGATTACTTCGCACTGAATCCCGAGCTGACGCATTTTGTAGGACTGGAAAACTACATCAATATATTTAAGGACGACCTTTTTGTACAGTCATTTTTAAACACTGTAAAATTCGTTATCATCATCGTGCCGCTCCAGTGCGGCGGCGCACTGCTGCTCGCACTTGCGATCAACAAGGCGGCACACTGCAAGAAATATTTTAAAGTAGCATTTTTCGTACCTGTGGTCATGTCCCTGGCTGTCGTGTCCACACTGTGGATGCAGATCTACAGCCCGGAGGGTATCCTGAACACACTGCTCGCGAATTTCGGCATCGACGCGCAGCCGTTTATCCACAGCGCCGATCAGGCGCTCCCGTCCATCGCGATCATGAGCGTATGGCAGGGCGTGGGCTACCAGATGATCATCTTCCTGGGCGGCCTGCAGAACATCAATCCCGCGCTCTATGAGGCGGCGGAGATGGATCACGCAAGCGGCTGGCAGAAATTCAAGGACATCACGCTTCCGGAACTGAAACCGCTGTGCATCTTCGTATTCATCACAGTCACGATCGGCGCGTTCCGTATGCTGGTTCAGCCGATGGTCATGACCGGAGGAGGTCCGGATCACTCGACCTACACGATCGTATACGACATTTACGAGACGGGCACGGTCAACTGGGAGATGGGACTTGCGTCTACAATGGCGATCGTATTTACCGTATTCGTCGTCATCCTGACGATCATTCAGAATGTACTGACTAAGGACAAGGAGGAGAGAAAACATGGTAACAAAAAAGCAAAAGCGAATTAACTGGATCCTTGTAGCCGTTCTGCTGGTGCTCTCGGTCTTCTTCCTGTTCCCGGTCATCTGGATGCTTGCCAACTCCTTTAAGCCGGACGCAGCGATCACGGCCGACATGAACTCCATCGCGGCGTTCATCCCCCCGGCGCTGAACGGAAACTTCTTTGAGAACTATGTATCCATCATAACCGATACAAATTTCCTCAGATACATGGGCAACACACTCTTATACGCGGCGATCCTGATCGTCTTAAGCATCATCGTAAACGGCCTTGCCGGATATGCCCTCGCGAAGATCAAGTTCCCGTTCCGCGACCAGTGGCTCATGATCATCATCATGCTGCTCATCGTACCGACAGAGACGGTCATCACGATCCACTTCCTGATCATCGCGAAAGCCGGTCTCCTGAACACGATCGTCGGTTATATCCTGCCGCTGATCGTCAACCCGTTCAACATCTTCCTGTTCCGCCAGGTATTCGTAAGCCTGCCGGACGATGTGTACGAGGCGGCGCAGCTCGACTACTGCGGCCCGGTGAAATACTTCTTCACCATGGTCCTGCCGATGTCCAAAACAGTTGTGGCAACTGTCAGCGTATTCACTTTCCTGAATGTGTGGAACGACTACCTCTGGCCGTCGCTTGTATTTACCTCAAGCGATCTGCTGACAGCCCAGATCGGTCTGAACTCCATCACATCCAATGAGAATACGACAATGGGACAGACGCTCGCAGTTATTACTCTTGTTACAATACCGGTCATCATCATCTACTCCCTGTTCTCGAAGCAGATCGTAGAAGGTGTTACATCAACAGGTTCAAAGGAAGGATAAGGAAATGAGTTTTATAGAATTTAAAAATGTATGTAAAATGTATCCCGGATCAGATAAAAACACCGTAGACAACTTTAATCTCAATGTTGAAGAGAAAGAATTCATCGCATTTGTCGGCCCGTCCGGCTGCGGGAAATCTACGACGCTGCGTATGATCGCAGGCTTCGAGGAGATCACCGGCGGCGAGCTCTACATCGATGGCAAAAAAGTTAACGAAGTGGCGCCGAGAGACAGAGGCATCTCCATGGTATTCCAGAACTACGCCCTCTATCCGCACATGACGGTAGAGAAGAACATCGGATACGGCCTGAAGAATCTGAAAATGCCCAAAGATCAGATCAAGCAGAAAGTAGACTGGGCGATCAAGATCCTCGGACTGGAAGAATACCGCTACCGCAAACCGAAGAACCTCTCCGGAGGCCAGCGCCAGAGAGTCGCCCTCGGACGCGCCATCGTAAAGAACTCCAAAGTGTTCCTCATGGACGAACCGCTCTCCAACCTGGACGCCAAGCTCCGTGTCAGCATGAGGACAGAGATCAGCAAGCTCCACAGACAGATCGGCGCTACTACGATCTATGTAACACACGATCAGGTAGAGGCTATGACAATGGCGGACCGCATCGTCATCATGAAAGACGGCGTGATCCAGCAGGTCGGAAAACCAATGGAACTCTACGATCATCCGGTAAACCAGTTCGTAGCAGGATTCATCGGATCCCCGCAGATGAACTTCTTCGATGTGACAGTTGACAAAGGCACCGTGAAATTTGCCGACGGCAGCACGATGACACTGTCCGACGGTATGCTGAAGAAACTGAACGGACGTCAGGGCGAAATGATCCTCGGCATCCGCGGCGAGGATATCAAACTGGATGCGCAGAACATGGAGCTCAACAAAGCCAACGCCCAGCACGCAGTCATCACGGATACAGAGGTTATGGGAAATGAGAACAACCTGTACTTCAACTTCGGCGGCACACAGGCTGTGGCCCGTGTATCCAAGTACGAGATCAGCCAGATCGGCGACCGGATCAACTTCGTATTCATGCCGTCCAAGATGCATTTCTTTGATAAAGAGACAGGCGTAAATTATACGGAAAACTGACCATACAACAGCTTACCTTACACATAGATGACATTCTATCATAGAAGACATTCCATATAGAGGAAAAGATCCCGCTTATCACAGGATGATCCGCGGGATCTTTTCTTTATCTTTTCCTGCTGCTTACTTTATTCTCTTTATTTTATACTTTCTGCTGTTTTCAGAAGTTTCTGGTACAGAGCCTTTTTCGGCCTGCGGTTCTTCTCCTTCTCCATCTCCCAGCGGTGCTCCTTCTCCTCTTCCGCTTTCCCGAGCAGCCGGCAGTTCGTCTGCTGGATCAGGTGGTACATGAAGTAGCATTCTCCCTCCGTCAGCTTCCATCCGAACCTTTTCCAGATCCCTTCCGCAAACTTATAGGACTCCTCCGGATAGCCCATATATGTCATGATAAAAGCCTTATTGATATCCGAGACTGACCATACCTCTCCGCGTCTTCCGTCAAATGCATGGAGACAGTACATACACCACCAGATATCCGCCGCCGTTTCTTCCGAAAGTCCGATGCGGCGCACTGCATGGATGAGGGCTTTTTTACTTATGCCTGTTGCCGCACTGGTGACAAGAAGCGCAACGATCATAGCCGCTATAAATTCCCATATCTTTATCAGGATCCCCGGCCACAGGAAGCCCCCGGAGACGAGTAAGATATATACTGCTGTAAGAATATCTGACAGCAGTATCCGTCTTTTTAGCTTCTGTTTCATCCAGAGTTTCCTCTCCTGCGGAACAAACCGCTGTACATGCCATCTCAGATAAGCGGACGCCATATCTTCCAACGCTCCGTATTGCAGGTTCTTTCTCCGGATCCGATCCGTTTTCCAACTGTCGATGACAAGCGCAGCGACAAGCCCCAGCAGACTGACGCCCATTGCGCCGGAGGCACCCCAGCTTCCTCCCGCCGCCTGATCGTACACATCAGGAATCGGCGACTTTCCCGTATATTCCAGTATCTCATACGCCACATCATCTGAACTGTCGGAGTATTTCGTAAGAAGTTCCGTTTTATCTTCCGGTATAAACTGGATTCCGATCTCTATCTTTCCAAGCAGCTCCGCAGTCTGGGTTTCTATTTTCACCAGAGTCCCGTCACCCTGCGGGCTGTAAGTGATCTCCGACTTTTCCAGATGATCTGACAGGATGGTCTCTATCGCCTTTCCGGGAACATAACATTCTATCACATGCCTGTCCGGAACCAAAGACAAAACGGAAAACCGCCGCACGTAAGTAACCGGGAGCAGGATTGTCAGGATAAAATAAAACAGCACGCACAATGACAGCATTACTACCAGAATCTTTCTCTTTTCCCGGATCAGTTCCTCCATAATATGTCATCTCCATTTTCCTGTTTTGAATTCTTTTACTGAATAATATACATCCGTGCATAACTGATTGCAAGACAGGAGCGGTAACATCTTGCACCGATTTTTCAAACGTAGTAAGATTGACTTACGACGAACAGAGAGGAGGCGTTTCTGTATGGAATGGACACCGCTGCCGATTGGAGTGGATAATTTTAAAAAACTGATTGAAAAAGGCTACTACTATGTGGATAAAACACTGTTTATCAAAGATCTTATTGACATGCACGGGGAAGTTAATCTCTTCACCCGCCCGAGGCGTTTCGGAAAAACGCTCAACATGAGTATGCTTCGCTGTTTCTTTGAGAAGTCAGAGAAAGACCACCTGCATCTGTTCGCAGGTACCAAGATCATGGGGGCCGGAGAAAAATATCTGAAAGAAAGCGGTCAGTACCCTGTCATATTCCTGTCATTAAAATCCATGAAACAGGGAAGTTATGAATCAGCTTTCTACTGTCTCAAAGAAGAGATCGGGCGGGAATTCAACCGGCACAGTGATCTTCTGGAAAAGCTGCCTGCCACAGAAACCCGTGAAAAATACTATCGTTTCGCTGTACAGGCAGCCAGAGACGAGGAATACTTGACAGCCCTGAAATTTCTCTCAGAATGCCTGTATACTTTCTACGGGAAAAAATCAATTATTCTGATCGATGAATATGATGTTCCTCTGGAAAATGCTTATTTCAGCGGATTCTATGATAGAATGGTGCGTCTGATCCGATCGCTGTTTGAGTCTGCGCTTAAGACAAACGATACGCTGGAATTTGCCGTTGTCACCGGATGCCTGCGCATCAGTAAAGAATCAATATTCACTGGATTAAATAACCTGAATATTGTTTCAATCATGGATACAACTTACGCCGAACACTTTGGTTTTACGCAGGATGAGGTCACTCGAACACTTTCACATTACGGACTCGAAGAAAATATCGACGCAGTAAAAGTATGGTATGACGGATATCGGTTTGGCGATACAGAGGTATACAATCCGTGGAGTGTCATCAATTATGCAAACTCCTGTTACAAAGACAAAAATGCACTGTTAAAGCCGTACTGGTCCAACACAAGTTCCAACAGCATTGTCCGCACACTCGTGGAACGGGCGGATCTGTCAGTCAAGCAGGAGATTGAATCCCTGATCGAGGGGAAGACGATCACAAAGGCAATCCACGAGGATATCACTTATGACGACATGGACTCCACTCAGGAAAACCTGTGGAATTTTCTATTTTTTACAGGTTATCTGAAAAAGATCAGCGAACGTCAGGAAGGCGAGGATATTCTGGTTGAAATGGCAATTCCCAACAGCGAGGTGCGTTATATCTATAAAAATACCGTTCTGCGCTGGTTCGAGGAGAAAACAAAAGAAAAAGAACTCACCCCGCTCTATCAGAGCATCTTAAACGGCGACTGCGAAACAATAGCGCAGATCCTCTCTGACAATCTGATGGAAACGATCAGCTTCTATGATTATCAGGAGAGCTATTACCACGGCTTCCTTGCCGGGATGCTCAAAAATATCGGAAATTATATCGTACTCTCCAACCGTGAATCCGGAAACGGGCGTCCTGACATTATACTGAAATACCCAAGCGTCCGCGGGAAAGCCGTCATCCTGGAGATCAAAGTCGCCCGCACGTATCAGGAGCTGGAGAGCAAATGCGATGAAGCATTAAAACAGATCAAAGACCAGAAATATGAAGAAGAACTCAGGCAGGAAGGCTATTCTGATATCCTGAAATATGGAGTCGCATTTTACAGGAAAGAATGTATGGTGAAACAGTTATGACAAAATTTGAAGAATTTGAACAAGTGATCGCACGTCTCCGGGCGCCGGACGGATGCCCGTGGGACCGCGTACAGACGCACATGAGCCTAAAAAAAACGTGCATCGAGGAAGCGGCGGAAGTCATCTGCGGCATCAATATCCTTGACCGGACCGGGGATGCTGACAATCTGAAAGAAGAGCTTGGCGACCTGCTCATGCAGGTGGTCATCCACGCACGGATCGCGGAGGAAGAAGGGCTCTTCACCATGGACGACGTGATCCAGTCCATCATCGACAAGATGATACGCCGCCATCCTCACGTCTTCGGAGATTCCGGCGGTCCGGGTACGGACGGTTCACAGGAAAGCTGGGAAGAGATAAAGAAAAAGGAAAAAGCCGGGAAAGAATGGACCGAAGAATACCTCCCCGAAGCGTTCGAGGAGGCGAAAGAACTGATCGAGAAGGCGAAGAAGCGGAAAGGGTTCAACAAGGGAACGGAATAAACCGGCTGCCGGCAGGTCACATGATCTGCCGGTATTTTCTAAGTCACAACCACCACTTCAAGTGGTGGTTTGGGTTGGCCCTCATAAGGGCCGGTTACATGCTCGCCCAAAAGGGCGGGTATCGCAAGCATTGTTACTGGTCCGCTTATAAAGCGGTGCTACTTGAAT
>DWVY01000003.1 GCA_019119995.1 Candidatus Mediterraneibacter faecavium | reverse complement strand
CAGCATCTCTCCGGTCAGGAACCATCCTTCTCCGGTCTGGTTTCCGATGGACACAATCTCGGACGCCATCCTCGCCAGATCTTCGATGTGAGCCGGCGGGTCAAAGTGCTTGCTCTCGGCAAATGCTTTGGACGCCGGTGAGCGAAGCCACTCTACGGCAGCGATTCCCAGATTGCCGATCAGGGCTTTGGACTTCTTGAAGCCCAGGTGCGATACTTTGAAGTTCTGGTTGTAGAAGCAGTACTGCATGAAGTCGATCAGGTCGGGAACGACCGCTTCGGCTCCCTCTGCTTCCAACAGGTCTACCAGATGGTTGTTGGCAGCCGGCAGGAATTTTACAAGGATCTCGCCGACCACGCCCACGCGCGGCTTCTTGATATCGAGGATCTCGATATTGTCAAAGTCATTGATGATCTCACGGCAGAGTTTTTTGAACTTCCGGCGTGACGGATATCCTTCGGATACAAACTTCTGGACTACTTCAACCCATTTGCGGTGCACCGCGTTTGTCGTGCCGGGCACTGCCTCGTAGGGGCGCATCCGGTAGACGCATTTCATAAAGATGTCTCCGAATACTGCGGCATAGGCGATGCGCACGGCAAGAGGAATTGTGATCTTGAATCCCGGGTTTGCCTCCAGACCGCTTAAGTTGATGGAGATGACCGGGATGTGCGCGTATCCGGCTTTCTTCAGGGCGCGGCGGATAAAGCCGATATAGTTGGACGCACGGCAGCCGCCTCCGGTCTGGCTGATGATGACGGCAAGGTGGTCAGTGTCGTAATTTCCCGAGAGGATGGCGTCCATGATCTGTCCCACAACGATGAGGGACGGATAGCAGGCGTCGTTGTTTACATATTTCAATCCCATGTCAACTGCCTGGCGGTTGTCATTGGGAAGCACCTCGATCTTATAGCCGGCAGCCTTGAATGCAGGTTCCAGCAGTTCGAAGTGGATCGGGGACATCTGCGGGCAGAGGATGGTGTAAGTCTTGCGCATCTCTTTCGTAAACGGCACTTTCTCGATGGAAGCCGGACGGATGGTACGCTCTGCCTTTTTCTGCTCGCGCACACGGATAGCGGCAAGCAGGGAGCGCACGCGGATACGGGCGGCCCCGAGGTTGTTGACCTCATCGATCTTCAGTGTCGTATAGATCTTATCGGATCCGGTCAGGATATCTGCAACCTCGTCCGTGGTTACCGCGTCCAGTCCGCAGCCGAAAGAGTTGAGCTGGATGAGATCCAGATTCTCTGTTGTCTTCACATAGTTTGCGGCAGCGTACAGACGGGAGTGATACATCCACTGGTCCATAACGTTTAAGGGACGCTCCACCGGATTTAAGTGGGAGACAGAGTCCTCTGTCAGCACGGCGATGTTGTAGGATGTGATCATCTCCGGCAGTCCGTGGTTGACCTCCGGATCGATATGATACGGACGTCCTGCAAGGACAATGCCGCGGTTCCCGGTGTCATTTAAGAACTTGATCGTCTCCTCGCCTTTTCTGCGCATATCCTGGCGGCATGCGGCGAGTTCGTTCCACGCGTCGTGCACGGCGGACTTGATCTCGCTCTCGCTTAAGGAGAATTTCCCTCCCAGTTCATCGATCAGGCGGTAGGAGAGTGTCTCCTCGCTCTGGAATGAGAGGAACGGGTGGATGAAATCCACTTCTCCGTTTACGATCGGGTCCATATTATTTTTGATGTTCTCCGGATAGGAAGTAACGATCGGACAGTTGTAGTGGTTGTTGGCGTCCTCAAATTCGTTGCGCTCGTAAGGAACGGACGGATAGAAGATATGTTTTACGCCTTTGTTGATCAGCCACTGTACATGTCCGTGCGCCAGCTTGGCAGGGTAGCACTCGGATTCACTCGGGATGGACTCGATGCCCAGCTCGTAGATCTTTCTCGTGGAAGCCGGTGAGAGCACCACACGGAAGCCCAGTTTTGTGAAAAATGTAAACCAGAACGGGTAGTTCTCATACATATTCAGGACGCGCGGGATACCGATCACGCCGCGTCTGGCTTCTTCTTCCGGGAGAGGCTCATAGTCAAAATACCGGTGGAGTTTGTAGTCGAACAGGTTCGGCATGGTATTCTTTGATTTTTCCTTGCCGAGTCCGCGCTCACAGCGGTTTCCGGTGATGAACTTACGGCCGCCGCTGAAGTGGTTGATCGTCAGACGGCAGGTGTTGGTACATCCGCGGCATTTTGTCATTGTGGTAGAGTATTCCATGTCTTTGATCTCGTCGATGGAGAGCATGGTCGTACCTTCGCAGTCTGTATATCTCTCGCGGGCGATCAGGGCTGCTCCGAAAGCTCCCATGATACCGGCGATATCCGGGCGGATCGCCTCGCAGTCCGCGATCTTTTCGAAGCTTCTGAGCACGGCGTTGTTGTAGAACGTACCGCCCTGTACGACGATATGGTTCCCAAGCTCTGACGCGCTGGATACTTTGATCACCTTAAAGAGCGCATTCTTGATGACAGAGTAGGCAAGCCCGGCGGAGATGTCCGCGACGGAAGCGCCCTCCTTCTGCGCCTGTTTTACTTTAGAGTTCATGAACACCGTACAGCGCGTGCCGAGGTCGATCGGATTCTGCGCGTAGAGCGCTTCGTGCGCAAAGTCTTCGACTGTATAGTTCAGAGACTTTGCGAATGTCTCGATGAAAGAACCGCATCCGGAGGAGCAGGCTTCATTGAGCTGCACACTGTCAACGGTCTGATTCTTGATCTTGATACATTTCATATCCTGGCCGCCGATATCAAGGATACAGTCCACGTCAGGCTCAAAGAAAGCGGCGGCATAGTAGTGCGCCACTGTCTCGACTTCGCCTTCGTCCAGCATGAGGGCCGCTTTGATCAGCGCTTCGCCGTAGCCGGTGGAACAGGAGTGTACGATCTCCACACCTTCCGGAAGTTTCTCATAAATGTCTTTGATGGCGCTGATGGTCGTTCCCAGCGGGTCGCCGTCATTGTTGTGGTAGAAGGAGTAGAGGAGCGTTCCGTCTTCCCCTACCAGAGCGGCTTTTGTAGTCGTGGAACCGGCGTCGATCCCGAGGAATGCCTTGCCGCGGTAAGTAGCCAGATCCTTAACAGGCACCTGGTGCTTCGCGTGGCGGGCGGTAAATTCTTCATATTCCGCATTGGTGGCGAACAGGGGATCCAGACGCTCTACCTCGATCTCCATCTTTACTTTGCGCTCCAGTCTGTTCTGGAGTTCCCTTAAGGCTACCGGAGTATCCTTCTTTGAGTTCAGGGCGGAACCGATGGCGGCGAACAGATGGGAATGGTTCGGGGCGATCGTGTGCTCGTCGTCCAGCTTCAGGGTGCGGATAAAGGCTGCGCGCAGCTCTGAGAGGAAGTGAAGCGGTCCTCCGAGAAATGCCACGTGGCCGCGGATCGGTTTCCCGCAGGCAAGACCGCTGATCGTCTGGTTGACCACTGCCTGAAAGATGGACGCGGCAAGGTCTTCCTTTGACGCCCCGTCGTTGATGAGCGGCTGGATATCGGATTTCGCAAATACGCCGCAGCGGGCAGCGATGGAGTAAAGCGCCTTATAGTTTTTGGCATATTCGTTCAGACCGGACGCATCCGTCTGAAGCAGGGAAGCCATCTGGTCGATGAAGGAGCCCGTACCTCCGGCGCAGACGCCGTTCATTCTCTGCTCTACATTGCCGCCTTCGAAATAGATGATCTTGGCGTCCTCGCCGCCCAGCTCGATGGCGACATCTGTCTGGGGAGCGTAGTCCTGAAGCGCCGTTGACACGGCGATGACCTCCTGAACGAAGGGAACGCCGAGATTCTTGGCAAGTGTCAGGCCGCCGCTTCCGGTGATGACAGGGGAGACATGGATCGGACCGAGTTTGTAGAGGGCGCGCCCCAGAAGATCCGACAGAGTCTCCTGAATATTTGCATAATGCCTTTCATAGTCGGAGAAGAGTACCTCGTTTTCTTCGTCCAGAATCGCAATCTTGACTGTTGTGGAACCGATATCGATCCCTAGAGTATGTAATTCTTTCGGATTCATTAATAAATTCTCCAATCTTCTGTATGATTTATATGTGTTATTTCCTATTTAATGTGTTCCCACATTTTGCAGCACCATACATTATACGACAGAATTTTTAAAAAGACAATTGTTATTATTATGAGGTATTTCAAAATAATTCCTGAGGTTATGGATAAATTATATAAAGATGATGTTAAACACATGAAAAGAAATAACAACCGTTTGACAAACACTGAGGCGGAATGTACAATTGTAGAGGATTGACAGCCAAATTGCAGGACTGACAAATGTAATCTGAGAACAAATTTAAAAAGTAAGGAGTAATTCTTTTGAACTGGCTTGACAAATTAGAAAGAAAATACGGACGTTTTGCGATCCCGAATCTGACCGTGTATCTGCTTGTCGGATATGTGATCGGCTTCGGCATTGTGTATCTTATGCCTGACATGATCGGGTATCTTACACTGGAACCTGCGCTGATCTTAAGAGGGCAGGTGTGGAGGATCATCTCATGGATACTCATTCCGCCTACGACAAACATCATTTCCCTTGCATTTCTTGTGCTGTTATATTATTCTCTTGGAACAGCGCTCGAGAGAACGTGGGGAAGTTTCCGGTATAATGTGTATATCTTTTCCGGGTTACTGTTTACAGTGCTCGCGGAATTCGGACTGTATGTGTATTTCCTGCTCAGATACGGGGTGGAAATGCCTCTGTCCATGGTCGGAATGGTCAGCACCAACTATATCACGATGTCGATATTCCTTGCTTTTGCAGCGATTTATCCCAATATGGAAGTGCTGCTGTATTTTATCCTGCCCATCAAGATGAAATGGATGGCGCTTGTCTATGTGGTGATGGCAGGATATTATTTCTTCCGGGGCGGACTCATGACGAAAGTGGCGATCGGGGCATCGCTCCTCAACTTTGTTATCTTCTTCCTGTCCAGCCGGAATATGAGACGTTTTGGCCCGAGAGAGCAGGCGAGGAAAGCGAAATTTAAGCGGCAGTCGGCGCCTCATATGAAGTATTCAAACGGAGCGAAACACCGCTGCGCGGTCTGCGGCCGCACGGAACTGGATGATCCGTGCCTGGAGTTCCGTTTCTGCTCCAAATGCAACGGCAATTACGAGTATTGCCAGGATCATTTATTTACGCATGAACATGTAAAGTAAAAGTTTGAAATTCTGAGAAGATCTCAGCGACAGCAGTGCAGTATGACATGAAAGGAATGGATTATTTATGAAAAAAACAAAAGTAATATGTACGATGGGCCCGAATACTAATGACAGGGAACTGATGAAAAAACTGATGCTGAACGGGATGGATGTCGCCCGTTTTAACTTTTCACATGGAGATCATGAAGAGCAGAAGAGCAGAATGGATCTGCTCAAGCAGCTCAGGGAAGAACTTCATACGAATACGGCGATCCTCCTGGATACGAAAGGGCCGGAGATCCGTACCGGTAAGCTCAAAGACGGTAAGAAAGTGATCCTGGAAAACGGGGCGGTTTTTACGCTGACGACAGAGGAGATCGTGGGCGATGAGACGAAAGTGTCCATTACTTATACCGGACTTCCGGAGGATGTAGACCGGGGAAGCACCATCCTTATCGATGACGGCCTGATCGGGCTGAAAGTGGTGTCAAAGACAGAGAAAGAGATCCGCTGCGAGGTGGTAAACGGAGGAGAGCTCGGCGAAAAGAAAGGCGTCAATGTCCCGAATGTGGCTGTGCGCCTTCCTGCGATCACAGAGAAAGATAAAGATGATATCAGGTTCGGCGTGGAGCAGGATATTGATTTTATCGCTGCATCTTTCGTGAGAAATGCGGAGTGTGTCCTTGAGATCAAGGCATACCTGAAAGAGCTGGGCGCTCCGTATATCCCGATTATCGCAAAGATCGAAAATGCAGAGGGGATCCGCAATATTGACGAGATCATCCGCGCAGCAGACGGGATCATGGTGGCGAGAGGAGATCTCGGCGTCGAGATCCCGGCGGAAGAAGTGCCGTATCTGCAGAAGATGATGATCCAGAAATGCAACAACAATTTTAAGACTGTCATCACAGCGACGCAGATGCTTGATTCTATGATCCGCAATCCGCGCCCGACCCGTGCGGAAGTGACGGATGTGGCAAATGCTGTTTACGACGGAACAGATGCGGTGATGCTTTCCGGAGAGACGGCACAGGGAAAATATCCTCTGGAAGCACTGCAGATGATGGTCCACATTATCGAAAATACAGAGCAGCATCTGGACTACGATACAATGCTCAATAAGACCGGCGAGCAGTTAAAGAGCGGACTCTCCAGCGCGATCGGATATTCTTCCGTGCTGGCAGCTGCAAACCTGAATGCAAAATGTATCATCACTCCGACAGTGAGCGGCGCGACGACAAGAGTGGTGTCAAACCTGCGCCCGAAACAGGAGATCCTCGGTATCACTCCGAACGCGAGGACGCTGCGGAGAATGTCCATTTACTGGGGAGTGCGCCCGCTCAAAACGATCCAGTACAATACGACAGACGACATGTGCAACGGAGCGATCGAGCTGGCGACGGTGAAGCAGTATATCGAGCCGGGAGATGTGGTCGTGCTGACGGCAGGGATCCCGTCCCAGAATATCAGCCAGGAGCGCACGGCGACAAGCAATATGATGCGGATCGCAACCGTAGAGTAAACAGATCCGAATGAAATAAGGAGATAAGACTGATGATAAAGAAACCATTTGTAACGAAAGAACAGGTCGAAGAAATTGTTAAGACATACCCGACCCCGTTCCATCTCTATGATGAGAAAGGGATCAGAGAGAATGCAAAGGCGCTGAAAGAAGCATTTTCATGGAATCCGGGATATAAAGAGTACTTTGCAGTGAAGGCAACGCCCAATCCGTTCCTTATTAATATTTTAAAGGAGTACGGCTGCGGCTGCGACTGTTCCTCTTATACGGAGCTGATGATGTCAGAGGCGCTGGACATTACCGGAGAAGACATTATGTTTTCTTCCAATGACACGCCGGCGGAGGATTTTATCCTCGCTGACAAGTTGGGCGCGATCATCAATCTTGATGATATCACGCATATCGAGTTCCTGGAAAAGGTGATCGGGCATATCCCGGAGACGATCAGCTGCCGGTTCAATCCGGGCGGGCTTTTTAAGATCAGCAATGATATCATGGATAATCCGGGGGACGCCAAGTACGGCATGACTGCGGACCAGATCCTTGAGGCATACAGGACACTGAAGGCAAAAGGCGCGAAAGAGTTCGGACTGCATGCGTTCCTTGCGAGCAATACAGTGACGAACGACTACTACCCGATGTTGGCGAAGGTGCTGTTCGAGCAGGCGGTACGGCTTTCAAAAGAAGCGGGAGTACACATTAAATTCATCAACCTGTCCGGCGGTATCGGTATTCCGTACAGACCGGATCAGGAGCCGAATGATATATACGCGATCGGCGAGGGCGTTCGTAAAGTCTACGAAGAGGTGCTTGTTCCGGCGGGGATGGGCGATGTGGCGATCTACACCGAGCTGGGGCGCTATATGATGGGACCGTACGGGTGCCTTGTGACAAAAGCGATCCATGAGAAACACACTTATAAAGAATACATCGGCGTAGATGCCTGCGCGGTCAACCTGATGCGCCCGGCTATGTACGGGGCTTATCATCACATTACCGTGCTCGGAAAAGAGGATGCGCCGTGCGATCATAAATATGATGTGACAGGCTCTCTGTGTGAGAATAATGATAAGTTCGCCATCGACCGTATGCTCCCGAAGATCGAGATCGGGGACTATCTCGTGATCCACGATGCAGGAGCGCACGGATTTTCCATGGGATATAACTATAACGGAAAGCTGAAATCAGCAGAGCTACTTCTGAAAGAGGACGGCAGCGTACAGATGATCCGGAGAGCGGAGACACCGGCGGACTATTTTGCCACGTTCGACTGCTTTGATATCGGGAAGAAACTGATAAAAAAATAGTTGTTGCATTGCATATTTTTTGATGGTATAATCATACGTGGTCTTAGCAAAGACTGCGTTAAGCCGCTGTGGCGGAATTGGCAGACGCACTTGACTCAAAATCAAGCGGTTCACCCCGTGCCGGTTCGAGTCCGGCCAGCGGCATAAAAAGAGGACAACAGATCATAGCTATATCTGTTGTCCTCTTTTTATGTTGCGCGATAAGCAGGTGTAGGAGGATATCATGTCTGCATGAGCGGATATCCGCCCCGGAAACGAACACCGGAAAATGCGGATTTCCACATAATCCCTCGATTGTATACAAGTATACAATCGAGGGAAAAATTAGCTTGCATCTTGTGAAAGATGATGTTAAGCTAGACATGTATCAGTATCTATATTCATAAATAATTAGTAAGGTGTAAGGAGGGAAGTATACATACGATGAGAAAAAACAAATTACTGATATGTGCGCTTTTCATGTCTTTGATCTTGACTGTACTGCCGGGCATGGAAAGCTATGCGGCAGGAGAAACAGGGGAGAGTGCCGCAGCATCAGGACTTCAGGATGAAAACAGCCAGCGTCTTGAGACGGTGACTGCTATGGATGAAGACGGCAGCATCTATGAGGTCGGCGAGACTGATGGTACAGTAGATGAAAATGATGCCGGGAGCACGGAAGATGAAGCCGCGCAGGACGCTGAAAGCGAAGATGCCGGCGAAGCAAAAGAGGCACTGCCGGAAAACGGGATCGCTCTGTTCTCCGCACGGGCAGCAAGTACAGTCAGCATGAAAGTTGTGAACTTTAATACGAAGAGCAATGACACGACAGACTTTACTTATTCCGGGGGAAGCGGCTACACGAATGGTGATTATGGCGCGGACGCTGCATATCTCGGGAAAGACGGCAGCGGCAATATCCGCTTCATGCTCGCAGGAGTTACCGGGACTGTGAAAGAGTCAGAAGTCCAGGTGCTGGATTACAGCAGTGTTGCGGATAACGTGAGCTATTATAAGGTGTCGGGTGGAAAACTGATCCACTATATTTCTTATAACCTGAATAAGAGTCCGAGTTCCTCGATCAATAATGGACCGGCTCCGTCTTATCTGAGCGAGGGGACAAAATATTACAGCTATGACGGACATTATTTTTACACGGATTATAAGACAATGCTCAGTGATTATCAGAACGGTTCGAACGGGGGTTCAGCGGTAAACGCCGAGCCGTTTTACAATCATTTCCAGTTTCTGGACATGAACAGTTCTACGAACTATACCGGAGATGAACTGAACAGTATCCTGGGATCAAAGATCTCATCCTCCAGTTCCAAGCTTCTCGGTACAGGCACGCTTTTTGTGAAGTATCAGGACAAATACAGCGTGAACGCACTTCTTTCCCTGGGGATCGCGGTAAACGAGAGCGCCTGGGGGACAAGCAGTATCTGCATGAATAAGAACAATCTGTTTGGACTGAATGCGGTAGATAAGTCGCCTGGTGAAAGTGCAAATTATTTTGTAACGGTTGAAGATTGTATACGTGAATTCATGTCAAACTGGATGGCAAACGGCTATCTGAGCTCAAGTGACTGGCGGAATCACGGGGAACTCTTAGGCAATAAGGCCGAGGGTATCAATGTGAGCTACGCATCTGATCCGTACTGGGGCGAGAAAGCGGCAGCGATCGCATGGGAGCTGGACGCGGCAGGCGGAGATTATGATTATCTCGGAAGAAGCTCTGACAGCGGAGATGAGGGGTCGGATGATGTGCAGGATGCACCGCCGGCAGATAATATACCGTCAAGCGGCAGCGAAGACGCATCAGAAGCGGGAGATGCTTCGGACGGCGGAAACACTTCGGAAGCGGGAGACGCTTCGGATACCGGAAATACCACAGATGGTGGAAATACCCCGGATAGTGGAAACACTCCGGATACAGGAAATACGCCGGATGCAGGGAACACCTCAGATGAGGATGATACTCCAGGTGCGGGAAATACACCGGACGCAGGAAACACCTCGGATGCGGATGATACCACGGATGCGGGGAATATCCCGAATGGAGGAAACACCTCAGAGGCAGGAAATTCTTCGTATGGGGGAAACACCTTAGATGAGGGTGATACACCGGATGCAGGAAACGTCCTGGAAACGGGAGATACTTCGGACCCGGGAAAGACTTCCGGCAGTGTGAATACATCGGGATCAGTGAAACCGACTGTATCGGAGTCTGTTGAGCAGAAGATGCCGGCTTCGACAGAAAAACCTGACAGTAATAGTATAACGGCAAAAGAACTGGCGGATTTGGATCAGGGGATCCGGGTCAGCGGAAATGTTTCCGGGGATGCTGTGCTGAATGTCACGGCTGTTGAGCCGAATACAGATCAGTATGATTCTTATGTATCAGCTGATCCGGTGAAAGGAAAAGTGATCCTTGGCGTGTATGATATCACGCTTACCGGCACTCTGGACGGAGAGGCAAAGCTTACGTTCCACGTCGGTTCCGAATATAATGGAAAGAATGTTGTTATCCTGCATTACTCCGATGATGGAAGCTATGAGACGTATAGAACAACAGTAGAAAACGGACAGGCAGTGATCAGTGTAAGCGGATTTTCCCCGTATGTCATTGCACTGGATGACGGAAGTACAGGCAGCAGGGCTCCGCAGACCGGAGATACAGGAAATCCGGGATTGTGGATCGCTATGATGGGACTTTCAGCAGCGCTTGGAATGATGGCTCTTATCAGGAGAAGAAGTCTGAGATAGTCCGATAATTACTGTAGGAAACGGAACAAGTGAAATAGATAAATGATACAAAAAAAGAAGACCGGAACGGCAGGAAATTCTGCTGTTTCGGTCTTCTTGCATGTATACATGTATGGGATGTGGGATGACTGCCTCATATTTACAGACGGAAGCCGGTATATAAGCATCAGCGGCAGGTATGGTCCGGTAGGCTACAGGTACATTTCAGCCAGTTCGGAAAATGTATGTATACGGGTGCCGGCGTCAGGTACATTGCCAAATCCATATTCTGCAAAGATAAATGGGATCCCGGCAGTTTTACAGGAATCGGCATCTCCCTGGGTGTCGCCTACATATACGGGAGATTTTAAACCGTTCTTCTCCATCAGCATGAGGATGGTCTCGCCTTTGGACACCTGAGTTTCCCCAAAGCAAAGATGGTCTTTGATATATGGTTCCAGGCCGGTTGTGCGGAGCATGACTTCGATGTAGCCGCACTGACAGTTGCTGACGATATAGAGCGGATACTTAAGGGCGAGGCTTTTGATCGTCTCTGTAACTCCCGGATAGAGGATGCCGGGGTGGTCTTCCAGATACCGGTTTTCCTCGTCAAAACATATATCGAGCAGTTTCATGCGTTTATCGTTTTCTAAAGCCGGAAAAAGCGCATCGGCGATTTCAGTCATGGTCTTGCCGAATACTCTGCTCAGTGAAACCGGCTCCAGTGTAAGATCCAGATCGGAAGATTCCCGGATCGCTTTATTCCATGAAGCTGCTACGGATTCCGTGGAATCCCAGATCGTGCCGTCTACATCAAATATGATACTGTCCATTTCAGCTCTCCTTTTGTTGATTAAGAGTTCGTGTACCTGGCGGTCGTATCTGACCGCCGTGTTTCTCATGATACCATAAAAACAGCCTTTTAAAAAGGAGATTTTTAGTGTATACTGGATTAATGGTTAAAGACGGCTGCAGTCAGCAGCACGTCTGAACACAGACGGAGGCGGATCTGATGAGTGAAAAAATCGTACTGATAGACGGACACAGTATATTGAACCGGGCGTTTTACGGAGTACCGGACCTGACGAATTCCGAGGGACTGCACACGAATGCAGTCTATGGTTTTTTAAATATCATGTTTAAGATACTGGATGAGGAGCAGCCGGAGTATCTGACGGTGACTTTTGATGTGCATGCGCCGACTTTCCGGCATAAGATGTACGCGGATTACAAAGGGACACGCAAACCGATGGCGGAGGAATTAAGACAGCAGGTGCCCGTGATCAAAGAAGTACTGCGGGCGATGGATATCGAGATCATCGAGAAAGAAGGTCTGGAGGCGGATGACCTGCTCGGTACGATCTCCCATCTGTGCGAAGAAAAGGGAATGGATGTATCCATCATATCCGGCGACCGTGATACGCTTCAGCTGGCGACGGAACATGTGAAGATCCGGATCCCGAAGACAAAGCAGGGCAGGACAGAGGTTGAGGATTACAATGCCGCAGATGTCGAGGAACATTACGGCGTCACCCCGAAAGAATTTATCGATGTGAAGGCATTGATGGGAGATGCTTCCGATAATATACCGGGAGTGCCGGGGATCGGCGAAAAGACCGCCACAAAGATCATACAGCAGTACAAGTCTATCGAGAATGCATACACGCATGCAGATGAATTAAAGCCGCCCAGAGCAAGTAAAAACCTGAAAGAGTACTGGGAACAGGCGAAGATGAGCAAGGTGCTGGCGACCATCGACATCCATGCGGATATTGATTTCGACCTGGAGAAAGCCCGCCACGGGAATCCTTATACAAGCGCAGCCCACGAATGGTTCCAGAGGCTGCAGTTCAAGAATATGCTCAGCAGGTTTGATGTGGAAACAGTGTCTAACGATGTGGAGACATCTTTCCGGGAAGTGGCAGATCCGCAGGAGATTGCATCTGTATTTGCCGAAGCGGAGAAAGCGGAGTGCGTGGGAGCTGCATTTTCCAAAGATCCGGGAAATGTGCTGCCTCTGTTCGCACATCCTTCGGGATACGGGCGGATCTCACTTGCATGGGGAAAAGATAAGATCGTCTCCATTCCCTGTGATATGGATATGGATTTTGAAAAGCTGGCAGAACATCTGTCGCACCTTGCCGGAAAAGTGAAGTGCTTTTCCATGTGCGGGCTCAAAGAATTCCTTTCCTTTCTCCCCGGCGTAAAGTGCGGCGGCTGTTTCGATATGATCGTGGCGGCTTATCTGCTCAATCCGCTGAAAAGTGATTACGATTATGAAGATGTGGCAAGAGAACATCTGGGGCTTATGATTGATGAAAAGCTGGATGATACCGCGAAATCCTGCTATGAGGCGTACACTGCCTATGCGGCCGTGCCGGTCCTTGAGAAAAAACTGGCGGATGCGGGGATGGACCGCCTGTTCCGCGATATCGAGATGCCGCTTATATTTACCTTATATCATATGGAACAGGCAGGCGTGAAGGTAGAGGCCCAGGCCCTGAAAGCATACGGGGATCAGTTGGGAACGAGGATCGTGGAGCTGGAAAAAGAAATCTATGATCTCGCGGGCGAGGAATTCAATATCAATTCCCCCAAGCAGCTGGGCGTGATCTTGTTTGAAAAGCTGGGGATGCCTCATGCGAAGAAGACAAAGACCGGCTACTCGACGGCGGCTGACGTGCTGGATAAGCTTGCGCCGGATCATCCGATCGTGGCGAAGATCCTGGAGTACAGGCAGCTTGCCAAATTGAAATCAACTTATGCGGACGGGCTGGCGGTCTTTATCGGGCCGGACGGGCGGATACACGGGAAATTCAATCAGACAGTGACCGCGACCGGGAGACTGAGCAGCACGGAACCCAACCTTCAGAATATACCTGTAAGGATGGAGCTTGGCCGGCTGATCCGGAAAGTCTTTGTGCCGAGAGAGGGATATGTGTTCGTGGATGCGGATTATTCCCAGATCGAGCTGAGGATCCTGGCGCACTGCTCCGGAGATGAACAGCTCATCCAGGCATACAGGGATGCAAGAGATATCCACAGGATGACCGCGTCCCAGGTATTCCACACGCCTTTTGATGAAGTGACGGATCTTCAGAGGCGAAATGCCAAGGCAGTGAACTTCGGGATCGTATACGGGATCAGTTCTTTCGGGCTGAGCCAGGATCTGAGCATCACGAGGAAAGAAGCGGCTCAGTATATCGAACATTATTTTGAGACTTATCCCGGGATCAAGAAGTTCCTGGATGACTCGGTGGCACATGCAAAGGAAAAAGGATATGCGGTGACCCTGTTCGGCAGGAGAAGACCGGTGCCGGAGCTGAAATCCAGTAATTTCATGCAGCGCAGTTTCGGAGAACGGGTGGCTATGAACGCACCGATTCAGGGGACGGCAGCTGATATCATAAAGATCGCCATGATCGGCGTAGATGAGGAATTGAGAAAGAGGAACCTCAAGTCCAGACTGATCCTGCAGGTACATGACGAGCTTCTGATCGAAGCTGATGAACATGAAGTGGAAGAAGTAAAAGAGATCCTGAAGGATAAGATGGAACACGCGGCGGATCTCTCTGTGCCGCTGATCGCAGACATGCATACCGGAATGAACTGGTACGAGGCAAAGTAAAATGAAAGTAATCGGAATCACAGGAGGAGTTGGATCAGGGAAAAGCAGAGTGCTTGAGTATCTGAAAGATGCTTACGGCGCGGTCATCTGTCAGATGGACGAGACGGCGCGCGCCCTGCAGAAAAAAGGAACCCGGTGCTTCGAGCGGATCGTGGAGGCGTTCGGGACAGGAATCCTTGACGGACAGGGAGAATTGGACCGTGCGGCTCTGGGAAGCATCGTATTTGCCGATGAAGAAAAACTGGCGCAGCTGAACGGCATCGTTCACCCGGAAGTGATCTGCCAGGTGGAGCAGGATATACGGAGCAAGGCGGAGGAAGGCAGGAAGCTCTATGTAGTTGAGGCAGCCCTTCTCCCCGACGTGGGAAAAGAGCTGTGCGACGAGCTGTGGTATATTTATACGGATGAAAATGTGCGGAGAGAGCGCCTGAAGGCATCACGCGGATATACAGACGATAAGATATCTCAGATGATCGCATCCCAGCCGGAGGAGGAGCGGTTCCGTGCGTCCTGCGGCGTGGTGATCGACAACAGCGGGGATTTTGAAAATACAAAGAAACAGATAGGAGATAATTTGCAGTTATGAGAATGTGCAGCATTGCCAGCGGAAGCAGCGGCAACTGTATCTATGTGGGAAGCGACGATACGCATCTTCTCATCGATACAGGGATCAGCAAGAAGAGAATAGAGGAAGGACTGAAGAAACTGGAGATCAAAGGGGATGAACTTGACGGGATCCTGATCACCCATGAACATTCCGACCATATCCAGGGACTGGGGGTATTCAGCAGAAAATATGAGATCCCGATCTATGCGACACCGGGGACCATTGAAGGCATCTTAAGCTATTCCGGACTGGGGCGCATGCCGGAAGGACTGCTCCATCCGATCCACACAGACGAAGCGTTCGTACTCGGGGATGTGACGGTCAACCCTTTTGCGATCTCCCACGATGCCAACGAGCCGTCCGGTTACCGTCTGGAATGCGGCGGGAAATCGGTTGCTGTGGCGACGGATCTGGGAAAATACGACGACTACACGGTAGAGCATCTTCAGAACCTGGACGCAGTGCTCCTGGAGGCCAACCACGATATACATATGCTGGAGGTCGGGGGCTATCCGTATTATCTGAAACAGCGTATTTTAGGAGACAGAGGGCATCTCTCAAATGAATTGTCAGGGCGTTTGCTTTGTGATATACTACATGATGATCTGAAACATATCGTCCTTGGACATCTGAGCAAAGAGAACAATTATGCAAAGCTTGCATATGAGACAGTGAAACTGGAAGTCACGCTTGCCGACAATGATTACCGGGGAGAGGATCTGGATATGTTTGTCGCCAGCCGTGATACCGTTTCAGATATCATTACAGTATGATTTTGATCAGGGAGGATTATAAAGATGAAGAAATGTATCGTTACAGTGCTGGGCAAGGATACAGTCGGGATCGTTGCAAAAGTGTGTACCTATCTTGCGGAGAACAAGATCAACATTCTGGATATTTCACAGACCATCGTCCAGGGATACTTTAATATGATGGTGATCGCGGATGTGACAGATCTTGACAAAGACTTCACGGCGCTCTGCGATGAGATGGAAACGCTGGGACAGGAGATCGGCGTGAGCATCCACTGCCAGAGAGAAGAAATCTTTGAGAAAATGCACAGACTGTAGATTGCGGGGGTAATGCTGTATGATCAATATGTATGAAGTGTCAGAGACAAATAAGATGATCGAGAGCGAGAACCTTGATGTGAGGACCATCACTCTGGGGATCAGCCTTCTGGACTGCATTGACTCTGACTTAAAGGAACTGAACCGTAAGATCTATGAAAAGATCACTACAACGGCAAAGGATCTTGTCTCTGTGGGACAGGATATCGAGAAGGAATTCGGCATTCCGATCGTGAACAAGAGGATTTCCATCACTCCCATCGCTCTGGTCGGAGGAGCAGCCTGCAAGACTCCGGAGGATTTCGTAGAAATTGCGAAGACTCTGGACCGGGCGGCGGAAGTAGTGGGAGTCAACTTTATCGGCGGGTATTCCGCGCTTGTATCAAAAGCGATGACAAAGAGCGATGAGAATCTGATCCGGTCGATCCCTCAGGCGCTTGCGGTCACAGAGCGTATCTGCAGTTCTGTCAATGTAGGATCTACAAAGACAGGTATTAATATGGACGCCGTGCGCCTGTGCGGTGAGATCGTAAAAGCAACGGCGGAGGCTACAAAGGACAGAGATTCTCTGGGATGTGCAAAGCTCGTGATCTTCTGTAATGCACCGGATGACAATCCGTTCATGGCAGGAGCTTTCCTCGGCGTTACGGAGGCTGACGCCGTGATCAACGTGGGAGTCAGCGGCCCCGGAGTAGTGAAAAAAGCGCTTGAGAAAGTGCGCGGCAAAGGTTTTGAGGAGCTTTGCGAGACGATCAAGAAGACAGCTTTCAAGGTGACCCGCGTCGGACAGCTTGTAGCCGGCGAGGCGTCCCAGCGCCTGGGCGTTCCCTTCGGCATCGTGGATCTCTCCCTTGCACCGACGCCGGATGTGGGCGACAGTGTGGCGGAAATCCTTGAAGAGATCGGTCTGGAGCGCGTAGGAGCGCCGGGGACAACGGCAGCGCTGGCACTGCTCAATGACCAGGTGAAAAAGGGCGGCGTGATGGCGTCTTCCTATGTGGGCGGCTTAAGCGGCGCGTTTATCCCGGTCAGCGAGGATCAGGGGATGATCGACGCAGTCCATGCAGGCTCCCTGACATTGGAAAAGCTGGAGGCTATGACCTGTGTGTGCTCGGTGGGGCTTGACATGATCGCCATTCCGGGAAAAACTTCTGCAAGTACGATCTCCGGTATCATTGCCGACGAGATGGCGATCGGTATGGTAAACCAGAAGACGACAGCCGTGCGCCTGATCCCTGTGATCGGAAAAGACGTCGGGGAGACGGCACAGTTCGGCGGACTTCTCGGATATGCCCCGATCATGCCGGTCAATGAGTTCGGCTGCGAGACATTTATCAGCAGGAAAGGGCGGATACCGGCTCCGATCCACAGCTTCAAGAATTAGAGTTATCAGAACAAAAGGACAGTTTATAGAAAACAGCCTTGAGAATCAGGAGAGAAGAAATGAGTAAAATTGCTATCGTTACTGACAGCAACAGCGGAATTACGCAGAAACGGGGAAAAGAACTCGGGATCTATGTACTCCCTATGCCCTTTTTCATCGACGGAGAAATATATTATGAAGATATCACGCTGACACAGGAGCAGTTCTATGAGAAACTGGGAGCCGACTCGGATATCTCTACCTCTCAGCCCTCTCCGGGAAATGTGATGGAGCTGTGGGAGAAAGTCCTGAAAGAATACGATGAGATCGTCTGCATCCCGATGTCCAGCGGACTGAGCAGCACCTGCGCTACAGCCCTGTCTATTGCGGCTGAGTATAAAGGCAGGGTACAGGTGGTCGATAATCAGAGGATCTCCGTCACACAGGAACAGTCTGTGTATGACGCAATGTACCTGCGCGATCAGGGCAAATCCGCGGCAGAGATCAAAGAAGTGCTGGAGAGAGAAAAACTCCAGGCCAGCATCTACATTACAGTAGACACGCTGAAGTACCTGAAAAAAGGCGGCAGGGTCACACCGGCTGCCGCAGCCATCGGAACTGTGCTGAACCTGAAACCCGTACTCCAGATCCAGGGAGAAAAACTGGATGCATTTGCGAAAGTACGCGGTTGGAAAGCAGCCAAGAAGACGATGTTAAATGCCATTGAAAAAGACCTGAACGAACGCTTTGCCGATGTGAAAGACAAGATGATATTGGGAATGGCATATACCTGTTCCAAAGAAGAAGCACAGGAGTGGAAGCAGGAGATCATGGACCGGTTCCCCGGATATGAAATAATAGAAGGCCCGTTGTCGCTGAGCGTGGCGTGCCATATCGGGCCGGGGGCGATGGCAGTGACATGCATGAAGAAAGTGTGATATTTGTGTTTGTCTGCAAGATACTTCGCGATAGAACATGAAACATCCGCAAATCACTCGGATACAGTATATTGACTCACGTATCCGGGACGGGCGGGAGGGGATGCTTCCGGCTCCGGTTACAGGGCATAAGAGATAGTAACAAGCCCATGATACGGCTAAAAGCAATCCGGGAAAGGAAGAACTCACTTCGTTCAAACAACATCCTTTCCCGGATTAACGCCGCACCACGGGCTTGAACTATCTCTAATCCCCTTTCACAGTCACCATCAGCATCCTCTCCCCGTCCGTCCCGAAAGATGCATCAAAGGGGCTGTATCCGTCTGATTTTCTACGTTCATCCAACGGGAAGTATCTCCCCGACAATCACGGAATCAATCTCCCTCTGTCCGCGAATACGTGAGTCATTCATTCGCTGATTGGCTGCTTTGGGAAAGTTTTCTAATTGCAGCCGGTACGATAAGCACGAATTCACCCTATGCCCCCAAAGAAGATCCCGAGTACATACACCACGAGTGCCACGCCGCAGAAGACGTACCTGGTCATGGGCTCGAACCACCGCCCCAGGGTGCGTCTGCGCCCCAGCTGAACGGCGTTGCGCGCGAAGGTCTTTCCGCAGACCCAGAACATGGTGATGCCTGCGAGCAGCGCGCCCAGCGGGATGACATAGATGGAGATGGTGTCCATCCACGGGCTTAAAAGGCTGCCTTCCACAAAGAGTCCGGCGGCTGCAGTTACGGCTCCTACGAGGATGAGGGCGGAGCGCCTGGACCATCCGAATCTGGACTGCAGGGCTTCTACCGGGCTTTCCAGCAGGTTGACAAGAGAAGTGGCTCCTGCAAAGAGCACTGCAAGGAAGAAAAGGATGGCAAATACCTGTCCGAAAGGTATGCTCCGGATCACAGCGGGAATTGTGATAAAGAGCAGCCCCGGACCGGAATTCGGTTCCATGCCGTAGGCAAATACGGCGGGAATAATGACAAGCCCTGCAAGCAGTGCGGCAAGGGTGTCAAAGAACGCCACGTATTTCGCGCTGCTGACAATATCGACGTCTGATCTCAGATAACTTCCGTATACAACGGTTCCGCTGCCGGCGACAGACAGAGAGAAGAATGCCTGTCCCATAGCGTACACCCAGGTCTGCGGGTTTGTCATAGCTGACCAGTCCGGTTTGAACAGATATGCATAGCCCTCTGCCGCTCCGTCAAGGAAGGCAACCCTTACTGCAAGAAAAAGGAACAGAACAAAAAATGCGGGCATCATGATCCGGTTTACCTTTTCAATGCCCCGGGCAATGCCGAAAGACGTGCAGATCAGGGCGAGTATAAGTCCCAGCAGATGCCACGGGATACTTCCGAAGTCCCGGGAAAGCACGCCGAATACCTGTGCGGGATCCTCGTCATTGATAATTGCCCCGGTGACAGAATCGGCAAGGAACTTTAAGATCCAGCCGATGATCACACTGTAGCCGATGGCAATGCCCAGGGAACCGATAACGGGAATCAGGCCGATGACTGTTCCGATGCGGGATTTTTTCTGAGGGCTTTTCATGTCGAAAGCCTTTTTAAATGCGCCGAGGGGACCTGAATGCATGGCACGCCCGAACGCCATCTCGCCGATCACGCCGGTGAATCCGATGAGCAGGACAAAGATGATATACGGGATCAGGAATGCCGCGCCTCCGAATTCGCCGATCCGGTACGGGAACATCCATATATTTGCCATGCCCACCGAGCTTCCGATGCAGGAGATGACAAATCCCCACTTGTTATTAAATTTATCTTCTGATACTATAGTTTTGGAACTTGTAGAATTTTTGAAACTCATAGATGATCTCTCTTTCCTGTTATTTCTGTTATTTTTATTGCTTCTGCTGTTTTCGCTGTTTTTCCACCGTTCCCGATGTTTCCGCTGCTTGCGGCAGCCCGGATACAGGAGCTGCAACAGCAGTATTATAGCATGGAATGAAGTGCGGAATAAAGTTGGAATAAAGTTTTGGTAACAGTTCAGCCATCTGATGTCAGTGAACGGATTTATGCTCGCATAAGAATCCGTTCACTGACATTCAGATGAGATGAGCGCCTGTCAATGAGTAAAACAGCGGCGGCAGCCGCAATAAGCACGAAGTGCGGTTTTACGAATGGCGCGGGCTGAACTGTTACAAGTTTTGCAGGAAAATAATTTTATAGAGTTGACAAAGCGGAACAGGTATGGTAAATTAGACACTGCGTGAAGCAAAAAACAAAGTAGAGTATCCACTCTCACCATAGCACGATCGGGTGACTATTGGTCTGATATTGATGCAGCGGTTCCGGGATCCGGGACGTTTTATTGATTGTCGGGTGGATATGATATTCACTCGTTTTTTTGTGTTTTCGCATAGGAAACCTGAAGGAATTCATGTGACGGAGGTATACGACAATTAGCGATTTAATGATTAACGAGCAGATCAGGGACAGAGAAGTACGGCTGATCGGCGAGAATGGAGAGCAGTTAGGTATCATGTCAGCCCGGGAGGCTTTTAAAATCGCACAGGAAGCAGAACTCGATCTGGTGAAGGTCGCGCCTATGGCGAAACCGCCGGTCTGCAAGATCATCGACTACGGCAAGTACAAGTACGAGCAGACGAGGAAAGAAAAAGAGGCGAGGAAGAAGCAGAAGACGGTCGAGATCAAAGAGGTCCGTCTGTCACCGAACATCGACACCAATGACCTGAACACGAAGATAAACAACGCGAAGAAGTTTATCTCCAAAGGAAATAAGGTGAAGGTCACGCTTCGTTTCCGCGGAAGAGAGATGGCTCATGTTCAGCAGAGCAGGCACATCCTCGATGATTTCGCAGAGACTCTTGCGGACATTGCGGTCGTTGAGAAACCGGCCAAGATGGAAGGAAGAGCGATGAGCATGGTTTTAACTGAAAAACGTTAAATTTGATATGTCCGGGATGAAGTCCGGCAGGCAGCACAATAAAGGAGGAAATTATCATGCCAAAGATCAAAACAAACAGAGCAGCAGCAAAGCGCTTCAAACTGACAGGTACAGGTAAACTGAAAAGGAATAAAGCTTACAAGAGCCATATCTTAACGAAGAAGTCTACAAAGAGAAAAAGAAATCTCAGACAGTCTACGATCACAGATGCAACAAACGTAAAGAACATGAAGAAAGTTCTTCCGTATCTGTAAATTGCGGTTCGGCTTTGCAGATAGCAGATCTGAACGTAAAGGACATGATTACAGACACACTGTTTTAAATGAAATAGGAGGATTAAGAAATGGCAAGGATCAAAGGCGGAATGAACGCTAAGAAGAAACATAACAGAACACTGAAACTGGCAAAAGGATACAGAGGAGCGCGCTCCAAACAGTACAGAGTGGCAAAACAGTCTGTCATGAGAGCTCTTACTTCCGCATATGCAGGAAGAAAGCAGCGCAAGCGTCAGATGAGACAGCTCTGGATCGCACGTATCAATGCAGCGGCAAGAATGAACGGTCTGTCCTACAGCAAGTTCATGCACGGCCTGAAGCTGGCGAACGTTGATATGAACAGAAAGATGCTGGCTGAGCTGGCTGTAAATGACAGAGAAGCATTTGCAACACTGGCAGCACTTGCAAAAGAGAAAGTAGCGTAGTAGAATAAAGGCAGAAGCCCGGTCCCGGTTGGGATTCGGGCTCTTCTTTTTTTGTGCGATACGCCCGGAGGGCGACCGCCGTGCTTGCACGAGCGGGCATCCGACGGGCAACGGTCATCGAGCGGCGATGCAGCGAGATGAGCGCGGTATCGCGGTGATCGGATAGGGGAATCCTCCCTTATCCGATCGGGGAATTTTTGCAGGATTATCCCTATGCTGAGGGAAGAATAAACTGCGGTGAAAGCAGCATTTAGCATTTCGCCGGAAATGGGGTGTGACAGATATGAGAAATCATGAAGTGACAAAAGAACAGCCGCTTCTCGGAGAGGATGGAAGGATCGCGGAACCGGGATGGGCGCGCCGGCAGGTGTGGCAGTATGACAGGAAGAAGATCCAGTCCCCGGCTTTTCGGATCAAGGAATGGGACTATTATCTGGTGATGAACGAGGACTATGCGGCGGCTTTCACTTTGTCCGACGACGGATATATCGGGCTTCAGTCGGTCTCTCTTCTGAACTTGAAAGAGAGATGGGAGCATACAGAGACGATCCTTAGTCCGTTCCCCATGGGAAAGATGAAGATGCCGTCCTCCTCGTCAAAGGGAGATATTGTCTACAGGGATAAAAGGATGCGGTTGGAATTCCGCGTGGACTCGGGGAGGCGTATGATCTCCTGTGATTTTAAAGAATTTTATCAGGGAAAGCCGTTCTACTGTGAGATCGCTCTGGAGCAGCCGGATATGGATACCATGACGATCGCGACTCCATGGAATGGGAAGAAAGCTTTTTATTATAATCAGAAGATCAACTGCATGCCGGCGGAGGGATACATGTCTTTCGACGACATCACTTACTGGTTCAGCCCGGATAAGGATTATGGTACGCTCGACTGGGGGAGAGGCGTCTGGACCTATGACAATACATGGTACTGGGGGTCGGGAAACGGCACGGTAGGAGGAAAAGCATTCGGATTTAATATCGGGTACGGATTCGGCGACACTTCGGCGGCGACGGAGAATATCCTCTTTTATGACGGAAGAGGCCACAAACTGGACGATGTGACCTTCCACATACCCGAGGACGACTATATGAAGCCGTGGCGTTTCAGCTCGAGCGACGGACGGTTTGAGATGGAATTCGAGCCGGTGCTGGACCGTGCGGCAGGTATGTCGGCTTTTCTGGTGTCTTCAGACCAGCACCAGGTATTCGGGAAGATGAGCGGGAAAGCGATACTGGATGACGGAAGATTTATCGAGCTGAAAGATTTTATGTGTTTCGCAGAAAAAGTGCATAACAGGTACTGATCGATCGGAACAGGCAAACAAGCAGAATTTTGGGGACGGACAAACAACGACGGGCAAACGACATTTTATGGTTGACATCCATGCTGTGACGTGGTAAAGTCACTTTAAACCGATGAGGAAGAGCAAGTAACTTCAAGGAACGTCTCACAGAGAGCCGCAGTTGGTGGAAAGCGGCAGACGGACGTGGAGCGAATGGGCTTCTGAGGGCGAACTGAAAGCATGCTGCTGAGAAGATGATATGATCTGCACTTTTGCAGCAGGCGAGTAGGCGAGACGGAGAATGTGACTTCGTTAAGAAAAGCAGCATATGACAGTATGCGATGAGTGGATGCAGAAAGAAAGCATCAAGCCGGGTGGCACCGCAGGAGTTATAAAATGTATATCAACTCTTGTCCCTGCAATAGTTTAAATTGTATGGGACGAGAGTTTTTTGTTTTGTCAGGGAAGTCCTTAGACTTCCCGGCAGAACCAAAATCGACGGGCAGGAGACTTAAGTCCCGAAAAGTAATGTCTGAAAGGAGAACAAAAATGAGCGAAAAGAAGATCCCTTACAAAATCTACCTTGAAGAGAGCGAGATGCCGAAAGACTGGTACAACGTCCGCGCGGATATGAAGAATAAACCGGCGCCGCTCCTCAATCCGGCTACCTTAAAGCCGATGACGGCGGAAGAACTGGGCGTTGTGTTCTGCGAAGAACTGGTGAAGCAGGAGCTGGATAATGACAACCGGTATATCGAGATCCCGGAGAAGATCCGTGATTTCTATAAGATGTACCGACCGGCGCCGCTTGTCAGGGCTTACTGCCTTGAGGAGAAGCTTCAGACACCGGCGAAGATCTACTATAAATTCGAAGGGAATAATACATCCGGAAGCCACAAGCTCAATTCAGCGATCGCACAGGCTTACTATGCAAAAGAGCAGGGGCTCAAAGGCGTTACGACAGAGACGGGAGCAGGCCAGTGGGGAACCGCACTTTCTATGGCGTGCGCATACCTTGATCTGGACTGCAAAGTGTTCATGGTGAAATGTTCCTACGAGCAGAAACCGTTCCGCCGCGAGGTGATGCGGACATACGGTGCAAGCGTGACTCCGTCCCCGTCCGAGATGACCGAGGTGGGAAGAAAGATCCTTGCCGAGCATCCGGGGACAACAGGAAGTCTTGGCTGCGCGATCTCCGAAGCGGTCGAGGTGGCGACGCATACAGAGGGTTACAGATATGTGCTCGGAAGTGTGCTCAATCAAGTGCTCCTGCATCAGTCGATCATAGGAGTGGAGACAAAGATCGCGATGGATAAGTACGGTATCAAGCCGGATATCATTATCGGCTGTGCCGGCGGCGGCTCCAATCTGGGCGGCCTGATCTCTCCGTTTATGGGAGAGAAGCTCCGCGGAGAGGCTGATTATCAGTTTATCGCGGTAGAGCCGGCGTCCTGCCCGAGCCTGACAAGAGGCGTGTACGCATATGATTACTGCGATACCGGAATGGTATGCCCGTTGGCGAAGATGTATACGCTCGGAAGCGGATTCATCCCGTCAGCGAACCATGCGGGAGGACTGAGATACCACGGCATGAGTTCTACTCTGTCACAGCTCTATGCCGACGGATATATGGAAGCCCGTTCAGTAGAGCAGACTTCTGTATTCGAGGCGGCAGAGCAGTTTGCAAGAGTGGAAGGCATCCTTCCTGCACCGGAGAGCAGCCACGCGATCCGCGTTGCGATCGACGAGGCGATGAAGTGCAAAGAGACAGGAGAAGAGAAGACGATCCTCTTCGGCCTTACAGGCACAGGCTACTTTGATATGTACGCATATGAGAAATACAATAACGGTGAAATGACAGACTACATCCCGACAGATGAAGACCTCCAGGCCGGATTCGCCGGTATTCCGAAGATGTGACGATAAGCATTGAGCCATGCACAGGAAAAGAGTGGCGGTTGGTTGTGCTCGCACAAAACCAACCGCCACTCTTTTCCTGTATAGGGCGAAAGCCCGCAGTGAGATGGAGCGAAGCGGAATCGAACTGACATGGCTGGGGCGAAAGCCCGCGAAAACCAGTTGTTGGAATTTTCGGTATTTTCTGAAAAAACAGAACAATTTTCGAACTTTATTTTTTTTATGGATTTTAGTTGACATTTTATGCTTGTGATAGTATTATATCACTTGTGGTCAGCACGAGAGATCAGAAAGACCACGATGAATATGGGATGCGGAAGTGTCGGAACTGGCAGACGAGCAAGACTAAGGATCTTGTGACATTCGTGTCGTGTGGGTTCAAGTCCCATCTTCCGCATTAGGGAAAAAGTCTTGAGTTAACAGTTAACGTCAAGGCTTTTTCTTTATTAAAAATGCAGGAGCGGATGATCATGAAGAAAAAAATACTACTATTGACCCTTGCGTTGGTGATCGGATCAACGGGACTGACTGGATGTACAGAGGAGAAGAAAGCCGGGAAGTCCACGACAGAGAAAGTGGACAGCTATACAGACGAGATGAAGGACACACTGGGCGGTCAGATCAGTGCGCCGAGCGAGGCTGTGACGAAGGCGGTTTCAAATACCTGGACTGTTCAGGGGGAAGATGACATATATGAGTTGAAATCTGACGGCACCGGGAAGAAGAATGAAGAGGATCTGACGTTTGAGTGCGGATTTGACGATGAAAAGAATATAACATTGCAGATGAAGATCGGTGATGCCGAAATGCTCTATGCGATCTCAACCGATGAGACAGGATACGGGATCAGGCTGACTTCTCTGGACGGCGGTGAGGATCTGTATTTTCTGCCGGCTGATCTCGAATTCCTTGACATGACAGACGAGCGTGCCGGGGGGATACTGGGAGAGTGGTCGGATGAGAGCGGCAATACCTACAAGTTTGACGAAGACAAAAATATGGAGATCACAGGAGAAAGCGGCACGACTGAGGGCACTTACAGTGTTGTGGAGAATGCGGAAGGCACCCTTCTCCTCAGGATCGTTGTATCAGGCGGATCTCTTGAATATGAGTATACGCTCAATGAAGACGATACACAGATGGATCTTGTGAGTCCGGGAACGGATACGGTCCATCGATGGACGAAGATCAAATAAATAATCTGCATTGATATGAAAAAAGGATGTCCTGCGGCAGGCTGCGCTACAGGGCATCCTTTTTTAGTAATTGACTTTTTGGGGAATATCCCTCTTCCTTCCGGTAAGTTCATCCAACGTCACGTCAAAATAATCAGCGATCCGGATGAGCAGGTAGATATCCGGCAGAGTGACCCCGCGCTCATAGGCGGAGACAGACTGTCTGCCAATGTGCAGCTCCAGTGCAAGGGCAGTCTGTTTCATCTCTTTCTGTATGCGCAGATTCCTGATATTTTCACCGATTGTATTTCCTTTGTACTCTGTATTTCCTTTGTATTCTTTCATCTGGATCTCCACGGAAGATATTACTTTACAGTATTCTAACATTATTTGTACGCCAGGGACCGGAATATCCGGAATATGAGTACAACAATACGTTGCATCCGGGTATTATGCATCGGATTATCAGCTAGAATATATGTAAAATACAAAAGAGTGGAGAAATTACTTTGGACAACCGGATCAGAGAATTACGCAATGAAAAAGGACTCAGGCAGGAAGATCTTGCCGCTATGATAAATGTCTCCCAACAGACGATCAGCCGGCTTGAAAACGGAGAGAATGCTCTTACCTCGGATATATTGATCGATCTCTCAAAAGTGTTCCATGTTTCCGCCGATTACATATTAAAGCTGTCTGATTCGAGGCTGACGCAGGAATGGCGGATCGAGATCGATCAAAATATGGAACGGAATACAGAAATCTGCCGGGTATATGACAGATTGAACCGGACGAACCAGGAACTTGTCTACCGGCTGATGGGACAGTTGGAAGAACAGCAGAGAGAAAAAGGATGAAAATATAGAAAATTGAGAAAAGAAAGAATCTTATGCGGATTTTTTCTTTTTTTTATTGGATATGTGATATAATTACAATAATTTAGAGGAACCCGTCAATAATATCAGAATAAGAGAGATGGAGGAAGTGTTATGTTAGAAAAAGTGGATCTGACGAAAAAAATCTCAAAAGAAGAATATAAGGAGAAAATGCCGCAGCTCGAGGCAAGGATCGGAAGGCTCCAGAGAGAGTGCAAAGCGCTGGGGATCCCTGTCCTGATCGTATTTGAAGGATTCGGGGCAGCCGGGAAGGGGCTGCAGATCGGACATCTGATCCAGAGTATGGACCCGAGAGGTTTTGAGGTGCATCCGATCAAAAATGAGACCGAAGAGGAGCGGATGCATCCGTTTATGTGGAGATTCTGGACAAAGACGCCGGCGAGAGGCAGGATCGCCATTTATGACGGGAGCTGGTACAGAAGGGTGCTCATAGACCGCTTTGAGAAACGCACGAAAAACAAAGATCTTCCGGCAGCGTTCCATTCCATCAATTCGTTTGAGCAGCAGCTTGCGGAAGACGGGAACCTGATCATTAAGCTATTCCTGGATATTGACAAAAAAGAGCAGAAAAAGCGTTTAGACAAACTTGCAAAGAATAAAGAGACAGCGTGGCGTGTCAGCCAGGGTGACAGGGAGCGCAACGCACATTATGATGAATATGCCGCAATGATGGAAGACATGCTCTTTAAAACGGATACGGATTATGCGCCGTGGACGATCATTGAGGCAATAGACCGCAGGTTTGCCACTCTCAAGATCTACACGACAGTGATCAAGGCGATGGCAGACCAGATCGAGAAGGTACAGCGCCAGAATGCTCAAAAAGCGGCGGCGAAAGCGAAACAGGCAGCGGCGGGACTGACAGGGACGTCCGGAGATATGCAGACGGCAGGAACGGGCGGAAATGCCGGTGTGAATGATATCGATGAGATCGCACGCGAGACGGATGCCGAGATGAAGGAACTCCAGGTGTCGATCCTGTCCAAGGCGGATCTGAGCCTGAGCTATACGAGAGAAGAATATAAGGAAAAGCTGGACAAACTCCAGAAGAAACTGGAAAAGCTCCATGGAGAGCTGTACCGGAGAAGGATCCCGGTCGTTCTCGGATTCGAAGGATGGGACGCCGGCGGAAAAGGCGGGGCGATCAAGCGTCTTACACAGAAAATGGACCCAAGAGGATATGTGGTAAACCCGACGGCTTCGCCCAATGATATCGAGAAAGCACATCATTATCTCTGGAGATTCTGGCGGGCAATGCCGAAAGACGGCCATGTGGCGATCTTCGACAGGACCTGGTACGGACGTGTGATGGTAGAGCGCATCGAGGGATTCTGTACGACAAAAGAATGGAAGCGGGCATATAAGGAGATCAATGATATGGAGAAAGACCTGTATGATGCGGGCGCGATCGTGATCAAATTCTGGATGCATATCGACAAGGATGAACAGGAACGCAGGTTCAGGGAACGGCAGGATAATCCGGAGAAACAGTGGAAGATCACGGATGAAGACTGGAGGAACCGCGAGAAATGGGATCAGTACGAAGATGCGGTCAATGAGATGCTGATGCGCACATCTACCGATTATGCACCGTGGGTCGTCGTAGAAGGCAACAGCAAGTATTATGCGCGTGTGAAAGTGCTACAGACAGTAGTAGATGCGATCGAAGAGCGCCTGAGAGAGGAATGATACCATGACGATCAGAGAGCAGCTTGAAGAGAGGGAGAAGAGCAACTTAAGCCCGTATGCCACGTTAAGCTGCAATACGAAAGGGAGAGTGCGGGAGGAGCCACAATGCGATATCCGCCCGGTCTTCCAGAGAGACCGGGACCGGATCCTCCACTGCAAGGCATTCCGGCGGCTGAAGCAAAAGACACAGGTCTTTCTTCTGCCCAGCGGAGACCATTACAGGACCAGGCTGACGCATACGCTGGAGGTTTCCCAGAATGCCAGGACGATCGCAAAGGCTCTGCGGCTGAATGAAGATCTGGTGGAGGCGATCGCGCTCGGCCACGATCTCGGACACACGCCTTTCGGACATGCCGGGGAGCGAGCGCTCAATAACGTGTATCATTTTTCACACAATAAGCAGAGTCTGCGGGTCGTCGACTGTATCGAAAAGGCAGGGAGAGGGCTGAACCTCACCTGGGAAGTAAGGGACGGGATCCTCAATCACCAGACGGCGGGACATCCCCATACCCTTGAGGGACAGGTCATGAGGATCTCGGATAAACTGGCATATATCTATCACGATATGGATGATGCGATCCGGGGCGGGATACTGACGGAAGATGATATCCCTGCCGATATCCGCAATATACTGGGGAATTCCTGCAAGGAAAGACTCAATAAAATGATCCATGACGTGATCATCAACAGTATGGACCGTCCGGAGATCTGTATGTCTCCTGCCGTGGAAAAGGCAATGTCTGATCTTAGAAAGTTTATGTTTGAGAATGTCTATCTTAATCCAAAGGCAAAGGGGGAAGAAGATAAAGCGGTACATATGATCGAACAGCTCTTTGATTACTATATGAAGCGGCCGGAGGCGCTCCCGCAGCAGTTCAGAAATATGCTGGAGAACACGGATACCAGCCGGGAACAGGTCGTGTGCGACCATATCGCAGGGATGACGGATTCCTATGCGGTAAAGAAGTTTCAGGATTATTTTGTTCCGGAATCATGGAAAATTTAAAAAAATAAAGGAAACCGAAAACTTTTGTCGAATATATATTATAGGGTATTCTTTATGGAGGCGGAACATGTACTATCCAGACGAGCTGATCGAAGAGATAAGGACAAGAAATGATATAGTAGATGTGATATCCGGCTACGTCCGGCTTCAGAAAAAGGGCAGTTCATATTTTGGGCTCTGCCCTTTTCATAATGAGAAATCTCCCTCCTTTTCTGTCAGCAGACAGAAGCAGATGTACTACTGCTTCGGATGCGGCGCGGGGGGAAACGTCTATACGTTTCTGATGGAGTATGAGAATTTCTCCTTTGTGGAAGCGGTGAAGTATCTGGCGGACCGGGCGGGGATCGAGCTTCCGGAAATGGAATATTCAAAAGAGGCAAGAGAAAAAGCAGACCTTAAGGCATCGATCCTGGAGGTGAACAAAAAAGCCGCGAAATATTATTATGTACAGCTGAGAACAGAACGAGGGAAAAAGGCATATGCCTATCTGAAGGACAGGGAGCTTTCTGATGATACGATCAAGGCTTTCGGTCTCGGTTATTCGAACGTGTTCAGTGATGATCTGTACAAATATCTGCGGCAAGAGGGATACAGCGAGGAACTGATCCGCCAGGCGGGACTGATCAGCACGGATGAGAAAAAAGGCGTTTATGACAAGTTCTGGAACCGGGTCATTTTCCCGATCATGGACGTGAACAGCCGGGTGATCGGATTCGGAGGACGCGTGATGGGGGATGCGAAGCCCAAGTATCTGAACTCCCCGGAGACACCGGTGTTCGACAAGAGCCGGAACCTCTACGGACTGAACCGGGCAAGGACGTCGCGGAAACCGTATTTCCTCCTATGCGAAGGATATATGGATGTGATCTCGCTGCACCAGGCAGGATTTACCAATGCCGTCGCCTCGCTTGGAACAGCCCTGACGCCCGGACATGCTTCCCTGATCAAGCGATATGTCAAAGAAGTATATCTTACATATGACAGCGACGACGCCGGTACGCGGGCAGCGCTCCGTGCGGTCCCGATCCTGCGGGAGGCAGGGATCTCAGCGAAGGTCGTGCGCATGGATCCTTACAAAGACCCGGACGAATTCATAAAAAATCTGGGCGCGGAGGAGTACGAGAAGCGGATACAGAATGCAAGGAACGGCTTCATGTTCAGCCTGGAGATGCTGGAAAAAGAGTATGACATGGCTTCGCCCGAGGGCAAGACAGATTTCTTCCGGGAGACAGCCAGGAGGCTTCTGGCTTTTGAGGATGAACTGGAGCGCAATAACTATATCGAGGCTGTGGCGTCCGCCTATAAAGTGGGCAGAGAGAGCCTTGAGAAGCTGGTGGCAAAGACCGCTGTCAATTCGGGCATGGCAAGACCCGCATCCAGACCCAGACGGGCGGAGGGAACTGCAAAAGAGAAGCACAAGGAGGACGGTATCCTGACGTCCCAGAAAGCGCTCCTTACCTGGATGATCGAGGATGAAAAGCTGTTCGGGAAGATCAGCAGCTACATCCATCCGGATGATTTCGCCCCGGGGATCTACCGCCAGGTGGCGGAACTGCTCTATGGACAGTACGACAATGGGGGGCTGAACCCTGCCGGGATCCTGAACCACTTTACGGAAGAGGCGGACCACAGGGAAGCGGCATCGCTGTTCAATACAAAGATCCGGCAGCTGAAGACAAAGGAAGAAGAAGAACAGGCTTTAAAGGAGATCATCCTCCGGGTGAAAAGCCACAGCATCGAGGAGCGGACCCGCAGCCTGGACCCCTCAGACATGGCAGGGCTCCAGCAGCTGATGGAGGAGAAGCGCAAGCTGGAAGGCCTGCGGACACTGCATATTTCTATTGATTAAGGATAAAATAAAACAAGATAGCCTGCGCCTGTGCGCCGGCAAAGGAAGGATGGACACATGGAAGAGAACACACAGAAATTTCTGGAAAGAATGAATGAACTGGTAGCGCTGGGAAAGAAAAAGAAGAGCATACTGGATGTTCAGGAGATCAACGATTTCTTTACAGATATGGAGCTGACGCCCGATCAGATGGAAAAGGTATTTGACTATCTGGAGTCGAACAATATCGATGTCCTGCGGATCAGTTCAGATACAGATGACGACGCGGGGATCGAGATCGATGACATCATATCTGACGAAGAAGAAGTCGATATGGAGAATATCGATCTGTCTGTTCCGGAAGGTGTGAGCATTGAAGATCCGGTCCGCATGTATTTAAAGGAGATCGGTAAAGTCCCTCTCTTAAGTGCCGAGCGCGAGATCGAACTTGCCCAGAGGATGGAGGAGGGCGACGAAGACGCGAAGAAAGAACTGGCAGAGGCAAATCTGCGTCTCGTCGTCAGTATCGCCAAAAGATATGTGGGAAGAGGGATGCTCTTCCTCGATCTGATCCAGGAGGGGAATCTGGGACTGATCAAAGCGGTAGAGAAGTTCGACTATCACAAGGGGTACAAATTCAGTACCTATGCCACATGGTGGATCCGTCAGGCGATCACGAGAGCGATCGCAGACCAGGCAAGGACGATCCGTATCCCGGTGCATATGGTGGAGACGATCAACAAGCTGATCCGTGTGTCCAGACAGCTGCTCCAGGAACTGGGAAGAGAACCGCTCCCGGAGGAGATCGCCAAAGAACTGGACATGCCCGTGGACAGAGTGCGTGAGATCCTGAAGATCTCCCAGGAACCGGTGTCACTGGAGACTCCGATCGGCGAGGAAGAGGACAGTCATCTCGGCGATTTCATCCAGGATGATAACGTACCGGTGCCGGCGGAGGCAGCTGCGCAGACATTGCTGAAAGAACAGCTCGACGAAGTGCTGGATACACTGACAGAGAGAGAGCAGAAAGTACTCCGGCTGCGTTTCGGAATGAACGACGGACGCGCCCGTACCCTTGAAGAAGTAGGCAAAGAATTCGACGTCACAAGAGAACGTATCCGCCAGATCGAGGCAAAAGCCCTGAGAAAACTAAGACACCCGAGCCGCAGCAGAAAGTTGAGAGACTACTTAGACTAACAGTTCAGCCATGGCGCGGACGGGAGCAGAAACCATGCTGGCATGGTTTTGTGAGCGCGCCACACCATGGGGTGAGCGCCTGCCTATGAGGAAATCAGCGGCGGCAGCCGCGGGAAGCACGGAGTGCGGATTTCCGAATGGCGCGGCTGAACTGCGGACACGGAGATGGAGACAATATGGAATTATCGAAACGTTTAAATGCGGTTGCCTCTCTGGTGACGGATGGATACAGGCTGGCAGATATCGGGACAGACCATGCTTATATCCCGATCTTTCTGGTCAGCACCGGGAAGATCCCGGCGGCGGTCGCCATGGATGTGAACCGCGGTCCTCTCCTGAGAGCGGAGGAAAATATACGGGCGCACGGCCTGCAGGACAAGATCACGACCCGTATTTCGGACGGCTTTGCCGCTCTGGAAGAGAATGAAGCGGATGCAGCCGTGATCGCTGGAATGGGCGGGCCGTTGACGATCCGTATCCTGAAAGAGGGAAAGGACATTGTCCGTTCTCTGAAGGAATGTATCCTCCAGCCCCAGTCGGAGATAGAAGAAGTCAGAGCCTTTCTTTTAGAGGAAGGCTTTTTCTTTCTCAGGGAAGATATGGTGGAAGAGGACGGCAAATATTATCCTATGATGAAAGTACTGCCGCCCGGGGACGGGCGCGGAGCCGGATGCGAAAGGAACGGGAAAGAGCCAGACAGGAAAGAACCGGACAGGAAGGAACCGGATGGAAGGGGAAACGGCGCACAAGGAAGCGGCGTACAAGGCTGGAATGACACAGAACTGCGGTACGGGAAATTTCTGCTGGAAGAGAAGAACCCGGTGCTGCGGGAATATCTTCAAAGAGAGATCCGTATCCGCGCTCAGATCCTGGATAGACTGAAAGGCAGGGATTCAGCGGATGTGCAGAGAAGGAAAACGGAACTTGAGAAAGAATTAAAAATAGCAGAGAAAGGGATGGATCATTATGCTGTGTAAAGAGATCATGCAGGTAATCGAGGCAACGTACCCGAGAAGTGCGGCGCTTGATTTTGACAATGTGGGACTTCTCGCGGGACGTGCAGAAAAGGAAGTAAACCGTGTATATCTGGCGCTTGACGCGACGGATGGAGTCATCGACCGTGCGGTGGAAGCGGGGGCGGATATGCTGATCACCCATCATCCGCTGATCTTCTCCCCTCTGAAAAAGGTAACGGACGAAGACTTTATCAGCAGGCGGGTGGTCAGACTGATCCAGAACGACATTGCCTATTACGCGATGCACACAAACTACGATGTGCTCGGTATGGCAGCTCTCTCGGAGAAGATCCTGGGGATCAAAAACACACAGGTGCTGGATGTCACGATGAGTGAAGACGGAAGGGAGGAAGGGATCGGACGCATCGGAGAACTTGAGAAACCGATGACGCTGGAGGAATGTTGCGTCTATGTAAAGCATAGACTGAAGCTGGGCAGCCTGAAAGTATTCGGCGATATGGATCAGAAAGTGTCAAGGCTGGCGATATCACCGGGATCGGGAAGATCGGCTGTCGCTCCCGCGATCGCGAAAGGAGCAGACGTCCTAGTGACAGGCGATATCGGCCACCACGACGGGCTGGATGCTGTCGGGCAGGGGCTTGCGGTCATCGACGCGGGACACTATGGGACAGAATATATATTTATCGACGACATGAAGCAGTTCCTCGAAGAAAAGCTGCCTGTACTGGAAGTTGTGACGACTCCGATCGTCCATCCGTTTCAGGTGATCTGATAAGACGGGCTGATCCGTGGACAGGAAAAGCAGGTGGCTGTTTCAGGAGCAGAAGGAGGAGACAGATGGCTGCACGTATGTGTAAGGTTACGGTAGACGGCGAGACAAGAGAATATAGAGCAGGAACTACGTATCAGGAGATCGCGGAGGATTTTCAGCCGCAGTATGAGCATCAGATCGTGCTCGTATTTGCCGGCGGATTCCATCTGCAGGAGCTCAGAAAGACGCTGGAAAAAGACTGCGAACTGCGGTTCGTGACGACCGGGGATGCGATCGGGCATGCGGCTTACAAGAGAAGCATGTGCTTTCTGCTCGTCAAGGCAGTCCATGACGCCGCGGGACATGACAAGGTAGAACGCGTCAGGATCCATTTTTCTCTCGATAAAGGGTATTACTGTACCGTGGAGGGAAGCGTGGCGCTCGATGAAGCATTTCTCAAAAAGGTATCGGACCGCATGAAAGAACTCTCCGGACAGCGGATACGGATCGATAAGCGATCTGTGCATACGGACGATGCGGTCGAGCTTTTCCACCGGCACGGAATGTATGACAAAGAGCGTCTCTTTGAGTACAGGCGCGTGTCAAAAGTCAATATATACAGCATCAATGAATTTGAGGATTATTATTACGGATATATGGTCCCGGATGCGGGCTGCCTGAAATACTTCTCTTTGCATCTCTATGATGAGGGATTCGTGCTGCAGATGCCTGTCAGGGAAAAGCCGGAAGAGGTGCCGGAGTTCGTCCCCAGCCCGAAACTTTTCCATGTGCTGAAAGAATCTGTGCAGTGGGGCGACTGCCAGGACATAGAGACCGTGGGGGCGCTCAACGATATGATCACGAAGAATGATATGCGCGAAGTCGTGCTCGTACAGGAGGCACATCAGGAACGGCAGATCGGAGAGATCGCAAAGCAGATATCCGAAAAGGGAAATACAAAATTTGTCCTGATCGCAGGGCCGTCTTCCTCAGGAAAGACGACATTTTCCCACAGGTTATCCATACAGCTTCGGGTCAACGGGCTCAAACCGCATCCCATAGCCGTGGACAATTACTTTGTGGACCGGGAACATACGCCGAGAGATAAAGACGGGAATTATAATTTTGAATCTCTGGAAGCGATCGATATTGAGAAATTTAACACAGATATGGAAGCGCTTCTGCGGGGTGAGGAAGTATATCTCCCTGTATTTGATTTCAAGACAGGCAAAAGAAAATATGAGAACCGGCCGAAGAGACTGGAGCAGGATGATATCCTTGTGATCGAGGGGATCCACTGCCTGAATCCAAAGCTGACGGAGGCGATGCGGGATGAATGTAAGTTTAAGATCTATATCAGCGCCCTGACCCAGCTGAATGTCGATGAGCACAACCGGATCCCGTCCACAGACGGGCGCCTGATCCGGCGGATCGTGCGGGATGCACGTACCCGCGGCTCTTCCGCGATGCGGACCATTTCCATGTGGCCCTCCGTCCGGCGGGGGGAGGAGGAGAATATCTTTCCGTATCAGGAGCAGGCAGATGTGATGTTCAATTCATCTCTCCTCTACGAGCTGGCAGTCCTGAAACAGTATGTGGAGCCGTTATTGTTCGGTGTGGATAAGGAGTCGGAAGAGTATCTGGAGGCAAAGCGCCTTCTGAAGTTCTTTGACTATTTCGTGGGGATCGGAAGTGAATATGTGCCGACGAATTCCCTGTTAAGAGAATTCATCGGCGGCGGATGCTTCCGCGTATAGACTGGCTTGGCCCTGAAAAAGAAAGGGCTGAGCCGTCGGATCAATAGATTTTTTTCAGATATTCCATCCTGGCGGTCATATTCTGCAGGAGCAGGTCAACGAGTGTGACCGCTGTCATGGATTCTACGACGACGACCGCGCGGGGGACGATGACCGGGTCATGACGTCCGAGCACTGTGATGTCCGTATTTTCACCGGAAGTATTGACTGTGTGCTGCGTCCTGGCGATCGAGGAAGTGGGCTTGACGGCGGCTCTCAAGACCAGTCTGGATCCGTCGCTCATGCCGCCGAGCGTGCCGCCTGCATGGTTGGATTCCTTGTAGATGCGGCCGTTTTCGGCACGGAACGGGTCGTTGTTCTTGCTGCCGGTGGAGAGCGGCGCTTGAAAACCATCGCCGATCTCCACCCCTTTGACGGCGCCGACCGACATGACGGCCTGCGCAAGGAGCGCGTCGAGCTTGTCAAATACAGGCTCGCCAAGTCCTACCGGAAGATGGTCGGCGATGCATTCGATGATACCGCCGCAGGAGTCCCTCTCCGCCATCAAAGAACTGATATATTCCCCTGCCTGTTCTGCCACAGCATTGCTCGGCATGTACAGGCTGTTTTCTTCTATTTCGGAAAAACGATAGTCCTCCTGGCTGACGGTGAACGGGCCGATGGATTTTGTGTATGCACGCACAGAGATGCCCAGTTCGTTCAGGATCAGGGAAGCGACAGCTCCTGCCGCTACACGGCCGATCGTCTCCCTGCCTGAGGAACGGCCGCCGCCTCTGTAATCACGGATCCCGTATTTTTCTGTAAATGGATAATCCGCGTGGCCGGGGCGGAACAGCTCTGCTATATTGCCGTAATCCCGGGAACGCTGGTCCTGGTTGCGCACGAGAAGAGAGATGGGGGTGCCGGTCGTCTTTCCCTCGAATACTCCGGAGAGTATCTCTACCGAATCTGCCTCATTTCTCTTTGTCGTATATTTGCTCTGGCCGGGTTTTCTGCGGTCAAGGAACTTCTGGATGTGCGCTTCGGAAAGCGCAAGCCCGGCGGGACATCCGTCGATCACAACACCGATACCCGGACCGTGGGATTCGCCCCATGTCGTTATGCGGAACAGTTTGCCAAATGATGAACCACTCATAATAGATGTTCTCCTTTCTGATTGTACATAGAAACCATTATATAGGAAGATACCTGTTATTGACAAGTGGAAGTGCACTTTACTTTTTGTATCGTACGTACTATAATGTTGACGAGATTGAGTAAAGGAGAGAAAATTGACTGATGAGCAGAAATAAAAAACGAAACGCTGAAACACATCAGGAAAATATAGATATGAAGAACGACAGCTTATACGACGATCTCCCGGAAGAAGAGACAGCGGACGGATCCGCTGATGAGAGCGCAGAAGAAGATATGGCAGCGCTGGATGGGACAGAGGAAACAGAGGAAGCTGAGGAAATCGACGGATCTGACGACTTTGATGACTTTGACGGATCTGACGAAGCCGAAGAGGATGACGGGGCTGACGAGGAACTTCCGCGGAAACGTGTGAGAAAGAGACGCAGGGCAATGAGACGGAACAGGAGAAAGAAGGAGAAGAAAAGCATGGGCAAGAAGCCGTGGGTCATCGCGGGCAGTATCGTCGGCGCGCTTCTCGTGATCTATCTCGGCGTTGCAGTTTTCTTTATGAGCCATTTCCTTGTGAATACGACGGTCAACGGGAAAGATTTCTCCGGGAAAACGGCTGCCGACGTGGAGGAATATCTGAAAGAACAGGTGGCGGATTATGAGCTGACCATCCTGGAACAGAACAATGCTTCTGATGTGATCAGGGGGACGGAGATCTCCCTTGCCTACAAAGAAAATTCTCAGGTGGAGGACGCCCTGAAAGAGCAGAATCAGCTCTTATGGATCACATCACTGTTTTCCAGATCCCGTGCAAGCGTCACGATCCAGGTCGAATATGATGAGAGCGCGCTTGAGGAGAGGATACAGAACCTTCAGGCAGTGACGGCGGAGCAGACAGACCCGGTGGCTGCACATCCGGAATTCGATGGAAATTCGTTTGTCGTAGCAGAGGAACAGTACGGCACGAAGGTGGATATGGAGACACTGAAGGCAAAGGTCGAACAGTATATTTCCGAGTTCAAGCCGACTCTGGATATGATGGATGAGCAGTGCTATGTCATGCCGGCATATACTTCCGATTCACCGGAAGTGCAGGCTGCCTGTGACGAGATGAACACGTATCTGAAAGCCAGCATCACGTACCCGATGGATGAAAATATCGTGGTGGATAAGGAACTGATCTCAGGATGGGTCACATATGACAGCGAGATGAACGTTACATTTAATGAAGATGCCGTCCGGGAATGGATGCGGGAGTTTGGCAGCAAGTATGATACAGTGGGAAAGACAAGATCGATCACAACGCCTACGGGTAAGACCGCGCAGGTATCCGGCGGTACATACGGCTGGTCTGTCGATGAAGATACGGAGACGAAGAATCTGATCAACAGTATCAAGAACGGCGAAGTAGCGGAGAGAGAGCCTGCATACAAGCAGAAAGCGGCGTCCCACGGCGCCCAGGACTGGGGAAGCACCTATATCGAGGTGGATATCGCGGCGCAGCATATGTGGTATATCGTGGACGGGTCGGTCGCGATGGAGTCTGATGTGGTGACAGGACTTCCGGCGGACGGGCGAGATACGCCGACGGGTGTCTATTCCATCTTATATACAGAGCGGGATTCTACTCTGAAAGGCGAGACAGATCCGGCTACAGGAAAACCGAGCTATGAGACGCCGGTGGCATTCTGGATGCCGTTTACCTGGCAGGGCCACGGATTCCATGACGCTACGTGGCAGTCGTCGTTCGGCGGCAGCCGGTATCTGACAAATGGATCTCATGGATGCGTGAATATGCCGTATGGCAAGGCAGAGCAGCTGTTCGGCATGATCAGCGCGGGAACGCCCGTGATCGTCCACAACTAGGCGGGTCGATAAAATAATTTACAGATAAGGATATAACAATATGTATGAACTACTGAAAAAAGAGGGAATGGCGAAGCGTGGCAGATTCCACACGGTGCACGGCACGGTTGAGACGCCGGTATTTATGAATGTGGGAACGGCTGCGGCGATCAAAGGAGCCGTATCTACAGACGATCTCAGGGGGATCAAGACACAGGTGGAGCTGTCCAACACATACCATCTCCATGTAAGGCCGGGAGACGAAGTGGTGAAGAAGCTTGGCGGTCTGCACCGTTTCATGAACTGGGACAAGCCGATCCTGACAGACTCGGGCGGATTCCAGGTGTTCTCTCTGGCGTCCCTGCGAAAGATAAAGGAAGAAGGGGTCCACTTTCATTCCCACATTGACGGAAGAAAGATCTTCATGGGGCCGGAAGAGAGTATGCGGATCCAGTCAAATCTGGCGTCCACGATCGCTATGGCTTTTGACGAGTGCCCGTCCAGTGTGGCGGATAAGAAATACATTCAGAATTCCGTAGAGCGCACGGCGCGCTGGCTGAAGCGGTGCAAGGATGAGATGGCGAGGCTGAATTCCCTTCCCGATACGATCAATCCCCACCAGATGCTCTTCGGCATCAACCAGGGAGGCGTATACGAGGATATCCGTATCGCCCATGCGCAGATGATCACGGAGCTGGACCTGGACGGCTATGCAGTAGGGGGGCTTGCAGTAGGCGAGAGCCATGAAGAAATGTACCGGATCCTGGATGCGGTAGTGCCGTATCTGCCGGACAACAAGCCGACCTATCTGATGGGCGTGGGGACTCCGGCGAATATCCTGGAGGCGGTGGACCGCGGCGTTGACTTCTTCGACTGCGTATATCCGTCGCGCAACGGAAGGCACGGGCATGTGTACACCAACCACGGGAAAATGAATCTCTTTAATGCGAAATACGAGCTTGACGACCGGCCGATCGAAGAAGGGTGCGGATGTCCGGCGTGCAGGAGCTACAGCAGGGCTTACATCAGACATCTGCTCAAGGCGAAGGAGATGCTGGGAATGCGCCTGTGCGTCCTCCACAATCTGTACTTCTACAATACGATGATGGAAGAGATCCGGGATGCGATCGATGCCGGAGAGTACAAGGCATACAAGAAAAAGAAACTGGACGGCATGATGCAGCGGTAAGAAGATTTCCTTTTTGCCTGATTTTCGCGTGTTTTTCAAAAAACTCTTGAAGAAAACGCTGTTTTTGTGTATAGTAGACTTATTGTCGGATAGAAAGTTAGGAGGAAATATATTATGGGTGAAATGGTAAGTATGCTGATCCTTTGGGTCGTTGTGATCGGACTTATGTGGTTCCTGCTCATGCGTCCCCAGAAGAAAGAGCAGAAGAGAGTGCAGGCGATGCTGGCGTCCATGGAGGTCGGCGATACAGCGCTGACAACGAGCGGATTCTACGGCGTGATCATTGATATCACGGACGACGACGTGATCGTAGAGTTCGGAAATAACAAGAACTGCCGCATCCCGATGCAGAAAGCGGCGATCGCTCAGATTGAAAAACCGAGCGCAGAGTAAGATTAAAATTGGATTAGTGGCCGGATAAAGATTAGTCGGAGGACGAAATTTTTATCCGGCTTTTCTTATAACTAAAATAGCTGAACTGTTACGCTATATTTTAGAGCGCCCTCTATTTTTTGCCCCGTGCTACTTGAAACACTCTGCAAAATGAGGTATGATAGACAGTGATATTTTAGATTTGGAAGGATGAGCGGTTATGAAGATGAAGATCGGAGTGATAAAAGGGGATGGCATCGGTCCTGAGATCGTGGAAGAGGCGATGAAAGTACTCGACCGGATCGCGGAGGTTTACGGTCATTCCTTTTCTTATACACAGCTTTTGATGGGCGGGGCGTCCATCGATGTGAACGGCGTGCCTCTCACTGACGAGACGCTGGAAGCGGCAAAGGCAAGCGATGCGGTGCTGATGGGATCCATCGGCGGAGATGCGAAGACCTCCCCGTGGTATCAGCTGGAGCCGTCCAAACGGCCGGAAGCCGGATTGTTAGCCCTGCGGAAAGGACTGAACCTGTTCGCCAATTTAAGGCCGGCTGTGCTGTATCCGGAGTTGAAAGGCGCATGCCCGCTGAAAGAAGAAATCGCAGACCGGGGCTTTGACATGATGATCATGAGAGAGCTGACCGGCGGGCTCTATTTCGGGAAGAGGAGCACAGAGGAAGTGGACGGCGTCCTTGTGGCAAAAGACGAGCTTACATACAGCGAGACAGAGATCCGCAGGATCGCAAAACGCGGCTTTGACATCGCTATGAAGAGGCGGAAGAAAGTGACCAGCGTGGATAAGGCGAACGTACTGGATTCTTCCAGACTGTGGAGAAAAGTTGTGGAGGATGTGGCGAAAGAGTACCCGGAAGTCACACTGGAGCATATGCTCGTTGACAACTGCGCGATGCAGCTTGTAAAGGATCCGGCGCAGTTTGACGTGATCCTGACCGAGAATATGTTCGGAGATATTCTCTCTGACGAGGCAAGCATGGTGACCGGGTCCATCGGGATGCTCGCGAGCGCCAGCTTAAATGAGACGAAGTTCGGGCTCTATGAGCCGAGTGGCGGATCCGCGCCGGATATCGCAGGACAGGGGATCGCCAACCCGATCGCAACGATCCTGTCGGCAGCCATGATGCTCAGATACTCCTTTGATCTTGATAAGGAAGCTGATGCGGTAGAGAGAGCCGTATCAGCAGTGTTAAAAGACGGATACCGCACGATCGACATCATGTCCGAGGGAATGGAGCAGATCGGCACAAAAGAAATGGGAGACCGAATCTGCGCATATATTAAATAACGGCGCATCTGACAGAGAGCCGGCAGCAGTGTGGCGGCGGAAACAGGGACAGATGCAGAAAATGCAAGAAAGAGAGGAATTGACAGATGAGAAGTGATACAGTGACAAAAGGTGTACAGCAGGCGCCCCACAGATCTTTATTTAACGCTTTGGGCATGACGCAGGAAGAGCTGGACAGACCGCTGATCGGCGTGGTCAGCTCATACAATGAGATCGTACCCGGACACATGAATCTTGACAAGATCACGGAAGCGGTCAAGATGGGAGTTGCCATGGCAGGAGGTACTCCGATCGTAGTCCCTGCCATCGCGGTGTGCGACGGCATTGCGATGGGACACATCGGGATGAAGTATTCACTTGTGACAAGAGACCTGATCGCGGACTCTACAGAAGCGCTGGCAATGGCACATCAGTTTGACGGACTCGTGATGATCCCCAACTGCGACAAGAATGTGCCGGGGCTTCTGATGGCGGCGGCCCGCGTTAATATCCCGACCATCTTCGTCAGCGGCGGCCCCATGCTTGCCGGTCATGTAAAGGGCGGGCGCACGAGCCTTTCCAGCATGTTCGAAGCAGTGGGAGCGCACGCGGCGGGCAAGATCACTGATGAGGATCTCTGTGAATATGAGAATAAGGCATGTCCGACCTGCGGATCCTGCTCCGGCATGTACACGGCGAACAGCATGAACTGTCTGACGGAAGCACTGGGCATGGGACTTCGCGGCAACGGCACGATCCCGGCTGTCTATTCCGCAAGGCTGCAGCTTGCAAAACATGCGGGGATGCAGGTGATGGAACTGGTGAGAAAGAATATCAGACCCCGCGACATCATGACAGAGGATGCGATCCTCAATGCGCTGACCGTGGATATGGCGCTCGGATGCTCCACCAACAGTATGCTGCATCTCCCGGCGATCGCCCACGAGATCGGCATGGATTTTGAGATCGACTTCGCAAACAGTATCAGTGAGAAGACGCCGAACCTGTGTCATCTGGCGCCCGCAGGACATACATATATAGAAGACCTCAATGAAGCCGGCGGTGTGTACGCGGTCATGAATGAACTGAGCAAGAAGAACCTGTTGAACCTGGACTGCATGACAGTCACAGGCAAAACAGTGGGAGAGAATATTGCCGGATGCGAGAACCTGGATCCGGAAGTGATCCGTCCGATCGACCATCCGTACAGCGAGACCGGCGGGCTTGCTGTCCTGAAGGGAAATCTGGCGCCGGACGGAAGTGTGGTAAAACGCTCTGCTGTCTGCGACGAGATGCTGGTGCACGAAGGCCCGGCAAGGATCTTTGAGAGCGACGAAGAGGCGACAGAGGCGATCAAGAGCGGGAAGATCAACCCGGGAGACGTTATTGTCATCCGCTATGAAGGACCGAAGGGCGGACCGGGCATGAGAGAGATGCTCAATCCGACTTCCGCGATCGCAGGATACGGCCTGGGCTCTACCGTTGCCCTGATCACAGACGGCAGGTTCAGCGGCGCGTCCCGCGGCGCTTCCATCGGACACGTATCGCCGGAGGCGGCAGTGGGCGGCCCGATCGCTCTGGTAGAAGAAGGAGACATTATCAAGATCAATATACCAGAGCTGAAGCTGGAGCTTGATATCTCTGAGGAAGAGATGGCTGCAAGAAAGGCAAAATGGCAGCCGAGAGAGCCGAAGGTCAAGACAGGATATCTTGCAAGATATGCTGCCATGGTGACCTCCGGCAACAGAGGTGCCATCCTTGAAGTACCGGGGAAGAAGGCGGACTAAGGAAGTCCGGATGGAAAGGAGCGTAAGAGAAAAGCATGCAGTTAAATGGATCTGAGATAGTAATAGAGTGCCTGAAAGAGCAGGGGGTAGACACGGTATTCGGGTACCCGGGCGGAGCCATCCTCAATGTTTATGACGAGCTGTATAAACACAGGGATGAGATCCGGCATATCCTGACCTCCCATGAGCAGGGGGCATCCCACGCTGCGGACGGCTATGCACGCGCTACGGGAAAAGTCGGCGTGTGCCTGGCTACCAGCGGTCCGGGAGCGACCAATCTTGTGACCGGGATCGCCACAGCGTATATGGATTCCATTCCGATCGTCGCGATCACATGTAATGTGGGCGTATCCCTTCTGGGAAAAGACAGCTTTCAGGAGATCGATATCACAGGCATTACGATGCCGATCACAAAATACAGTTTTATCGTGAAAGACGTGACCAAACTTGCGGACACGATCCGTAAGGCGTTCCGGATCGCAAAGTCCGGGAGACCGGGGCCGGTGCTGATCGATATCCCGAAAGACGTGACGGCGGCGGTCACGGAATATGAGCGCCAGGAACTTGGAAAATATGTTCCCGAGCATCCGCATATCAGCGAGGAGAAGATTAAAAAAGTCCTTTCTATGCTGGAAGAGTCTGAGCGGCCCTATGTATTTGTCGGAGGCGGCGCTGTCCTCTCCGGCGCCAGTGATGAACTGATGGAGTTTGTAGATAAACTGGATGCGCCTGTCACCGATACGCTTATGGGCAAGGGCGCTTTCCCGGGAACAGACCCGCGCTATACCGGAATGCTCGGCATGCACGGGACCAAGACTTCCAATTACGGTGTGAGCGAATGTGATCTCCTCGTCGTACTGGGAGCCAGGTTCAGCGACCGTGTGACGGGAAATACACAGACATTTGCGAAGAATGCGAAAATACTCCAGATCGATATCGACGCGGCTGAGATCAACAAGAATATCCTTGTCTCAGAGGAAGTGATCGGAGATGTAAAAGAAGTATTAAATATATTGAACCGCAATCTGAAGCAGCAGGATCACCGGGCATGGCTTGAGAAGATCGAGGCTTACAAGGAGAAATATCCGCTGAAATATCATCCGGACGTCCTTACAGGGCCGTTTATCATAGAAGAGATCTACCGCCAGACAAAGGGCGAGGCGCTGATCGTAACGGAAGTGGGACAGCACCAGATGTGGGCGGCGCAGTATTATAAATATACGAAGCCAAGGACGCTCCTGACATCAGGCGGCTTGGGAACCATGGGATACGGCCTGGGAGCATCTATGGGCGCCAAGGTCGGATGCCCGGACAAGACAGTGGTAAATATTGCCGGAGACGGATGCTTCCGCATGAACATGAATGAGATCGCAACGGCAGTCAGACACAACATCCCGGTCATCGAGGTTGTAGTCAACAATCATGTGCTCGGCATGGTGCGCCAGTGGCAGGATCTGTTCTATGATGAGCGTTATTCTGCTACGGTGTTACGTGACTCCGTTGATTTTGCAAAAGTGGCGGAGGCGATGGGCGCGGCCGGCATCCATGTAGAGACGCAGGATGAGTTTAAAGCGGCGTTTGAGAAAGCTCTTTCGCTGAACCGTCCGGTCGTGATCGACTGTCAGATCGGCAGCGACGATAAGGTGTGGCCGATGGTGGCGCCGGGAGCAGATATCAAAGAGGCATTTGACGAGGAGGATATGAAGAAATGAGCAGAGTGTATAACTTTTCAGCGGGACCGGCAGTGCTGCCGGAGGAAGTACTGAAAGAAGCGGCAGAGGAGATGCTGGATTACAGGGGAACGGGAATGTCCGTGATGGAGATGAGCCACCGTTCCAAAGCATTTGAGGAGATCATCACGACGGCGGAGCAGGATCTCCGCGACCTGATGGGGATCCCGGACAATTATAAGGTGCTGTTCCTACAGGGCGGCGCATCCCAGCAGTTTGCAATGATCCCGATGAACTTGATGAAGAACCGTGTGGCGGATTATATCATCACGGGCCAGTGGGCGAAGAAAGCGGCAAAAGAGGCGGAGAAATACGGAAAAGTCAACCGGATCGCGTCCTCAGAGGATAAGACATTTTCCTATATCCCGGACTGCTCCGACCTCCCGGTTTCCGAGGATGCGGATTATGTGTACATCTGCGAGAACAATACCATCTACGGAACGAAATTTAAAGAGCTTCCAAATACCAAGGGGAAGACACTGGTGGCGGATGTTTCTTCCTGCTTCCTGTCCGAGCCTGTCGATGTGACGAAATACGGCGTGATCTACGGCGGTGTTCAGAAGAATATCGGACCTGCGGGCGTGGTCATCGTGATCATCCGCGAGGACCTGATCACGGAGGATGTGCTTCCGGGAACTCCGACCATGCTGACCTATAAGACACATGCGGACGCCAGATCTCTCTATAATACGCCGCCGGCATACGGGATCTACATCTGCGGCAAGGTGTTCAAGTGGATCAAAGCCCAGGGCGGACTTGCGGCGATGAAAGAGAGAAACGAGAAGAAGGCAAAGGTCCTCTATGACTTCCTGGATCAGAGCAAGCTCTTCAAAGGAACCGTAGTGCCGAAAGACCGTTCCCTTATGAATGTTCCGTTCGTGACGGGAAATGCAGATCTGGATGCGAAGTTCGTAAAAGAGGCGAAAGAAGCAGGTCTTGAGAACCTGAAAGGCCACAGGACAGTCGGCGGCATGCGCGCGAGCATTTACAATGCAATGCCTTATGAGGGCGTTGTGGCGTTGGTTGACTTTATGAAGAAATTTGAAGAGGAGAATCTGTAAGATGTATAAATATCATTGCCTGAATCCGATCTCGGAAGTGGGATTAGGACAGTTGGATGAAAATTATGTTGCTGTCGGAAATGCTGAAGAGGCGGACGCCATCCTTGTACGGAGCGCCAAGATGCATGATATGGAGTTCGGCAGGAATTTAAAAGCGATCGCACGCGCCGGAGCCGGTGTGAATAATATCCCGTTGGAGCGGTGCGCGGATGAAGGGATCGTTGTATTCAACACGCCGGGGGCGAATGCGAACGGCGTAAAAGAGCTTGTGATCGCGGGAATGCTGCTGGCTGCCCGTGATATCATCGGCGGCATCAACTGGGTACAGGAGTATGAAGAAGACGGAGATATCGCAAAGATCACAGAGAAGAAGAAAAAGGCATTCGCCGGGACAGAGATCCAGGGCAAGAAGCTTGGCGTGATCGGTCTGGGAGCAATCGGAGTGCGTGTCGCGAACGTGGCGGTCCATCTCGGGATGGACGTCTACGGATATGACCCCTATGTGTCTGTTGACGCTGCATGGAATCTGTCGCGCAGCATCCACCATGCGAAAACAGTGGATGAACTGTACAAGGAGTGTGATTATATCACGATCCATGTGCCCGCGACAGAGGATACAAAGGGCATGATCGATAAGAATGCGATCAGCCTGATGAAAGACGGCGTGGTGATCCTGAACTTTGCCCGCGACGTGTTGGTCGATCAGGAAGATATCGTTGACGCGCTTGTCTCCGGAAAAGTGCGCTCCTATGTGACGGATTTCCCGACAAAGGAGATCGTAGGGGTGAAAAATGCCATCGTGATCCCCCACCTCGGCGCTTCTACAGAAGAGTCGGAAGACAACTGCGCAAAGATGGCGGCAGCAGAGCTGAGAGATTTCCTCGAGAACGGAAATATCACACATTCGGTAAACTATCCGGACTGCAATATGGGCGTCAAAGGAGAGGGAGAGAGGATCACGATCCTGCATAAGAATATCCCGAACATGCTGGGCCAGTTTACCACACTGCTTGCTGAAAAAGACATGAATATCGCCCTTATGACAAATAAGAGCAGGAAAGAGTACGCATATACGATGATCGATGTAGACTCGGAAGTGTCTGCAGAGTTGGAAGAGCAGATCTCAGCTGTGGGCGGAGTGCTGAAAGTACGAGTGATCCGCTGAAGCTGAAAGTCAGAGCGATCCGCTGAAGCGGAAAGGAAAGATCAAAAGTTGAGAGCCAGAACCCGCGGGCGGATTTCCGGCGCTATACAGACGGCAAAGGAGCCGGACGGATACAGGAGAAAACTGTGTCTATCCGGCTTTTTTATAGTTGACAATGATTGCACACTTGTATACAATTATACACGAATACAAGAATACACTGCAGTTGGAACAATGGAGGAAGAAACAAATGGAAAACAGAAAAGTTTTTTTGAATGAGCACACGAATCTCCTGGAACTGGAAGAGCACATGTATCCGTTGGTGGATGTGGATACGCCGAACGTGTTCCGCAATCTGTTCCGCTATGATGAGATACCGAAGATCGCGTTTAACGACAGGATCGTCCCCCATCACATGCCGGATGAGATATGGATCACAGATACCACGTTCCGGGACGGGCAGCAGTCAAGAGCTCCGTACACTACGGATCAGATCGTGACGATCTATGATCATCTGCACCGGCTGGGCGGCCCGAACGGGAAGATCCGCCAGAGTGAATTCTTCCTCTATAGTAAAAAAGACAGGGACGCGGTGTACCGTTGCCTGGAAAAAGGATATGAATTTCCCGAAGTGACAAGCTGGATCCGGGCAAGCAAAAAGGATTTCGAACTTGTAAAAGAGATCGGGCTCAAAGAAACGGGTATACTTGTGAGCTGCTCTGATTATCATATCTTTTATAAGCTGAAAATGACGAGAAGGCAGGCGATGGAGCATTATCTTTCCGTCGTGCGGGAATGCATGGAGACGGGAGTGAAGCCAAGATGCCACCTGGAAGATATCACGCGGTCGGACATTTACGGCTTTGTGATCCCGTTCTGTGTGGAACTGATGAAACTGATGGACGAATATAAGATACCGGTGAAGATCCGTGTCTGCGATACGATGGGATATGGGGTGAATTATCCGGGAGCCGTGATCCCGAGATCGATCCCCGGCATTATTTACGGTCTGATGACCCATGCAGGCGTGCCCAGCGAGCTGATCGAATTCCACGGACACAATGATTTCTATAAGGCTGTGAACAATTCAAGCACGGCATGGCTCTACGGCGCGTGCGGCGTCAACTGTTCCCTGTTCGGTATCGGGGAGCGCACGGGGAATACACCGCTTGAGGCGATGGTATTTGAATATGCACAGCTTCGCGGGACGCTGGACGGGATGGATACGACGGTGATCACGGAACTTGCAGAATACTATGAAAAAGAGATCGGCTATCACATCCCGTCAAGGACGCCTTTCGTAGGGAAAAACTTTAATGTGACAAGAGCCGGGATCCACGCGGACGGCATGCTCAAGAACGAAGAGATCTACAACATATTTGATACAGACAAATTCCTGAACCGCCCGGCGCTCGTATCAGTTTCCAATACTTCCGGAGCTGCCGGCATCGCCTACTGGATCAATACATATTATAAACTTTCCGGAGACCGTGAGGTGGATAAGAATTCGGAACTGGTGCAGATGGTAAAGGCGAGTGTGGATCAAGAATATGAGGATGGCAGAGTTACGGTCTTGACAGATGAAGAATTAATTGACAAAATAGAACGTGTGTGCAAAGAGCTGCATATGACATTGTGACCAGGAGGACTTCAGAATGGAAGAATACCAGGATCATTCCCTTAGCGGGCGCGTTTTCCAGAAGATCCGCGAAGATATCCTCGATGGAAAATATAAGGAAAATGATGAACTCAGAGAGAATACGATCGGGAAAGAATTAGGAGTGAGCCGTACTCCCGTCAGAGAGGCACTGCGCCAGCTCGAGCTGGAGGGGCTGGTGACGATCATTCCCAACAGGGGCGCCTATGTGACAGGGATCAGCCAGAAAGATATCTGGGATATCTATATGGTGCGGTCGCATCTGGAAGGATTGTGCGCCAGATGGGCCACAGAACATATCACCGAGAAACAGCTCGATGAACTGGAAGAGACACTGATGCTCTCTGAGTTCCAGATGAACAGAGAGAGCGGGTTCAGCGTGCCGCAGGTGGCTGCGCTTGACGGCAGATTCCACGCGATCCTCTATGAGGCTTCGGGAAGCAGGATACTGAGCCACGTTCTGACGGATTTTCATAATTACGTGCAGATGGCGAGAAAGTCGTCCATCGTTTCAGAAGAACGGGCGAGAAAATCTATAAGGGAGCACCGTCAGATCCTGCGGGCGATCAAAGAACGAGATGCAGAGATGGCGGAACAGCTTGCAAATGAGCATATCCTGCACGTGATGCAGAACCTGAAGAAACAGGGCTATCGCGCTCAGTAGTATGCTGCGCTGTAAGGAAAAAGAAAGGTAGGAGGAGACAGACAATGGCGAAGATTAAGATGACAACACCACTGGTAGAGATGGACGGAGACGAGATGACAAGGATTCTCTGGAAGATGATCAAGGATGAGCTGCTCATTCCGTATATTGATCTTAAGACAGAGTACTATGATCTGGGGCTTGAGCACAGAAATGAGACAAATGACCAGGTTACGGTAGATTCGGCGATGGCTACAAAGAAATACAAAGTAGCCGTAAAGTGCGCAACGATCACACCGAATGCCGCACGTATGGATGAGTACAACTTGAAAGAGATGTGGAAGAGCCCGAACGGAACGATCCGTGCGATCCTTGACGGAACAGTATTCCGTGCCCCGATCGTCGTAAAAGGCATTGAACCATGTGTGAAAAACTGGAAGAAACCGATCACGATCGCAAGACATGCATACGGTGACGTCTATAAGGGATCTGAGATGAAGATACCGGGAGCCGGCAAAGTGGAGCTTGTGTACACGGCGGAAGACGGAAGCCAGACAAAAGAACTGGTACATAATTTCGACGGTCCGGGCATCGTACAGGGCATGCACAATCTCAACAAGTCCATCGAGAGTTTCGCAAGAAGCTGCTTCTCCTATGCACTTGATACGAAACAGGATCTGTGGTTCGCTACAAAAGATACGATCTCTAAAAAATACGACCATACATTTAAAGATATTTTCCAGGAGATCTACGATGCAGAATTCGATGAGAAGTTCAAAGAAGCAGGGATCGAGTATTTCTACACTCTGATCGATGACGCGGTGGCACGAGTGATGAAATCCCAGGGCGGATATATCTGGGCATGCAAGAACTACGACGGCGATGTGATGAGCGATATGATCTCCTCCGCATTCGGTTCCCTTGCAATGATGACATCCGTGCTCGTATCCCCGGAAGGATACTATGAGTACGAGGCAGCCCACGGGACAGTACAGCGCCATTACTATAAACACTTAAAAGGCGAGGAGACATCCACAAACTCCGTGGCAACGATCTTCGCGTGGACGGGCGCGCTCCGTAAGCGCGGTGAACTGGACGGCAATAAAGAACTGATGGAATTCGCTGACCGCCTGGAGAAAGCAACCATCGATACGATCGAGGCAGGCGAGATGACAAAAGACCTGGCACTGATCACAACGATCGAGGATCCGACCGTGTTAAACAGCGAGCAGTTTATCAAAGCAATCGCAAAGAGACTGTAAATTCGTGTTTGTTGAATTGAACGCCGTTGGAGATAAGATTCGAAAATCACCCGGATACAGCGGATCGATATGCGTAACCGGATCAGGCGGGATTGTAATGTTTCCGGCTCCGGTTACAGGGCATAAGAGATAGTAACAAGCCCGTGATACGGCTAAAAGCAATCCGGGAAAGGAAGAACTCACTTCGTTCAGACAACATCCTTTCCCGGATTAACGCCGCACCACGGGCTTGAACTATCTCTAATCCCTTTCCACAGTCACCGTCCACATTACAATCCCGTCTGATCCGGAAGGTTTATCAATAGGGCTGTATCCGGCTGTTTTTCTTCGTTCATCCAATCGGAAGTATCTTCCCGACAATCACAAATTAGATAAAGCGAGTCGAGGGGGGAGCTGTGTCGACAAAGGCGCTGTCGTAGAAACTAATATTATTACTGGCTGGTGAACCGTTTCCGGATATGGAGATTTCTGGTTCCGCTTGTTTGTTTTATATCTGCCGTATGGTTCCATGTCAAGCCTGCGGAGCACCTGTTTACAGGCAAGGACTTGACATGGAACCATACGGCAGATAGTGTTTGATCAAGCGGACCAGAAATCATCGCGGTCTGGACTCAGCCCCACGATTTACCGGTTTCTATATCGGGTGGAATACCTGAAATCTTAGTTTGTGAAGTCCCGGCTTCTTCCAACTTTTAATGAGTGTTTGTTGAAAGATGAAGCGGCGGTGAGAAGAAAGATTACCGACTGGATGAGACAGAGCGGGTCGGCACAGCGTTGCAGTATTCTCCTTTTCTGCGTCCTTTATCCGATCAATATACTTTCTTCTACTGCGGCGTTAGCCTTTCGACAAACACGAAGAGATCGGAACTTTACAAACTAAGATTTCAGGTATCCGCCCCGATACAGTTCCCCTTTCGACTCGGTTTATCTAATTCCGTGATTGTCGGGGAGATACTTCCGATTGGATGAACGTAGAAAATCATTCGGATACAGCCCCCTTTGATGCACCTTTCGGGATGGGCGGGGAGGAGATGCTGCCGGTGACTGTAAAGGGATATTAGATAAAGTTAAAACCTGGGATGCAGCGTTAATCAGGAAAATGAAATTGTTTGAGTGAAACGAGTTGTTCATTTTCCTGATTGTTTTTAGCTGTATCACAGGTTTGTTACTTTATCTTATATTCCGTAACCGGAGCCGGAAGCATCTCCTCCCCGCCCATCCCGGATACGTGAGTCAACAATCCACTGTATCCGATTGATTTTCGGATGATTTATTGAAAGTATCTCGCTGGCAAACACGAATTTTATATTTTGAGGAGCCTCTGCTTATATTCATTTTGATATGCTGTCTTGTATTTATCTGTCACGACGGATGTATACAGGTTGGATGCGAGGATATCGTTCCGGAGCATTTTTCTGCCGGCGGCGGGAAGGCTGTCGCTGTCTGTAAGCCGCGTGAGCAGTGTCAGTGAGCCTGCTTTTGCGATGCGGGACAATAGTTTCTCTTTGTCTTTTCTGACGCCGAGCAGGCGGGCGTAACTGTGATACCCGCTGTTTATATATTCTGAGACATCCTGCTTTTTGATCCCCAGCATAATGTGGAGGAGTGCCCGGTTGATACGGGTCTGTGTGGTCTCCCTTGTTTTCAGCAGTTCGCAGAATTGTTTGTAGTTAAAATAATTATCAAGCTGTCCGCAGATCCGGTTTGCAAGTTCTTCTGATACATCCATGTAGCGGAGCAGGCTTTCCGGACGTTTGTTCAGGAGCTTATATTTCAAAATAAGCGAGAAATCATTCTGGTACACCGGATACGAGACTCTGTGATAGTCTTTTAACAGTTCCAGACAGCAGGAAGGAACTTGCCCCTCCAGTTCATTTAAGATGCCGGAGAGGGATAAGTCTTCAAAAGTGCCGCCAAAGCGGTCTGTCTGCAGCGCGGATCCGGAGTAGGCTAAAAGGGACCGGATGGCAGATGCGGAACTTAAGTGCTCACCGGAGAGCTCCCGGTCATGGTAATGGGATCCGACTCTTCTGATCGTATAGGGTTTGATCGGGCTTTCGAGTTTTTTCAGGGCTTTCAGATATTCGATCCCGAGGATGTTGTTCGGATCGTTAAGCACTGAAACGCAGGACGATGCGCCCAGATATTCTGAGACGGCACGCATGCGTGCGGCAGGATAAGACTGACCGTTTTTCAAGTGGCTTTTCAGGAGACTGCGGTATTTTGCAGGCTCAGCCAGGAGAATGCCGGCGATCCGGCTGAGCGCGTCAATGTCATTGCATTCGCTGCCGAAGCAGAGGCTGTCCACGATCCCCAGCTGATCGAGAAGAGATACGGCGCCCGTGGCAAAATATTCCGCGCTCCCGGATGCGTAGCAGACCGGCAGCTCAAATACAGCGGCCGCGCCGCATTTTAAAGCCATCTCGGCGCGCAGCCTCTTTGGCATGACAGCGGGAACGCCTCTCTGCACATAGTCCCCGCTCATGACCACGATGGCGGCGTCCGCACCGGTGATGCGCAGGGCTTCTTTTATGTGGTGAAGGTGGCCGTTGTGGAACGGATTATATTCAGTGATCAGTCCGACAATTTTCATAAGAATCTCCTTGTATATCAATTTCTACCATATTATACTATAAAAAGGCGGCTTCACATAGAGGCAATCAATCAACTATATTATGAAATACTAAAATTTTGAAAAGGGTGATCGCATGGAAAAGGACTTCGGAAAGAATTTCGGTATAGATGCAGAACGCATGGCCGAACTGCTTGACAGGCATGAATTTAAACAATTGAAGGAAGAGCTGGAATCCATGCATCCTGTGGACATTGTTGATGCTTTCGAGGAATTGGATAAAAAGCAGCGGACGCTTGTATTCCGCCTTCTGGCGAAGGAAGAGGCGGCGGAAGTATTTACGGATATGAACAGCGACATGCGCGAGGATCTGATCAATGCGCTGACGGATTCGGAGCTGGAAGAAGTCATGGACGAGATGTACGTCGATGATACGGTAGATGTCCTGGAGGAAATGCCGGCCAATGTCGTAGACCGTCTCCTGATGGCGACGGACGAGGATACGAGACAGAAGATCAATGCCCTGCTCCAGTATCCCGAGGACAGTGCCGGCAGTATCATGAATATCGAATATATCAGTCTGCGCAAGGAGATGACTGTGGCGGATGCGATCCTCAAGATCCGGCAGGTCGGTATCAATAAGGAAACGATCTATACATGTTATGTGACGGAAAAGAAGAAGCTGATCGGCATGGTGGACGTCAAAGACCTGCTCACTGCCGGTGAATCCCGTAAGATAGAGGAGATCATGGATGAGAATGTGCTCTATGCGCGGACACTGGACGATCAGGAGCATGTGGCGAATATGATCAATAAATACGGTCTTGTGGCGATCCCGATCATCGATCACGAGGACTGCCTTGTGGGAATCGTAACTGTTGACGATGCGATGCTCGTCCTGCAGGATGAGACCACGGAAGATATGAGCATGATGGCCGGCGTCAGCCCTGACGACGACTCTTACTTTGAGAGTTCTGTGTTCCAGCAGGCGAAGAACAGGACTCCGTGGCTGATGATCATGATGCTCTCGTCGACTGTCTCGGGGGAGATACTTGGATACTATGAAAATGCAATGGCAGTGATGCCTGTACTCATCACATTTATCCCGATGCTCATGGGTACGGGCGGTAACTGCGGATCGCAGATATCTACCCTGATGATCCGCGGACTGGCGGTAGGAGAGATCGAGTTTAAAGACATCTTCCGGGTTATCTTTAAGGAGATCCGCGTGGCGCTGATTGTAGGAACTTTACTGGCGATCGTAAACGGGATCCGCATCTGTCTGATGTATGACTGGAATATCATGCTGGCGCTGGCGCTGGGGATCACGATGATCGCGGTTGTCATCATGGCAAAATGCATCGGGTGCGTACTGCCGCTGGCGGCGAAGAAGATCGGGCTCGATCCGGCGATCATGGCGGCGCCTCTGATCACTACGATACTGGATACCTGCACGATCCTCGTGTACTTTAATATCGTAACGGTATTTTTCGGATTGTAATGGTGTCCGGCACGGGATGAGACGGGATGGGGAGATAAGATCGTTATTTTTGTAACAAACAGATAAAAGGATGAATCCACAATGGGGAATTGTACTCAAAAATGCACATAAAATGCCGATAAAATACGATGGAATCCCTTGTATACAAAATTAATTTGCTTTATAATGAATCTATGTGATTAAAAATGAAAGGTGGCACATTTAATATGGGATTTATTGATGAGATCAAGGCAAGGGCTAAAGCAGACGTAAAGACGATCGTCCTGCCTGAGACAGAGGACGAAAGAACTTATAAAGCTGCTGAGACAGTTTTAAAAGAGGGGATCGCGAACCTGATCCTTGTCGGTAGCCAGGAAGAGATCGAGAAGAACAAAGGTACATATGATATTTCAGGCGCAGCGATCGTAGATCCGGCGACGAGTGACAAGACAGAAACTTATATCGCAAAGCTTGTTGAGCTCAGACAGAAAAAGGGAATGACGGAAGAGCAGGCAAGAGAGCTTCTCCTCAACAACTACCTGTACTACGGCGTTATGATGGTGAAGATGGGCGATGCAGACGGTATGGTTTCCGGCGCATGCCACTCCACGGCTGATACACTGCGTCCGTGTCTTCAGATCCTGAAGACGAAACCGGGAACAAAGCTTGTATCTGCATTCTTCCTTATGGTAGTACCGGACTGCGATATGGGCGACAACGGAACATTTATCTTCGGCGATGCAGGGCTTGAGCAGAATCCGGATCCGGAGAAGCTTGCAAATATTGCAATTTCTTCCGCTGAATCATTCCGCACGCTGACCGGACACGAGCCGATCGTCGCTATGCTTTCACACTCCACAAAGGGAAGTGCAAAGCACGCTGATGTGGACAAAGTCGTAGAAGCAACCAAGATTGCCAAGGAACTTGCTCCGGATCTGAAACTGGACGGAGAACTTCAGCTTGACGCGGCAATCGTGCCGGAAGTGGGAGCTTCCAAAGCACCGGGCAGCCCGGTCGCAGGACATGCCAATGTACTGATCTTCCCGGATCTGGATGCGGGAAATATCGGTTACAAACTTGTACAGAGACTCGGAAAGGCAGAAGCTTACGGACCGCTTACACAGGGGATCGCAGCTCCGGTCAATGATCTGTCAAGAGGATGCAGCGCAGAAGATATCGTAGGTGTCGTTGCGATCACATCTGTTCAGGCACAGGCGCAGTAAAACAGGATGATCCGCCGGCGGGCGGATGAGATGAATTCAGTATTGCCCCGGATGGATCCGGTGGAAATATAAGTTGTGTGGAGGAAAGAATATGAATGTATTAGTAATCAACTGTGGAAGCTCTTCTCTGAAATTCCAGCTCATCAATGCGGAGTCAGAAGAAGTACTGGCAAAGGGGATCTGCGAGAGGATCGGGATCGACGGCAGACTGACGTACCAGCCGGAAGGCGGGGAAAAGGAAAAATCAGACAAGCCGATGCCGACACATACCGAAGCGATCCAGTTCGTGATCGAGGCGCTGACAAATCCGCAGACAGGCGTTGTCAAGAGCCTTGATGAGATCGGTGCGGTAGGACACCGCATGGTACACGGCGGCGAGAAGTTCTCCTCTTCTGTTGTGATCACAGATGAGGTGAAGAAAGCTGTCGCTGAGTGCAATGATCTGGCACCGCTTCACAATCCGGCAAACCTGATCGGAGTCGAGGCATGTGAGAAACTGATGCCGGATACACCGATGGTCGGAGTATTTGATACAGCTTTCCACCAGACAATGCCGGAGAAGGCTTATATGTACGGACTTCCGTATGAGTACTACGAGAAATACAAAGTAAGACGTTACGGCTTCCACGGGACAAGCCACAGCTTTGTTTCCAAGAGAGCGGCTGAAGTGATGGGCAGACCGTATGATGATCTTAAGACGATCGTGTGCCACCTTGGAAACGGCTCCAGTGTAACAGCTGTTATGAACGGAAAATCCGTTGACACATCCATGGGTCTGACACCGCTTGAGGGCGTTGTAATGGGAACCCGTTCCGGAAGCATCGATCCTGCGATCATGGAGTTTATCGCACAGAAGGAGAATCTCGATATCGAGGGAGTAATGGAAGTCCTGAATAAAAAATCGGGTGTGTTCGGACTTTCCGGCGGACTTTCCAGCGATTTCCGTGATCTGACGGATGCGATGAATGCAGGAGACAAGAAAGCGAAGATCGCGATGGATGTATTCTCCTACAGCGTGGCAAAATATATCGGCGCTTACGCAGCAGCCATGAACGGTGTGGACTGCATCGCATTTACGGCAGGGATCGGCGAGAATGACGATTATGTAAGAGAGCAGGTATGCAGCTATCTCGGATATCTCGGGGTTGATTTTGACAAGGAAATCAACGACGGGCTTAGAGGTACAGAGAAAGAGCTTACAAAACCGGGATCTAAAGTAAGAGTGTTCGTGATCCCGACAAATGAGGAGCTGGCGATCGCAAGAGAGACTCTGGCGCTTGTAAAATAAAGAGCATAAGATAAAAAAGGGAGCAGTCATTTTACTCAGAGATGGCTGCTCCTTTTTTGCGGGTTGAACAATATTTTGTACATTTCCTGGTTGACAAACACATTTTCCGTGATATAATGAATTAGGTGTGAATAGGAGATATAACTATGTTAATTAACCTATCAGACGTTTTGTCAGACCAGCATAAGACAGTGGAGGAGACTGTGCCGCTCACGATGGAGATGATCCGTCTGAGATCCGGAGATTATCCGGTCGTTGCAAGTGAGCCGGTTCACGTCCGGGCGGAGCATATAAAGGGGAAGGAACTTCTTATCAAAGCCGATACGGCGCTGACGGTCCTGATCCCGTGTGACCGATGCCTGGAGGATGTCAGATATGACTTTGTGATCAATTGTACGAAGCATGTGGACATAGGTCTCTCCGACGCAGAACTGACAGAGGAGCTGGATGAATCAAACTTTATTGACGGATATCATCTTGACGTGGACAAAATGCTCTTTCACGAGATTTTGTCAGAGTGGCCGGAGAAAGTGCTCTGCCGGGAAGACTGCAAAGGTCTGTGCAGAGTGTGCGGCCGGAATCTGAATACGGGGTCCTGTGACTGTGAAGATCCGGGGCTTGATCCTAGAATGTCAGTTGTCCGTGACTTATTTAAGAATTTTAAGGAGGTGTAACCTATGTCAATCTGTCCAAAGAATAAATCTTCAAAAGCAAGAAGAGATAAGAGAAGAGCTAACTGGAAGATGAGCGCTCCGAATCTTGTGAAATGCAGCAAGTGCGGCGAGCTGATGATGCCGCATCGTGTGTGCAAGGCATGCGGCGCATACAACAAGCGTGAGATCATCTCCGTTGACTGATCTGAAAGTGCATGTAAGAGACGTAAAAACTTTGTGTTTTGCGTCTTTTTTTTGTTGATTTTTATATTGTTTTCCAGTAGAATGATTTCAGTAGTGTTAGGAGGAGAGAAAATGTCTGAGATTACGAAAGTCGCCCTTGACGCGATGGGCGGAGACAATGCCCCTGTCGAGATCGTAAAGGGTGCGGTAGAGGCAGTGCAGAAGAGAAAGGACATTCAGATCTTGCTGACAGGACAGGAGGATGTGATCAAGAATGAGCTCGCAAAGTACACCTGGCCTGAAGACCAGATCAAGATCGTCAATGCCACTGAGGTGATCGAGACTGCGGAGCCGCCGGTAAAGGCGATCCGGGGGAAGAAAGATTCATCGATCGTGGTTGCGATGAAGATGGTAAAGAACGGAGAGGCTGACGCGTTTGTATCGGCGGGAAGCACGGGAGCTGTCCTTGTGGGAGGCCAGGTGCTCGTGGGCAGGATCAAAGGCGTGGAGAGACCGCCGCTCGCCCCTCTTTTTCCGACACTGACAGGAGTATCGCTCCTGATCGACTGCGGGGCAAATGTAGACGCCCGCCCGTCGCATCTCGTACAGTTTGCGAAGATGGGATCCATCTATATGGAGAGTGTGATGGGAAAGAAGAATCCTACGGTCGGCATCGTAAATATCGGAGCTGAAGAGGAAAAGGGAAACGCGCTTGTCAAAGAGACATTCCCGCTTCTGAAAGCCTGCAAAGATATTAATTTTGTCGGCAGTGTGGAGGCGAGGGAGATCCCATACGGCAAAGTGGACGTGATCGTCTGCGAGGCGTTTGTCGGCAATGTGATCCTCAAGCTTTACGAAGGCGTAGGCGGTGCCTTGATCAAAAAGGTGAAGCAGGGGATGATGTCCGATCTTCGCAGCAAGATCGGCGCGCTGCTTGTGAAGCCGGCATTGAAAGCTACATTGAAAGACTTCGATGCCAGCGAGTACGGCGGGGCTCCGCTCCTGGGATTAAAAGGTCTCGTGGTCAAGACCCATGGAAGTTCTACTTCCACGGAAATATGTAATTCAATTATCCAGTGCGTCACATTTAAAGAGCAGAAGATCAATGAAAAAATAAAAGCAGCGATCCAGGAGACGCAGACGGAAGGCAAAGAGAGCGAGTAGAGTAAGGAGGAACTGATTATGGAATTTGAAAAACTTCAGGACATTATCGCGGATGTGCTCAATGTTCAGAAAGAGGATATCAAGCCGGAGACGACATTTGTAGATGATCTCGGTGCAGATTCCCTCGATATTTTCCAGATCATCATGGGGATCGAAGAGGAGTTTGATATTGAGATCGACAATGACGAGGCTGAAAAGATCGTAACCGTACAGGATGCGGTAGATCAGATCAAGAAAGCAGTGGAATAAGTTAAAAAGTCTACAATCTGAAATGAAAAAGCCCCTGTGGGCTTTTTCGTTTTCATGAGAAAATGTGAGGAATATGGATAAAAGATTAAAAGAACTGGAAAAGAAGACAGGATACACATTTCAGGATTTTTCTCTTCTGAAGCAGGCAATGATGCACAGTTCCTATACGAATGAAAAGCATCTTCCGAAATACAGGTGCAATGAACGTCTGGAGTTCCTGGGAGATGCGGTACTCGAACTGGTATCCAGCGAGTATCTTTTTAAAGGATCACCGCACACTCCGGAGGGTGAACTGACAAAGACGAGGGCGAGCATGGTGTGTGAACCGTCCCTTGCGCTCTGCGCGAGAGATATCGGCCTGGGTGATTACCTTCTGCTCGGAAAAGGCGAGGAGGCTACAGGCGGAAGAGAACGTGATTCGATCACATCTGATGCGATGGAGGCGCTGATCGGCGCAATCTATCTGGATGGTGGTTTTACTAGTGCAAAAGAGTTTATCCACCGGTTTATACTGACAGACCTTGAAGATAAGAAGCTCTTTTATGATAGTAAAACTATCCTTCAGGAGATGGTACAGGCACAGAAGAGTGGAGAGATCACCTACCACCTCGTGAGCGAGCAGGGGCCTGACCATAATAAGTCTTTTGAAGTGGAAGTGCAGATCCAGGGCAAAGGCTGCGGGAGAGGCAGAGGAAGGACAAAAAAATCCGCAGAGCAGCAGGCGGCTTACCAGGCGATCCTGAAGCTCAGAAAACGGGGATAAAGCAGGGGTTATATGTATTTAAAGAACATTGAGGTGCAGGGGTTCAAATCCTTTGCAAACAAGATAAGATTTGATTTTCACAATGGTATCACCGGTATTGTGGGACCGAATGGAAGCGGGAAGAGCAATGTGGCGGACGCTGTGCGCTGGGTGCTCGGAGAGCAGAGGGTCAAGCAGCTCCGCGGAGGAAGCATGCAGGATGTGATCTTCTCCGGCACGGAGAACAGGAAACCGCTCAGTTATGCTTCGGTTGCTATTACTCTGGACAATTCGGATCACAAGCTCCCGGTCGACTTTGAGGAAGTGACAGTGACCCGCAAGCTGTACCGTTCCGGAGAGAGCGAATATCTGATCAACGGAGCCGCCTGCCGCTTAAAGGACATCAACGAGATGTTCTATGACACGGGGATCGGAAAAGAAGGATATTCGATCATCGGGCAGGGACAGATCGACAAGATCTTAAGCGGAAAGCCGGAAGAGCGCAGGGAGCTTTTTGACGAGGCGGCGGGGATCGTGAAATTCAAGCGCCGGAAGAATCTTTCACTGAAGAAACTGGAGGAAGAGAGGATGAACCTGACCCGTGTCAATGACATCCTCTCAGAACTGGAAAAACAGCTGGGGCCTCTGGAGAAGCAGTCTGAGACAGCAAAGGAATACCTGAAGAAAAAAGAAGAATTAAAGACATATGATATCAATATGTTCCTTCTGGAAGAGGAGCGTCTGCGGGAGCGGATCAAAGAGCTGGAAGAGAAGTATACGACTGCATCCTCCGAGATGGAAGAGTCGAATGAGCGCTATGACAAGATGAAGGCGGAATATGAAGCGATCGAGGAAGAGGTCGAGGAGATCGACCTTGCCATCGAAACCGCCAAAAACCAGCTCAACGAGACGAATCTGCTGAAACAGCAGCTGGAAGGGCAGATCAATGTCCTCAAGGAGCAGATCAATACGGTGCGGATGAATGACGAGCACTATGGAAACCGCGCCAATACGATCCGTGTGGAGATCGATACGCGGCAGGAACAGAAAAATTCTCTCGGCGCTGAGAAAACAGAAGTCCAGGAAAAACTGGACAGCGCGCTTGCACAGGACCGTGATGCAAGGGAGGGCCTGATCGAAATACAGAGCCGGATCGCGGAACATACATCGCAGATCGAGGAGAAAAAGCAGGAGATCATGGATCTGCTCGGAAACAGGGCGTCCACCCAGGCAAAGATCCAGCATTATGATACGACGAAAGACCAGATCGCTGTCAGAAAGGCGGAGCTTGCCCGCAATATCCTGGAAGTATCGGAAGAGGGAGAACGTCTGGCGGAACGGCTCAGGGAATATGAGGAAGAACTGGGGAAAGTACAGGAGACGATCCGGGGATACACGACTCAGATCGAGGAAAACGAGCATCAGATCGAGAGACTCCAGAAAGAACTGGACGAGAAGCAGGAGAAACTGCGGATCGGGCAGACCGCTTACCACAGAGAATCCTCCCGTCTGGAATCCCTGAAAAATATCACCGAGCGCTATGACGGCTACGGCAACAGTATCCGGAAAGTCATGGCGAATAAAGACCGGGAAAAGGGCCTGATCGGCGTAGTGGCTGATATCATTAAAGTAGATAAGGAATATGAGATCGCCGTCGAGACGGCTTTAGGCGGCAGTATCCAGAATATTGTCACTGATAATGAAGATACTGCAAAACGGATGATCGCATTCCTGAAGAAAAACAAATTCGGCAGGGCAACATTCCTGCCGCTTACGAGCATGCATGGAAGCGGCGGCATCCGCACGCCGGAGGCGCTGAAAGAATCCGGAGTGATCGGACTTGCGAACACGCTGGTCCATGTGGAGAAGCGCTTTACAGGTCTGGCAGACCAGCTCCTGGGCCGGACGATCGTGGTGCGCACCATCGACGACGGGATCGCTATTGCGAGAAAATACCGGCAGTCACTGCGTCTGGTCACCCTCGAAGGCGAACTGATCAATCCGGGCGGCTCCATGACCGGAGGCGCTTTCAAGAATTCCAGCAACCTCTTAAGCCGCAGGCGGGAGATTGAAGAATTCGAGAAGACCGTTGCATTATTGAAGGCTGACATGGATGCAATGGAGAAGCAGGTGGGCGAAATAAAGACGGCCCGTGCATCGTGTTATAATACGGTCGATGAGATACAAAAAGAGCTGCGGAAGGCTTCCGTCCTCGAAAATACCGAGAAGATGAACGTGGAGCAGACGCAGGTCCGCCAGCGGGAGGCACACGAGCGTTTTGAGCGGTTCCGCGAAGAACAGTCCGTTCTGGAACGGCAGCTTCAGACCATCGCTGAGAATGAAGAGTCTATCCAGATGGAGCTGGAGACGTCCCAGAGTCTGGAGCAGGAATTGAATACTGAGATCGAAACGCTGCAGAAGGATCTGGAGCGCGAGAAGGAAGAAGAGAGTGCAAGGCTGAAAGAGTCGGAGAAAGTACATCTCGCCCTGGCAGGCTTTGAACAGCAGAACGCGTTTATCGAAGAAAATATCACACGTATCAATGATGAGATCGAGAAATTTGAGGCAGAGCTTAGAGAACTTGACCGGAATAAAGACAATGCGTCTGAGGAGATCCGGGAGAAAGAAGAGAAGATCAGCGGACTGCGGCAGACGATCGAGGATTCGAAAGATCTCTATCACGAGATCGAAAACGAGATCGGAGAGCGGAGTAAAAAAAGAGAAGAGCTCAATCAGAAGAACAAGGATTTCCTTAAAATGCGGGAAGAGCTCTCAAAACATATCTCCGCTCTTGACAAAGAGTGTTTCCGGCTGAACAGCCAGAAAGAATCCTACGAGGCTTCCTCTGAAAAGCAGATGAATTATATGTGGGAGGAGTACGAGATCACCTACAACCACGCCATGGAGCTCCGCAATCCGAACCTTACGGATCTAAGCTTTATGAAACGTCAGATCCAGACGCTGAAAAACGAGATCCGGCAGTTGGGGACCGTCAATGTCAATGCCATCGAGGACTACAAAAATGTATCCGAGCGGTATGGATTCCTCAAAGGCCAGCATGATGATCTTGTGGAAGCCGAGGCAACGCTGGTCCAGATCATTGACGAGCTGGATACCGCGATGAGAAAACAGTTCAGCGAGCAGTTCAAGAGGATCGCGGAGGAGTTCAACATCGTATTCCGTGAGCTGTTCGGCGGAGGAAAGGGAACGCTGGAACTGATGGAAGACGAGGATATCCTTGAGGCGGGGATCCGTATCATCGCGCAGCCGCCGGGCAAGAAGCTTCAGAATATGATGCAGCTCTCAGGCGGAGAGAAAGCGCTGACCGCGATCTCACTTCTGTTTGCGATCCAGAACTTAAAACCGTCGCCCTTCTGTCTCCTGGACGAGATCGAGGCGGCGCTGGATGACAATAACGTGACCAGGTTCGCACAGTACCTGCATAAGCTGACAAAGTATACCCAGTTTATCGTGATCACGCACCGGCGGGGGACAATGTCCGCTGCGGACAGGCTCTACGGGATCACGATGCAGGAGAAAGGCGTATCCACACTTGTTTCCGTGGACCTGCTGGAAAACGAGCTGGTATCCTGAGAAAATGGAGGACAATGAAATGGAAGAGAAGAAAGGCTTTTTTAAGCGCCTGGTATCAGGGCTTACAAAGACACGGGATAATATCGTATCCGGAATGGACAGTATTTTTCACGGATTTTCCAGGATCGACGACGAGTTCTACGAAGAACTGGAGGAGACTCTGATCATGGGAGACCTGGGCGTCCGCGCCACGATGAACATCCTGGATGACCTGAAAGAAAAGGTGCGCGAACAGCATATCAAAGAGCCGGCCGACTGCCGGCAGCTCCTGATCGACAGCATCCGGGAGCAGATGGATGTGGGCGAGACGGCATATGAATTTGAAAACCGCACGTCTGTTGTCTTCGTGATCGGAGTCAACGGTGTGGGCAAGACGACGACGATCGGCAAACTGGCGGGGAAATTGAAAGCCCAGGGAAAGAGGGTCGTGATCGCGGCGGCAGATACATTCCGCGCGGCAGCTGGTGAACAGCTGAAAGAATGGGCGAACCGCGCGTCCGTGGACATGATCGGCGGTCAGGAAGGGGCGGATCCTGCATCGGTCATCTATGATGCGGTGGCAGCGGCGAAAGCGAGAAAAGCGGACGTGCTTTTGTGCGATACGGCAGGACGCCTCCATAATAAAAAGAATCTGATGGAAGAGTTAAAGAAGATCAACCGTGTGATCGACCGGGAATACCCTGAGGCGTATCGGGAGACTCTGGTCGTGCTGGATGCCACGACCGGGCAGAACGCACTGGCTCAGGCGAAAGAATTTAACGAAGTGGCGGATATCACAGGTGTCGTCCTGACAAAGATGGACGGGACGGCAAAGGGCGGCATCGCAGTCGCGATCCAGGCGGAACTTGGCATACCGGTCAAATACATCGGCGTGGGCGAGACGATCGATGATCTGCAGAAATTTGATTCCGGAGAATTTGTAAACGCATTATTCTACCGGGACGGGGAATAAGGAGAGACCTATAGAAGACAATCCATAGAAGACAACAGGAAAGAGGATGATGACAATGATGACACTGGAGAAATTTGAAGAGGCGAGCGAACTGGTCAAACGGGTCACAAACCCGACCAAACTGATCCGCAGTGAATATCTGAGCGAGCAGACGGGCGGCAAAGTCTATCTGAAGCCGGAAAATATGCAGCATACCGGCGCGTATAAGATCAGGGGCGCTTACTACAAGATCAGCACGATGACGGAAGAAGAAAGGAGCCGCGGCCTGATCACTGCATCTGCGGGAAACCACGCCCAGGGCGTTGCATTTGCGGCAAAGAAATTCGGCTGCAGGGCTGTGATCGTCATGCCGACCGTCACACCGCTGATCAAAGTGAACCGGACGAAGAGCTACGGGGCGGAGGTCGTCCTTTACGGCGATGTATATGATGACTCTTATGCATATGCCTGCGAACTGGCGGAGAAGGAAGGATACACGTTCGTTCATCCGTTCAACGACCTTGACGTTGCCACCGGTCAGGGGACGATCGCCATGGAGATCGTGCAGGAGCTCCCGACGGTCGATTACATCCTGGTGCCGGTCGGCGGCGGAGGCCTGATCTCCGGTGTGGCGACATTGGCGAAGATGCTCAATCCCAAGATCAAGGTGATCGGTGTGGAACCTGCGGGGGCGGCAAGCATGACGGCGGCATTAAAAGCGGGAGAAGTGGTGGAGCTTGACAGCGCAAACACGATCGCGGACGGTACTGCGGTGAAAGCCGTGGGAGATAAGATCCTGCCTTACGTACAGGAAAATGTGGATGACATGCTTCTTGTGGAAGATGATGAACTGATCGGCGCTTTCCTTGATATGGTGGAGAACCACAAGATGATCGTGGAGAATTCCGGCCTTCTCTCTGTCGCTGCATTAAAGCAGCTGGATCTGAAAGGAAAGAAAGTAGTCTGTGTGTTAAGCGGCGGCAACATGGATGTCATTACCATGTCTTCCATCGTCCAGCACGGACTGATCCAGAGAGACCGTATCTTTTCGGTATCTGTACTTCTCCCGGACAAACCGGGCGAGCTGGTCCAGGTGGCGAAGACGATCGCGGATGAACAGGGAAATGTCATCAAGCTGGAGCATAATCAGTTCGTAAGCACCAACAGGAACGCGGCCGTGGAACTTCGGATCACAATGGAGGCGTTCGGTACGGAGCATAAGAACAGGATACTGGATGCACTGGAGAGGAACGGATTCCGCCCGAAACTGATCAGTGCAAAGCTGTATTAGGAAGTGTCATGTAAAGGAGCTGGTGTTATGGACAGGAGAATCCCGAAAAAAGGAGATATTTACAGACATTTTAAGGGGAGAAAGTACAGGATACTGGATATCGCGGTCTGCACGGAAACAGGAGAAGACATGGTAGTCTTCGAGACGGCGGAGGGAGCACGCAAAGTGTTCGCGAGCTTCCTGGAGACGTTTTTAAGTCCGCTGGATACAGGAAAATATCCCCATGCGGATCAGAAATACCGCTTCGAGCTGTGCAGGGATACGAAAGACACGGAACTGGTCAGGCTGAAACGGCATGGGAATACGACCGCGCTCATCCTGGAATTCCTCGATCTGAATGACAATGAAGAGCGGATAGAATTCCTGCAGAAGCATCAGTCCGAGATCGACGCAAGATTCCTGACGGCTGCTTCAGAGAGCCTGGAATTTGTGGAAAACTCGGAAACGGTGGAGGAGCGGTATGCGGCCCTGGTGCGTTTCCTGAAGACGAAGAGCAGGTATGAGAGCAGACGGCTGCGCTAAGACAGGACCGTCAGAGATCATCCTGGCAGGGATCATTTTGGGATCAAACGCGGCGGCTTACATTGGAATACGAAACAGTAATACAGAGGCAGGTATGTTTTTTGCCAAAACGTACCTGCCTCTGTATATGATCTTTGCTTTATATCTTTTCGCCGCGCGCCTTCTTTTCCAGAAGGGTGTGGATCTTGTCTGTCGGGTTCATGACCGTGCCGATGGTGATATCATGATTCAGGGAATCAATGATCAGCGCAAGGAATTTGCTCATGTCCGCCGGGATAAAGTAAGGCTTATCGTACAGTTCCGGCGGCAGGTAGGTCAGGTTCGTGGTGATGACCTTGTTGATATATCCCTTTTCATAATACTCGTCGAATTTGTCAAAGCCGTCCGTAAACAGTCCGAAAGTCGTGCATACAAAGACGCGTCCGGCATTGCGCTCCTTGATCTGTCTTGCAACGTCGAGCATGCTTCCGCCTGACGAGATCATATCGTCGATAATGATCACATCCTTGCCCTTGACGTCGTCTCCGAGAAATTCGTGTGCCACGATCGGATTCTTGCCGTTTACGATGACGGAATAATCACGGCGCTTGTAGAACATTCCCATATCTACTCCGAGGATGTTGGAGAGGTAGACTGCCCTGTGCATAGCTCCTTCGTCCGGGCTGATGATCATGAGGTGCTCCTTATCCGGGATCAGGTCCGGCACTGCGCGGAAGATCGCCTTCATGAACTGGTAGGACGGGCTGAAGCTGTCAAAACCGCTTAACGGGATCGCATTCTGTACCCGCGGGTCATGGGCATCAAATGTGATGATATTGGATACGCCCATGTTGGTCAGCTCCTCAAGGGCAAGCGCACAGTCCAGGGATTCTCTCTTTGTGCGCTTATGCTGGCGGCTTTCGTACAGGAACGGCATGATCACGTTGATGCGGCGCGCTTTTCCTGTGGCTGCCGAGATGATCCTCTTCAGATCCTGATAGTGGTCGTCCGGCGACATATGATTTAAATGCCCGCTTACAGTATAAGTGAGGCTGTAGTTGCACACGTCTGTCATGATAAAAAGATCGGTGCCGCGGATCGTCTCCCGCAAGACGCCTTTTGCCTCGCCTGTCCCAAAGCGGGGACACTCACAGTCTACCAGATAATTATTCGATCTGTAGTTGACATACAGGGGAGATTCTGACACTTCGTTGATCGTGTTCTGCCGGAAAGATACGATATAGTCGTTGACTTTCTGGCCGAGTTCCCGACAGCTCTCCATTGCTACGATCTTCAGCGGAGCAACAGGGAGTGTTTTCTCTAAAAGTTCGATATTTGTAGACATTTTTTTCTCCTGTTATTGAATTGAAATATGAATTTACATATCATTTATATCATCTTTATACTCCGAATTCAAGTAGAACAGGCAGAATAACCTTTGCCGTGGCGTGGAATTGTGTTATACTTGACAGGAATCAAGAGAGGAGTATGCTATTCTGATCATGAAAGAACATATACACATTGTAAAAAGCATCGTGCCGGGAAGTATTGCGGACGAGATGGGGATCGCACCGGGGGACAGGCTTATATCCATTAACGGACAGGAGATCGAGGACATTTTTGACTATCAGTTTTATTCAGAGGATGAAGAGCTCCTGCTCCTGATCGAAAAGCCGGACGGCGAACAGTGGGAGCTGGAGATCGGGAAAGATGCAGACGAAGAGCTGGGGATGGAATTCGGTCCCGGTCTCATGGATGAATACCGATCCTGCAGGAACAAGTGCATCTTCTGCTTTATCGACCAGATGCCCGCCGGAATGCGGGATACCCTTTACTTTAAAGATGATGATTCCCGCCTGTCTTTTCTTCAGGGGAATTATGTGACACTCACCAACATGAGCAGCCACGACATTGAGCGGATCATACGGTACCGCCTGGAACCGATCAATATCTCTTTCCAGACGACGAACCCCGAACTGCGCTGCAGGATGCTCCACAACCGGTTCGCCGGGGACGCGCTCAGGAAAGTAGATCAGCTCTATCAGGGCGGTATTGAGATGAACGGGCAGATCGTGTTGTGCAAAGGCGTCAATGACGGGGAAGAACTGGAGCGGTCGATCCGGGACTTGACCGGTTATCTGCCGCTTTTAAAAAGTGTGTCCGTAGTGCCGGTGGGACTTACAAAATTCAGGGACGGACTGTATCCGCTGGAGCCTTTTACAAAGGATGAGGCGAAAAAAGTGCTTGATACGATCCACCGATGGCAGGAAAAGATCTATGCGGAATACGGCGTGCATTTCATCCATGCCGGAGATGAGTGGTATCTGCTGGCGGAGGAGGAAATACCGGAAGAGGAACGCTATGACGGATATCTGCAGCTTGAGAACGGAGTGGGGATGCTCCGGCTTCTGTTCAACGAATTTGAAGAAGCGTATCAGGCCGCTGATGGGGATGACAGAAAAAGATCGCTTTCTATTGCCACGGGAAAACTGGCATATCCGTATCTGAAGCGCATGGCAGAGAAGGTGGAAGAGAAATATCCGAATATCCGGATCCATGTGTATCCGATCCGGAATGATTTCTTCGGGGAACGCATTACTGTGTCAGGACTTGTCACGGCGCAGGATATCATGGCGCAGCTCGCCGGAAAAGAACTGGGAGAACGCCTTCTGCTCCCATGCAATATGCTCAGAGCGGACGAGGATGTCTTCCTCGATGACTATACGGTAAGCCAGGTGTCTGAAGCTTTACAAGTTCCGGTAGTTATTGTAAAATCAAGCGGACAGGATCTGATCGATGCGGTCCTGGAAGAAAGGAAAGGTCAAATAAAATGAGTAAACCAGTAGTTGCCATCGTAGGGCGTCCGAATGTGGGAAAATCCACACTGTTCAATGCGCTGGCCGGAGAGATGATCTCGATCGTGAAAGATACGCCGGGAGTGACAAGAGACAGGATCTATGCGGACGTGACATGGCTGGACAAAGAATTCACCATGATCGACACCGGGGGGATCGAGCCGGACAGCAAGGATGTGATCCTCTCCCAGATGAGGGAGCAGGCGCAGATCGCGATCGAGACCGCCGATGTGATCATTTTTATCACCGATGTAAGACAGGGACTTGTGGATGCGGATTCCAAGGTAGCGGACATGCTCCGGCGTTCTGGAAAGCCGGTCGTCCTTGTCGTGAACAAAGTAGATAATTTTGAGAAATATATGCCCGACGTCTATGAATTTTATAATCTGGGGATCGGCGATCCGGTGCCGGTCTCAGCGGCTTCCCGCCTGGGGATCGGCGATATGCTGGAAGCGGTCGTGGAACATTTCCCGGAGGGCAGCGGCCAGGAGGAAGAGGATGACCGTCCGCGTATAGCGATCGTGGGCAAGCCGAATGTAGGCAAGTCGTCGATCGTGAACCGGCTGCTCGGCGAGAACCGGGTGATCGTATCCGACATTGCAGGAACGACAAGAGATGCCATCGACACAGCGATCGTCCATAACGGGAAAGAGTATGTCTTTATCGACACAGCGGGACTTCGCAGAAAGAGCCGCATCAAGGAGGATCTGGAACGCTACAGCATTATCCGCACCGTGACTGCGGTGGAGCGCGCGGACGTAGTGCTCATGGTGATCGACGCGACGGAAGGAGTCACGGAACAGGACGCGAAGATCGCGGGGATCGCCCATGAGAGGGGAAAAGGTGTTATCATCGTCGTCAATAAATGGGACGCCATTGAGAAAAATGACCGGACGATGCGGGAATATGAAAATGATATCCGTCATGTGCTGTCTTATATGCCGTATGCAGAGATCATGTATGTATCAGCGCTTACAGGACAGCGGCTGAACAAACTGTATGACATGATCGATATGGTGATAGAGAACCAGACGCTGCGCGTCGCAACAGGCGTGCTCAATGAGATCATGACAGAGGCAGTGGCGCTGCAGCAGCCGCCTTCAGATAAGGGAAAACGGCTGAAGCTGTACTATATCACGCAGGTATCGGTCAAGCCGCCGACATTCGTGATCTTTGTCAACGACAAGGAGCTGATGCATTTCTCATATACAAGATATCTTGAGAACAAGATCAGGGAAGCATTCGGGTTCAGGGGAACTTCTCTGAAGTTCTTTATCAGGGAGAGGAAAGAAAAGGAACAGTAGAGTAAAGGAGCGGTAAAGTTATGGAACGTTTGATCTGTCTTGCGATCGGATATGTGTGCGGCCTTTTTCAGACCGGCTATATCGTAGGCGAGATGAGCCATGTAGATATCAGAAAAAAAGGAAGCGGCAATGCAGGGACTACGAACGCGCTCAGGGTGCTGGGATGGAAAGCGGGAATTCTGACATTTGCCGGGGATGTGATCAAGTGCGTAGTGGCATTCCTGATCGTCTTTTTCATGTACCGGGGAAGCGACTGCCGGCCCCTGCTGACCCTTTATGCGGGAGCAGGCGTTACGCTCGGGCATAATTTCCCGTTTTATATGAACTTCAAAGGCGGCAAGGGGATCGCCGTGATGGCAGGGCTTGTGGCTGTCAACAGCTTCTGGCATCTGCCGCTGAGTCTTCTTATGATCCCGGTCACACTGGCTTTCTTCCTTGTTCCGGTGATCGTGACAAGATACATATCTGTGGGATCCCTTGCGGCTTATACCGCTTTTCTGATCGAGATGATCCTCATCGGACAGGCAGGCTGGCTGGATATGCAGGCGTCATACTGTTATGAGCTGTATATCATCCTCGCTCTGATGACGGTCCTGGCATGGTACAGACACAAGGAGAATCTCAAACGGCTGGCAGCCGGGACAGAGAATAAATTCGGATCAAAGAAAAAAGAGCAGTAAGAGTAAATGATCAAAGAAGGAGTGGCAAAATTATGGCAAATGTAGGCGTACTTGGAGCAGGAAGCTGGGGAACCGCACTGTCAGTTCTCCTTTCCGACAACGGACATCAGGTTACGGTCTGGTCCATCGATGAAAATGAAGTGAAGATGCTCAATGAAAAAAGAGAGCACGAGCTGAAACTGCCGGGGGTGAAACTTCCGGATGACATGGTGATCACAGGGGATCTTGGATCAGCGGTAAAGGGAAAGGACTTCCTCGTACTTGCCGTACCTTCTCCATTCACCAGGAGTACCGCGAAGAAAATGTCTCCTCTAGTGGCGGACGGACAGATCATCGTAGATGTGGCAAAAGGGATCGAAGAGTCTACTCTTATGACTCTGTCCCGTCAGATCGAACAGGAGATCCCGCAGGCAGATGTGGCAGTGCTCTCGGGTCCCAGCCATGCGGAAGAAGTGGGACGCAGACTTCCGACCACCTGTGTGATAGGAGCAAAGACGAGGAAGACTGCGGAATATTTACAGTCCATGTTCATCAGCAATGTGTTCCGTGTCTACACGAGCCCTGACATCCTCGGGATCGAGCTTGGAGGCTCCCTTAAGAATGTCATTGCCTTGGCAGCAGGGATCGCGGACGGTCTGGGATACGGAGACAATACGAAGGCAGCCCTCATTACAAGGGGCATCGCGGAAATCGCCCGCCTCGGCGTGAAGATGGGAGGAAAGATCGAGACATTCACCGGACTGACCGGGATCGGAGATCTGATCGTAACCTGCGCCAGCGTACACAGCAGGAACCGGAAGGCGGGCTATCTGATCGGGCAGGGAATGTCCATGCAGGAGGCGATGGATGAAGTCAAGATGGTAGTGGAAGGCGTGTATTCTGCGAAAGCGGCGGCTAAACTGGCACAGAAATATGAAGTGTCAATGCCGATCGTAGATGAGGTCAATGCAGTGCTCTTTGACGGCAAATCGCCTGCGGAGGCAGTAAACGACCTGATGATGCGAGAGTCCCGGAGCGAGAACCATTCGCTTACGTGGGAAGAATAAACAAAATGTCATACCCCCGTATTTCTGTGCATACATTGTATCAGCAGGATAAGGGGGTATTTTTATGGACTCGTTTCAGGTATACAGGGATATGAAAGCGCGTACAAACGGAGAGATATACATCGGCGTCGTAGGGCCGGTGCGGACAGGCAAATCTACATTTATCAAAAGATTTATGGACCTGCTTGTGCTTCCGAATATGACGGACGCACATGCGAGAGAGCGGACAAAGGATGAGCTTCCCCAGTCTGCTTCCGGGACTACGATCATGACGACGGAACCGAAGTTTGTGCCGAAAGAAGCGGCATCGGTTAAGCTTTCCGATGATGTGGAAGTGAAGATCCGTCTCATAGACTGTGTCGGCTTTATGGTAGAAGGCGCTTCCGGACACATCGAAAATGATGTAGAACGGCAGGTGAAAACGCCGTGGTTTGAATATGAGATCCCGTTTACAAAAGCAGCGGCTATCGGGACGCAGAAGGTGATCCATGACCATGCCACCATCGGCTTTGTCGTGACGACAGACGGAAGCGTGACAGATCTGCCGAGAGAGAACTACATAGAAGCTGAAGAAAAGACGGTTAAGGAGTTACAGTCTATCGGGAAACCGTTCCTGATCCTTATGAACTGCAGGAAACCTTACTCCGAGGATACAAAAGCATTGAAAGAGGAGCTGGAGCAGAAATACGGCGCATCGGTCGTGCCGGTAAACTGTGAACAGATGAAGCAGGAAGATATCCATGAGATCATGCGCCAGGTCCTCTATGAATTCCCGGTCACTGAGGCGGAGTTTTATATTCCGAAATGGGTGGAGATGCTTTCCAGGGAACACAGGATCAAGAAAGATCTGCTGGAGCAGGTGCGCACGGTAATGAATGATCTGGAAGACATAAGGAGCATCGTCTCCAAAGAAATGGATACCGACAGCCCCTATATCAGAGAGATGACAGTAGAGCGGATCGAGATGGATACCGGAAAAGTCAGGATACAGATCCAGTATGAACAGTCCTATTATTACGAGGTACTGAGCGAACTTACCGGCACTCAGATCAATGGAGAATACGAATTGATCTCCACGGTAAAAGAACTTGCATCCATGAGAGAAGAACTGAGCAGCCTCAAAGATGCCTTTGCAAATGTGAAGATGAAAGGTTACGGCGTGGTCACACCGGCAAAAGAGGACATCAGGCTGGAGGAGCCGGTCATTATCAAACAGGGCAGCAAGTTCGGGGTAAAGATCCGTTCGGAAGCGCCGTCCATCCATATGATCCGCGCAAATATCGAGACCGAGATCGCGCCGATCGTGGGCAGTGAAAAGCAGGCCCAGGACCTGGCGGAATACATCAAAAAGGAGAGCGAGACACCGGAAGGCGTATGGGGGACAAATATCTTCGGCAAGACAGTAGAAGAACTTGTCATGGACGGCATGAAAAATAAGATCGCTATGATCGGCGATGAAAGCCAGATAAAACTGCAGGATTCCATGCAGAAGATCGTAAATGACACCAATGGAGGACTGGTGTGCATCATTATCTGAGGGGATTCGTGATTGTCGGCGAGATACTTCGCGAATAAAACATCCGAAAATCAATCGGATACAATATGTTGATCCACGTTATCGGGACAGGTGGGGATAGGATGCTTCCGGTTCCGGTTACAGGGCATAAGAGATAGTAATAA
>DWVY01000015.1 GCA_019119995.1 Candidatus Mediterraneibacter faecavium | reverse complement strand
GATCAGTCGGGAGTGCAATGCTGCCGGCTCCAGGTTACAAAAGGAAGATAAACTAATAACCCTGAAATATAGCTAAAAGCAATCAGCCGAACGGACAACTCGCGTTGCTCAGACAATTCCGTCCGGCTGATTAACGCTATATCTCAGGGTTAAAGTTCATCTAACCTTTTTCCACAGTCGCCGGCAGCATTGCACTCCCGACTGATCCGAAAGGTGCATCATATCGGCTGTATCCAACTGATTTTCTATGCTCATCCAACCAGATGTGTCTCTTCGAAAATCACGAATCGGATAAACAGAGTCGAAATTGGAAAGTTTCGATCTCTCCCGGTTTTAAGTAAACTTCGTGATTGCCGGAGCGAGTGCCGGATTCGATAAAGTAGAAAGCGGACGGAGATAAGGTGCAGAAAGACTTAAAAAGAGATGACCGGTATGTGCGGAAGGCGACTTCGGAATAATCTGCTAGAAAAAGTTAAGGATCTGGGAGCTGATGTTAAGCCGCAAAATGGATTGTTTGAGCCAGAGGCGAGTTGTCCATTTTGCGGCTTTGTCTTTAATCAGCTCCCAGACCCTTTATTTTTTTCTCAGATTATGGAGCGGAGTCTGAAGCACATGCCGGTCATCTCAAAGAAGTATTTTAGTACCTTATCTCCGTCCGCTTTCGGATTTTATTTCCATCGGTGTTCAATTCGACAAACACGAAGTTATTTCGTCAGTACTTCGATCCCGTTTTCTGTTACGAGTACCATATACTCGATCTGTGCGGACAGTCCGTCATCTATGGTATACACGGTCCAGCCGTTATCTTCATCTACAAAGTAGTCCGGGCTGCCTTCGTTGATCATAGGCTCGATGGTGAACATCATGCCGGGCACGAGGAGCATCTCGCTGCCCTTTGGCGTGACGTAGCTTACGAACGGATCTTCGTGGAACTCGAGGCCGATGCCGTGGCCGCCGATCTCCTCGACTACGGAGTATCCGTTTGCTTTGGCATGTGTGTTGATCGCATCGGCGATATCACCTAAGTGCCCCCACGGCTTTGCGGCTGCGAGCCCCAGCTCCACGCATTCTTCTGTGACGCGGATCAGGCGCTCGGCGCGCTCTGAGATCTGTCCCATCTTAAACATACGCGATGCATCGGAAAAGTAACCGTCCACGATAGTCGACACATCGACGTTGATGATGTCTCCTTCTTTCAGGATGATATTTTTATCCGGGATGCCGTGGCAGATCTCGTTGTTCAGCGATGTGCACACGCTCTTCGGGAATCCCTGATAATCCAGGGGTGCCGGGATACCGCCGTGCTCTGTCGTAAAGCGGTATACAATGTCGTCGATCTCAGCGGTGCTCATTCCGATGCGGATGTGCTTTGCCACCTCATCGAGCACAGCCGTATTGAGCGCGGCGCTCGTCTTTATCTTTTCTATCTGGGCTGGTGTCTTGAGCAGTTTGCGGGTAGGTACGATCTCGCCCTTTTCTGCATGTAAAAGCATTTTTTCTTCGATCGGCATATGGCATTTCTTATATTTTTTGCCGCTGCCGCACCAGCATAGCTCATTTCTTTCCATGAAATACATCTCCTCTAATTTACATTATTCTATAAAGGCAGCCAAAACCGCCGGACAGCAGCGTAGGAACGCCGCTGCAGGTGTGACGGATCAGAAACGATGGATGAACAGGCCGCTCCGCAGCTTCGGCTCGAACCATGTTGACTTCGGCGGCATGAGCATTCCTGCATCTGCCACGGCCAGGAGTTCGTCCATTGAGGTGGGATACATGGAAAATGCCATTCCGTCAGAGGCGTCGGCAGCCTCTTCAAGTGCTCCGAGTCCGCGGATCCCTCCGATAAACCGGATGCGCGGATCGGTCTTCGGGTCAGTTATGCCGAAAACAGGCGCCAGGATATGATCCTGCAGGATCGACACATCCAGACCTTTTACAGGATCGTCGGACATCAGTTCAGGAGACGCGGTGATCTGATACCAGTTTTTCCGGAAGTACAGACCGAACTCTCCCTTGTGCGCCGGACGGTATGCTTCTGTCCCGATCTTTCTGATCTTAAAGCCACTCTTTATCTTATCAAGAAATGCGTCAAATGTACACCCATTCCTGTCTGTGATCACGCGATTGTAGTCATAGATGCGCAGTTCATCAGCGGAAAAGAGGACCGAGAGAAAATAGTTGTATTCCTCTTCGCCGGTACTGCCCGGATCTGCGGATCTGCGCATCTGCCCGACCCGGACGGCGGAGGCTGCCCTGTGGTGCCCGTCGGCAATGTAGAGATGCGGGATCTCCTTGAATAATTGAGAAATATTATCGATATATTCCCTGCTGTCTATCTTCCAGACCTGGTGGCGTACCCCGTCATCGCTGGTGAAATCATAAAGGGCAGGAGCTGCCTTTACATCATCGATGATCCGCCGGAGCGCTGCACAGGGCCGGTATGCGAGGAAGATCGGTCCGGTCTGGGCGCTGCAGGCGTCAACGTGACGGACACGGTCCTCTTCTTTGGCAGCCAGTGTGTTCTCGTGTTTCAGGATCACTCCGTTCATATAATCATCGATCGCGGCGCAGCCTGCCAGCCCTGTCTGCGTCCTGCCGTCCATAGTAAGTGCATATACATAATAACATTCTGTATCATCCTGTATAAAAGAACCGTCTGCGATCATAGCGTCAAGCGTGCGCCGCGCTGTCTGATAGACCTCGGGGGAATAGATGTCAGTACCTTCCGGCAGAAGTGTTTCCGCACGGTCGATCTTTAAAAATGACAGGGGATTTGCCCTGACGATCTCCCGTGCCTCGCTGCTGTTGTATACATCGTAAGGAAGCGCCGCAATGGAGGCGGCCAGATCAGCAGCCGGACGGATTCCTTTGAATGGGCGGATAGTGCTCATAAACGATCTCCTTTTAAAATGATTTTTTTAATACGTTTCTTTCAATACATTTCTTTAAAAACATTTCATTACCACCGATATTCTAACACACCTGGAAGCCTTTTACTACCGCGCGATCCGACAAAAACCTCTATTTTTACTTGCCCGCGGGTGAAAAGTATAGTAGTATTAATATCCGAAGGAGAGATATTTTTATGTGGTATTGGATCGTAATGTTCATCCTCATTGCCGGCAGTATCGGCATGCTGGGTGTATCATTCAGCAGTATAAAGAAAAATAAGGCGATCGCGGCGGCGCGGGAAGAAGGCGGCGGCCGGAGACGCAGACGGCGGGAAGAAGAGGACGAAGACGGATATGATATGCCGCCCCGGAGGAGAAGGCGGCAGGAGCAGGAGCCGGAAGAGCAGCCGCAGCAGAAACGGCAGCGCAGGAAGAAACGCCAGTGGAAGATCCTTCTGGAAGATATCGACAGCTGGGATAAATACAGCTTTACCTTTTATGATACTGTAGGCATCGGCAGGGGAAAAGACGGGAGCATGTATGAGAAATATCTTCCGATCATGGGGGATGGAAGAGTGTCAAAGATACACTGTGCGATCATCCACAGAGGCGATAAGCTTTACCTGAAAGATGAGGGATCCAGGAACGGAACTTATCTGAACGGCGAGCGGATCGACCGTCCGGTGGTGATCCAGAGAGATGATATCATCGGCATCGGAGAGACCCGTCTGGAAGTCCAGAGGATCCTGAGAGAAAGCGAGTCATAGCAGTGAAGACCGTTCGGAACAATACAATAGTCCGGGCGGTCTTTTTGCATAAAGAACGGAAGATATCTGCGGTGCATATAATAGCTATATAATGTCTCTGCGGGAGTGAATGATCTATGGATGCAAAAATGCCTTATTATATGGCGTACCCGATGCCCTTTTCGTATGACGATGAGAGAACAGAACGGATGGATTTTGAATATATGAAGAGTATGTATCCGGATGCGGCGAAAAGGATCCTGCCCTATGTGGAAGAGGAGTGCGACCGTATGGAATACGAAAACAGCATGGTTTATGACCAGTGCCCGGATAAACTTCAGCTCAGGCTGATGTGCAGGAGAGTGTATGATAATGTGAGAAAGCGCGAGCGTATCTTTTTCGGAGCTGAAGAGGAAGCGGGAAGCTCCGGGACATCCGGCGGCGGGGAAACCGGCATTTCCGGAATTTCCGGGACTGCGCGTGAGCGCGGCCGCGGCGACAGGGATCGTTCTCCGTCTCTGCGCGATCTTATCGAGGTAATGCTCTATCAGGAACTCTATAAGCGCAGATGCGACCATAGAAGGAGATGCAGAAGATTTTACTAATAAGATGATCCGTGGTATAATGACCGCGTGCCGCTCCCCTTTCTGCGCGCGGGGCATCATGATCGTGCAAATGAAATTGCGGGAGAATACGAAATAAAGAGAGAAGATGTATGAAGAGAAATTTGATTTTTATAGGTATGCCGGCCGTGGGAAAGAGTACAGTCGGCATTGTAGTGGCAAAACGTCTGGGGATGCGTTTCATTGACACAGATCTTCTGATCCAGGAGCGTGAGGGAAAGCTGCTCCGCGAGATAATCGCTGAAAAGGGAGAGAATGGATTCCTGGAGATAGAGAACGAAGTAAATGCTTCAGTAAACGCGAAGAATTCTGTCATATCGCCCGGCGGCAGCGTGATCTACTGCAAAGACGCAATGAAGCATTACAAAAAGATCGGAACGATAGTATATTTAAAAGCATCTTATCAGACAATAAAAAGGCGGATCAAAAACCCGAAGAAACGGGGCGTAGTACTGAAAGAGGGACAGTCTCTGAGAGATCTGTATTATGAGAGAGTCCCGTATTTTGAAAAATATGCCGATATAACGGTATGTGAGGACGGCTGCCGTATAGAAGATACCATAAAAAATGTATTGAATGCAGTAAAAAAGTACAGAAAAACGACGGAATCCAGGAAAAAACTTGACAATGTACCAAAGAGCAAACTAAAATAAGACGTTGAGCCGGAGGCCCGTAACGACCTGCGGATAAAAACTGATTTAAAAACAACGAGGTTTATGATATAATAAGTGCGCAAAGCGCGGTCTGAAGCGATGCGCTCGCTTTGTCCTGCTGCGCAGGGATTATATCGGGAGCAGTTTACTGCGATTCCCTTGCACAGACGTAAACGACAGACATTAAGATACAGAGGGGAAATACAAATAAGATAATAAGATCGAGGTCGAGGTGCAAAATGGAGCAATATATAATCAAAGGCGGAAATCCGCTTGTGGGAGAAGTGGAGATCGGCGGTGCTAAAAATGCTGCTCTTGCCATACTGGCAGCAGCTATCATGACAGACGAGACGGTTCTGATCGAGAATCTGCCGGATGTCAATGATATCAATGTAATGCTTGAGGCGATCAGCGAGATTGGAGCAATGGTGCAAAGGATTGACAGACATACTGTCAAGATCAATGGAGGAACGATCGGTAATTTCAATATCGAGTATGATTACATCAAGAAGATCAGGGCTTCCTATTACCTGCTTGGCGCTCTGCTCGGCAAATATAAACATGCGGAAGTGGCGCTCCCGGGAGGATGCAATATCGGAAGCAGACCGATCGACCAGCATCTGAAAGGGTTCCGGGCGCTGGGCGCAGATGTAGATATCGAACATGGGAAGATCGTGGCAGAAGCGGAGAATCTACGCGGCACACATCTTTATTTCGATGTCGTGAGCGTGGGCGCTACGATCAACGTGATGATGGCGGCGGCCATGTCAGAGGGACTTACCATCATGGAAAATGTGGCGAAAGAGCCGCATGTCGTGGATGTGGCAAACTTCCTCAACAGCATGGGCGCGAATATCCGCGGAGCCGGAACTGACGTGATCAAGATCAGAGGCGTGCGTTCCCTGCACAAGTCGGAGTATTCTATTATCCCGGATCAGATCGAAGCGGGGACATTTATGTTTGCCGCTGCTGCTACAAAGGGGGATGTGACGGTCCTGAACGTGATCCCGAAACATCTTGATGCGACCATTTCCAAGCTGATCGATATCGGATGTGAAGTCGAGGAGTTCGACGATGCAGTGCGTGTTGTGGCGAAAGGACGCCTGAGAAGCACCCAGGTGAAGACACTTCCGTACCCGGGGTATCCGACAGACATGCAGCCGCAGATCGGTGTTGCCCTGGCGCTTGCCAAAGGTACAAGCACGATCACGGAGAGTATTTTTGAGAATCGTTTCAAATATCTCGGCGAACTGGCGCGTATGGGCGCACAGGCAAAAGTAGAGGGAAATTCTGCTACCATCGAGGGGATCGAGAAATTCTCCGGAGCCAGAGTGAGCGCGCCTGACTTAAGAGCCGGAGCGGCGCTGTGTATTGCAGGTCTGGCAGCGGACGGCATCACGATCGTGGATGATATTGTCTATATCCAGAGAGGATATGAGAGATTTGAGGAAAAACTCAGAAGCCTCGGCGGTATCATCGAAAAAGTTACAAGTGAGAAAGAAATCCAGAAGTTCAAATTGAAGGTCGGATAATAAAATAATTATAAACAGTATTGACATTTTACTGCATACGCGGTAAAGTTCTTTACTGGAACAAAATTAAATACTAAAAACTTTCTCTTATTCAGAGCAGTGGAGATACAAAGGATCTGTGAAGCTGCGGCAACCCCTTACATGGAAGGTGCCAACCTGAGCGAGTGATCGAACAATAAGAGGATTGTAGCGATAAATATCGGCAGTCCGCTTTGCGGGCTGCTTTCTTTTTCCGTCTGGCGGTGACTGCCTGCGGCCGGGATGAAATGAAGAAAGATCGAGGGCGGCACAGGCGATCTGAAAGAAAGCCGGACGGACGATCCGAAGGAGAAAGTTGGGCCGGTTCACCTATGCATTCAGAGCTGAGCCGGTGTACAGAGAAAGGAGTTTTAGCATATGGAGAAGTTATTATTTACATCCGAGTCAGTCACCGAAGGACACCCGGATAAGATGTGCGACCAGATCTCGGACGCGATCCTGGACGCCCTCATGGAGCAGGATCCGATGAGCCGTGTGGCGTGCGAGACATGCTGTACGACAGGCATGGTCATGGTCATGGGAGAGATCACGACGAAGGCGTATGTCGATATCCCGAAGATCGTGCGCGATACAGTCAGCGAGATCGGATACACAAGAGGAAAATTCGGTTTTGATGCGGATACATGCGGCGTGATCACAACGATCGACGAGCAGTCCGCTGATATCGCGCTGGGCGTGGACAAAGCGCTTGAAGCTAAGGAACACACCATGTCGGAGGATGACATTGAGGCGATCGGCGCCGGAGATCAGGGGATGATGTTCGGCTATGCTTCCGATGAGACGGAAGAGTATATGCCTTATCCGATCGCAATGGCTCACAAACTGGCGCGTCAGCTTACAAAAGTGAGAAAAGACGGCACGCTGCCGTACCTCCGTCCGGACGGAAAGACGCAGGTGACAGTAGAGTATGACGAGGATCATATGCCGAAGCGTCTGGATGCGGTCGTTCTTTCTACACAGCATGACCCGGATGTGACGCAGGAGCAGATCCATGAGGACATTAAGAAATACGTCTTCGACGAGATTATTCCGGCTGATATGATCGATGAGGATACGAAGTTCTTTATCAATCCGACCGGAAGATTTGTCATCGGCGGACCGCATGGAGACAGCGGACTGACAGGGCGCAAGATCATCGTCGATACATACGGCGGCATGGCACGCCACGGCGGCGGCGCATTTTCCGGAAAGGACTGCACAAAGGTAGACCGTTCCGCAGCATATGCGGCACGTTATGCAGCGAAGAATATCGTGGCGGCAGGACTGGCAAAACGCTGCGAGATCCAGCTGTCCTACGCGATCGGCGTGGCACAGCCTACATCGATCTCTGTAGATACATTCGGGACAGGCAAGGTTTCCGATGCGAAACTTGTTGAGATCCTGCGGGAGAACTTTGATTTCCGTCCGGCGGGGATCATAAGGATGCTTGACCTGCGCAGACCGATCTACAAGCAGACGGCAGCGTACGGACATTTCGGACGCACGGATCTGGATCTGCCGTGGGAGAAACTGGATAAGGTTGACGAGTTGAAGAAATATTTGTAAAATATTTTGAAAACAGTCGTCAAAAGTACCGGGTGCTTTTGCTAAGGCGCCCGGTACTTTTTAGGCGGAGAGGAGCTCCGGATGAAACTCAAAACAAAACTGGTCATTGTATTCCTGGCAGTCATGATCCTGCCGATCATTTTCATAACCATAGCGACACATATGATCGGAAGGGGCGAGACCGGCGAGGTAATGCAGCTGTATATGATACTGGTCGTTATTACTACGGCGCTTCTGATCTACTGGATCTACCGCTCGGTATCGGTGCCGCTTACGAAGCTGCAGAGAGCCGCCCGCAATATCAAAGAGGGCAATCTTGACTTTGAGATCCGGCAGGAGTCTGACGATGAGATCGGACAGCTCTGCCAGGACTTCGAGGAGATGCGTCTGCGCCTGAAGGCGAACGCAGAGGAGAAGGTACAGTTTGACCGGGAGAATAAAGAGCTTATCAGCAACATTTCCCATGACCTGAAGACACCGATCACCGCCATCAAAGGCTATGTGGAAGGGATCATGGACGGCGTGGCGGATACGCCGGAAAAGATGGACAGATATATCAAGACCATATATAATAAAGCTAATGAGATGGATCTTCTCATTAATGAGCTGACGCTGTATTCCAAGATCGATACCAACAGGATCCCGTATAATTTCGCGACGATCTCCGCGAAAGAATATTTTGAGGACTGCGCGGAGGATCTTCATATGGAACTGGAAGCAAAAGGTGTTTCGTTCACTTACCGCAATGCGATGCAGGAGGACTGTAAGGTGATCGTAGATCCGGAGCAGCTCAGGAGAGTCATCAACAACATCGTGTCAAATTCCCTGAAATATATGGATAAGCCGGAGGGAAGGATCACGATGGAGGTTAAGGATGTGGGAGATTTTATCCAGGTTGAGCTGGGCGATAACGGCAAAGGGATCGCGGCGAAAGACCTGCCGTATATCTTTGACAGGTTTTACCGGACGGACGCATCGAGAAATTCGTCCAAGGGCGGAAGCGGCATCGGCCTGTCCATTGTGAAAAAGATCGTCGAGGAGCACGGAGGCAATATCTGGGCCACCAGTGAAGAGGGCGCTGGTACGACTATGTATTTTGTGATCAGAAAATATCAGGAGGTACCGATTGATGAGTAAGCGTATTTTGATCGTGGAAGATGAGGAGAGCATTGCAGATCTTGAGAAGGATTATCTGGAGCTGAGCAGCTTTGAGGTGGAAGTGGCGAATGACGGCGAGACCGGGCTTAAGAAAGGGCTCGAGGGAGATTTCGACCTGATCATCCTCGACCTGATGCTTCCGGGAGTGGACGGCTTTGAGATCTGCCGCCAGATCCGGGATAAGAAGAACACGCCGATCATTATGGTGTCGGCTAAGAAAGACGACATCGACAAGATCAGAGGTCTGGGGCTTGGCGCAGACGACTATATGACAAAGCCGTTCAGCCCGAGCGAGCTGGTAGCGCGTGTGAAAGCGCATCTTGCACGTTACGAAAGACTGATCGGCAGCAATGTGGAAGAGAATAAAGTCATCGAGATCCGGGGGCTTAAGATCGATACGACGGCGCGCCGCGTGTGGGTAAACGGCGAGGAGAAGTCATTTACCACAAAGGAATTTGACCTGCTGACCTTCCTCGCAGGACATCCGAACCATGTGTATACGAAGGAAGAACTCTTCCGCGAGATCTGGGACATGGAGTCCATCGGGGATATCGCCACGGTGACCGTGCATATCAAGAAGATCAGGGAGAAGATCGAGTACGATACGTCGCACCCGCAGTATATCGAGACGATCTGGGGTGTGGGATACCGGTTTAAAGTATAAAGAAATGAAGAAAAATCTGCCGTCCGGCGATACCAGTCAGGTATAGCCGGGCGGCATTTTAAGTTTCAGCGGGGTGCTGTTGCAAAATTTTTTGAGGGAAAAGTGTAACATTTTGCAGAGACCGGATGTTATATTAGTAGAAAAAGAATATCAACCGGAGCAAACAGAGTGAACGGATAATGTGACAGAAGATACAGATAGAAGATACCGGATAAGAGCCGGCGAGGGGGTGAGGGCATGGAGAAGGAGCTTCTGGAGGAACTGTACCGCAGATACGGACAGGAGATATACAGATATTTATACGCTATATGCCGGGACCGGTTCCTGGCGGAAGATATCCTGCAGGATGCATTCTGCAAAGCAATCCTCTCCCTGCCGTCAGGTCATGTGAACGCCCGGGCGTGGTTCTACATGACAGGAAGAAATCTTCTGCTCAATGAAATGAAAAAGCGCAAAAGGCATATATATTCGGAAGAACCGGAGGCACAGGCGGCAGCCAGGGCGGGAAGAGGCGGCGGTATACCCGGCGGCGATCCGGAAGAAGAGACGGTCAGGAGAGAAGAAAGCAGCTGTCTGAAGCAGGCGCTCCTCTCGCTGGATCTGAGGAAGAGAGAGATCCTGATCCTGAATTATTTCGAGAATTTTACTTTGAAAGAGGCGGCTGTCATTATGGGGATATCCTATGAAAATGCAAGGATCCTTTCTTATGACGATTTTATCAGATTCACGGAGAAATATTCGGAGCGGGCGGGGGATATCTGGTGCGCGCCGCGTACAGCGGAAGGATCCCATATGCCGAACGGACGCCCGGCGAATCTCGGGTTTTATGTTACGCTTGGACAGACATCCATGCTCGAATGGGATCGTGAGAAATATCCGGATCTGATACTCCGGGCTGTCGATGAACTGGCGGAGTGGGATGAAGCTGAGGAGAAGATAAAGGACGGGGAATACGCCGCAGAGCACTTTGCAGTCATGCTGGACTATATGTCCGAACAGGACGGATTTCTCCGGATGATCCGGCAGCAGGAGCCGGAAATGTACGCGGATGCGGCGGATTATATCAGAGATAACGGACTTCAGGTCTATGGATTTGCATGCAGGGCTGATAAAGAGACGCTGCTGGAACTGAATGCGGAGGAAGAAGTATTCGGGATGCGAGTGGAAGAGGTGGACTGATCGGCAGACGGCATGAGAAAAAGAAAAACTGACCGGTATCATTAGAGCACGAGGAAATGTGCTTTAGTGATACCGGTTAATTTTACTTGACAAATATATCACCATACGATATATTATAATTACAATATATCATTTAACGATATATCGGAAGACGAAAAATATTATACAGATTTAAAACAATTCTAACAGGAAGGAGTGGGATGATGTCAGAAAAGGAAGCACCGTTGACAGAAGCGTTCTTTTATATCCTGTTGGCGCTCAGACGGCCGAACCACGGCTACGGTGTTATTCAGGAAGTGGAGGAACTGACGAAAGGCCGGGTGGTTCTCGGCGCCGGTACGCTGTATGGGGCGCTGCAGACCATGCAGAAGAGAGGCTGGATCAGGATCTACAGTCAGGATACGGAATCAAGGAAAAAGAAAGAGTATATTATCACGGATACAGGACGGAGCGTATTTGAAGCCGAAAAGAACCGGCTCGCGGAACTGCTTGACAATGCAAAGCTCATGGAGGTGGAGGGCGATGATCAGATTTAGACTGTATTTTGATAAAGATAAAGAAACCGCGTGGCTCAATGAGATGTCCGGGCGCGGATGGGCGATGAAGGGATTTTTTGCGGGATTCTACAGATTTGAAAAATGTGAGCCGGGAGAGTACATTTACCAGATCGATTTCGGTGATGAAATGTATCATGTCAGCGATGAGTACCGCGAGTTGATGGAAGACATCGGAGCCGAGATCGTTACACTTTGGGGATATTGGATCATTCTGCGCAAGCGGGCTGCGGACGGACCGTTTGAGCTGTATACGGATCCCGAATCAATGATCGAGCATTATACAAAAATCCGCAGGATGTTTAAAGCCGTGACAATTCTGGAATTAGTAGGGTTTTTTATAGAAATCGGATGCGGGATGGAAGGAAATATGTTCGGATGGGCGTTTGCCGTTCTTATTGCAGCGCTGGCTCTTGTATGTATAAATGCGGTGATCCGGACGAATGAGGTGATCGCAGAGCTGGAGGAGCAAAAGAGCGGGATCGCGGCAGAAAAGAACAGCAGATATATTTCTGTACTGATCCCGGTCGGACTTCTGATCAACAGCGGCATACTCATGATAGATGGATCAGTTCCGCCGTTTATCAGTTGTCCGCTGCATATTTTCGCGATCATTATGATGGCAGCAGGTCTCGTGCAGACGATGCGGAGGAGAAGTTAGTCGGAAACCGCCGGCTGCCGTTTCTCGTGCGGATGGAAGAGCAATGCATCGAGAAAAGAGAGTTTTCTTCCAAACAGTCGGGCAATGAAACCGACCAGAAGTGCTGCGATGATCGTTCCCTCTCTGACGCCGTCCAGGCGGTGTGCGAAGACCAGCGAGAGTACGGCGGCGATGACGGTCAGCGATACATCGAAAGCGACTTTTGTCGTGCCGAATTCGGTCTTCCATGTAGAGGAGACGGCCCGGACAAAGGATTCGCCTGGCAGCATTGCCACATTTGCAAGTACTTCTGTATATACGCCGAATCCGAGGATCAGACAGCCGGCAAGAAGATAGATCACACTGGATATGTACGACTGCGGATCGACGAAGAACAGCATCACCATCGTCAGGTCGATAAAGTACCCGAACAGGATTGAGATAGGGATCTGCAGCAGGTGCTCCGCCTTAAAATTCCTGCGGAGTATGAGGAGCTGGATCAGGATCAGCAGAAGGCTGAACGCGATCGTGAACTGTCCGAGCGTAAACGGAAAGTTCAGGCTGAGTACATAAGGGATCGAAGAGATCGGAGAGGTTCCCAGATCAGCTTTTGTGATGAGACTGACGCCCAGTGAATTGATAAAAAGTCCGATCAGAAATACAATATAGCGTTTTAGTTTTTGCATACTCTAGTCATTCCTTTTCTATATAGATTTGTATAGCTGGTTTATGTATTGGCAAAAGGAGATATAATCCCTATACGATTATAATGGAGTTGTGTTTTTATAAATCTTCTGGAACAGATCCATAAAGTTCTCTCTGTCTTCTGCAGAAATACCGCTGAAAGCTTCCTTCTCCAGTTCATTAAAGGCATCTGTTACCAGTTTTAACTTTGATTTTCCCAAATCTGTCATGAAAACATAATAGCTTCTGCGGTTGCTTCCGAGCATACGGCGCTCGACAAGTCCGAGCTCTTCCATACGGTTTAAGAGCGTAGTGAGGGTGCCCGGTTCAATGTGGCATCCGTGCGCAATATCTTTCTGAGTGGCGCCGTCGTGATCCTTCAGGTAGTCCAGTACCTTGGGCTGCCCGCTGGTCAGGCCGGTGCCTTTGAGCTTTGCGAGAAGCCTTTTTTGAAATATGGAATGTTCCGCCATAACAAGATAGTGGAAAGAATTGTCCATGATCCCATCTCCTTTTACACAAAAAAATAATTTGAATACAAATAGTTTGAATTCAAATTATGAACAACAATTACTATTATATTAAAATGATGAAATATGTCAAGAGTATTATTATTGCAAACCCCTGTTCTCTGGTCTATACTACGTTTATGGATAACCTGGCGAACGGAGAGAGAAGAAAAAGAGGCAGATGAAAATGACGGGAAAAGAAAGAGCGAGCTGCGAGACTTGCGCATTCTATGTTTATGATGATGAATACGGAGCGTACTTGTGTGATATGAATATGGACGAGGATGATTATGTGAGGATCATGTCGGACAGGTATTATCAGTGTCCGTATTACCGGAACGGGGACGAGTATGCCGTGGTCAGAAAGCAGATGTAACGCGTTCCCTATTTGACAAAACAGGAGAAAAGGACGATGAAAGTTCAGGAATTAAGGCAGATGCTCAGCGGCGCAGAGCGCAGTCTGGTTGAAAAAGCATTTGTTGAGAGTTATAAGCAACTTAAGAAATATCAGAAAGAAGAGGCGGATTATCTGATCAGGACGATCTTATCCGGCGAAAGTGAGATATCCGCTGCCAAAAAGCAAAAACAGAGCTTTGGGGAACTGGAAGCGCAGATTGAGACATTTCTTGAGAATGCAAAAGCGGGCAATTACTATGCGCCGAATCGTGTGATCCCTAAAAGTCAGCGGCCAAAGTGGCGGTTTCTGGTGAAGGGATATATTAAAGAACTGGAAAAAGTCACGCCTGAAAGCGGACATTACGAAAGGGCGTCGGAGCTTCTGCGGAAAATCTATGCATTACTGTGCGAGGCGTGTAATTATTATCTGTTTTCAACAGAGGATGCTTTCCGGTCAGTAGGGTGGCGGCAGGAGGAATTGTTCCATCTGTTGGCGTCGATGACGTTCGGGTGTGGATTCAGTGAGGAGAACGTTGCGGCGATGACCATTATGGCATGTACAGGCGGACTGAGCAGGGAATCCCTTTATTACGGGCAGCAGGCAGTACTCCTTTCCGAACTGAAGACAAGCGATGTAAAGTATATGGCGATGGAAATAATAAAGAAAGAGATCCGTGAACGGCAGGGAAAACTGACGGGGCTTGGGAAATATGATCATCAGAGGTATTATCTTGAAGAGGAAATTGACAATTTCTGCGATCTGTTTCTCCTGCTTTCTCTTTCACTGTCAGAGACGGGGTCAGGAGTGAAATATTATTTTAAGAACAGCACAGATTCGGACAGAGAGATCGTTTTATATCGTGCACTTGAGGTGGCGGATATTATGGGAGACGATGAGGCGTGGAAAGAGATTTATAAATACGGACTTTCAAAAAAGATAAAACCAAGAGATGAGCTGAAGAAAAAGTATCAGGAAAAGCTTCAGGGAAAGGGAGATCAGAAATGGACAGATTGATCAAAATACAGAAAGAAGATCCGGACGCGGAAAAAGAGTATATGGAAGCGTCAGAGGATATCGCACGCCAGTATGCACCGCCGCTGCGGGAGATGGTAAGAAAAGCCCTGGTTCTGCTGGCTGAGGAGCAATACGAGAAGGCGGCGGGATTGTGCTGCAGGATCCTTGATGAGGACGATACAAAGCCGGAGATCAGGGAGACTTTGGGCATATGCTATTTTTCCCTTGGAAATATGGCAAGTGCGGCAATGGTATTTTCTGATCTTGTCAGGGATTATCCCGATGAAGAGGAGTATCACCGTATATATGGGATGACGCTTCACGCAATGGGCGACTTCCGCGGGGCGGTTCGGGAATTGCGTTTGATCTATCCGATGAAAGAGTACAGACCGTTTTATTACGCCAGCTATGGGGACAGTCTCGAGAAAGAAGGCATGTTTCGGGAAAGCAGGGAAATCTTTTATGAAGAAATAAAGAGATATGAAGAAACCGGAGAAATCCTTTCAGAGGATATGTTGGACGGCGTATTCCAACATCTTCTTTACCTTGATGTATTGCTCGGAAATGGAAAATATGAGGAGGATCTGAAAATATATTACCGCTTTTTAGAGCAGGTCATTATGACGGAATCCATGCAGGAAAATCTTGCCTCGACGATCGTATGTCTTTCCACCCTTATGAATAATAAATGGTATCGCCCGCTCTTCCTGAAGTTTATTACGCATATCAGTAATAAAAATTATCTTGTGACAGAACGTACCCGGGAATGTCTTGAGAGCGCTTATATCGCATGGGAATCTTATGCGTTCCATGACGATGCAAGGGTAAGCAGATTAATGGAAACGGGCATAAACCATATCTACGATATGAAATATACAATGAAAGATGCGAAGAGTAAGAAAGAACAGGAACAGATCAGGGAGGAGGTACTTACGTGGGAATGGTATCTGTGCCAGTATATTCCGGAACATTACGGGGAACTGGAATATATCAGGAGTACATATCCGCACAGTTACGAATGCTGCCGTGATTTTCTGGAAAAGGCGGAGCGAGACAGTAAAAATACTGCGGAAGAACTCCTGCAAAAGATTGCGGATATGCGAAACAGAAGATCAACAGAGGATATACGAAAGTTTTTGGAGGATGCATACAGGGAGATCTGTTCGGTAAAAAGAGCAGAGATCCATGTAACTGACGGCGAGGGAACATACAGAAGGACAGAGGTCAAAGTGGGGAGAAACGACCCGTGCCCGTGCGGAAGCGGAAAGAAATATAAAAAGTGCTGCGGCAGGAATTGAAACAGGAGAATGTCATTATGGATTTCAAATCATTTATGAATGCGGTTGAGGAAGCTTTCTGGAGCAGATGCAGACAAGAAAACCGCGCAGCCACAAAGAAATACTGAAAGAACTGACAGACTGGTGCGAAAAGGTTGAAGAAGGCGAGATCATGCTTTCCAGCAGCGGATATGAAGCGTATGGAGAAAGCTGGTGGGACAGCGACTGGGTAACAGAATATGAAGACCCGATGGAGATCGGACCGCAGCTAAAACGCTATTATAAAGAAGCGGAGCAGGCGGTCTATGACCGGGATTATGAATCTGCGAGCCAAATGTACCGGAAGCTTGGCACACTGAATATTACGACTTATGATGAAGAGGGCGGAGACCTGACAGAAATGGGGATAGAGGATATGGTATCGGAAAAGCTGGTTTCGCTTAATCTGAAACAGATCGCAGCCCTGACGCTGTATTCCATATATCAGGCATATGAACTGCCGGAGAGGATTCGGAGACTATATAGTTTCTTCTCGAGGAGGATGTTTAAGGATACAGGGATGGAAGCTCTGAGGCGCATGAACCGTAATATGGAGATCCGTGATAAAGCAGCTCGCATGACAGCTGCGGCAGCGACGAATATGGGAGAAAGTAATATTGCTGCGGAGGCATTGAAAGAGGCGTTCTGTTCAAAGCCGACAGCCGCGAACTATTTCCGTGTACTTACGTGCAACGGCCCGGAATGCGGCAGGGATGACCTAAAGAGCCTTCGGGAACTGGCGGAGCGGCTCCAACAGGAGCAGGATAAGAGACAAAAACCGGCTGATAACGGTGAAGGTTATACCCGGTATTACTGGCGTGAACCCAAAGAGACAGACCCATACCGGCAGACGGATCAGGACAGGCTGGGGATATATTTTCTTGACGGCGACTGCCAGATGGTCTGGAGAGAATGCCGTAAAACGAAAACTGCTCTGGGATGGTCGGGGAAGTTTATCGAAGAAGGAGTTCCTATGCTCCTGGCGCTTCTGTGTGAAAATAGCTTTGAAAGTAAAGCGATGCGGTCAGTGCTTTCTGATATAAAACAGTATATTGGTTATGAAGAAGAGTATGATGAACCGGAATTTATAAAACGATTTCTTTTATGGAAGAAGCAGGTCACAATACCGGGAGATGAAAAGAAAAAGCTCCTCTCATGTCTGGCGAAAATAATTGACGAACGTGTGACGACAATCGTAGGCGGCAGTCACCGCGGAAGTTATTATAAAGCCGCCAGACTGGGAGCAGCGCTTGGCGAGGTTGAAGAGTCCATGGGGAAAGACCACGGCAAAGCGGAACGCATGAACAAATATCTGGCGGAATTTCCAAGGCACAGCGCGTGTAAACGGGAGATGCGGGAATATATGTGAAAGCGGAAAAAAAGATAAATTATCAAAAAGAGAGGAATATTAAAATGAACAGACAGTGGAAGAAATTTGACGAACTTGCAGAACAGTGCTATACAGATATGATTAGAAATACAGCGGATATGACCAATTGGAACAACGGCTTTCAACTTCTGACAGAGATCATTTCGGACGGACGCGCCGAGAATCCGGATTTTGCGAAAGAACTTTATCTTCTGGACGATGAGACGGATTACGAGCATGACCTACAGGGGTGGCTGGAAGACTATCTCGGAGAGCTGGAAATCCGCGAGATGCATGCGGAACTCGAGGCTGTCTGCCGGAAACTGCTGAAGATGTTTGCCTGGGAAGAGGAATACCCTACGGATATCCGTTTCCAGATGGCGTCTGCTTTAGAGAGTCAGGGAAAAACAGAAGAAGCGCTGGACTTATGCATAGAATGGACGTCGAAAGAGCCGGATAATCCGTATGCCGCTGCCGCGCTGATCTATGCGAAGATGAATGCGGATGATCTGGAAGGGGCGGAGAAAATCGTGAAACAGCATATATCGGATGATACTGCGTGCGATGAAGAGAATTACGTAATCTTTGCGGCAGCTGAGCGGCTGTATCAGAAGACTGGAAATAATGTGATGGAAAAGAAGATGGATCGTGCCAGGGAAGAGTATGACAAAAAGATGGAAGCTTACCTGATGGGACAGGACGACGAGTATGGATTCGGGGATGACGAGGAGTTTATGGATGATGAACTGCCGTTTAACTGACAGAACAGGCGCCGGATACAGGAAAAGGGCGATATTGTTTGATGTGGATGATACATTGTACGATCAGACAGTACCGTTTAAAGAAGCATATGCGGAATTTTTCGGGGATAATCCGGAGATACCAGTGGATGTGATCTATCCAGTCACGAGAAAGTACAGTGATCAGGTGTACTCTCAGGCGATGGCGGGGCAGATCACGATGGAAGAAATGTATATTTACAGAGTTCAGAAAGCATTTGAAGAATTCGGCATCGGAATTACAGATGTTCAGGCGCTTGATTTCCAGTTAGTCTATGCAGACCGTCAGCGGCATATCCATATGTCGGAGACGATGGAGAAGATACTGGATTACTGCTCAGGGAAAGCAGAAGTGGGGATCATCACGAACGGGCCGTCGGAGCATCAGTGGAATAAGGTGAAAAGCCTGAGGGTGGAGAGGTGGATCCCGCATGAGAATATATTCGTATCGGGAGATATCAGCGCAGAGAAACCGGACAGGAAGATTTTTGAATATGCGGAGCGTGCCATGGGGCTGAAAGAAGCGGAAATCTGGTTTGTAGGAGATTCATATGCGCTGGATGTGAAGGGCGCGGTGAATGCCGGATGGAATGCAGTGTGGATGAATCGGAGAAGGCGGAAAAAACCGGAAGATAATATAGCAGAGTATGAAGAGGTGCACACGGAGCAGGAGCTTATGGCTGTGATGAAAAAGATTTTAACAATTACAATCAGGTTGGGAGGGAATATATGATGAGCAGGATCTTTAATATTACGGCAGATTGTAAACCATCGCTTCATTACATGGTGGATATATCAGACCGACTTGAGCAGATAAAAAAGATGGTTGATGGAGGCCAGTACTTTACAATAAACCGTGCCAGGCAGTATGGGAAGACTACAACCTTGCGGGCGCTGGCAAAATATCTCGTGCATGATTATGTTGTCATAAGCCTTGATTTCCAACTGATGAGCCATAAAGATTTTGCAGAAGAAGAGGCGTTTGTAAAGGCGTTTTCAGAAGCTGTTCTCCGCAAATTAAACGGAGAACATGATATGCCTGCCGAAATTAGAAAAGAACTTCAGAGATTAGGAAAAGATCAACAGGAACCGACGTTGCAGTGGCTTTTTGAAATATTGAGTTCATGGTGCCGGATATCGGAAAAACCAATTGTCCTGATCATTGATGAAGTGGACAGCGCATCGAATAATCAGGTCTTTCTTGATTTTCTTTCTCAGCTTAGAGGGTATTACATTGACAGAGATGAAACCCCGGCTTTTCAGTCTGTAATACTTGCAGGTGTTTATGATATTAAAAATATAAAAAGAAAACTCCGGTCCGATGAGGATCACAAGAATAACAGCCCTTGGAATATTGCGGCAAAATTTCGTGTTGATATGAGCTTTTCCCGGCGGGACATTGCGGGAATGCTGGAAGAATACGAAAAGGACTGCCATACCGGTATGGATATCATGTCAATGGCAGGGCTGATCCATGATTATACATCAGGATATCCCTATCTCGTATCGTGGCTGTGCAAGTGCATTGATGAAGAAATTTCAGGAAGCAGCGGATTCCCTGACAAACAGAGTGCATGGACAAAAGCCGGATTCCTTGAGGCGGAAAAGATATTATTAAGCGAGAAAAATACATTGTTTGAGTCGCTGATAAATAAGCTTACGGATTATCCGAAATTAAAGAACGTTCTTTACGAATTGCTTTTTACCGGGAAAGCGATTCCTTATAATCCGCTGAATAAGTATATTGAGACTGCAGAAATGTTCGGATTCATCAAAAATGAAAATGGAAATGCGGTGATCTCAAACAGGATTTTCGAAACCGTGCTGTATAATCTTTTTATATCAGAAGAATACGTGGACAGTAAGATATATGATGCCGGACTGCGGGAAAAGAATCAGTTTGTATGTGGCGGGCATTTGAATATGAAAAGGGTTCTGGAGAAATTTGTTGAAACTTTTGAGCATCTGTATGGTGATCAGAGCGAAAGCTTTCTTGAAGAAGCAGGACGAAGATATTTCATGTTATTCTTAAAACCGATCATTAACGGAACCGGCAACTGTTATGTAGAGCCGGAGACGAGAAACAGAGAGCGGATGGATCTGGTAGTGGATTATAGAGGCGAGCAGTTTGTCGTAGAGCTTAAGATATGGCACGGGGAGGCCTACAATAAGAGCGGCGAGGAGCAGATTTCGGATTACCTGGAGTATTATGGATTAAAAAAGGGGTATATGATCAGCTTTAATTTCAACAAAAAGAAAGAGGTTGGCGTAAAAGAGATCGGCGTGGGAGATAAGGTGTTGGTGGAAGCGGTGGTATAAGAAGCGGGAGGAGCTGCTTCTGTATGGAAAGGAAGAGTAAGTGACATGGATATGAACAGCAAGGTTGACTACAAGGCGATCGAAGAGGTTGTACGGCGTGCGGGCATGATGATGAAAGAAGCGCATCTGTCATCGGACTTGGTACATCACAAGGAGGGCGCGGCAAATTTTGTCACTTCCTATGATGTGGCGATCCAGAGATTCCTGATAGAGGAACTGCACCGCATCGTGCCGGAGGCAGCTTTCTTCGGAGAGGAAGAGACGGAAGGAAATACAAGAGAGAAAGAGCTTGACGGTTTGTGTTTCCTGATCGATCCGATCGACGGCACGACGAATTTTATGTTCCGGTATAATTACAGCTGTGTTTCCGTAGGTCTCGCATATGCGAGGGAAATGACCGCGGGATTTGTGTATAATCCCTATGTGGATGAGATGTATACAGCGGTGCGGGGAAACGGAGCTTATCTTAACGGAGAAAAGCTCCGTGTGCCGGATGCCGGACTTGCTGACGGGATTGCTTCTTTCGGATGTGCGAGATACAATAATACCAATACGGATGTCTTGTTTCGTGTGGTACAGGAGATGTTCAACCGCAGTCTTGCGGTGAGATGCGGCGGCTCGGCGGCGCTTGATCTGTGCCGTGTGGCAGCGGGAGCCAGCATCGTGTATCTGGAAATGAAGCTGAATCCGTATGACTACGCTGCAGCTTCTGTTATTATAGAAGAAGCGGGCGGTGTGATCACGCAGATCGACGGGAGCAGGATCACGCTGGACCGGCCGTGCTCCATACTGGGGGCGGCTCCGAAAGCGGCGGATGAAGTACAGGATATGATAAAGAGAGAAATGCAGGAACAATAACTGGAACAGCAGTCATAAAAATACAGGACGGCACCGGTATTTCCCTGGTCTGAGCAGATCAGGAAAATATTCCGGTGCCGTATTATTTCAGTTAGATCGAGCCTGTTCCCAATACGGGATCCGCCTGTTCCCAACATGAGATCCGCCTTGTCCCAAACACGGGATCCGGGCCGGGGCAGCAGATAGATAAAGCATATGCCCGGCAGTTTATCCTCAACAGTCTAAGCGCATATGATCTCAGTCAGTACGCCGAGCAGGTCGGCATCCAGATCCATAGCCTGAAGCTCTGAGATCAGGAGCGTGCGGTCTTTGGCTTTCAGGATCATGCCGTAGAGCGTATCTTTGAGTACGAATGCGATCTCGGCCTGATCCAGGAAGTCGAAGCACTCTTTCACGAAGTCGTTCTCAGCCATTTCGACATGTTCCGCAAGCAGGCGGACTTGTGTGCAGACGGGGACGTCTTTCAGGGTACAGGTAAGGGTTCGGGTTCTGTCATCATAAGCGGCGCTGCAGCCGGCTGATCCTGACAGAGCGGAACCGTCTGCGGATACGGAGATATGATCCGTGCAGTCCTTTATACCGTGCAGCTTGATGACAAAGCTGCGTTTCTCTGGAATCAATTCTGTTGCTCCCTGCGCTCCTTCGATGATAAATTCCGCATCAGCGCCCCAGTGGAAGTTCATTGCAGTTGTCACACATTTTCCGGTCTTATAGTCCTCGGAGACGTTGTCGTCCTCGTAGAGGGTAAAGCTTCCGTCCGCTCCTGCATAGACGTGGATGCAGAGTTCCTGGGGATTGCTGTCGGCATGATAGATCTCGTCAGTCGTCGGGATGACGGCGCCTGCTTTTGCGAGGACCGGGAGCGAATTGATATCCCGGTACATGTTCAGGACACGGCCGCCTCTGTATTTCCTTCCGGTGAATATATCATAATAAATCCCATCCGGCAGCCAGACTTTTACCTTTGCCACGTTCAGCTTCGGGATGCGCGGCGATGTGACCGGAGCGGCGATCAGCTGACTGCCGAAGAGATACTCATTGGGTACATGATAAGCGTATTCTTCTTCGGGATAGTCATAGTACATGGGCAGCACCAGAGGGATATTGTCCGCATATGCCCGGTGGTTCATTGTGTACAGGTAAGGCAGCAGCCGGTGCCGCAGACGGAGGAATTCATCCATCATGGTGCGGATCTCCGGCTTGTAGCGCCAGGGCTCCTTGCCGTTGAATTCGCTGCAGCTTGAGTGGAGGCGCAGGATCGGGGAAAATACTCCGAGCTGAAGCCACCTGCCGGCGAGCTCATCGTCTTTGTATCCCATCATATGGCCGCCGATATCGTGGCTCCACATACCGTAGCCGATATTGGATGCGCAGGCCGTAAAGTAAGGCTGGAAATCCAGCGATTCCCATGTGATCAGCGTGTCGCCAGAGAAGCCCACCGGATAGCGGTGGCTTCCCGGACCGGCATATCTTGAGAATGTCATCGGACGTTTTCCGTCTCTGGCATTATCGAGATAGTGGAAATGGTTCAGCATCCACAGAGGGTCGAGACCTTCCATCCTGCTGACGCCGCCGGACTGCCAGTCGATCCACCAGAAGTCCACGCCCTGTTTCTCGCCCGGATGGATGATGTGCCGGAATGACTCTTCTACGAATTTCGGATCGCATATGTCAAAATCCACAGGCTGTTCTGTCTCCGGGTCAATGCCCATCGCCTCCGCCATTTCCGGATAGACGTCCTCGAACGCGCGGATACCGTCGGCCGGATGAAGATTGAGTGTGACGTGCATTCCCTGATCGTGGAGCCACTGCATGAAGCCTTCCGGATCCGGGAAATAGTCCCGGTTCCATGTATAGCCGGTCCAGCCGCTTCCGTACTTCGGGTCAACGTCTGTCAGATGCCAGTCCATATCAATGACCGCCACGGTGAAGGGGATATCTTCCTCATGGAAACGGTTTACCAGTTCTTTATAAGTCTGTTCCGTGTATTTGTAAAAGCGGCTCCACCAGTTGCCGAGCGCGTAGCGGGGGACCATCGGCATTTTGCCGCACAGCCTGCAGAAATCGCTCAGCGCTCCCCGGTAATCATGGCCGTATGCCCAGAAGTAGATGTCGATGACATCTTTGCGCCGGGGCTCTACCCAGCCGTCATCGCCCAGAATAAGTGAGCTGCTGTCGTCCATCACGGAGAATCCGTTCCGGCTGATGATGCCGCGGCCGAGCGGGATGGCTCCGTCAGCCCCGTCGAGTGTCCGGGCGGTCCCGCCAAGATCGGTGAAGTCCTCGCCGTAGTGCCAGATGCTGTTGTAGGCGCTGTAGTCGCCGATGGCCTGGATGGACAGCCCGTTGGCGGAAAATGGTTTCCTGTCATAGATCAGATGTGCTTTGGGGGTGATGACCTCAAGAGAATCCTCATGATCGATCACACGGAAAGCGCTCTTCGTGAAATTGCGGTTCCATACGGACTGTGTCGCCCTGTCTTCAAAGATCCCCTCGGGATCATATTCAAGGCGGAGCAGGCTTTCCGTGAGGACAGAGACCCGCCAGCAGTCTCCTTTTATTATGTTTTCAGGTGCAGTCTCGGGATGAGTTTCTGCGATCAGTTCTGGTCTCATATTCGAATCTCCTTTCAACTGGTATTGCCGCGCAGCTCCTGATAGGATTTATCGCTACGTTATCGCTAACTTTTGAGAGGATTATAGGATTTTACATGGGAAATGTCAATATAGATTTTGAAAATGTTGAATTACTATAAAAAGTACATTATAATTTTGTTAGCGATAACGAAACCGCCTGGAAAGAGACAAGGCTTATGAAAAAGGAAGGAAGCAGCGTTATGGTTACTTTAAAAGATATTGCAGAAAAAGCGGGTGTCAGCAGCATGACAGTGTCCCGGGTGATGAATGGAAAGACCGGGGCTGTCTCACAGGCGACTTCCGAGCGGATCCGAAAGATCGCACAGGAGATGGGATATGTCCCGAATTCCTCGGCGAGGGCGCTGGCGTCCCGTTCCTCCCGCCTGATCACTGCGATCCTTCAGGAGTACGATGAGGATAATAACCCGTTGGAGGACAGATACACGAGCTGTTTTCTCGGCGAGCTGGCGCTTCAGATCAAGCAAGAAGGATACGACCTGATGATCCATTATGTGAAGGACTATTCGGAGATCACATACAGCCTGAAATCATGGAATGTAGCGGGCGCCGTCTTCATTGGAATGTTTGATGAGAGCATACAGAAACTTCAGGAGGACAACCGGATCCCGATGATCTTTACTGACAGTTACAGTTCCGTCCGGAGTATCACGAATGTAGGGATCGATGATTACCGGGGAGGGGAGATGGCGGCAAAATATTTTCTCGACAACGGACACAGGAATGTGGCATTTTACGGACCGGAAGCATTGGACAACGGAGTGGTCATGCACCGCCTGCAGGGATTTGTTACGACACTTCGCAGCGCGGGGATCTCCCTGCCGCCTGAAAACTTCCTTGACCTGGGAGTGAAGGATCTGGGAGCGGAATTGAAACGTATGTGCTCGGGGAGCGATCCGGTGACCGGCATTTTTACGACAGCCGACAAGTGTGCGTATCAGATCTATTCTGCGGCATATCATGCCGGTATCAGGGTACCGGATGATCTGTCCGTCATCGGTTTTGACGACCTGGATATGAGTGCGCTGATAACGCCGCCCCTCACGACGATCCGGCAGGATATTAAGAAGAAGGCGGAGATCGCATGCGGATTGCTGATGAAAAATATCAAAGAACCGGAGACTCCGGCGGAGAATATCGTCCTGAGGGTGGAACTGGCGGAGAGAGGATCGGTAAAGAACCGTATAAACGGGGAAAAACATTGACAACCGTTCTGTAATACTTTAGATTAGAAAAGCGGGGGCGAAGTAGTCCCCCGGCTGTAGTGGAACGAATCGTGCAGGGATCCGGAGCAGTATTATGTCGGCTGAAGCCGCCTCCCGAGTCCCACAAACTGACTCGTCTGCGAGTCTTGAAAAAATAGAGGAGATAAGGCAGATATGAGATTAGGGGAAAGACAGGTCTTAACTGTCGTTAAAAAAGTAGAGTTCGGCGTATACTTAGGCAGCGACGAGGAGCGCGTCCTGCTTCCGAAGAAACAGGTTCCGGAAGAGATCGAGGTGGGCGATCCCATCGAAGTCTTCCTGTATAAAGATTCATCCGACCGGATGATCGCCACGACCAGGGAGCCGAAGATAACGATCGGGAAACTGGCGGTGCTGGAGGTCGTGGACGTAGGGCGCATCGGCGCATTCCTTGACTGGGGGCTGGAGAAAGACCTGCTCCTTCCGTTTAAAGAGCAGACGACGAAAGTCGAGAAAGGCGACAGATGTCTCGTAAGCCTCTATATAGACAAGAGCGGAAGACTGTGCGCTACGATGAAAGTGTATCCGCTGCTCCGGACAGATCCTCCCTATAAAAAGGATGATACAGTGCAGGGAACTGTCTACGAGGTCAGTAGGGAGTTTGGTGTATTCGTTGCAGTGGATAATAAGTATTCTGCCCTGATCCCGCGCAGGGAGGTATACGGCAGGATGTATCCCGGACAGAAGATCGAAGCCCGCGTCGCCGCGGTGAAAGCGGACGGCAAGTTGGATCTGAGCATCAGGCACCGGATCCCGGAACAGATGGACGCCGACGCGCAGAAGATCGTGGAGCGCATGGAGAAGAGCGGGGGCGTACTGCCGTTTACGGACAAGGCGGATCCCGAGCGCATCCGGGATGAACTGGGAATGAGTAAGGCAGCGTTTAAGAGAGCGGTCGGAAGACTGCTGAAACAGGGGAAAATAAACATCGGTGAAGCAAAAATAACCTTGCAATCCGATGCAAAACGGTTATAATAGTCAATAGGAGTGCGCGCGGGATAAATTACCGCAGGCTCTCCTGAGACAGAGGACCACGACAGATGTGGATAAAGAGAAAGGAGAACATATCATGAAAGTTCAGAACATCACAGATATAGAAGGTTTTTTCAAAGTTGTTGACGCGTGCAAAGGCAAGGTAGAGCTCGTGACAGGCGAAGGAGACAGACTGAACCTGAAATCCAAACTTTCCCAGTATGTATCTATGGCAAACATTTTCTCAAACGGTGAGATCCCGGAGCTTGAGGTCATCGCTTACGAGAAAGAGGATACAGACAGACTGATCAAGTTCATGCTTGACGGAGGAAATAACTAAGGATTACCTTGTAATGCAAGAAATGAAATGACAGGCAGGGGCGGTTTCCGCAGTAAGGGAACCGCCCTTTTCCAATTGTGAGTGCAGTTTTATCAGAGGTGGAACATGAGTTTTGTACATTTGCATGTCCATACAGAGTACAGTCTGCTGGACGGATCGAACAAGATCAAAGAATATGTCGCACGGGTAAAAGAGCTCGGCATGGACAGTGCTGCGATCACGGATCACGGAGTTATGTACGGCGTGATCGATTTTTACAGGGCGGCGCGTGCGCAGGGCATCAAGCCGATCCTGGGGTGCGAGGTCTATGTGGCGCCCAATTCAAGGTTCGACCGGGAAGTGACAGGCGGAGACGACAGGTATTATCATCTTGTTTTGCTGGCGGAAAATAACGAAGGCTATGCAAATCTTATGAAGATCGTATCAAAGGGGTTTGTCGAGGGATACTATTACCGTCCCCGTGTGGATAAAGAACTGCTCAGACAGTATCACGGCGGCATCATAGCCTTGAGCGCCTGCCTTGCGGGGGAAGTGCAGAGATATATTGTCAAAGGACTGTATGACGAGGCGAAGAAGACGGCTCTGGAGTACAGGGATATCTTCGGCGAGGACAACTATTTCCTCGAGCTCCAGGATCACGGACTGCCGGATCAGGCGCTTGTGAACCAGCAGCTTCTGAAAATGTCCGAGGAGACAGGGATCGAGCTTGTCGCCACAAATGACGTACACTACACCTATGCCGAAGATGCGGTGCCGCACGACATCCTTCTGTGTATCCAGACCGGGAAAAAGCTGACGGACGAGAACCGGATGCGCTATGAAGGCGGCCAGTATTACGTGAAATCTCCCGAAGAGATGGAGAAGCTCTTCCCCTATGCGCTCCAGGCGCTCGACAATACCCAGCGGATCGCGGACCGGTGCAATGTGGAAATTGAGTTTGGAGTCACAAAGCTCCCGAAATATGACGTGCCTGACGGATACACTTCCTGGGAGTATCTCCAGAAGCTCTGCTGGGAAGGGCTGGAGCGACGCTACGGCGAGCCGACTCAGGAGCTGAAGGATCGGCTGGCCTATGAGTTGGACACGATCAAAAACATGGGATACGTAGACTACTTCCTTATCGTGTGGGACTTCATCAAATATGCGAAAGACCACGGCATTGCGGTAGGGCCGGGGCGGGGCTCTGCGGCGGGAAGTATCGTATCCTACTGCCTGGGGATCACGACCATCGACCCCATCCGTTACCAGCTCCTGTTCGAGCGTTTCCTGAATCCGGAGCGTGTGTCCATGCCCGATATCGACGTGGATTTCTGCTTTGAGAGACGTCAGGAAGTGATCGATTATGTTGTGCGCAAATACGGAAAGGACCGGGTCGTCCAGATCGTCACATTCGGTACGCTGGCGGCGAGAGGAGTGCTCCGCGATGTAGGGCGTGTCATGGATCTGCCCTATGCATTTGTGGATTCCATCGCGAAGATGATCCCCCAGGAGCTCAACATCACCATCGACAAGGCGCTCAAGGAGAATCCGGAACTGCGCCGGACGTATGAGACAGACGAGCAGGTGAAGACACTGATCGATATGGGTAAGCGCCTCGAGGGGCTTCCGCGCCACAGCTCCATGCACGCGGCAGGCGTGGTGATCAGCCAGAAGTCGGTGGATGAGTATGTGCCGCTCTCAAGGGCGGCGGACGGAACGATCACGACCCAGTTCACCATGACGACACTTGAGGAGCTGGGACTTCTCAAGATGGATTTCCTGGGGCTTCGTACCCTGACGGTGATCCAGAATGCGGTGAATATGGTGCGCCGCAAGCGCCCGGATCTGGACATGGAGAAGATCGACTATAATGACCAGAAAGTAATGGATTATATTGGAACCGGAAAGACGGACGGCATCTTCCAGCTTGAGAGCGCGGGGATGAAAGGCTTCATGAAAGAGCTGAAGCCCCACAGCCTCGAGGATATCATCGCCGGGATCTCGCTGTACCGTCCGGGTCCGATGGATTTTATCCCCCAGTATATCAGGGGAAAGAACGATGCGTCGTCGATCACGTATGACTGCCCGCAGCTGAAGCCGATCCTGGAGCCCACATACGGCTGTATCGTCTATCAGGAGCAGGTGATGCAGATCGTGCGCGACCTTGCCGGGTATACACTGGGACGGAGCGACCTTCTGCGCCGTGCAATGTCTAAGAAAAAGGGCGACGTGATGCAGAAAGAGCGCCAGATCTTCGTCTATGGAGATGAAGAGAACAACGTGCCGGGGTGTATCAAGAACGGGATCGACGAGAAGACGGCGAATAAGATCTATGATGAGATGATCGATTTCGCGAAGTATGCGTTTAACAAGTCCCACGCCGCCGCATACGCGGTAGTGGCTTACCAGACTGCGTGGCTGAAATACTACTATCCGGTGGAATTTATGGCGGCGCTGATGACGTCCGTGATCGAGAATCCGTCAAAAGTCGCAGAATATATTTATGCGTGCAGACAGATGGGGATCAAGATCCTGCCTCCGGACATTAACAAAGGGGAGGCGGATTTCTCTGTTGACGGAGGAAATATCCGGTACGGCCTGGCTGCGATCAAGAGCATCGGACGGCCGGTCGTGCAGGCTGTCATAGAAGAGAGGGAAGCGTTCGGGCCGTTTAAGACGTTGGAAGACTTTATCACACGTATGTCTGCGAAAGATGTGCTCAATAAAAGGACGATCGAAAATCTGATCAAGGCGGGGGCGCTGGACACACTGGGCGGCACGCGCAAGCAGTTTATGACCATCTATATCCAGATCGTAGATCATGTCAATCAGGAGAAGAAATATTCCATGTCCGGGCAGATGAGCCTGTTCGATCTGGTGGGCGAAGACCAGAAAAGTGAATTCCAGATCAGGATGCCTGACGTGGGCGAATATGTGAAAGAGAATCTGCTGGCGTTTGAGAAGGAAGTGCTCGGCATTTATATCAGCGGACATCCGTTGGAGGCGTATGAAGAGAAATGGAGGAAAATGATCTCCGCGACGACGCTTGATTTCCAGCCCGATGAAGAAAGCGGGCGGTCAAAAGTCCACGATGGAGCACGGGAGATCATCGGCGGCATGATCACAGACAAGACGGTCAAACACACGAAGACAAACCAGATGATGGCGTTCGTCACTGTGGAAGACCTGCTTGGCACGGTGGAAGTAGTCGTGTTCCCCAGAGATTATGAGAAAAACCGCGCGTATCTCGAGGTGGACAATAAAGTATTTATCCGGGGGCGCGTATCCGAAGAGGATGAGAAAGCAAGCAAACTGATCTGCGAGAAAGTGATCCCGTTCGAGAAGACAAAGAAAGAACTGTGGATACAGTTCCCGGATAAGGCCGATTTTCTGGACAATGAACAGATCGTGTACGGGTATCTGGCGGACTCGGAGGGAGAGGACGAAGTGGTCATCTACTGTGCAAAAGAGAGAGCGATCAAAAGGCTGCCGAGGAACAGGAATATAAGGATCGATCAGCAGGTTTTGAGCAGGCTGATGAACCATTTCGGCGAGAGCCGGGTAAAAGTGGTCGAAAAAGCTATTGAAAACCACTTCTAAATACGGTAAAATATCCTCGGAATTGTTAAAAATTTTTCAATTAGAGAATTTTTGCAGTTATCTGACTTTATGGAAAGGTGGAGAAAACATGGCAGAGAATAATGAAATGGAAATGTACGCGGAAGATTTTGAAGACCGCATCCGTACGATCGGAGTCCTTACAAGCGGCGGCGATGCGCCGGGAATGAATGCAGCGATCCGTGCAGTTGTCCGTACAGCTCTTTCCAAGGGGCTTAAAGTACGCGGTATCCGCAGAGGTTATCACGGACTTCTGAAAGAAGAGATCATCGATCTCTCCGCACGCGACGTATCTGATACGATCCAGCGCGGCGGTACGATCCTCCAGACAGCGCGCTGCAAGGCTATGCGCACAGAGGAAGGACAGCAGAAAGCGGCGGCGATCTGCAAGAAATACGGGATCGACGGACTGGTAGTCATCGGTGGTGACGGTTCCTTTGCAGGTGCGCAGAAGCTTGCGAACCTTGGTGTTAATACAGTCGGGATTCCGGGAACGATCGATCTGGACATCGCATGCACAGATTACACGATCGGATTTGATACAGCGGTAAATACAGCTATGGAAGCGATCGATAAAGTGCGTGATACTTCCACCTCCCATGAGCGCTGCAGTATCATAGAGGTTATGGGACGTGACGCAGGTTACCTTGCTCTCTGGTGCGGTATCGCCAACGGAGCTGAGCGTATCCTGATGCCGGAGGAGCACGATTACGATGAGCAGGCGATCATCGCAGATATCAAAGAGTGCCAGAAGCGCGGCAAGAAGAACTATATCATCATCAACGCCGAGGGTATCGGTGATTCTATCAATATGGCGAAGAGGATCGAGGAAGCTACAGGCATGGAGACCAGGGCGACGATCCTCGGACACATGCAGCGCGGTGGAAGCCCGACATGTAAAGACAGAGTATATGCGTCTATCATGGGTGCAATGGCTGTCGATCTTCTTGTTCAGGGCAAGACGAACCGCGTGGTAGGATACAAGGACGGCAAATATGTTGACTTTGATATCGAAGAAGCGCTGGCTATGAAGAAATCAATCTCCGATTACCAGTACGAAGTAGCGAAAACACTGGCACTGTAATAGAAAAGCTCCGCGAAAGCGTGAATGTCCGGCGGATATCCGACGGGCGCCGGCTGCTGCGGGACAAAATCAGAGTAACAGGGGAGAGCAGGTTATTATGGAGAACAGGAATACAGCACCGGTAGGTGTGTTTGATTCCGGCGTAGGCGGGCTGACGGTCGTAAGAGAGATCTCCCGTCAGCTCCCGAATGAAAATATCGTATATTTCGGGGATACAGCGAGAGTCCCATACGGAAGCAAATCGCAGAATACGATCATCCGCTTCTCGGAGCAGATCATCCGTTTCCTGAAGACAAAGGATGTCAAAGCGATCGTGATCGCGTGCAATACGGCGAGCGCGCTCGCACTTGACGCTGTGAGGGATGAATTCGACGTCCCGGTAATGGGGGTTGTCATACCGGGGGCGCGTGCTGCTGTCGAGACGACCAGAAACCGGAAGGTCGGAGTCGTGGGGACAGATGCGACAGTCCAGAGCGGAATGTATACGAAGATCATTCATTCAATGGCGCCGGATGTCACTGTGATCGAGAAAGCCTGCCCTCTTTTTGTACCTCTTGTGGAAGAGGGCTTTAAAGATCATGTGGTGACACAGGAGATCATAGAGTATTATCTGGAGTCTATGCGGAATTCCGATATCGACGCTATGATACTCGGGTGCACACATTATCCGCTTCTCAGATCAAAGATCAGAGAATATATGGGAGAGAAGATACAGATCGTCAACCCTGCGTACGAAACCGCGATGGATCTGAAGAAACTTCTCCATGAACAGGGAATGGAAAATAACGGCGGGTCGGGAGAGCATAGCAGGTATTCCTTTTATGTGAGCGATGCGGCGGAGAAATTCCGCAGATTTGCGAACACAGTGATGCCTTTTGATGTGCCTACGACAAATGTCGTAAATATAGAAGAGTATTAGGAAATGACAAAGGAAGTATTAGTCAGTATATCAGGAAAACATATTGATATCATGAATGATCCGACGGCAGGATATGAGACCGGGGACGATGATATCGAAGTCGTGACTCCGGCGAATTATTACTGCAAAAACGGAAAGCATTACATTATCTACGATGAAGTGCTCGAGGGGATGGCGGGGACGATCCGCAACAGGATCAAGATCACGGGGACGGACAGCGTTGAGATCATGAAGAGCGGCGCATCCAGTTCTCATATGATCTTCGAGAGAAACCGGAAAAACCAGACCTATTACCGTACGCCTTACGGGCAGATGCTGATCGGAGTAAATACAAAAAACATGGAAGTCAGCGTCAATGACGACAAGATCAAAGTCAACCTTGACTACGAACTCGACGTCAACCATGAACCACTGGCTGACTGCAAGATCAAAATGAATATCATGTCCAAAAACGATCCGGATTTCACCGTCCTCAGCAGTTAAAAAGGACTGTTTTGAGATAAAGGACGTTTTCGGAGTAAATATCATAACGCAAAACCGTTCCGATATATACTCCGAAAACGTCCTTTATTCAAATCTGCAGATAATATAGTTCAATAGTGGGGGATTGCTCCGATCACGATTTATTCCGGCGGAAGAAACCTTTCTTCTTCTGCGGCTGTTCGATGGAACCGCCCCGGACGCTCTTGATCCCTGTTATGTAAAGTCCGCTGACTACGGCTTTTACTTCTTTCTTTACGGGGATGACTTCGAATACTTTGTTATCGCACATCAGAGTCATGATCCTGGGACCGATCTTTGCTTTTACGACCGGTACTTTTGTACGCCTTAAATATTTCGGCGTGTTTTCCAGAACAACAGCAGGGAGACCTGCTTCTTTTAGTTTCATCTTCTTTTTATCGATTACGAGCATACTGACTGTCTGGGCTGCAGCTTCCATCTGTTCCTGCTGTTCAGCCTGTCTCTTCTCGGCTCTCTTGCCGAAGAAATACAGGGCGATGCAGGCGGCGATCAGTACAACGAGAATGACGATCAGTACAATAGTGCCTGTACTCACGATAGAACCCTCCTAAACCTTAGATTTTCCGCTTTTGCGCACATAGTATTTTAACATTGTTTCAGGACAAGTGCAAGATAATAAGTGGATTTTAGAGGTTTAGGGTTTACTTTTCGAGGGAGAACCGAGTATACTGTTATAGTAGTGTCTCCGAGGGGAAATCCGTCTTCAACAGATAGAGTGAAAGGCGGATGCGGAAACGCTGAGATGAAAAAGGAGTTTGATCTATGGCAGAAACGATTTGGAACGGAGCGGTGACGGTCTATGACTTCATCATGGACAATATCGTCATCATCAATATCCTCTTTGCACTGGTCATCGTGTTCTTTCAGAGGAGATCTCCGCAGACGGTATGGACATGGCTTCTTCTGCTTTATTTTATACCGATATTGGGATTTATCCTGTATCTGGTCATTGGACAGGATTTTCATAAAAGCCGGATGTTCAAGACAAAAGAGATAGAAGGCGAACTGAAATATGCTGTGCGCAGACAGGAAGAGACGATCTATCACAAGCGTCTGCGGCTCGCAAATCCCGAGATGGCGCGCTTTAAGGATCTGATCCTGTACAATCTGGAAGCCGGTGAAGCTGTCCTTACAGACAACAATGACATCAGGATATATACGGACGGCAAGGCGAAGTTCCGGGCGCTTATAGAGGAAATGCGCCGGGCGAAGCGTTACATCCATGTGCAGTATTACATTATCAGAAATGACGAACTCTGGCAGGAGATCGAGAAAGTACTGATCGAGAAAGCGCATGAGGGCGTAGAGGTCCGCGTGTTGTTTGACAGTATGGGATGCCGGACGATGAAGAATAAGGACTGGGAGCGCCTGGAAAACGAAGGGATCCAGGTAGCCGAGTTTTTTCCTGCACTGATGGGAAAACTGCAGCTCCGCGTGAATTACCGCAATCACAGGAAGATCGTGGTCATAGACGGAAGGATCGGATTCGTGGGCGGCTTCAATGTGGGCAGGGAATACCTGGGACGGGACAAGAAGTTCGGTTACTGGCGTGACACTCATCTGTGCATCGAGGGCGCCGCCGTGACATCGCTCGCAGTGCGGTTTGTGCTCGACTGGAATTATGCGGCAAAGGAGAATCTCTTCCTGGAAGATACATTGTTTGAGATTCCGCAGTATACAAGGCACGGCAGGGATCCGGTGCAGATCATATCGAGCGGACCGGATTCCCAGATCAAGACGATCCACGACAACTATCTCCGCCTGATCCACAGTGCAAAAGATCATGTATACATCCAGACGCCGTATTTTATACCGGATGACTCGATCCTGGACGCGCTTAAGATCGCCAGCAGGTCAGGGATCGATGTCAGGATCATGGTCCCGTGCAAGCCGGACCACCCGTTCGTCTACTGGGCGACCTATTCCTATGTGGGAGATATGGTTGCCGCCGGAGCGAAATGTTATGTATACAATAACGGCTTCCTCCATGCCAAGACCGTGTGCGTGGACGGAATGGTGGCATGTGTGGGGACAGCCAATATGGATATCCGGAGTTTCGGACTCAATTTTGAGGTGAATGCGGTCATTTACAGTGAAAGGACCGTGCAGAAGCTGGAGCGTGCATTTGAAAATGATATGACACAGTGTACGCATGTGACGCGGAAGGTCTATGATGAGCGAAGCCTTGTCATCAAGGCGAAAGAGCAGTTTTCCAGGCTTTTGTCGCCGCTGCTGTAGAAATATAAATTGAAAAAATAGAGAGAAAGAGGAGACAAAGATGAAAAAGAAGATCGTAAGTGTAATGATGGCCGCTGCGCTTGCAGCAGCTCTTGCAGGATGCAGTGGGGAGCTGTCCAACGACTATGTGACAGTGACACAGTATAAGGGGCTTGAAGTGCCGCAGCCCACCCCGGCGGAGGAAGTAACGGACGAGCAGGTGGAGCAGGTGATCCAGAGCAACCTCTCGGCATCTTCCACGCAGGAGGAGATCACAGACCGCGCTGCCCAGGAGGGCGATGTTGTAAATATCGATTACACGGGCTCCATCGATGGTGAGGTATTTGACGGAGGATCCGCGGAAGGTGCGGATCTGGAGCTGGGAAGCGGCAGCTTTATCGGCGCGACGGACGACTATGCAGGATTTGAGGAGCAGATCGAGGGACATAATATCGGTGATGAATTTGATATTACGGTACAGTTCCCGGATCCGTATGATCGGAATCCGGATATGTCAGGGGCAGTAGCGGATTTCCATATCGTGCTTAACTCTATATCCAAGACCGTTACACCGGAACTGACAGACGAATGGGTGCAGGGGATCAGTGAGAAGTCCAAGACGGTGGACGAGTACAGGGAGGAAATACGCTCTCAGATCGAGGACAACATGCAGGCGTCTGTAGAGGCTGAACTTGAGAGTTCTGTGCAGACAGCCCTGATGGAGAATGTCGAGGTGAAGGAGTATCCGGAAGAGCGTGTGGAGGAACTGACACAGCAGATGACGGATTATTATACACAGCTCGCAGGGATGTACGGAATGGAACTGGGCGAGTTTGTTGAAACATATCTGCAGACTACCGAAGAGGACTTCAACGCTCAGATCGATGAATCTGTGCGTCAGGGAGTGGCTCTTGAGGAAGCACTGAAGCTGATCGCAGAGAAACAGCGTCTGGAGCCGTCAGATAAGGAATACGAAGAAGCGATCGCTGCGTATGCGGAAGAGGCAGGCGTTGACGATGTGGAGACATATACGGAGCAGGTGGGAGAAGATGAGGTGAAACTGGCAGTCCTGCGTGACAAAGTGACGGAATATCTGGTAGATCAGTGCATACAGGTGGAGCAGAGCGATACGTCAGGAGCTGAGTAACAGGGCAGAGTACGGAGCAGAGCAGAACGGATCGTGAAAAGTCCGGAGAGATAAATAAAAAAGGCAAGGAGGAAAGTTTATGAAGCTGGAAAACCAAAGATTATGTGTGGAAATCTCGGAAATGGGAGCTGAAGTGACCAGGATCTATGACAAGAAGCAGGATGCGGAACTTCTGTGGGAAGCAGATCCGATGTACTGGAAACGGCATTCCCCGGTCCTTTTCCCGAATGTAGGGAAAACGTATCATAATACGGTTCTCATCAATGGCACGTATTACCCGACGTCACAGCACGGGTTTGCGAGAGACAGCGCCTTTAAATGCATCTGCAAAAAGGATGATACAGCTTCCTTCCTTCTTGTATCGAGCGATGAGACGAAAGAGGTATATCCGTTCGACTTTGAGCTGCTTATCTCTTATACATTGCAGGGAAATGGTCTTCGTGTTGAATGGGAAGTGCGGAATCCGGGCGAAGAGACGATGTACTTTACGATCGGAGGCCATCCGGCTTTCCGGTTTGCAGGAAAGGATGAGAAGAAGACAGACTATATCCTGAAGTTTCCGGGGAAGAACGAGCTCAGATATATCCTGATCGATCCTGCCGAGGCGGCAGTTGATCCGGTGGATGTACATACAATAAATCTGACGGACGGATGCTGCCCGGTTACGGAGGAGATGTTTGAGAACGATGCTCTGATCTTTGATAATGGTCAGATCGAAGAAGTGTGGCTCTGCCATAAGGACGGTACGCCTTATGTGGGAATGAAATGCGAGGGATTCCCGAATTTCGGCATCTGGTCCGTGAAAGACGCCCCGTTCGTGTGCCTGGAACCATGGATGGGCAGGGCGGATGATGTGGGATTTGATAAGGAAATCTCGGAGAAACCGAACATCAATAAAGTGGCGCCGGGTGAGAGCTTTAAGCAGGATTATACGATCCTGCTGCCGTAGTTACGCCATAAGAAAATTTAATGATCCGGGCGGATTATCTGTCCCCTTTTCCAGAAGCGCGATCAGCGCAGCGATCGTATTTTCGATCTCTTCTCTGGGAGAGGGGACTATTGTATTGTCCATCTTTACGGACAGGACGATGAGCGCGATCTCCGCCAGCTCTTCCGGCCGGTCGAAGCGGATCTCTCCCGCATCGATCGCTTGTTTGATGATCTCGGCGAGCACAGGCTTAAATTCGCTGATCAGGTGATTGATATATTTCTGGTGCAGAAGCGCCTTTTCGGGGGCACCGACGCTGCTCTCCTGGCCGGACTTCAGATACGCGGTGGATGAATTGCGGCACGCCTGGAAGATCATGGCCATGCGTGTGAAAGGCGGGATATCAGTCTGGGAAGCGAGGCTCTTGGCTGTTGTCAGCGGCTGCTCGTAGTTCCGCTCGACCAGCGCTTCCAGTATGGCGTCTTTGGAAGGAAAATAGTAGTAAATGCTCCCCTTGGCGATCCCTGCTTCCTCTGCGATATCACTGACAGAGATCGTCTGCAGCCTGCGGTTTTCCAACAGCTTCTGAAGAGAGTCAAGGATCAGGTTATATTTGTTGTTCCGTTCAGCCATGTCGGTCACCTTTCTTATCTGTCTAAGATCAATTCTGAAAAGATTCATTCAGCACTCATTGTAACATATCCCTGTGAAAAGAACCAGAAAGAAAAACGCACAAAAAAGGCCGGAAAATCCGCAGGGTTTTTGATAAAGAAGCATGTTGACCATCAGTCAAAAAGGTGTTACTCTAACAAATGAAAAGGATGACCGCCGGTCAAAAAATGACGGATGCGGTCGAAAAGGAGGATAATATGACCTACGCAGATATGTTTTCAAAGGTAAAAGGCATGCTGATGGATGCGGATGTGAGCGACATCCACGAGCATCTGGCATATCAGTTCAATATCACCGGGGAGGCGGAAGGGATCTTCTACGCTGAGGTGAAGGACGGACAGCTCTATGTAGAGCCGTACGAGTACTTTGACCGCGACGCGATGTTCACATGCAGCGCGGAGACGCTGTTTAAGATCGCGGAAGGCAAGAGCGATCCGATCCTGGCGGTGACGCTTGGAAAACTGAAGGTAGAGGGCAATATAGATAAAGCACTGAGACTGAAAGATCTCATTAACAGCAAGAGAAAGTAAGACACTTCAGAAGGAGATGCACAATATGAGCAGGATCTTAAAAGCAGCGGCAGCTCTTCTGGGCGCGGCGGCAGCGGCGGAGGTCGCGGGAAGCGCCTACCTGTACAGAAGAACCATGATCCGCTACAATGCGAAGACAGAGCGGACGATGAAGATGTCCGGAGTAGACTGGGAGAAATACATTCCCATGATGAAGGAGCGCAGGGAGTGGATGATGGAGCAGCCCCACGAGGATGTGTGGATCACATCCCACGACGGACTGAAACTCCACGGTACATATTTCAAAGGCGATGAGGGAAACAAGGCGGTGATCTGTTTCCACGGATATACGAGCGAAGGGCTCAATGATTACGGGAGCCTTTCCAACTATTATCTGAAACACGGATTCCGGATGCTGCTGATCGATTTGAGAGCCCACGGCAGGAGCGAGGGAGAGCACATCGGATTCGGAAATATGGACAGGCTGGACGGAAAGCGCTGGGTGGACTGGATGATCGAAAAGATCGGAGACGACGCCCAGATCATCCTGCACGGCAATTCCATGGGAAGCGCCACGGTCTGCATGATGAGCGGACTGGATCTGCCGCCTCAGGTAAAGGGCATCATTTCCGACTGTGCATTTACATCAATGAAAGATGTATTTACCCATGTACTGCACAGCATGTACCACATACCGGCATTCCCCATGCTGCAGCTCGCGGACTGGGCGAATAAGAGGCAGGTCGGCTACGGGCTTGACGACTGCGACTCCTCGAGAGAGGTTAGACGGGCAAAAGTGCCGTTCCTGTTCATCCACGGAGCGAAAGACGTGTTCGTTCCCTGCTGGATGACAGAGAAAATATATGAGAACTGCGCGTCGCCGAAGACGAAGTTCATCGTCCCGGACGCAGGTCACGGCGAGAGTTACTACAAAGACACAGAAGGTTATGAGAAAGCAATGGATTCATTTTTCGGAGAGGTATTGAAATGATGAGAACAAGAAAAGGCCACAAGGTGTACCCGTTGACTGTTGCACAGAAATTTCACATGTTCTATGCGCCGCACTGCCCGAGCATGGCGGTGCTCAATATCGGAACAAGCCTGACGATCGAGGTGGAACTGGATTTTGACCAGCTTAAGAGATCCATCAACGAGGCTTACGCGAGAAGCGAGGGCATGCGCATCCGCTTCGCAAAGGACAAAGACGGCACATGGTATCAGTACGTGGCTGATCCGGAAGAGCAGGACATCGAGCTTGTCGACTTTACCGGAAAGACAATGGAAGAGGCGGAAGCCGAGATGCAGAAGTGGACGACCGTTCCCTTTAAGATGCAGGACTCACAGATGTCAAAAGTGGTCATGATCAAGATGCCGGACGGATTCTCGGGGATCTACTTCCTCGGACAGCACATGACGGTGGACGCTCAGTCGCTGATCTGCTTCCTCAAAGACATCATCGAGCTTTACTGTAATGCGAAATACGAGGGCGTTCCGTATCCGAAGGATATGTGCTCCTATATCGAGCAGTTGGAAAAGGATCTTGCCTACGAGGCGGGAAGCAAGGCACAGCAGAGAGATACCGCGTATTTCCAGAAAGAGATCGAAAAAGGCGAGCCGATCTACAGCGGGATCCACGGCACGGACAGGCTGGAAGCTGCCAGAGAGATGTTCAAAAACCCGAATCTGCGCTCGGCATTTAACTCATCTGCCGATACGGCGTCCGCGCTGGACATCTTCCACCTCGAGGAAGAGCCGACAAAGCGCCTGATGGATTTCTGTGAGAAATATCATGTTTCACTCGCATGTCTTCTGCTGATGGGGCTGCGTACTTACTATCAGAAGATGAACGGCTTTGAGGATGTGTCGATCAATAACGCGATCGCAAGACGCGCTACACTCAAAGAGAAGAAGTCCGGCGGAACAAGGATCCATTCATTCCCGATCCGCACGATCTTCCCGGAGGATATGACGTTCATCGACGGCGTCTACGCGATCCGCGACAAGCAGAACGAGATTTTCCGACACGCGAACTACGATCCGACCGCATACTTTGCATACCGCTCCAAACTGTATCCGCAGCCGAATCCGGGACTTACCTATGAGCCGATCTCGCTGACCTACCAGCCGCTGACGCTCAAGGAGAAAGGGCTCGACCAGCTTGGCGGCATCCGCTATAAGACGAAATGGTATCCGAACGGCACATGTCCGCAGGGCGTATACCTGACAGTGATGCACCGTCCGGAGGACAACGGCCTGGACTTCAACTTCGAGCACCAGATCAAGGCATACTCCAGAGAAGAGCTTGAGTACCTGTATTACTATCTGTGCAAGATCATGTTCAAAGGCGCGGAGAATCCGGATCTGACGATCGGAGAGATCATAAAGCTGATATAAAGATATTCCGACATTATGGATAAGGAGAGAGAATTATGTTTGAGAAATTAGTAAACATCATCTGCAACTATGTTGAAGTAGAGCCGGAGAATATCCGTCCGGAATCCCGTTTCATGGAAGACCTCGGGTTTACATCCTTTGATTTCATGAGCATGCTGGGAGAGGTAGAAGACGAGTTTGACGTAGAAGTAGAACAGTCAGAAGTAATGAATATCCGCACAGTGGGAGAGGCTGTCGACTATCTCGAAAAGCTGAGCGCGGAGAACTAGTGCATCGTTGGACAAAACGGTGTACCGGGAAAGGATCCTGTAAATGATCTTTTAAACATCGGGCTGGATACAATAACATGCGGCGGCTGCGCGGGAGGCGCAGAGAAAGGAATAGAGAAATATGCTTTGCAGCACAGTGCGTCAGATCCTGGACGGCACAGAGAAAAAGTACGGGCCGGAGGATGCGATACGTTATAAAATCGGTAAAAATGAAATAGAATCAAAATCATATACACAGCTCAAAGAGGACAGCGAGAGCTTCTCCAATGTGCTGAAGAACCTGGGCGAACAGGGAAAACATATCTCTGTCATCGGAGCCACTTCTTATCCGTGGCTTGTGACATACTTCGGAACGGTAGACAGCGGCAGCGTGATCGTGCCTCTGGATGTAAACCTTCCGGCGGAGGATGTGTGCGACCTGATCGACCGGTCGGATTCAACAGTACTTGTATACGATGAGATCCGCAAGGATGTGGCTGCGATCGCGAAAGAGCGCTGTCCGAAGCTGAAAACACTGATCTCCATGCAGCAGGAAGAGAACAGCGCAGAGGCGCTGTCCTGGTGGAAGACACTGGAAGAAAACCGGGGAGCATGCGACTTCGAGCCGGATCCGGACCAGCTCTGTACGATCATGTTTACATCCGGCACGACAGGCAAGAGCAAGGGCGTCATGCTGACCCACAGAAATGTGGCAGAGAACGCGACCTGCCTGGATATGAAGATCCCGGAGCGCACGGTGATCATGACCGTGCTGCCGATCCATCACGCATACTGCCTGAGCATGGACATCTTAAAAGGCGTATCTCTCGGTTCGGTCATCTGCATCAACGACTCGCTTCTCCGCGTGGCGAAGAATATCAAGCTGTTCAAGCCTGAGATGATCCTGATGGTGCCGCTGATGATCGAGACCATGGCGAAGAAACTGGAGGAGGCGTCTCTCCTTCCGGCGAAGATCGTGAAGAGCCAGGTGTTCGGCAGGCAGTTCCACACGATCTGCAGCGGCGGGGCTTATCTGGATCCGTCCTATATCGATATGTTTAAGAAATACGACATCACCATCCAGCAGGGCTACGGCATGACCGAGTGTGCGCCGGTCATCAGTGTCAACCAGAGTTGGAATATCCGCAAAGATTCCGTAGGACAGCTTCTCCCCAACTGCGAGGCGAAGACTGTGGACGGCGAGCTCTGGGTAAAGGGCAGCAGCGTCATGCAGGGATACTATAAGATGCCGGAAGAGACAGCCGAGACACTGCAAGACGGCTGGCTCAAGACCGGGGATCTGGGCTATGTGGATGAGGACGGATTCGTCTATCTGACCGGCCGCAAGAAGAACCTGATCATCACCAAGAACGGCGAGAACGTCTCGCCGGAAGAGCTGGAAAATGTGCTCGGCACAAACCGGTTGGTAGGCGAAGTACTCGTGCGCGAGAAGAACGGCGTGATCGAGGCTGAGATCTATCCGGATCAGGATTACGTGAAGAAGAAACGCATCAAAGACGTGCAGGCGAAACTCCAGGAAGTGATCGACGAGTATAATAAGACGGCGGCTCCTCAGAAGAGGATCTACAGCCTGATCGTCAGGGATACGGAGTTTGAGAAGACAACGACAAGGAAGATCAAGAGATTTTAAAGAAAATGCCCCTGCCGGGAAAAAGCTCTGCCGGCAGGGGCATAAATTATAGTATTGTTTTATCCAGTATGATGCGGCATCTTTTTTTATAACACGCGACCCCGTATTTCAGGATGGTTTCCATTCCGTCATCAATAAGCTGTTCATCGTATCGTTTCAGATCTATCTGTTCCATTGCTTTCCGGCAGGCGGCATCCAGATCACCGTTATCAGCATATTTCAGTTCGATCACGATACCGATGCCCTCTGTGTCGATCTCCGCCATGATGTCACAGTAACCGTCTCCGGATTCCCTGTTTGATGCCAGATCCCAGGAAGATTCAAAGCTGAGCAGACCGAGAAGGATACCGTGATAATAATTCTCTTTCTTGTCTCTGCGCACAGCCGTATCACGTATGCTGATCGTGCGTCTCAGATATTCGTTGAATTTTTTCTCTGCGGTCTTGTTGTCTCCGTTTTTAAACGCATTACAGAAAGTATGGAGGGCGTCTCCGTCCTTTCGGGCGGTATCCTGGAACCATTGTAAGATCTGCTCGGTAAATATATTCCGGATTTCTTTGTTGGGAATGGCAAGGATGTATTCACGCTGCTCCGTGACGCCTCTCTGTGTCAGATAGCCGGTCGTAAACAGCAGGCTCCAGACATTGTCAATGGAATCATACATATCGTTATAGGTCAGGTCCTGACGGATCGTTTTATTCCCGCGAGCAACGAGCCAAGCGGACATGCTGGCATGTCCATTTGGCGACTGCCGCGAGGGTCTAATACCCCGATGCTTGCATCGCTGCTAATTTGATGCCCCGTATGCTTGCATCGGGGTCTTTG
>DWVY01000014.1 GCA_019119995.1 Candidatus Mediterraneibacter faecavium | reverse complement strand
CTGTGCATCGACATGGAGCGTTCCGAATACACCTCGTTCTCCATGTTAGCGGGATGGAAATGCGAGTTCCAATGGACGAGCATTTTCATCCCGCGTTACATGGATTCGAGGGGATGAGGTAAAGCGGGTCGTCACAGCGTTGCAGCATCATCCTTTTCCGCGTCCCTTATTCAGTCATTATATCTTTGCTGTTGTAGCGGCATCTCTTAAGCAAACACGAATTTATTTTCTTCCGCTGTCCTGCCCCATCAGATAATCTACGAACTGCTGTGCCGTTCTTCCCGACAGCCCGCCATGGGAGAGTTCCCACTTATTCGCCTCAAGCAGCAGCTCCTCTTCCGGCATGTCAATTCCTCCGCGCTGTGCAAGCGTGCGGACGATCTCCTGGAATTCTTTCTTATCCGGCGAGCCGAAATAGATCGTCACACCGAAGCGCGCCACAAGAGATAACTTCTCCTGCACCGTATCGTTCGTGTGAAGTTCCTCATCCCTGTCCGCCTTGTCCTTAAATGTCTCCCGGATCAGGTGCCTGCGGTTCGAGGTTGCATAGATCAGCACATTTTCCGGCTTCCGCTCAAGTCCGCCCTCGATCACGGCTTTCAGATATTTGTACTCGATCTCAAATTCTTCAAACGAGAGGTCATCCATATAGATGATGAACTTATAATTACGGTTCTTGATCTGTGCGATCACATCGTTCAAGTCTTTGAACTGATGTTTATAGACTTCGATCATGCGGAGCCCCTGGTCATAATACTGGTTCAGGATCGCTTTGATCGAAGATGACTTTCCTGTTCCCGCATCGCCGAACAGAAGGCAGTTGTTTGCCCTGCGGCCTTTGACAAAAGCCTCTGTATTATCGATCAGTTTCTTTTTGGCGATCTCATATCCGACCAGATCATCCAGATGGACGTGAGCGATATTCGTGATCGGCACGACCTCCATATCGCCGCCTTCCGGGTGCTCGATGCGGAACGCCTTGTGTAGTCCCAGTTTACCTACGCCGAACTCTTTATAAAACTGGGTCATCCTCTGCTTGAACTCTTCCACATCTGCGGCATCTCCAAGCGCTTTTGCAAGCGTACAGATCCGGTCTCTCACTCTGCGGTTGAAGATTTTTCCCGTCCTGCTCCCGTTCTTATAATCCATGAGCACCTGGATGCATCCTGCCCCCAGATCTTTCTCCAGTCCGCTGAAATCATAATCGAACAGCTCCTTGAAAATGCCGAAATCATGGAGCGCGATCTCGTTGATGCTGCCCTCGATCTCCCCCACGATCTCGCAGGAAGTGCTGTAGGCGTTCTCATCATTTGCCAGAAGGAACGTCAGATAAGTGTGCCAGAGATTCCCTTCAAAGCCGTGGCTCACTGAAAGTTCCAGAAGCTCATTGACACATTCAAAAAGAAGGCTTCTCAGATCTTCCGTATTATAGTATCCACTTCCGTGATTTTCCATAAGAAATGTCATGTCCTGCAGGATATCTCCGTAGTCCATATTTTTATAAAGCATCAGTTCATTTGTACGCATGTTATATCCTCCCATTGTAGTCTCTATTTCATTTCTAATAGTTTCCCAGGATCTTGAGGTTCTTGGCTTCTTCCCTCAGCCCCCGGACCGCGTTCTTCACGGCCGGTTCCTCCAGATTGCCCTCGAAATCCACGAAAAAGCAGTATTCCCACGGTCTGCCCTTGATCGGGCGCGATTCGATCTTTGTCATATTCAGATCATTATAAATGAAATGTGACAAGATCCCGTAAAGTGACCCGCTCTGGTGCGGCAGTTCGAACCGGATGCTGATCTTGGACGCATCTTTCAGGAATACTTTCTGATTCGTCACCACGATAAAACGTGTAGAATTGTCAGAGTCATCATTGATCTTGTCCTCCAGCACAGACAGGCCGTATACCTTCGCCGCGTAAGCGCTGCACACCGCCGCCTGTGACATATCGTGATCCTCCAGCACTTTCTTTGCCGCGATCGCTGTATTTACCACGCTGATCCGCTGCCAGTCCGGATGATCGTCCAGAAAACGGGACGTCTGCATCAGCGCTTCTGTTTTTGAATAGACCCGACTGATATCTGAAAGCTCTGCTCCCGGAAGTCCCGACAGGGTATGTACAACGGGGAGGATCGTCTCCGCCACGATATAATTTTCAAATTCATCCAGAAGGTCATACATCTCGATCACCGGTCCTGCCGTGGAATTCTCGATCGGGAGCACCGCATAGTCTGCTGCGCCTTCTTCGATCGCCTCCATTGCCTCCCGGAATGTCCTGACATGGAAATTATTGACATCTTCGCCAAAAAACTGGTGCATTGCGGCCTGACCGTATGCCCCTTCTGTCCCCTGGAACACGACCCGGGCATTCTTCTTGTCCAGGTCATCGATCCGGATAAACGGCAGCCTCCCCAAAGCCCCCGCCTCGACAAGCTGACGGTATTGAAGCTTCCGGCTCATGGACATGAGCTGCTGGTACAGTTCCTGAATGCCTTTCTTGTTAAACTCTCCGGATACCTTCGACGCAACATCCGTCAGTTTTTCTTTCTCTCTCTGCCTGTCAAACACTTTGCGTCCGGCCTTTACTTTATATTCTCCGACTTCACCGCAGACTTTCATCCTCTCTTCATAAAGTTCCGCGATCTGGTCGTCTATCTTATCGAGTTTATCTCTGAGTACTTCCAATGACTCCATATTGCTGCTCCTTTCGATTTCATGCACTAAATCAGTATAGTACATTTCTCGGATAAAATCTACTTTGCAGTTGAAAATCACTCCGATTTATTATATGATTATGTGGAGAATTTAGGGAGGTACACAAATGAACGTTACTGAATGTTTAAAAACCCGCAGAAGCATCCGAAAATACACGGCTGAACCTGTTGATCATTCTGTTATTGATTCTATTGTTTCTCTGGCATCTTATTCCCCTTCCTGGAAAAATACTCAGATCACCCGCTATATTGCAATTGAAGATCCTTCTCTTCTTGGCGAGATCGCGGACAAGTATACCCCGGATTACAATTCAAACATCATACGTCAGGCGCCTGTGCTGATGGCTGTCGCTTTCAAAAAAGGACGCTGCGGCTATGAGCGCGATGGATCCTTTACGACCAAAAAAGGGGACCGCTGGCAGATGTTTGACGTGGGAGTCGCATGTCAGAGTTTTTGCCTTGCAGCATGGGATCATGGTCTCGGCACCGTGATCATGGGCGTATTTGACGAGGAGGGGATCTCCGGACTGCTCGATCTTCCGGAAGATCAGGAACTGGCGGCGCTGATCGCGGTCGGTCATCCTGATATCGATCCTGCCGCGCCGAAGAGGAAAAGCGTCGAAGAACTGCTGCAATACAGATAAGACCACAACCACTATCAGATATTTGGTAAATACACTTATACATATTTAAGGAGGACACTTATGAGACATTTAATGAGCCCACTGGATCTTACCGTGGAAGAACTTGACCAGCTTCTGGACCTTGCACAGGATATTGAAGCAAACCCGAAGAAATATGCCCATGCGTGCGAGGGGAAAAAACTTGCCACATTATTCTATGAACCGAGTACCAGAACACGTTTAAGCCACGAGGCTGCCATGCTGAATCTCGGCGGAAGCGTGCTTGGATTTTCTTCAGCCGATTCCAGCTCCGCTTCCAAAGGCGAGAGCGTTTCCGATACGATCCGGACTGTATCCTGCTATGCAGATATCTGCGCTATGAGACACCCGAAGGAAGGCGCGCCGATGGTAGCCTGCCAGCACTCTTCTATCCCGGTCATCAATGCGGGAGACGGCGGACATCAGCATCCGACGCAGACGCTGACAGACCTTCTGACGATCCGCAATGTCAAAGGAAGACTCAACAACCTGACCATCGGTCTGTGCGGCGACCTGAAATTCGGACGTACCGTACACTCGCTGATCAACGCCCTCGTGAGATACGAAAACATCCGTTTTGTCCTGATCTCACCGGAGGAGTTAAGACTTCCTGAGTACATCCGCCACGATGTGCTCGACCGCAACAATATCGAGTACAAAGAAGAAGTCCGTCTGGAAGACGCAATGCCTGAACTTGACATCCTCTACATGACACGAGTACAGAAAGAGCGTTTCTTCAACGAAGAAGATTATGTACGCATGAAAGATTTCTACATCCTCGACAAAGAGAAAATGAAACTCGCGCCAAAGGATATGTACGTACTCCATCCTCTTCCGAGAGTAAACGAGATCTCCGTCGATGTGGACGACGACCCGCGCGCGGCATATTTCCGCCAGGTACAGTACGGCGTATACGTCCGTATGGCGCTGATCCTGACACTGCTCGACATCCATGTAGATTAGATCAACGGAACAAATTTCAAATTAACAAAATAACAGAAAGGAAACAATCATGGTAAAAAATACACTGAATGTAGGAAGTATCTCTGAAGGCTTTGTCCTCGACCACATCGAGGCCGGCAGGAGCATGGAAATCTACAAATACCTTCACCTCGATGAACTGGACTGCTGCGTTGCGATCATCAAAAACGCAAAGAGCAATAAGATGGGCAAAAAAGATATCATCAAGATCGAGTGTCCGATTGACTTCATGGATCTGGATATCCTTGGATTCATCGACCACAATATCACGATCAATATCATCGAAAACGAAAAGATCGTGGAGAAGAAAGAGCTTAAACTCCCCAAGGAGATCCGCAATGTGATCCGCTGCAAAAACCCGAGATGCATCACATCCATCGAGCAGGGACTGGATCATGTATTCGTGCTGACGGATGAAGAGAATCAGATCTATCGGTGCAAATACTGCGAAGAGAAATACCGCAGGAGAAGATAGATTCGTGTTTGTCGGTGAGATACTTTGTGATAAAACACGAAACATCCGAAAATCAATCGGACACAATATGTTGATCCACGTTATCGGGACAGGCGGGGATAGGATGTTTCCGGTTCCGGTTACAGGGCATAAGAGCTAGTAATAAGCCCGTGATACGGCTAAAAACAATCCGGGAAAGGAAGAACTCACTTCGTTCAGACAACATCCTTTCCCGGATTAACGCCGCACCACGGGCTTTAACTATCCCAACTTTTAATGAGTGCTTGTTGAAAGATAACGCTGCGGCGGAAGAAAAGATTACCGACCGGATGAGACAGCAGAAAAGGAGGATACTGCATAAGCTGTGCATCGACATGGAGCGTTCCGAATACACCTCGTTCTCCATGTTAGCGATGTTAAAATGCGAGTTCCAATGGACGAGCATTTTGATATCGCGTTACATGGATTCGAGGGGATGAGGTGGAGCGGGTCGGCACGGCGTTGCAGTATTCTCCTTTTCTGCGTCTGCTATTCGGTTATTATATATCTTTGTTGCTAAAGCGGCATCTGTTGAACAAACACGAATTTTGTCCGGTCTCGACATCTTATCTGCCAGAGGGTATAATGAAGTGTGACATGATGTACTGGGGCAGGATCGGAGGAAGTGACAGGACATGAAGAATATATATGACGGGCTGCTTTCTTTTAAGGGGGAGTGGCGTAATTATCAGCAGAGGGTGCTTCGGGAGTCGGATGCTTATATGGACGACGGAAGGATCCATATTACGGCGGCGCCGGGGGCGGGAAAAACGGTGCTGGGGATCGAACTGATCCGCCGGACGGGAAAGCCCTGTCTCATTCTGTCTCCGCGGATCGTGATCCGCCAGCAGTGGCTGGAACGTATCCGGGATTCTTTTTTTACGGAGAAAGCAAAGACATGGGAGAAAAACGAAGAACAGAAGATCATTTCTTCGGATATCAGGTATCCGGGATTGATCACTTCGATCACATACCAGACCCTTTACAGTGCTATGACAGGGGAGAAGAATGTGGAAGGATCCGAAGAAGACGAGGGAGCGGAAGAGATTGACTTCGCCGGATTTGAGTTCCTCAGACAAGTGAAAAAAGCAGGGATCGGCACGGTATGTCTGGATGAGTGCCATCATCTGAAAAATGAATGGTGGAAAGCACTGGAAAAGTTTATGGACGTGGAAAAGGATGTGACGGTGATCGCGCTTACCGCCACGCCGCCTTATGATTCAACGCCGGCTCAGTGGGAGCGGTATACGAGGATGTGCGGCCCGGTGGACGCTGAGATCACAGTGCCCGAACTGGTAAAGGAGGGAAGCCTGTGCCCGCATCAGGATTATGTATGGTTCAACTGTCCGTCACAGCAGGAAGCGGAGAAGATATCAGCATTCAGGCAGAACGCTGCGGATATGTTTGAGTTCCTGATGGCTGATGCCAGTCTCAGAGAGGCAGCGGCATCCCATCCGGCATTGAAAGATTATGAGGGATATAGTGACAGGATGTTGGAAGATCCGGGATATCTCTCTGGACTGCTTACCTATTGTCAGGCAAAGCAGATTCCGTTTTCCAGGCGGTGGACGGAGGTGCTCGGTGTCCGGAAGATGCCGCCGGTATCAGAAAAATGGATGGAATATTTCCTGCAGGGGTTTCTGTATGACGACGCGGACAGCTATCAGACGGAACCAAAGTACAGGGAAGCGCTCAAAAAGCAGCTGCAGGAAGCAGGACTGACAGAGAAAAATAAAGTCCGGTTCCTTGTCAATGATAAAATTGAAAAAATGCTTGTCAACAGCAGCGGAAAACTGGACAGTATCCTGCAGATCGCATCCTGCGAGCACACTGCGATGGGAGAGAAACTCAGGATGCTGATCCTGACAGATTATATCAGGGGCGAGTATAAAAGTGCCATAGGACATCCGGAAAAGGACGCCGCAGCGATGGGCGTGATCCCGGTGTTTGAGATGCTCAGGAGACGGGGCGCCGGATGGAGGGCAGGCGTTCTGTGCGGAAGCCTGGTCATACTGCCGGATACGGCAGAGGAGGCGTTCGCAGAGGAAATCCAAAGGATCGATCCGGCGGCATCACTCCCGGCGTTCCAGAAGTTCAGGGATGACGAGGGAACGCCGGTCGGATATTCGGAAGTTCCGGTGAAGGGAAAGCTCAGCCTGTATACACGTGCAGTTACGAAAATATTTGAAAGAGGCTATATCCAGATCCTGGTCGGAACGAAATCCCTGCTCGGGGAAGGATGGGATTCCCCGGGGATCAATTCGCTGATCCTGGCAAGTACGGTCGGCTCTTATGTACTGGGGAACCAGATGCGCGGCAGGGCGATACGGATCAACCCGCAGGATCCGGAAAAGGTGAGCAATATCTGGCATCTTGTCTGTATGTCTACGCCGCAGGAAGAGAAGGACAGGCGCCGTATGGGGATCGAGGAGCCGGAATTATCGGAAGACTTCTATACGCTTCAGAGAAGGATGGACGGCGTGCTCGGAGTCAGCTATGACGGCGCAGTCATTGAAAACGGCCTCGGGCGTCTGCAGACGATAAAACGGCCGTTTACAAGGAAACATATTGAGAAGATCAATGAAGATACAGCCGGCAGAAGCGCTGACCGTGCGCGGGTTGCAGGGCAGTGGAAGAGCGCGCTGGTCAAATGGAACGGATGGGAGACCGCGGATGAGTTCAGGGCTGCCCGGAAAACGTTCCGTCCGGGCGCAGTATTTGTAAATGCGCTGGGAATACAGATCATGATCATGCTTGGCGAGCTGCTGAACATTTACCTGTTCCTCCTGAGGACAGGGAATGCATCATACGTGCCGTTCGCAGGATTTACGCTGATATTCCTTCTGCTTAGCTTCCTGACAGGCGGGAAGATCATCCGGCAGCTTACGCCGATGTGGCGTTTCCGGGGGATAAGCAGGGGCGTTCTTGCAGCACTGAAAAAAGCAGGTTATATAACATCTGCGTGCGAAGTGAAGTCAGAGGAAGAGGACGGCATCTGGTTTGGCGCATGGCTCAGAGGCGGGACTGACCGGGAGAAACATCTGTATGCAGATACGCTAGCCCAGATGCTTGCCCCGGTTGAAAACCAGCGGTATCTGCTCTGTCATGGCGGCAATGCGTCATATGCGAAAGAATATTTCTGCGTCCCGGATATTTTTGCATCGGCAAGGGATAAAGCAGAGATATTCCGCATGGAGCTGATCCCTTACATCGGGAGATTCCGGCTGGTATATACGCGAAATCCGGAGGGGAGAAAAATCCTGCTCCATGCCAGGGCGAAAGCGTTTTCCAACAGAAATGAGCGGATGACGGACCGGAAAAAGTGTGTGAAAGTAAGACTTGAACCGTTGCAACAGGAAGAGATATAATACCAGTTGAGACAGAAACTGGCAGACATGACGAGGAGGAAAGATAATGAGCGTACAATATGAAAAGCTGGAAAAATGTTATGGATACTATCGGTCGCTGACTGATTTTGTTCCCAGAGTGGGTCTGATCCTCGGATCCGGACTGGGCGGATATGCAAAGAATATGAAAGTGGAGCTGGAGATCCCGTACAGTGATATTCCCGGTTTCCCGGTATCTACCGTACAGGGGCATGACGGGAAGTTCCTGCTGGGATATATTGGAAACGTACCGGCGGTTGCAATGAAAGGCCGTGTGCATTATTATGAAGGATATGATATGAAAGACGTGGTGCTCCCGACCCGGCTGATGAAACGGATGGGGATCGAGGTGCTTTTCCTGACGAATGCGGCCGGAGGCATCAATCCGAAGTTTCATGTGGGAGACTTTATGATGATCACGGATCAGATCTCAAGCTTCGTCCCATCCCCTCTGATCGGAGAAAATGTTTCCGAACTGGGCGAGCGTTTTCCGGATATGACGCACATCTATGATGAGGAACTGATGGAACTGATCGAGGAGACGGCGCGGGAGGAATCCATCTCCCTGCAGAAAGGCGTCTATCTCCAGACTACAGGTCCGAATTTTGAGAGCCCTGCAGAAATCCGGATGTACGCAGTACTTGGGGCTGACGCAGTGGGAATGAGTACTTCCTGCGAAGCGATCGCCGCGCGTCATGCGGGCGTGCGCGTATGCGGCATCTCCTGTATTTCAAATATGGCAAGCGGGCTGTCGGATGAAGAGCTGAGCCATCTGGATGTACAGACAGTCGCCGACAAGCGCTCCGGTGAATTTGAACGCCTGGTGACAAAGAGTATCGAGAAGATGTGAGGAGAGCAAGACGAACATAAAGAGTATCGAGAAGATGTGGGCAGGGAGAACATAAAGAGTATTGAGAAGTGTGAGGAGACAGTGGTGAGAACAAGGATATATAATGCAAGAATACTTACAATGGAAGAAGGCAGAAAGGTCTTTAAAGGGGAGATCCAGATCGAAGACGGACGGATCTCCTGTGTAAAACCATGCGACGGTGATGGGGAAGATATAAACAAAGGGATCTGGGATCATGAGATCGATGCAGAAGGCAATCTGATCATGCCCGGATTCAAGAATGCCCATACTCATTCGCCGATGACTTTTCTGCGTTCCTACGCCGACGATATGAAGCTGCAGGAATGGCTGTATGACAAGGTATTCCCCGCAGAGGCAAAACTTACGGAAGATGACATCTACTGGCTGACAAAACTGGCGATCATGGAATACCTGACCAGCGGGATCACGTCGGCTTTTGACATGTACATGAAGAAACATGAAACCGCCAGGGCGTCGGAGGAAACCGGCTTCCGCATGGTGCTGTGCGGAGATGTCAATGATTTCGGCGGGACGGCGCAGGATGTAGAGAATGATTATTTGAAATATAATAAAGACAGGAACAGTCTTGTCTCCTACCGGATGGGATTCCACGCAGAGTATACGACCAGCCGTGAACTGATGGAAAGCCTGGCGGAAACGGCGGACAAGTATCAGGCTCCGGTCTGCGTACACTGTTCCGAGACGAAGAAAGAGGTAGAGGAGTGCAGGGAGCGCTCCGGCATGTCGCCGGTGGCGTATATGGATTCTCTGGGGCTGTTCCGTCATGGCGGCGTGCTGTTCCACGGAGTGCATATGGATGAGTCTGACTTTGATATCATAAAAAAACGGGGAATATATGTCGTCACAAATCCGGCGTCCAACTTAAAGCTTGCGAGCGGCGTTGCACCGGTGAAACGTTATCTTGACCTGGGCATTCCTGTTGCGATAGGAACGGACGGACCGGCCAGCAACAACTGTCTGGATATGTTCCGGGAAATGTTTCTTGTGACCGGACTTCAGAAAGTATACTGCGATGATCCCGAAGCGGTCCCGGCAAGAGACGTCCTTAAGATGGCTGTGACCGGCGGCGCACATGCGATGGGGCTTGCGGACTGCGATATGATCGCGCCGGGGAAATGTGCAGATCTGATCATGATCGACCTGACACAGCCTAATATGCAGCCGCTGCACAACATCGAGAAGAATATCGTATACAGCGCGAGCAAGCAGAATGTAAAGATGACGATGATCGATGGCAAAGTGCTGTATCAGGACGGCATTTTCCATATCGGGGAGACGAAAGAAAAGATTTATGAGAATGCCAACCGGATCGCTGAGCGTATCCTTGGCACGCAGGAATCAGAATAGGAAGGGGTACATATGATGAGAGCAGCAATATTTGCGATAGATACAGGAGCCTATAAAGCAAAAGCGGAGAGTGCGGCTGCAACAGCGCTGAAACGGCTTCTGGAACAGGCGGGATTCGAAGTGAAGGCAGCGGGGATCCTGCCGCAGGAGAAAGAGGTTGTAGCCTCTGTGATCGCGCAGCTGTCAGATTCGGAAGCTGTAGAACTGATCTTGACTACAGGAGCAATAGGATATCTGGAAGAGGACTGTGCCGCAGATGCAGTCATTGATACGGCGGAAAGGCTCCTGCCAGGGATACCGGAGGCGCTTCGGGCGTATAATCTCAGATATTCTAAAGAGGCGATCCTGGAAACCATGGCGGCAGGGATCCGCAGCAGGACACTTGTGATCAATCTGCCTGAAAGCGCGAAGACTGCAAAAGAAGACATGGAATATATCCTGCCGGAAGTAGTACAGGTAGTGGAGAATATCAATTTATGATGGAAGTGACATATTTAGGACACAGTGGATTCTTACTGGAGATGGAACATATATACTGCCTTTTTGACTATTATAAAGGCGGGTTCCCAAAGTGGAACCCTGATAAGAAGATGGTGATATTCGTTAGTCATGCGCATTATGATCACTTTGGAAAAGAAATCTTCCGGCTGAGAGAAGTTTTCCCAGAGATATGTTACGTATTGTCGTCGGATATTGATCCGACTGAATATTCACATGTTGGATTTTCCCCATGTTCTGATATCATATCTATGGGGCCGAATGAGGAGAAAGAGATATTCGGGATAAAAGTAAGGACATTGAGATCAAACGATCAGGGAGTGGCATACCTCCTCCGCTGCGGGGACAGGACGATCTATCACGCGGGAGACCTGAACTGGTGGCATTGGGAAGAAGAGTCGGAGATGTTCAATAAGATGATCCGCCGCACCTATCAGTCCGAGATCAATAAGCTCCAACGGGAGAAGATCGACATCGCTTTCGTCCCGGTCGATCCAAGACTTGGAGAGCAGTATTGCTGGGGGATCGACTGCTTTATGAAACGCACGGATACAAAGCATGTATTTCCGATGCATTTCTGGGGAAATTACGATGTCTTCGACCGCCTCATGCTGGAAAAATGCACAGGAACATACAAGGACAGGATCATGAGGATTGAGCGCGAAGGCCAGACATTCCTGATCAAAGAGTGACAGTCAAAATGGACAGTTAAAATGTCAGGATCGTTTAAAACAATGTAACAGTTCAGCCCGCGCTATTCGGAAAACCGCACTTCGTGCTTATTGCGGCTGCCGCCGCTGTTTTCCTCATTTACAGGCGCTCAACTCATCTGAATGTCAGTGAACGGATTCTTATGCGAGCATAAATCCGTTCACTGACATCAGATGGCTGAACTGTTACAAAACAATAATTGAGAGGAAGAACAAATGCTTGTAAAAATATATACAGACGGAGCGGCAAGGGGCAATCCGGACGGACCGGGAGGCTATGGATGCGTGCTTGAGTATGTCGACACAAAAGGAGAACTGCATGTAAAAGAACTGTCGCAGGGCTACGTGCGCACGACTAACAACCGTATGGAGCTGATGGCAGTGATCGCAGGACTTGAGGCGCTCAACCGTCCGTGTACAGTGGAAGTCTATTCGGATTCCCAGTATGTGGTAAATGCATTTAATCAGCACTGGGTGGACGGCTGGCTGAAAAAGGGCTGGAAAAGAGGCAAAAACGAGCCGGTCAAAAACGTAGATCTCTGGAAAAGGCTTCTCGCCGCAAAGGAACAGCACAGCGTGACATTCCACTGGGTGAAAGGCCATGACGGGCATCCCCAGAATGAGCGGTGCGACGAACTTGCCACGACAGCGGCGGACGGAGACGAGCTTATTGTTGACGAAGGTGTCTGAAAATAGTATAATCAATAACTGTGTCAAGTAAGACAGACGATCGCGGATGCAGGGGCCGAAAGGCCGCAGACGAGGAAAGTCCGGGCTTCACAGGGCAGGATGCCGGATAACGTCCGGTGGAGGCGACTCCAAGGCCAGTGCAACAGAAATAAACCGCCGGGATCTTCCCGGTAAGGGTGGAAAGGCAGTGTAAGAGACTACCGCCCTGCTGGTAACAGCAGGGGCACATGTAAACCCCATCCGAAGCAAGACCGGATAGAAACTATGTGGCTGCCCGTCACGTTTCAGGTAGGTCGCTCGAGCACAGCGGCGACGCTGCGCCTAGACAGATGATCGTCCAATGACATAACCCGGCTTATCGTCTTGCTTGGCACAATTATTATGAAGAACTCGACCTGTCGTTACCAAAGACAGGTTTACCGTATATACATGATATACATGTGACGACTGCCGTAAGGCTTAAAGACCCCGATGCCTGAATCGCTGTAAGCTTCATGCCCCGTATGCCTGCATCGGGGTCTTTGATTATAGACAGGAGAAATATACAGACAGGAGAAAATACAGATATGGGAATGAAAATAAATGCGCAGCTTCCGCTGCCGGCAGACTTGAAGGCAGAATACCCTCTGTCAGAAAATATTGTGAAGATCAAAGAAAGAAGAGATCAGGAGATCAGGGATATCTTCACGGGAAGATCAGATAAATTTGTTGTGATCGTGGGACCGTGCTCAGCCGACAACGAGGACTCGGTGTGCGAATACGTAAACCGGCTGGCGAAAGTAAACGAGAAAGTCTGCGACAGACTGATGATCATCCCCAGGATCTATACGAATAAACCCCGCACGACAGGCGAGGGCTATAAGGGAATGCTCCATCAGCCGGAACCGGATCAGGCTCCGGATCTCCTGGCAGGCATTATTGCCATCCGGAAAATGCACACCCGTGCCATCGAAGAAAGCGGATTGACCGCGGCGGATGAAATGCTCTATCCGGAGAACAGAAGCTACCTCGACGATATCCTGTCCTATGAGGCGATCGGCGCCCGGTCAGTGGAAAACCAGCAGCACCGCCTGACAGCAAGCGGCATGGATATTCCCGTGGGCATGAAAAATCCGACTAGCGGGGACTTCTCAGTCATGCTCAATTCCGTGGTAGCTGCACAGAACTCCCATACGTTTATCTACCGCGGCATGGATGTGACGACGAACGGCAATGAACTCGCCCATGTGATCTTAAGAGGCGGCGTGGATAAATATGGAACATGCATCCCGAACTACCATTACGAGGATCTGGTGCGCCTGCTCGAAGCCTACCAGCAGCGGGATCTGAAGAACCCTGCCGCTATCGTGGATGCAAACCACTCCAATTCCAATAAGCAGTTCCGCGAACAGATCCGCATTGTCAGCGAAGTGCTCCACAGCAGGAACTACAATCCGGAACTGAAAAAACTGGTCAAAGGCGTTATGATCGAGAGTTACCTTGAAGAAGGATGCCAGAAGATCGATGAGAACAGAGTGTACGGGAAATCCATTACCGATCCGTGCCTGGGATGGGAAGATACCAAGAGGCTTATCTATAAGATCGCAGAAGAGTGCTGAGAGATCAGCACTCTTTTGTGTATTCAAAGGAACAGCAGGTCCTTTTCTGAAATTCTTCCCGGATCAATGAGAGTACCTGAGTATCTGTGTCAGGAGATACTTTCAGTACGAGAGACCTTGTCAGGGGCATATAAGAAGGATTTTTCTTAAGCGTCACCCCGTGTTCTGAACAGAGACTGCAGATGTTCTGTATGAGGGCGTTCTGATTTACCTTATCCGCGATCCGGATGCGCCATCCGGTCTGGTCTGCTGCTCTCTGGATGGTATCTCTGACTTTCATGCCGGCAGCAGGCGAGATAAAACTCAGTTCAATATATCTGCCCCTTTGATCCTGCTTCAGACTCTTCTTTTCCGGAAGGAAAGCCGCGGAAGAAAATTCGTGGTCAATGCAGGATAAAGCGAGATTCTGCTCGATCGGCTCCGCTTCTGTGCGATGTGGGATAAATTCCATGTTTGAGTATTCATTTGTATTTTTGTCTGTCTGGACGCCGTCAGCCAGAGGATCAGCCCCGGAGTCTGTGCTGCCGGGATATAAATTCCCGTTTATCGTAAGCTGCCAGCCGGTCTCATGCAGGAATGAAGCAGCAGCTTCCTGATCGGTATCAGAGACGGAAGACAGTGTGACGGCATAACATTTCCTGTCAAGATAATAAGATGTTTTTAAAAGTCTGTCCGCAAAAAGTGTGTGAAGAAGACTTCCCGCGGCATTATGATTCATAGACGGGCTGATCTTCGCGGCCCATCCCGTCGCCTGAAGAAACTGTTCCGCATGATCGGCAAACTGCGCCGGATCCAGACTGTCCGGATAGTCGAAAGACAAAATGAGCTCCTTTGTATCTGTATGGTATCCAAGTTTCCGGTAAGCATATCCTGCGAATACTTCCCTTGCACGGTTTTCAATATCCTGAATGGTCGGCTCTTTCGGCATGAGCGCATGTTCCACAGCTTCTTCCGTGTTCGTCTCAAAGAGGAACATCTGGCGTGTATTTTGTGAAAAATAGGGGCTGGCCATCAGGGCGTCCTGCATTCCCTGAAGTACCGGCTCTTCCGTAATCCTTCTGCCATACCAGATATATGCGATCTGTGAGACCGGGAAATATTTTCCCGGATAGTGTTCCCGCCAGTAATCCCACAAAAGCTTCCCGTCATCTGCCGTAAAAGGAGCTGTTTTCTGCATGGTGAATGCGGGGATAAATGAAAGTTGTTTCCGTTTTGTACGGATCGTGACATCATATTCCATGCCGCATTCCGGCAGATATACCTGGCGGCGGAAATCCTCGGCGGCAACTTCGCTCCCAAGCTCACGGATCACATCTGCATTTCCATGCACAAGGAAGATCCGGCGGGAAGAGAGGCGTTCCAGAAGAGCCGTGATCTCTGATTTGTCGCCGTGTGCGGAAAGCCCCACCTGCTCGATACGGCACCGGACAGGGTAAGAGGTCCCGTCCAGTGTGATCTTCCGCTCTTCTGTGTCAGCATGTGTTTCCGCCCGCGTGAGCACATCATTGGCGGAAGAGGGCGTCAGGAGCGAAAGCAGCTGTCTGCCGGGGGATTCTTCATCCTGATAACCGGTTATGATAATACAGGCATTCTCAGAGGAGACGAGTTTCCTGGCATACTGGGTACTGGGACCGCCGGTGAGCATGCCGGAGCTGGAAACGATGATCACCGGATCTTTGGATGCCAGCAGTTCGTCACGCTTCTGATTCGGCGCTACAGCCTGGATCTCCTTTGTGTAGAACGGCTCGTTCCCTTTCATGATCCTTTTGGCGAGAGCATTTTTAAGATAGGTGGGGTTGCGCGTGTACATGGTATTGATGTCGCGGACCATGCCGTCTACAAATACCGGTACGGCGGGAATCTCGCCGTTTTGCAATGCTGCACGCAGGATCAGGAGAACTTCCTGCGCCCGACCGAGAGCGAAGCAGGGAATCAGGATCTTCTGCCCTGCGGCAATACATTCATTGACAAGAGAGACCAGCCGGCGTTCCTCTGTCTGGCGGTTGGAATGAAGCCTGTTGCCGTAGGTCGTCTCCACGATCGAGACGTCGGGGCGGAGCTTCGGGATCCGGATCCCCTCGATGGTACGCTGGGAAAAAGATGAAAAATCTCCGGAATAGAAGACAGATCCCTCCTCTGATGTAATATAAATACACGCGGCTCCGGCAATATGACCCGCAGGATAAAATGTAACGGTAAAGCCGTCAAATATATGCATCGGCGTCTGGTATCTTACGGGAGTGATCCGGTCGAGCATGGCGAGCACATCCTTTTCCGTATAATGCGGGATCTCGTCTTCCCGGTTCTTCATGATCTTCAGGCTGTCATACAGCAGGACTCTTGTCAGATCTGCGGTCATGGCAGTCATATAGATCCGGGCGTCCGGATATGCTTTACTGATAATGGGAAGCGTCCCTATGTGATCCATGTGCGCGTGGCTTATAAGGATCGCATCCAGACCGCCCTGAGACTGTATGGTGGCAAAGTCGGGAATTGGATCTTTTGACCCGGACTGCCGGATCCCGCAGTCCATCAGGATCCGTTTCCCGGACAGATCCATATAGATGCAGCTTCCGCCGATTTCCATGGCGCCGCCTAAAAAATGTAATTTCAATGGTGATTCCTCCTTGGATTTTCAACGTAACAGTTCAGCCCACGCTATTTGTAAACTGCACTTTGTGCTTATTGCGGCTGAACTGTGACTTCTATATTGTAGCATGAAGAATTGTTTTATGATAGAATAAATAAAAAAAGAAGCGAGTAAGCCGCATAAGTCGGAATGACTGTACGGTAAGAAACCGCTTCTCAAACAACATACTAACATAAATGCTTTGTAAGTTCAATAATATGAGGTGGTCAAATGACAGACAGGGAGTATGGACGGGAAAACAGAAAAGATAATGATTTGTTTTTTACATGCAGTCTGATCGATTATATTGCCAGAAAGACAAAGTCTTTTCTTCCGCCGCAGCGTCATCCTTCAACAAGCACTCATTAAAAGCCGGAAGAAGCCAGAACTTTATCAACTAAGATCCCAGATATCCGGCAGATATAAAACAGACAAGCAGAACCAGAAATCTCCATAACCGGAAACGGTTCACCATTTATTAAAAACAGCAGTCCCTAAGACAGCATCTTTTTCGATACAGTTCCCCTTTCGA
>DWVY01000002.1 GCA_019119995.1 Candidatus Mediterraneibacter faecavium | reverse complement strand
TCTGTTCTCTGATCTTCTCGATCTCTGTCTTCAGGCTGATCGCACGGTCAGACACCTCGATGTCATTTGCCTTGGACAGGATCGTATTTGCCTCGCGGTTCATCTCCTGCGCGATAAAGTCAAGCTTTCTTCCGATCTCATCCTGTTCTTCCAGCGTATTTCTCATATGGCTGATGTGGCTTTTCAGCCTTACCACTTCCTCATCCGTGCAGATCTTGTCGGCAAAGAGGATCACCTCCGCCGCGATCCGGCTCTCCTCGATCTGGGTATCCGCCAGAAGTTCTTTCATCTTATCCTCGAGTTTTGCGCGGTACTCAGCAACGATCTGCGGGGAACGCTCCTCGATATACCCGATCTGTTCACTCAAGAGATCCAGTTTGGAGAGGATATCTTCTTTCAGGTTCTCGCCCTCTGTCTTCCTTGTCTCCACAAACTGTCCGAATGCTCCTTCAAGAGCTTCTTTCAGCCCGTTCCACAGCTCTTCCTCGTCTTCGCTCTGCTCCTCCATGGTAAACACTTCCGGATATCGGGAAAGTGTGGAAACACGGACATCGTTTTCCAACCCGAACTCCTCTTCCATCTGCTTTAGATATTTCAGATATTCCGCCGCAAGTGCAGCATTATATTTCACCGACACCTGTGCCTGAGAGAGATCTTCGTAAGTAATAAAGATATCCACCTTACCTCTGTTTGCATAGGACTTTAAAAGTGTCCGTATCGCAGTCTCGAAGAAATTCAGTTTCTTCGGCATCCGGATATTCACATCGAGATACCGGTGGTTCACACTTTTCAGTTCTACCGTGAATTTCCTCGAATCCTTCTGTACCTCACACCTGCCGAAACCGGTCATGCTCTTTATCATGTCAACTCATCCTCTGTTACAAATATAGTCTTAACTCCACAGCGCGGAGTAAATCTATACTATTATACATTCTTGTACCAGAACGGTCAACAGTTAATGCTTTCTCATTTCGCCCGATTGTGATATACTCTTTTTTAGTGCCGGCAGGACAGATGCCGGCAGTGAATCTTAATCGAAAGGAATCACATGGATCATGGCTTTTGACGGGATTGTCGTGGCAGACCTTGTCCACGAATTCAGAAGAGAACTGATAAACGGGCGTATCGCAAAGATCGCCCAGCCGGAGAGCGATGAACTGCTGCTCACGGTCAAAGCGCCGGACGGACAGAAACGGCTTTTGATCAGCGCGGATGCATCTCTTCCGCTCATTTATCTTACAGATACAAATAAGAACGCCCCCATGACTGCGCCGAATTTCTGCATGCTTTTGCGCAAGCACATCGGAGGCGGGCGGATCGTTGATATCCGGCAGCCGAAACTTGAACGCATCATCCATTTTACGATCGAACATTTAGACGAGATGGGCGATCTCTGCCAAAAAGAGCTGATCGTAGAGATCATGGGGAAACACAGCAACATTATATTCTGTACACAGGATGGAAAGATCATCGACAGCATCAAGCATGTGTCTGCGCAGATGAGTTCCGTGCGCGAAGTCCTGCCCGGACGGGAATATTTCATTCCGGATACCATGCACAAGGCCGACCCTCTCACAGTGGATGCAGATACTTTTAAAGAGCTGCTGAGGGCCAAACCCATGCCCGTCTCCAAGGCGGTCTACACGAGCTTTACCGGGATCAGCCCTGTGACAGCAGAGGAAGTCTGCTTCCTTGCAGGCATAGATTCTTCTGTTCCTGCAAAGGAATATTCGGATGACATCCTGCTCCACCTGTACACACAGTTTACGATCTACCTTTCTGCCGTAAAAGGAGGACGGTTTTCTCCCGCCATCTACTATGACGGCAGGGAACCGAAAGAATTTTCCGCGCTGCCCCTCACCCATTTTGCACAGTATGAGCGCAGGGAATATGCCTCGATGTCTGAAGTGCTGCGGACCTACTACTCAGAGCGCAGCCGGCTCACACGCATCCGGCAGAAGTCAGCGGATCTTCGGCACATCGTCCAGACTGCCCTTGAGAGGAACCGGAAGAAATATGACCTCCAGATCCGGCAGTTAAAAGACACGGAGAACCGGGAAAAATACAAAGTCTACGGCGAACTGATCAACACTTATGGATATCATGTAGAAGAAGGAGCGAAAAAAATGGAGGCTCTCAACTACTATACGAATGAGATGATCTCTATCCCGCTCGATCCGACAAAGACACCGCAGGAAAACGCCCAGCGCTATTTTGCCAAATATAACAAGCAAAAACGGACCTTTGAGGCGCTCTCTGAACTGAGCCGGGAGACAAAGGACGACATCACTTATCTGGAATCCATACAGACCGCCCTTGACATCGCTGTCACCGAGGATGATCTGGCGGGGATCCGGGAGGAGCTTGTACATGCCGGCTATATCAAGCGGAAATTCACAAAGAAGAAAACGAAGATCAAAAATACGCCTCTCCACTATATTTCAAGCGACGGGTACCACATGTATGTAGGCAAGAATAATCTCCAGAACGATGAGCTCACCTTTAATTTTGCCTCGGGAAATGACTGGTGGTTCCACGCCAAACAGGCGCCCGGCTCCCATGTGATCGTAAAGGCAAACGGGGAGGAACTTCCGGATACAACGTTCGAGGAGGCAGGGCGGCTTGCCGCATACTACTCCAGCATGCGGGGCAGCGACAAAGTCGAGATCGACTATGTGGAGAAAAAACATGTCAAGAAACCAAAAGGTGCGAAACCCGGATTTGTCGTATATTACACGAATTACTCACTGGTGATCGACAGCGATATCAGCGGGATACGAGAAGTTACCGGCTGACTGTAAAATTCGTGTTTGTCGGTGAGATACTTTGCGATAAAACATGAAACTTCCGAAAATCAAAACGATACAGTGGATTGCCCATGTATTTAGAACGGGCGGGGAGAGAATGCTCCCCTGCTCCGGGTTACAGGACATAAGATAAAGTAACAAGCCTGCGATACGGCTAAAGACAGTCAGGAAAAGGTAGAACTCGTTTCACTCAGACAACTACCTTTTCCTGACTAACGCCGCACCACAGGCTTTAACTTTATCTAATGCCCTTCCACAGTCACCGTCCGCATTCTCTCCCCGTCCGTTCTAAAAGATGCATCAAAGGGGCTGTATCTGTTTGATTTTCTGCGTTCATCCAATCGGGAAGTTTCTCCCCGGCAATCACGAAGTTTACTATAAAACTGGTCGGAATGGTGAACTTTGCCGACTAAGTGACGATCTCTTCCCGTTTATATGAGTGTTTGTTGAAGGATGGCGCTGCGGCGGAAAAAAAGATTACCGACCGGATAAGACAGCGGAAAAAGATGATGCTGCATAAGCTGTGCATCGACATGGAGCGTTCCGAATACACCTCGTTCTCCATGTTAGCGGGATGGAAATGCGAGTTCCAATGGACGAGCATTTTCATCCCGCGTTACATGGATTCGAGGGGATGAGGTAAAGCGGG
>DWVY01000013.1 GCA_019119995.1 Candidatus Mediterraneibacter faecavium | reverse complement strand
CGCTTCGTATCTCCCGGTTTCATATACGCCAGTTCCTTCTTCGTGGCTTCGTAATATCTCTCGAATTCCGCATATCCCATGATTCTTGCTGCCACAATGTCCACCTCCCTTCAGATAGGCCCAGCCTGCAGCGCATATATGATTACTGCCTGAATCATGTTCAGCGCCAGCGACACCGCAGCTATAATCTCAATGCCGCAGATTGCTCTATTGCGCTTCTTCCTGATCGGCGCCGGATCCCGTTTCGGCTCAGTCGGTATCAGGCTTGTCCTTTCCGTTGATATCATCTTGATTTCCTGCGGTTCAAGTATTATCTCTTCCATGCTTGTCCTCCCTTTCCCCGCTTATGCGGGTTTCTCTATGATGTAGTTTCTTTCAGACAGTACCCGCTTATTGATGCTGTCTGCGAAGTCTTCCTTGTTTTCAAGGTCTTTTATCTCGACCTCTTCTCCGTTGATGATCACTATACTTTTGACCGTCATACGCATCACCTCACTCAAGTGTATGCTTCTCTGATTGTCCAGCTTTACGCATATCGATAGATCTTTGTCTTGTTTTCTTTTTCTCATAGTGGTAAAATTTTTGCATCAAATATAATCAGAGGTTTTGATAATGAATAATGATTTTTCCTATTTAGATTCGCTTATGTCCTCTATGCCGAAAATGAGCTTATCTGCTGCAAAATCCATGCTGACTCCCGAATTAGAGGATGCGCTACTTGGCATAAGCCAAACATTCTCTTCTGTTGCTTTGAATACATCTGCTCAGTCAGTTGCGGGAGCGTATAAATCCGTTTTATCCAGCTTAGGGGTTGCGGAAGTTTCCGCCTCGCATCTTTCAGAATTTAGTCGCGTTTTATCCACATATTCACCGGCTATTGAAGCGGCAAAAGTGCTTTCAGAAGCTACGAATTGTGCTCTTTCCCGCTCTGTTTTGTCCGAGCAGCCTCTATCTGTTGTCCAAGCCGTTGCATCTGTCGCTAAATCTGCATTAGAATCTTCGGAATTGCGTGTTTGCCTTGATGATTCAGAAGAATACATAGATCTGGCAAAACCTCTTGCTGATATAGTCAAGCAAGTTGACAGTTCCGTACAATTTCCAGATGCCGATGATCAAAATACCATCCGCATTAAGAAGACGAATACAGAGTCATTCTGGCAAGTTGTCTCTCTCATATTAGCGATAATTGCCATTCTTCAAACTGCGTATTATCACAATGTAGATACTGTTTCTTCTGCTCAGGATCAAGCCGAGCTGATGCAGGAAGAAGAATTGCAAACTCGCGAGGAGCAAAAGCAAACCGCTGAGCTAATAAAACAAACTAAGATTTTGGAGCAAATCGAGATCAATACCTCTTCCGATCTCGATTCTCATGAATCCGCTTCGACTACCACACAATCAGAATAGTCACCTTTTGCATTACAGCTATAATGAAAATTGAAATAATCCATAGTTCTATTACCAGTATGTGTTTATTGGTATAGTCTTGTGGGTTATTTTCCTTTTTACGTCGCCATATGAACCATACCGTGACTGCTACACAAGCCAATATCGCAAGAACCGATGTTGCATCTATCCAGTCCACTTTTGCATCTCCTCCTTATCGTCCTTTTTATCCACAAAATCCATTGGATTTATGTTTAGAACCACGCAAATGCTCATCAATTCATTTGCTCGTAATTCTCTTGTTCGCTTCCTATTCCATACGCTTGCATAAAGCATCCTGTAAGGAATTCCTGTTTTTCTTGAGAGCTCAGATAGATTCGTGCGTGATTCCGTTAGGAAGTCTCCTACCTTACGGGTTATGTTATTTACAATCACTTTGTTAATTTCATCTCCTTCCAAAAGATTAAATATCCACCTCTATGCTATCTCCCTCTCCCGCTTATCGCTCCCAATATATTCCATGTTTTTCTTGGAAATTAAGAGCATATCTCACATCTTTTGTATGTCTGCACGGATCATCCGGAGGATTTTCCTTCTTATAGCACATATGCTTTCCGCAGTACGGGACTTCGCCATTGCAAAGGTAAAACACCCTGTGCTCTTCGTCTTTCCGGTTTTTGCTCACTCATCTCACCTCCTTCTCCCGCTTGTCGCTCTCAGCGCACAGCGCGAATCCTTTTACTATGCCAAGTACTTCTCCTCTTCTATCTGCCGGAACCTTGTTTAGGATGCTGATCAGTTCTGCCGCATCTTCTTTCTTGTGTTCCAGGCATTCTGCACATACTGTTTTTTCTGCCATTGTCTTACCTCGCTTTCTAAGTATCTTTTCTTGTATTTTTCTACATTTTCTCCTATAATTTTTACAAAATAACATTTAGGAGGTCTTATGAAATCACAGATACAACTTCTCTCGCTGAATGATAATCGTGTGTTTCCGGCATCTGTGGAGCTCGCGTCTTCATGCCCATGTTGTGGTGTCTCGCTTTTGCCCGCCGTTTTATACGGCGCTTGCATCGAAAATGAAGATGACGAATGCCTAAATAGGGTTTACCTTTTTAATCATTGCCCGAATTGCGATGAATGTTTTATTTCAAAGCACGTCTTCGACGAAGAGTTCGGAGACGGATACCTGTTTTCTTCCGCTTCTCCTGTGCTCATTTCCAACGAAACGTTTTCCGATCGTATCATTCATCTGTCCCCGGACTTCGTTTCCATCTACAATGATTCTGCGTTAGCCGAGGCCTTAAACCTTCATGCAATTTGCGGAATGGGGTACCGAAAAGCCATGGAGTTTTTGATAAAGGATTATTCCATATCTAAAAATCCGGATGACCAGAAAAAAATCTCCAGACTCCCAGTTGGTCAATGCATTGAAGGATACATAACGGATGAGCGTCTGAAAGCTCTGGCTAAGGCTTCTTCGTGGATCGGGAATGATCAGGCTCATTACGAAAAGCGCCACGATTCTTACGATACATCCGACTTGAAAGCCTTTATCAACGCCTTTGTCACTTTCATTGATGCAGACTTAGCATATGAAGAGGCTAAGTCTCTCCTTTGTCCCTAGCCGGGTCTTCCTTGAAGATCATCTTCCCCTTTTTATCCCAGTAGCGCACCACAATGCGCACTGGGTCTTTTTCTGTTCCTTTTCCTTCTGATGTTTCAGTGCGTATAAGTTTTACAATCTTTGCTCTCACAATGTTCACCTCGCTTCCCTTGTTGCCTACGCCTACATAATAGTGCATATCGCCAACTTTGTCAACACTTTTTCGTCCCCTTTGCCAACTTTTTTATTGACTTATTGAGTTTTCGGTGTTATTCTGTCATTGAAAGGTGGTGATAAATATGACACAAGGCGAGCGCGTTAGGGAATTACGAAAATATCTTGGGCTTACTCTTGAAAAATTTGGTAAATCCTTAGGTGTCGGAAAAACCGCGATATCTAAAATTGAAAATCAAGAGCGCAATATGACCGAACAGATGGCATTGTCAATTTGTCGAGAATTTAGAGTCAATTATTTCTGGCTTACCGAGGGAAAAGGCGATATATTTACCGGAGCGCCTCAGGGCGTTGTGGATGAAATCGCCGAGGACTATAAGCTGGATGAAATAGATAAGAAGATAATTGAGAAGTATCTGGAGCTGTCAGAAGATCAGCGGCAGACAATAAAGGATTATCTGAAGAGTATTTTTACATAAAGAAAAACGGGCTTATTTACCCGTCTTTCTGATGAAGAACTTATGTACATAATTGGAATATCCGTTTGAGAGATTCCGTATCATCTATCTTTTGAATCATTTCGATAATGTACTTTTTGAACTCTTCATTATTCATATGCTTACCCTCCCGACCGCAAAACATCTGTTCGAAATTCCTTGACGCTATGATAGCACACGGCCGGTCCAATTAAAAGGACTTTGCGATTTGTATTATTTTGTTGGTAAGTCTGTGGATAACTTGTTGATAACTTTTTACACCACTTACCTGTTCCTATTAAGTAAACAGTTTCGGAACTGGAAACATACGGTAAATGGTGCTGGTAAGTTTTGGTAATTCTCGTATAGTGTGGTGTCTCTCGGAAAATATACTGATGGAGGTTGTGTATGCGGACCTGTAAAGTTTGTGGCAACAGAGGACTTTTTGTAAAAATAAACTCAGAGGGTAGATGTAGGAGTTGTGAGAAAGAGTATCAAAACAAAATGAAGTGGGATCGAGAAGTTAAGCAGGAAGCCTTGCGGCAGTCATTGCTCAAGCAAAGACAGTTGGAGCAAGAGTCATTACGTCAGCCTTCATATGATTATTATAACAAAATTGCTTCTATGCTGTCTGAGATTTCATCAGAGATTGAAACATCCGATGATCCTATGAAGCGTCTCGGCGATTTACCGCTATTTATGGAAAAAATCAATTTCTGCGATTCTCTCGTAGATTTAATAAGTAAAAATGCCGACTTTGAGTATTTTCCTGCTATCGTTCAAGAGAAGATAATTTACGAATCTGATAATGATAGGCGTATTCATTTTGGACGCATACCAGAGTTCGGAATCTCGGTTTGGACTAATCGTGATAATTATATATCCGACATAATTGACAGCATACAAGCATCTGCAGAGCGTTATAAGCGAGGATGGCAAATTGCTATATCGCGCATTAAGTCGGACGCCGAATTTCAGCGCGGGCTTGAGGCAATCAAAAATGCCCCCATAGAAGTAAGTTCCTCTGCTTCTAAAAAATTTAAGGTGACGGATATATCTGATTTAAAATTGTCCAATATAACTTCCAAGACGAACTACGAAAAAACCGGAACTTTCATCGCTATCGATACTGAAACAACTGGGCTGAATTGTGGGCATGATGAAATAATAGAGGTGGCTGCTATTTTGTTTGAAAACTGGATTCCTAAATTAAAGTTTGAAACTTTATTAAAGCCTTCTTCTCCTATCTCCTCCCAAATAGTCGGTCTTACAGGAATTACAAATGATATGGTTGAAAACGCTCCTCGTTTTGGACAGATTTCTGACTGTTTGTTAGATTTCATATCGTCATATAATTTAGTTGGCCATAATTTAAAATTCGATCTAAAATTTTTATATAAAAACGGTCTGGATTTTTATTCTCAAAAAAGAAAATATTTCGACACTCTGTCTATTAGTCAGAAAATGCTGAAAAAGCCTGTTTATAAATATAATAAAGAATTTGGATATTATGACATAGATTATGACAAGGAGTATGATGTGGAGGACCATAAATTAGATACCTTATGCGATTACTACTCAATTCGTGATAACAGTATGTCGCATAGAGCTCTGTCAGATGCATACGCCACTGGTATTCTTTTTAAAAAACTTGTAAGAGAAAAGATTTTGTAAATTGATCACGCTTTGTTTATATTAGCATAATGGCGTAAAACCGCCCGGTACTGGCAGTACCGAACGGTTTAATACATATCCGAAGATATGCAGATCTTTGACAGGAATATTGTATCATCTTCGGGGGCAGCTTGCAAGCAACTGTTCGGAATTTCCGACAAGTTCGCTGGCTGTTATTTTTATACTCATTTTCGGGCCACGCCCGGAATAAAATCAACCGAGGTGATGTCATGGAAACTAAATATGGTTATGGCTACGTCAGAGTCTCTACGGATAAACAGGAAGAACTCTCTCCTGACTCACAGGCAAAGCTCTTGAAAGACTATGCTCAGAAGAATGGGATCATTATATCCAATATCTTCTATGAGCTCGGTATCTCCGGCCGGAAAGCCGAGAAGCGCCCGGAGTTTCAGAAGATGATCGCCCAGGCGAAGTCTGCGGATCATCCGGTGGATGCAATCCTTGTCTGGAAATTCAGCCGTTTTGCCCGTAATCAGGAGGAAAGTATCGTCTATAAGTCTCTCTTGAAGAAAAAGCATAATGTGGATGTGATCAGTGTCTCTGAGCCTCTTGCAGATGGACCGTTTGGCAGCCTGATCGAGAGGATCATTGAATGGATGGATGAATATTACTCGATCCGGCTTTCTGGAGAGGTTACCCGCGGCATGATGGAAAAGGCGCAGCGCGGCGGCTATCAGGCGCGCCCTCCGCTCGGGTACCGGATCATTGACCATGGGAAGCCTCCGGTGATCGTGCCGGAGGAAGCCGAGGTTGTCAAGATTATTTTCCGGAAGTACGCAAATGATCATTGCGGCATTTTTGATATCGCACGCTATCTAAATTTGCACGGGTTTAAGACGTCTCGCGGTAAATCGTTTGAACGCCGGTCTGTGGAATATATCCTGCAGAATCCAACTTACTGCGGTATGATCCGGTGGAATCGGACAGTTAATGAAACAAACGAAATCCGCCCAAAGGAAGAGTGGATCATCGCAGACGGCCAGCATCCTGCCATTATCTCGAAAGAGCTGTTTGACAAAGCTCAGGCGCGCTATGAGCAGGAGTATAAACCGAAAGGCGCCCGCCCGTCCTCTACATATAAGCACTGGCTTTCCGGTCTTGTGAAGTGTCCTGCCTGCGGCCGGACCATGATTGCTAAGCGCACCACGGACAGACAAAAGGTGTATGTCTATTTTACATGTTATGGATACTCGAAGGGTAAGTGTCTGGCGAAGAATACAGTCAGCGCTATGAAGCTGGAGCCTGCGGTGCTCTCTTCCATCCGGGACGTGCTTGATTCCGGTCACATCATGTACCGGTATATGCCACCGGATCATGAGCCTGCTGCCAGTATGACCGATATCCTCACAGAGCAGCTCAGGCGTAACACCGAGAAGCTCGAGCGGATCAAAGAGGCGTACCGCAACGGTGTGGACACGCTCGAAGAATACAAGGCCAATAAGCAGCTTGTCCAACAGGAGCGGGACCGTCTCGAAGAGCAGTTGAAAGAGGCTGAGGATGACACGCCCGATTCCGGATCAGCAGAGACGAGCCTTCTGGAGCGTGTCCGGAATGTATATGATATTGTCAGTTCCGACTCCGTGGATTCTGCGACGAAGAACGAGATTCTTAAGAGTGTGATCGAGAAGATCATTTACGATAAGGCTTCTGACGAGCTGAAAGTCTACTATTACTATAAGCCGCAATCCCTGTAAATACGGGGATTTCCGGCACTTGTACGTTGTTACAAAAAGGTCATCCAGTTCGGGCAGCTCACGCGTCTTCCGTCACAGTACTGGGTCAGGATCGGCTGTCTCACATTCGGCCGGGACAGGTAAGCAGCGAAGAGTTCATCCACGATCACGGATATGGTGTCATAGATATTTCTCTCCGGTATCCACTTATGGTCAAACGCCGTGGATGAGGTGATCGTAAAATCATAACCGCGATTCCTGTACCATTCAGTGTATACGCGGTTCAGCGTGAAGGACATGATCGCCAGCACATTTGCCCGGATCGTATCCGCCGGCCATGTGGCGTATATCTCGCTGGACGCCACATTTTTGATGTAGTCTTTATATTTCACATAATAATCCGTTGCCGTCGTATCCCGCGGCGACCCGTCATGGACGACAATATACTCCGGCACGACCACCCTGCTCAAGACGATCTCCCCCGACTCGTTCGTGGGCTTGATCTCATCCTCAGCGATCTTGGGCGGATAATCCCCGTACAGAGTATGGGCGGGGATGACGAACACTTCCTCTTCTTCCCCGCCCGTATCGCTTGGCCGCATCCTGACATTCTGGATTGCTTTCACATTTGCAAGTATCTCTGTGCCGGCAATGCTCACCGGCTCGAATCCCGGCGCACTGATATCCAACGTGTACTCGGAATACGGCTGTCTCTCGTTATCCGGATCCAGGCTCCACTCCTCCGGCGGAGCGTCCAGTGTGAGCACTTCGCTCTGTCCGGAGGAATCCGTCGTCACCTGCTCCAGCGTCTGTTCCGGCACTCCTGTATAAGAAATGGATATCCGTGCCTCCGCAATAGGATGTGAATCCAGTGTCGAAGTGACATTGATCTGGAGTCCGCCCTTTCCCGAAGCTTCATCCTGCATTGCTCTTATATCCCGCATATAAAATGTCTCCCGCATAATAAAGTGATCTGTTAATTATATATGCGGAAGACAATCTTTAGAACAATTTCATAATATCATTGAACATGACCACCACCATGAGCAGCATGAGGAGTGCAAACCCTGCAAAATGTACCATGCCCTCTTTCTCCGGCGGGATCCTCTTGCGGCGCACAGCCTCCACGATCAGAAATACCAGTCTTCCTCCGTCCAGCGCCGGTATTGGGAGCAGATTCATCACGCCCAGGTTTGCCGACAGCAGAGTCCCAAAATTCATCAGACTTAAGACAATTGTCAAAAGTCCGGACGGGGCAGCCGACTCATAGACGTCGTCCACGACAGCGACGATCCCCACAGGTCCGGACAGATCCTTCAGTCCGACCTGTCCGCTCACCAGCATCCGAAGAGCGTCCACCGTATAATTCATCCAGTACTCCAGCCTGTAGAATCCATACTGCATTGTTCCGAAAAAGCCCGGACGCTCATAACTGCCTCCGGCTATGCCCAGCATGGGAGATGCATCTCCCTCCAGCTGCCTCGGCTCGATCTGCGCCGTGTACTCTTTGCCGCCGCGCTCATATACGACTTCATAAGGGGCGTCATCCGGATGCGTCAGGGTATAGAGCTGCACATCTTCCCATATGTGGATGTTACGTCCGTTGATCTCTTTGATCACGTCTCCTGCCCTCAGGCCCTGCTCCTGTGCAGAATAACCGTCGGATACGGCACTGATCTCAGTGGAGATGTAGCCGGTCGCCCCCACCAGGATCATGCAGAAGATCCATGCAAGGAGCAGATTGAAAAGCGGCCCTGCCGCAATGACTGACATCCTCGCCCACACGGATTTGCTGTTGAAGCTTCCCTCGGACATATCGTCCGCATCGTCTTCTCCCATCATGCAGGCTCCGCCGAACGGGAGCAGCTTGATACAGAAAAACGTTCCTCCGATCTTCTTTCCGATCAGCGTCGGTCCCAGGCCGAGCGAAAACTCATCCACCCGGATGCCGTTTGCCTTTGCGAGAAGGAAGTGTCCCAGCTCATGGAAGATGATTATAAAACTGAATAGTAGGATCGCTATGATTATACCCATGTATTACCACCTGTTTTTAATAAATTCATATGTTTCCTGCTCTGTCTTTAGTATCTCTTCCACAGTCGGGCCGGCAATATTCTTATGGTTTTCCATACTTGCCTGGATGATCTCGGGTATCTGGAGATACCGGATCTTCCGGTCAAGAAACAGCGCCACCGCTTTTTCATTGGCAGCGTTGAATACTGTCGGAAGAGATCCCCCCTTTTTCCCAGCCTCGATTGCCAGTTTCAGCCCATAGAAAGTCTCCATGTCCGGCTTCTCAAATGTGATCTGGGAAAGCCGGCCGAAATCCAATCTGTCGCCCGGAAGGAATCTGCGTTCCGGATAATAGAGCGCATACTGGATGGGAAGCTTCATATCCGGCGTCCCGAGCTGAGCGATGACGGCACCGTCCTCGTATTCCACCATGGAATGGATGATGCTCTGAGGCTGGACGACCACCTGGATCTGATCCACCGTGACGCCAAAGAGCCATTTTGCCTCGATCACTTCCAACCCTTTATTTACCATGGTGGAGGAATCGATCGTGATCTTGCGCCCCATCTCCCAGTTCGGATGCTTCAGGGCATCTTCCACCTGTATATTCTCCAGCTCTTCTCTCTTCTTTCCGCGGAACGGTCCTCCCGATGCAGTCAGGAGGATCTTGTGCAGCGCCTTTCTCTGTCCGCCCTGCAGCGACTGGAAGATCGCGCTGTGCTCGCTGTCCACCGGAAGGATGGACACATGATACTGTTCGGCCAGCGGCATGATGATATGACCTGCCGTCACAAGAGTTTCCTTATTTGCCAGCGCGATGTCTTTTCCTGCCTTGATCGCTTCAATGGTAGGCAGGATCCCGATCATACCAACGATCGCCGTCACGAGGATCTCCGACTCCTGCTCAGAAGCCACTGCCAGGAGTCCGTCCATGCCGGAGAGTACTTCCACCTGCATATCCCGGACGCGGCTCTTCAGTTCAGATGCCAGCTCCTCGTTCCACACTGCTGCCAGCTTCGGCTCAAACTCCCGAATCTGTTTCTCAAGCAGGTCGATATTTCGTCCTGCGGCAAGAGCCGTTACTTTAATATCTTTATTTGTCCTTACAATCTCAAGTGTCTGGGTGCCGATGGAACCTGTGGAACCCAGAATTGCAATTTTTTTCATCGTTTTCGTAAACCTCGTTTCTGATCATTCGTGGACTCCCCGCTTGCGAGTCTTAGCGCGGGATGCGGGTCAGATTTAACTGACATAATACATGTTCCGGATTTTCTCGCCATTGCAGAGGGCAGGACTCTGCTCACTGCAAAAAGACTGCAAGATAATATATGATCGGCGCTGTAAAAATGACACTGTCAAACCGGTCCAGGATCCCGCCGTGTCCGGGGATCAGCTTTCCGTAATCTTTGATATTATGGTACCGCTTGATCGCGGACGCAGCCAGATCGCCGATCTGGGAGATCGCCCCGCCGACGGCTCCGATGATCGCATAAGAAAGGATATCCGCCCCTGCATTTCCCCAGTGGTTGATCGCCAGAGCGTAGAGCACGCCGATAAGCTCCGCGCCCAGGATACCGCCGATGCCGCCTTCCACTGATTTCTTCGGGCTTAAGACAGGAGCCATCTTATGCTTTCCGATCAGCATCCCCACACAGTATGCGCAGGTGTCGCATCCCCAGGAACATACAAAGACAAGCCACACCGTAAAGATACCGCCCTCCAGAAGCCTTGTCTGGTAAATGTAGGACAGCATCACTGTCACGTAAAAAAGTCCGAAAAATGCCGCGAATATCTGCTGGGTGTTGTATTTCGGATAGGCAAATACGAGCGCAGCCATCTCGCAGATCAAGAATGCCATGAACAGCATCATAAACCATGTCATCTTATCGCCGGGAAGCTGCTGCTCAAAATAAAGAAGCGCGTAATATGCAGCCGCAGCGATATAGCCGATCATCCCCGGCGGTTTCTTTTCGATCCCGAATACTTTATAAAGCTCTGTCATGCCGATCAGACTGATGATCAGCAGGACAAAGAAAAGAAGATTTCCGCCTCTGATCAGAGTCACGAGCGCGATCACCATCAAAAGGATCCCGCTCAACAGTCTTGTCCTGAACATAAACCCTACGCCTCCTCTACTTTGCCGAATCTTCTGTGTCTGTGGTTATATTCCTCGATTGCTTTCACCAGCTCTTCTTTCGTAAAATCCGGCCATGGAACATCTGTAAAATAGAACTCCGAATAGGCCAGCTGCCACAGCAGGTAATTGGACAGCCTCTGTTCCCCGCTGGTGCGGATCATCAGATCCGGATCCGGGATCCCATGGGTATCAAGATACGACTCGAACACTGCTTCATCGATATCGTCAGCCTTAAGCTTTCCGTCTGCGCAGTCCTGAGCCATCTTTCGCGCCGCTCTTGTCAGTTCATCCCTGCTGCCGTAATTAAGCGCTATGGTAAAATTCAGCCCTCCGTTATTCACTGTCGCCGACTCCAGCTCCCGGATCCTGTTCTTAATGTCGTCGTCCAACGGCTCGGTGTCTCCGATGACACGGATCTTCATATCGTTTTTAGCCGCTGTCTTTAAGCAGGTCTTCATATAATTGCGCAGCAGAGTCATAAGCGCTGACACTTCGCTCGCCGGGCGGTTCCAGTTTTCCGTGGAAAATGCGTAGACCGTCAGGTATTTGATCCCCATTCGCCACGCCTCTTCACAGATGCGCTCTACATTCTTACTCCCCTGGGCATGGCCGTAATTGCGGGGCATTCCCTTCGCCTTCGCCCAGCGTCCGTTTCCGTCTAATATGATCGCAATATGCTGCGGTACTTTCATATTCTCTTTCCTCTCACTTTACTATTATATACGCTGTAAAGGGGGCTTAAACTTCAAAGCCCCCTTCTTAACATCCCTATACTGTCATGATTTCTTTTGATTTTGCATCGACCATCTTATCGATCTTTGCGATGTATTTGTCTGTGATCTTCTGAAGTTCATCCTCAAGATCCTTGATCCCGTCCTCGGAGATCTCTGTTCCTTTGAGCTTCTTAAAAGCCACATTGCCGTCCCGGCGGATATTGCGGACAGCGACTTTTGCCGCCTCGCCTTTCTTCTTCACGTCTTTTGCCAGCTCTTTTCTCCGCTCCTCTGTAAGTTCCGGAAATACAAGGCGGATGGATGCGCCGTCATTGGTCGGGTTGATGCCGATATCTGAAGTGAGGATCGCTTTTTCGATCGCCTTTAACATGCTCTTCTCCCAGGGCTGGATCTGGATCATCCTCGCCTCAGGAACGGACACGTTCGCCACCTGCTGGATCGGTGTGGGCGCTCCGTAATAGTCGACAGCCAGCTTGTCCAGCACATGCGGATTGGCACGTCCTGCACGGATCGTCGCCAGCTCGCTGTCAAGGTTGTTGATCGTCTTTGTCATCTTTGTGTCATACACAGCCACTTTCTCATTCATAATGAACTCCTCCTACACTGTTACTTTTGTTCCGGTAAAATTACCGCTCATCGTTTCCACGATGCTGTTTTCTTCATTCAGCCCGAACACGAGCATCGGCATCTTATTCTCAAGGCAGAGGATCGACGCCGTAAGATCCACTGCTGCAAGTTTCTTGTCGATCACTTCCTGGATGGATACCTCATCGTACTTGACAGCATTTGGATTCACCTTCGGATCGCTGTCGTAGATCCCGTCGATCGCTTTTGCAAGGAGCATTGCGTCCGCTTCAATCTCGATCGCACGTAAAACCGCCCCTGTGTCTGTTGAAAAGTACGGGTGTCCGGTGCCGCCCGCGAAGAAGATCACCTTACCTTCATTCAGAGCTTCCACTGCCGCGTCTTTTGAGAACAGGGATGTGAAAGAGCCGCACACAAACGGCGTAAACACTTCTGTCTTCATCCCTACGTGTCTGAAGATATCTGATACATAGATACAGTTCATCACCGTTGCGAGCATTCCGATCTGATCCGCCTTTGTACGGTCGATCGTCTCGCTCGTGCGTCCTCTCCAGAAATTGCCGCCGCCTGTCACGATCGCCACCTGGATCCCGTCGTCAACAAGCTTCTTTACCTGATCGGCGACACCGATGCAGGTTGCCTCGTCAAACCCTGTCTTTTTATCTCCTGCGAGGGCCTCCCCGCTCAGCTTAAGTAATACTCTTTTCATTATAGTAAGCTCCTTTGTTTTGTCTGCTAAAATGAAGTATAACATAAGTTTTCCAATTTGTCATGTATATATCCCGCATCCCGCTCATCTGTCATCACCGTCAGACGGTCGCCTACCATAAGCCTTGTCTTTCCGCGGGGGATCATCTCTTTTCCGTCCCGTTCAAGCGCAACAAGGAGACAGTTGTTCGGCCAGTGGATCTCCATGACCGTACGGTCTTCAAGAACCGAACCGCTCATGATGACAAACTCACTTAACACCTTCTGGCCGCCCGCTCCGGCTCCCTGTTTTCTGCTGCCGCCTGACTCATTTTCCCTATTCTGTCCATCCAACAGGCGGTTCAGCAGGCTCTCATAGATCGGCTCTGATCTCAACAGAGCAGCCGTGATATAGGCGGCGACTGAAACGATGGCAAGAGAGAGCATCTGGCTCACAGAGCCGGACATTTCAAAGAGCAGGATGATCCCGGTGACCGGCGCCCTGACGATCGCGGTAAAAAAGCCCGCCATGGCAAGCAGTACGAAATTATTGATATATGCCGGATCCAGTCCGAACAGCTCTACTCCGGTCATGGCAAAAGCGCCTCCGATCAGTGCGCCGAGGATCAGAAGCGGAAAGAAGATCCCGCCCGGCGCACCGGAACCGAAACTGACGGCGGAAAACAAAAACTTCACCACAAATGTCAGGATAACAAGCCGCAGTACCATCTCTCCGTCTGTGAGCGATACGATCAGATCGCCGCCGCTTCCCAGCACGGAGGGCATCAAAATCCCCAGCACACCTGCTGCCAGAAACGCGATCACAAGCCGCGTGGTCTCATTCAGACATTTCGGTTTCTTGTAAAGCTCCTGTGCCTTTAACATAACCTTATTATAAAATGCACCCATAAGTCCGAGGATCACGCCAAGGATAAGCAGCATCCAGTAATGGTCCTGCGGCAGCACATGTTCCAGTTCAAACTGAAAGACCGGGTCGATCCCCATGATATGGGAGCAGATATAATCCGCCGTCACAGAAGCCGTCATCACGGAAATCAGCAGGCTGACGGAAAATCCTTTGTGGATCTCCTCAAGTGCAAACATCACGCCTGCCAGGGGCGCATGGAACGCTGCCGCAAGCCCTGCGCTTGCTCCGCAGGTCATAAGATACCGCTCTTCCGTTTTTCCCCGGTCAAAAAGCCTGGAAATCCCCTGTCCTCCCATAGCTCCCAACTGGATAGACGGGCCTTCTCTGCCGAGGGAAAGACCGCCCAGCAGACAGAGGAATCCGCCGGCAAACTTGGCAGGAAGGACCCGTTTCCAGTTCTGTCTGAGCTTCCCCAGCACTTCACCCTCCACCTGAGGGATCCCGCTGCCCGAGATCATCGGCTCCCATTTTACCAGCCGGCCGACAATTACCGCCAGCAGGATCAGCACGGCAAACCATCCGAGAATCCGAAGCGGATGTCCGTTTATGTATCCCAGTATCTTATTGAGCCATTGTCCCGCGAAAGTCAGGGCGATCCGGTAGAGCATCACGATCAGCCCCGAGACAGCACCGGCCAGCAGTCCCTCTCCGATCAGGATGACAGGGAATCGCTGTGCCCGCTTCAACGTATGCGACGTATCTTTTTTCATTTTTTCTCCCACTCCTTATAACCAAATCCGCTCAAAGCAATCTGCAATTAATTCTGTCATAGCACCAGTAATAACTCCTGTCACAGCACCAGAATCGAAAACAATACAGTGATGATCCCGCATATTCCGATGGCAAGTCCGCTCATCGCTCCTTCTATCTCTCCCAGTTCGATCGCCTTGGAAGTTCCCACTGCATGGCTTGACGCTCCAATGGCAAGCCCTGCTGCAACCGGATCAGATACACGGAACAGCCGGATGAGCAGCGGGGCGAAAATTCCGCCAAGGATTCCCGTAAATATCACTGCCACTACCGTGATAGGGACCATACCGCCCGCCGGCTCCGCAATGCTGACTGCGATCGGCGTTGTCACGGATTTCGGCAAGAGTGACACTGTCAGGCTCTCATCCAGTCCGAACAGCCGGCACAACAGATATACGCTTCCCATGGATGCCGCAGAGCCTGCCGCGCATCCCACAAGGATCGGGAACCAGTACTGTTTCAGGATCTGAAGTTTTGTATAAACCGCGACCGCCAGACATGCCGTAGCCGGTGCAAGGAACATATTGATGATCTCGCCGCCTTTATTATAATCCTCATAAGGTATCTTGAAAATAAGCAGTACGGCAGACACCAGCACGATCGCAATGATCAGAGGATTACAGAACGGAGTTTTAAACTTCTGATTCAGCTTTACGCCAATGCCGAAAGCGATCACACTGAGGGCAACTCCAAAATAAGGAGAGGCAAATATCTCACTCATCGATCTTCCTCCTTTCCATCCACCGGATTGTCAGCCTGACACTCCATGCTGTCACCACGAATGTGACCACCGTAGAGATAACACAGATAACAACAAGCTGTATCCATGTACTTTTAAGTACATCAAAATAATTAATGATACTCACTCCTGCAGGCACAAAGAAAAACGCCATATTCTCCAGGAGGAAATCCGCCTTCTCCTGGATATGTTCAATCTTTAAAATGCCTGTGAGCAGGCAGATAAATAACAGGAGCATGCCGATCACACTGGCAGGAAATGAAAAAGGCAGTGCCTTCTCCACCAGAATACTCAGCCAGCACACAGTAAAAATAATCCCAATCTGTCTTATGATCTTCATATAAACTTATTCCCTTCTTAGTTTTATTTTTTATAATGTAACAGTTTATCCCATGCCATTTGGAAAACTGTTGACATTCCTATTTTAATGATTTATGATACTATTGTTTTCGTACTTTAAACAACTAAAATTTTACAGTGCGAAGTTGCATCACAAATATAACAGTCCAGTCTACGCATTCGCAAAGCCGCACTGTTTATTAAAAATACTTTTCTATTATATAGGAAACCGGAGGAAAATCAAGAATGATTATCGTATTAAAGCCACATACATCAGAAGAAAATATTACGCGCGTTGAAAATCTGGTAAAAAACAGAGGTCTTGACACCCACGTAGTACGCGGTACCGAGATGACGATCATCGGGTGTATCGGTGATACCACGCTGATCGATCCCCGACTCTTTGAAGTAGACAGTTCTGTTGATAAAGTCATGCATGTGCAGGAGCCGTACAAACTGGCAAACCGTGCATTTCACCCTGAGGACTCTGTAGTTGATGTCTCGGGAGTTAAATTCGGAGGAGGACACCTCGGCCTGATCGCCGGTCCGTGTTCTGTAGAATCTTTCGAACAAGTCCTGGAGGTGGCTAAAGCAGTGAAAGCCTCCGGCGCCAATATGCTCCGCGGAGGTGCATTCAAGCCAAGGACCAGCCCGTACTCCTTTCAGGGACTGGGCCTTGAAGGTCTCGACATCCTCTGTGCCGTCAGGGACGAGGTAGGGCTTCCGATCGTTACCGAGCTGATGTCTCCTCAGTATCTGGACGTCTTCAATGAGAAAGTAGATCTGATCCAGATCGGAGCACGTAATATGCAGAACTTTGATCTTCTCAAACAACTCGGCCAGCTCGACCGTCCGATCCTCTTAAAGCGCGGACTGAACGCAACTTATGAAGAGTGGATCATGTCTGCTGAATATATCATGGCTTCCGGAAACGAGAACGTCATACTCTGCGAGAGAGGCATCCGTACCTTTGAGACATATACACGCAACACCCTCGATCTCCAGAGCATTCCGGTGCTCCGCAAAAAAACCCATCTTCCAGTCGTAGTAGATCCAAGCCACGCCGGCGGAAAATGGTGGCTCGTTGAGCCGATGGCAAAGGCGGCTGTAGCTGCTGGAGCAGACGGTCTCATGATCGAAGTCCACAACAATCCGGAATGTGCACTCTGCGACGGAGCGCAGTCATTGAAACCAGAAAAATATAACGGACTGCTGCAACAGGTAAAACAGATTGCCGAAGTTGTCGGAAAAGTTCTTTAATTGATTCGGGGACGTAGTCAAACTGAGTTTGACTACGTCCCCGAATCAAAACCACCCTGTCCCCATTTTAAATAATTGTATCTACAGGAGTAAAAACTCATGAAATTAACAGTTAATTTAGGTGAAAATTCATATCCCATTTTTATCGAAAACGGTATTATCAAAAAAACCGGCGAACATGTTTCCCAAATCTTCAACGGGCAGAAGATTATGATCATCTCGGATGACAACGTATTTCCGCTGTATGGACAGCAGGTGATAGACTCTCTTACAGATTACGAGTGTCATTCCCTCGTTCTCCCCCACGGCGAGCCGACCAAAAGTTTTCAGTCTTTACCGAAAATTTACGAAGCCCTGCTGGATGCGAAGCTTACGAGAAGCGACCTCGTTATCGCGCTCGGCGGCGGGGTGATCGGTGATCTCGCAGGATTTGCCGCTGCAAGTTATCTGCGGGGAATCAAGCTGGTGCAGATTCCGACTTCCCTGCTGGCTCAGGTGGATTCTTCCGTAGGCGGCAAAGTTGCGGTAGACCTGCCGCAGGGGAAGAACCTTGTAGGCGCTTTCTTCCAGCCGAAGATGGTGCTGATCGATCCGGAAGTCCTTGATACGCTTCCGGAACATTTCATCAAAGACGGTATGGGCGAAGTCATCAAATACGGCTGTATCAAAGACGCCCGTCTTTTTGAAAAGCTCTGTGCGCACAGTTCTTTTGAAGACCTGAAGCCTGAGCTGCCGGAGATCATCGCCCGCTGTGTTGACATTAAAAGGATCGTGGTAGAGGCGGACCAGTTTGATACCGGCGAGCGCATGCTCTTAAACTTCGGTCACACACTGGCGCATACGATCGAACAGTACTACAACTACGAGCGTGAAAGTCACGGAGAAGCCGTAGGGATCGGCATGTATCAGATCACCCGCATCGCAGAGGAGATAGGGCTTACCGCTTCCGGGTGTGCAGAGCAGATCAGGAAAGCCCTTGAAATATACGGACTTCCGTGTTCCTGCGGTCTTGCCCTTTCCGACCTGACAAAAGCGATCACACATGACAAGAAAAATCTGAACGGACATCTGAACGTCGTACTCTTGAAGGAAATCGGCGACAGCTATGTCCATCCGACGGATCTTTCATTTTTCAAGGGAGACAAAACGGTATAGTAACTATCGCAAAAAGGTGCAGCCATCTTGACCAATGTCATTTAGTTAAGATACTATGACTATGGACTGGACTTAAAAATTTCAGTATTGCCTGTTGATATCCTTTTAGCAGAGGGTTTTCCCCTTATTCAGGCAACACGAAAAGACAGATTGCTATCTGCCTGAAAAAGAGATATACTTTTGTAGAAGTTAAGTAACTCGGTATAGAAAACTTACTACTGACTTAGGTTTGACTTTGCGAGGGTCTGAACGCCCAGGTCTGACAGGTAAAAGATTCTTCTGTATCAGTTTCTCAACGTTGGGCGGAGAAATATCATTCCGCAGGAAATATCGGCATATATGGATTGCTATAGTATAATTCATCTGATAAATATGTTTTGTATCCTTTTGGTGGATCACCACGTGCATCGTGATGATTTCACAATAATTATAAAGGATCAGGCGTGCATATATTTCCTGCATGATATACTCCGCCTTTTTTGAATGAAAACAGCTTAACCCTATGGCATATTTTAATTCCCGGAAAGAGGTTTCTATCCCCCATCTCATCGCGTAAATCTTCTTTATCTCATCTGCTGGGAATTTTTCAATTGGCAGATTTGTAATAATACACTCATATGAATTCTCCGAAAGAGCAAATCTTACCACCCGAAAATTCAAGGTATAAAACTTTTTATGGTGTAAATCCAAGTAGTCAAAAGGTCTTGATTTAGGGAGAATCTTGTATTTTGGGGGATTGGCTTTTACTGTGTTCGTCTGTTTCTTCGTCAGTACAAGCTGCATAGCATGATCAAATTCGTCCTCGTCAGGAAGCGAAAAACTTCCTGTCATACTGCCCCCGCCGCCATCCTTTACTCGAATCAGATAATACATCCCCTTTTCCTGAACATGAGCAAAAATGTTGTAGGTTTCATACCCCCTGTCAGCAATAAAAATCGTATTCTTCTGTCCACAGTAGCGGTCAATCATCTGAGTCATTGCAAGGGATTCATTTTTTTCCGCGCAGGCTGTATCACAACATCAGTATAACGCTTTTCACGCAGATCATAGAGTGCGTTCAGGTGGATCTGGTTAAAGCCCTTGTCTGTTGGAAGTGATTGGAAATAAGTATCCGCATCCTTAGGGTTACGCGGAATATTCAGATCAGATCCATCACAGGCTAACAAACGATAGCCATTATAATTCTTTTGGAGTGGGAAAAGGGAATTAAATTCATGGAGCAAAAAAAGAAATGTCTCTAGAAGCAGTTTATTTCTCTGCTGGCTAAAGGCAGAAACGGAAGGTGTATCAACGGAAAACTGGAAATAATCCAATAATTCTTTTTTCAAGCTGCCACTTTCCATAGAAAGAATAAATTGAATCGTAGATGCAAAATCAAGTTTACTGCTTCTTGAAAAATCAGCCGCAGGATTTTTCACAAATAGCCATGGGAACGAAGCCATTTCATGGATCAGTGACAAAAGACTGTTTTTAACATGTTCAGCAAATATCATAGCGTTACCTCCAAAAATGTAATACATTTAAGGGGCTTCGCCGCAAATTTTTCAGTGTTTGTCAAGTGTTTTTTGGAAAAAATCACAAAAAAGAGCAGGGTACATATCTCTATATACCTTGCTCTGTAAGGAGCGCCCTACCGATACCTTAACTAAATGACATTGCATCTTGACTGCTCCTTTTGAATCTTTCATTGTAATCTGTTTTCTATTTTTCCTGCATTCCTCTGTAAACCTTCTCCGCAGTGATCGGAAGTTCCCTTACGATCACTCCCACCGCGTTCTGGACCGCGTTGGAAATGGCCGGGGACGGTGTGTTGATAACGATCTCGCCGATGGACTTTGCGCCGAACGGGCCTGTCGGCTCATAACTGCTCTCGAATTCCACTCTGATCGTTCCCACATCGAGACGGCTCGGGATCTTGTACTGCATGAAGGAATTGCTGTAGTTCTTTCCTCTGGAATTGTAGACCACATCCTCATAGAGCGCCATCCCGATTCCCTGTGCGATACCGCCCTCTGTCTGTACGCGGGCAAGGCTCGGATTTACCACGGTCCCGCAGTCTACTACCGCCGCGTAATCCACCATCTCCACGACGCCCGTCTCTTTGTCGATCTCCACCTCGGCAATGCCTGCCATAAACGGCGGCGGGGAAGTCGGAGACGAATATGCTCCGGATGCACAGAGCGGTTCATTATTAAAGCACATGACTTTATTTCCGATATCTTTTCTGGAAATGGAGCCTCCGGTCTTTAAGTTCACGACCTCCGCGCCATTGAACTCTACTTCATCGACAGCGCATCCCATATACTCTGCGCCCTTTTCGCAGATTTTCTCTCTGAGCGACTCGCACGCTTTCACCACCGCCATACCGGTTACATACGTTGTACTGGATGCGTAAGAACCGCAGTCATAGGGAGAGATATCCGTATCCACACCGTGGACGACGATCTCGCTTATATCACAATCCAGGCACTCCGCCGCCATCTGGGAGAGGATCGTATCACAGCCTGTTCCCATATCCGTCGCTCCGATCATCAGACTGTAGAAGCCGTCGTCATTTACCTTGATCGAAACAGACCCCGTATCCACGCCTGAGATACCGGAGCCCTGCATCGCCATGGCCACGCCGACGCCGCGGACTTTGCCGTTGCCCATATCCCGGCAGGGATATTTCTCATCCCAGCCGATCATCTCTTTCGCCCGGGAAAGGCACCGGTCAAGCGCACAGCTTGCAGCCGTCTCCCCGTAATATGCCGGCATGGTCTGCCCCTCACGGACAAGATTCTTCTCTCTTAAAACAGTCGGGTCCATACCGAGCACCTGTGCCAGCTCATTGACCGCAGACTCCACGGCAAAGATTCCCTGTGTCGCGCCGTATCCTCTGTACGCCCCGGCAGACATTACATTCGTATATACAACATCATAGGTGAAGCGGAATGCTTCAGTCTGTCCGTAAAGCGGGATGGACTTGTGCCCCGAAAGTCCTACCGTAGTAGGTCCGTGCTCGCCGAACGCTCCTGTATTAGACAATGTATAAAGGTCGATTCCCCGGATATGGCCTTCTTTGTCTGCTCCGAGACGGACATGCATTTCCATCTCATGACGCGGGGATGAAGCGATCAGAGACTCTTCCCTCGTAAAAATGATCTTCGCCGGTTTTCCTGTCTTCCATGTGACAAGCGCCGGATATACTTCCGAAACAGACGTCTGCTTCGCTCCGAAACCGCCGCCGATACGAGGCTTGATCACGCGTACTTTACTCTTCGGGATATCCAGTGCGTTTGCAAGGATGCGGCGCACATGGAACGGAACCTGCGTGGAAGATACTACGTTCAGCCTGCCGTATGCATCCAGATATGTATATGTGCGGAACGTCTCCATCATCGCCTGCTGGTTTGCCTTCGTATGGTACACTCTGTCGATCACGTAGTCGCAGTCTGCAAGGACCGCCTCGATATCTCCGCTGCCGCACTCGTCATGGGCGCAAAGGTTTCTCTTGTTGTCAGCTCCTACGGGACACAGACTCTTCCAGTTGTCTTCCGGATGGACGAGAATGGGGTTGTCCTTCGCCTGTCTGAAATCGAGCACAGGTTCCAGCACTTCATATTTGATCTTGACCAGCTTCATGGCTTTCCTGACCGCCTCTTCCGACGTTCCTGCAACGATCGCGGCGGCATCCCCTACAAAGCGCATCCTCTGATCGAGGATCAGACGGTCATACGGGCTCGGCTCGGGATAAGTCTGCCCCGCCATTGTAAATCTTTTATCCGGACAGTCTTTATAGGTAAGGACACATTCAATCCCCGGAACCGCCTCAGCCCTTGCCGTATTAATATCTTTGATCAGGGCGTGGGCGTGCGGGCTTCTTACGATCTTTACGATCAGACTGTCAAACGGTGCAAGGTCGTTGGTGTAAACCGCCTTTCCTGTCACAAGCGCCTGTGCGTCCACCTTCGGCACGGCGTGATTCACGACACGCATATCTTTTCTCTCCTCTGCCATAGTCATGCCTGCGCCTCCTTTCCGGACTTTTCCTTCTGTGCTGCCATATACTTCTGAATCGCGCGGAGCTGGCTCATGTATCCGGTACACCGGCAGAGATTGCCTGCCAGATACTCTTTGATCTCGTCCAGATCAGGATCCTCAAGCTCCCGCTTCATCGCCAGTACATTCATAATAAATCCCGGAGAGCAGAATCCGCACTGCTCGCCCCCTTCTGCCGCGAGAAATCTGCCGAACTCGGCAGCCTCTTCCTCCACGCCTTCCAGCGTCGTGACTTCATGTCCGTCTATGCCTGCCGCGAGTACGGAACATGACAGTCTCGATTTTCCGTCGATCCAGACCGTACAGAGACCGCAGTTCGTCGTCTCGCATCCGCATTTCACACTCTTGCACCCGAGGTCCCTTAGCACGCCAAGGAGCACGGTGTCCGCTCCCACTTCAGCAGTTACCTGTTTCCTATTTAATGTAAACTGTATCTCCATCCTTATCTTTCCTCCGCCAGAATCGAAGTCATCTCGCGCCGGATCAGCACCTCTGCCAGATGCTGCCTGTATCCGGCGCTGCCGCGCATATTGGATCCGTATGTAAATTCCGCTGCCGCCTGCCTTGCATAATCGGCGATCATTTCCTCAGAGGCATCCGCGGGGATCTCCCACTGCTTTTCCAGAAGAGCCGCTTTCATCGGTCTTGCCCCCACGGAGAAATACCACGTCTCCTTGCCGTGTACCATTCCGGTCACGACAGAGCAGGCGATCACCGGAAAGTCTGTCTTTGTCTGACGGATGGAATCATAGCGGAACTTTCTCTTGCTCTTTCTCACAATGACTGATAAAAGAATGTCCTTGTCCGGTTTCCGGTTCACGAACTCCGACAGACGGATCGTACCACCGTCATAGAGCTCCACAAAAGTATCCAGCGCAAGAAATGCAGTCAGTACATCAGAGAAGCCGAACCTGCCATAGATACTTCCGCCGATCGTAGCCTGATTGCGGAACTGTACCCCGACAATATGGCGGACACACTCGGCAATACCGTCTCCGCACAGGTCTCTTAACGCCTCGCACTGTTCGATCTGCCTCAACGTACACATCGCGCCGATCTTAATGACATTTCCTTCATCTTCAATCTGGTCAAGTCCCAGACCCGACAGATCAATGACTGTCTTGACCCGGGCGTTTCCGAGGCGCATCCACATCATGCCTCCCATCACCCGGCTGCTGCGCGCCTGATTCAGCTCATAAGCCTCCTCCAGCGACTTGGGTTTCACATAATTACCGATCGTAATCACAACGGCTCTCCTTTCTCTACCTGACGTCTGCGAATAAATCCCTCTGCGTATAAACGCGAAAAAGTACCTGCTCAGCCGCGGCATTCGTAAAACCGCACTTCGTGCTTATCGCGGCTGTTGCGCAAAAAAAAGTGCAAATGAAAATCGTAACAGTCCAGTCCGCGTCATTCACACTTGAAGCCCTTGTATTCTAACATGAAGCCGGAGAATTGTCAAAGGATAAACCGCAAAACAGTTGACAGTATGACTGCCTGGTGTTATCATTTTTTTAAATAATGAAACGAAGGATAGAGGTCGCATTTTTCATGAGTATGATGACGGATGTATCAGGGACATAGGAAATCATCAAAAAGGGGAAGATGCCGAAGGGATAAGACACCTGAAATCTTGTTCCTGGGCATGACGCAAACAGCGGCATGACTGTCATCGCAGGATGGAGAGCTATCTGATATACGATAAAGTATATTCCGGGACGGCGCATCTTGCCGTTTCTTTTATTGTACAGCACATTGTGGCGATGCCACGGGCAAATCACTTTTCCCCACGGCATCTTGTGATTCTATTCTACAGCATAATATAAGAGGAGGAAAAAAGAATGGCAATTTTTAAAGGTGCAGGTGTAGCAATCGTTACTCCGATGAAAGAGGATCTGGAGATCAACTACGATAAACTGGATGAGATCATTGAGGAGCAGATCGCCGGCGGCACAGACGCCATTATCATCTGCGGTACTACAGGCGAGTCCGCAACCATGACAGAAGCTGAGCACAGCGAGGCGATACGTTTTACGGTCGAGAGAGTAAACCATCGGATCCCCGTTATCGCCGGAACCGGTTCAAACTGCACAAGGACTGCGGTCGAACTCTCCAGAGAAGCAGAGAAAGACGGGGCTGACGGGCTTCTTCTCGTAACTCCGTATTACAATAAAGCGACACAGAACGGACTGATCGCCCACTATACACAGATCTGTAATGAAGTACAGATCCCGGCGATCCTCTACAATGTGCCGAGCCGTACCGGATGTTCCATCCAGCCGAAGACTCTGGCAACACTTGTAAAAAATGTAGACAACATCGTCGGCGTGAAAGAAGCTTCCGGAAATATCGGAACTGTAGCCGAGATCATGCATCTGTGCGACGGAAATATCGACCTGTACTCCGGAAACGACGATCAGGTCGTACCGCTCCTCTCTCTCGGAGGGATCGGCGTGATCTCCGTACTCTCAAATGTGGCTCCGGCTTACGTACACGACATGGTATACAAATATCTGTCCGGAGATACTGCCGGCAGCGCAAAGATGCAGCTTGACGCAATCCCGCTGATCAACGCACTCTTCTGCGAGGTCAACCCGATCCCGGTAAAAGCCGCAATGAACATGATGGGCAAAGAAGTAGGGCCGCTCAGGGCGCCTCTGACAGAGATGGAAGACGCACACAAAGAAGTGCTGAGAAAAGCGATGATGGACTTCGGATTACTGTAAAAGGGACAGGGCAAACTTTGATTTGGGACGTAGTAAAATCAGATTTTACTACGTCCCAAATCGCGTTTTGCCCTGTCCCTTTTTGACTATTTCCGCTTCTTACCGTAGTTGATCAGCCCTACGACTCCCGGTCCCGCATGGGTTCCGATGCTCGGGCTCACATCGTTGATGACAATATTGGAAAATCCCAGTTCTCTTACCATGTCGGCTACCGCCTTCGCATCGTCTATACAGTCGCCATGGAGAACTGCCACCATCCTGTCTTTCCCATACTCTTCCAAATCCAACGACTCCTGCAGTCTCGCAACCAGTGTCTTGAGGGATTTCTTCCGTCCTCTGACTGTTCCGTCCGATTTCAGTTCTCCGGTTGATGTCACTGCGAGGATCGGCTTAATGTTCACAAGGCTTCCGACGACCGCTGTCGTCTTGGACACACGTCCTCCCCTCTGCAGATGATACAGGTCGTTTACTGTAAAGGATACGTTCACATGATCCCGCTCTTCCATCAGGACGTCGTACACTTCCTCCATTGCCTTTCCCGCCTTCCACAGCTCCACCGCACGGTAAACAGATACACCCTCGCCGAGCGATGCATTCAGGGAATCGAACACCATGATCTTCCGGTCCGGATAATCCTCCAGCAGCTCGTTCGCTGTCATGACAACATTGTTGCAGCTGCCGCTCAATGCACTGGAAAATGCGATATGGAGTATGTTTTTTCCTTCTTTTAGAATCTTTTCAAACTTGTCCCTGATCACCGCCGGATTATTTGCCTGGGACTTGGGCAGTTCGCCTTTGCGCATGGTCTCATAGAATTCATGAGGCGGCATATTCAGCTCGTCTCCGTATACCGTATCCCCGAATGAATAATACTGCGGGATGATCGTAAGATCATTCTCTTTGATAAATTCCGGCAATACGTCGGAATTGGAATCTGTTGTTATCACATAGTCAGCCATAATCTTCCTCCTTAGCTTTAGCTCGTCTTGTTTTTCTTGGATGGGCGCATTCCAGATACGGCGTGGACCGAACGCCCCGAATGTAGCTATTTTACCATCATTTTCTCCATTTTTAAAGCTTCCCGGTCACATCATTTTACAAAAATTCAGCCATGAAACTGTCCGGGAGAGAAAATCATGTCTGTATGATTTTTCGAGCGGGCGGTTTCATGGGATGAGCGCCAATTGAAAGATTGACCTGCCGCCGACGTCACTGTATAATGAAAGGCACTGGGAATTAACAGCAGATCATACCGCTGCTTTCCCTTTAATATATTATAAAAGGAGTTGATCTTATGCGCCGCAATGATGCGCCGTTTAACGGAAAACAGTTTATATTGAATAAAAGCACAGGGGAAATCCACGACCTGGACCGCGAATCACCACTGTGCTGTATTGACAAAATAGATGCTGATAATATCTTTGCCTGCGATACATACGCCGAAGCTGTCCTGTTCGCCTCTGTACTGGGGATCACAAGGAACGGATGCGCGCACTGTATGCCGGAGCATCACAGAGATTAGTTTATCTCCAGATATTCTTCCAGACAGAGTTTATGTTCATACATCTCTGCCGACGCTTCTTTGCCGACATACCGATAATGCCACGGTTCATAGATAATGCCGGTGATATCGCTTTTATCCGTAGGATAGCGAAGAACAAATCCGTACTTCCAACTGTTCTTCATCAGCCACTGCTGGACCGGTGTATTTTCCTGCTCTGTGTCCAGCTGCTGATAGCTGACATCCACAATGTCCAGAGCCAGTCCCAGCTGATGTTCGCTTGTCCCCGGATATGCAACCACCTTTGCCGCCTCAGCCCCGGCTTCATTCTCCGGGCATCCTTCGCGGATCAGACGTGCTTCTTTATCTTCAAACAGAGCCTCCTGCTTCTCCATTGTCCGATAGGATGCACAGATCAGGGGATCCAGCCCCGCTGCCCGGCAGTCGTCCATCATCTGCTGGAGCTCCGGATAACATCTGGAGTCCACAGCCTGTCCGTTTCTCAGATAGGTCAGTTCCGGTTCGTAATTCTCCGGTATGGGATTCCACGGATTTACAAGAAGCAGATTCCATTCCTGTTCCTGTGCATCTTTCACCTGATGTACCGGTTCCGCCTGGCTGTCCTGCTGCCCCGATGACGTATCTGCCGAAGCTGCAGTTTCAACCGCCCGGCTTTCGACCGGCTGGCTTTCCGCCGCCTGTCCTGTTATTTCTCCGGTCCCGCCGGTGATAATGCCCCGTCCGCACAAGATCAGGGTCAGTACACTTCCCATAAGAACTGCCGGCAGTCCGATGCCTGTCTTCCGGGATCTTCTCTTTCTCCGGCTGCCCCTTCCCCTGCACGTTCTGTATCCCTGCTGTTTTCTGTATGACATAAATACTCACCTCATTGGTTTTATTATGTCATGATCTTAACGTACCATTCCTTCAAAGAAGCATGATACCGGCATCAAAACGGCTTCATATCTATGAGCTTTCTATAAAGTCCGGTTCCATGTATACACGGTTCCGTACCGGTCCCGTTCTAGGTCGAGCACGATATTTTCCCCGTTCTCATCTTCAAAAAAGAACCTGACAAAACAGGAAGAACCCTCTATGCGGTACTCTCTATCCGTATACCGGAAGCCGTAATATTCTTCACAAAAAGTTTTCAGACCATCGCTCTTTCCCCGAAGGTCTTCCTGTATCTCTTTGTCTATTTCTTCTTCATTCCGATACACCTCTTCCGCAGCCGGATCCGCCCCGTACCGGGCAAGATTAAAAGAAAGCATTTTCCCGCTCCGGTCATCGACCAGGATCTCAAGATCAATGCCTGTCTGCGGATCGGATACATAACACTTCCATATGATCCCCATCTGCACGCCAGTACCGGAACCGGTTTGATCTGATGTATCTATCGTGTTTTCCGCTATATCACCTGTTAATGCAGTATGATCTGCATCATCATATCCGTAAGCGTCATCCGAAAGCATTTTCCCTTTGACAGCTATGACCGGAGACAGCGAATAATCTTCGCATTCCATTTTAGCCAACACTCCGTACTCTGACAGACGGTTAATTATGTCTGCGGCACTTCGTTTTATATCGCTCTCCTCACTCACGGCGCCATGATCCAGATACACTTCATTCTCATAGGTATCCGCCAGTTTCAGCATGTCCGCCATTCTCGCATCTGCGGCTGACGGCACTTTTCCCAGGGCAAACGTCTCGGCCTGTGCGCTCATTTTCTGATCTGCGGCTCTCCCCGCAAGATCCGGCAGGAAAAAGCCAAAGATCAGCGCAGCCGCAGCTGAAAAAGCCGCCGCAGCTATTCCCCTTCTATTGTTCATAACGGCCTCCTCTCAGTTCAGCGATCACCCTTGTTCCCCCGTCTCTTCGCTTTTTGAAAGCAAGCGTCCCGCCATGCAGTTTTACGATCTCTGCGCACAGAGTCAGACCCAGTCCGGCTCCCCCCTGTTTTCTCGACCTCGACTTATCCCCCCGGTAGAACGCTTCAGTCAGATGTTCTCTTGCTTCTTCCGGGATTCCCGGTCCGTTGTCTTCCACACCGAGTACGCAGCCCTCATCGGTCATTCTGACCCACACCCATATATGTCCGCCTTCCCCGGCCGCCTTAGACGCGTTGTCTATCAGATTGACTGCCAGAGAACGGAACAGATCCGGCTCAAGCAGGCATTTTCCTTTTTCATATTTCCCGGTCAGAGTGATCCTTTTCTTTTCAAAGACCGGTTTTAAATGATCTGCCGTATTTTCTGCGATACGCCCCGGGCAGTGGAGGGACAGCCGGACTTCCGCCTTCTCCGCCACATAGATATCCAGAAGTTTCATAGACAGGCGCTCCAGCCGTCTTCCTTCTGAGAAAATGTAATCGGCCGCATCCCGCACCTCCTCTTCCGTAAGCTGCTGACTGCGGAGCAGATCCGCATATCCGATCACTGCTGTCATAGGCGTTTTCATCTCATGAGTAAAGCTCTCCACAAACCGCTCCTGCCTCTCTACAGCCCGTTCGAGTTCCCGGACATTGTTCCCGATCTGCTCTGACATCCGATCAAAATCCTCTGACAGACTTCCGATCTCATCGCCGGTACGGATATTGGTCCGAAACGAAAGATTACCTCCCGCAATCTCTCTGGCTCCCTTAGCCAGCCCAGACAGCGGACGGGTCAGCAAATACGCGGTTCCATAGGAAAAGACCGCACATAGGATCATAGCTGCCGCAAAAATGATCCTGTAGATTTTCTGCTGATATTCCCTCTTTTCGTACAGAGATGAAATATCATGCCCTGCTTCTAAGTATAACGTCTGACCTCCGGATGTGAAGACTCCCGAAACCCTGAGGTATGCGCTGCCGTCGTCTGTCCGGAAAGATGTGACCACACACGATCCTGCATATCCTCTTTCTTCTGACCGGGTCAGATATCCTGCTGCCTCCCCCTGACTGTACACCACCCCGCCACTGTCGGAAAGGACGACAGAATCCCAGTAGTTTCCTCTCTGACCGGCTATCTGCCGGAGAGTGTCCTGTATGTTCTCTGATCCTGAAAACATCTCTGTTCCTCCCGACATCTGCAGCGTATATATAAGCAGCCTGTACGAGTTCGCCGCGGTATCCCTTTCCTGTTCCAGACCATTTTGAAAGGAAATAAGGATCAAGGTACTGCTTCCCAATCCAAACAAGATACTTACAAGACACAGCATACAGACCATGATCTTGATCCGAAGCTTCATCCGTCCACCTCCAGCCTGTATCCGACCTTATTCACAGCCTTCAGTTCCCGGCTCCATTCCACCTTCTTCCGCAGCCGCTGGACCAGCAGATCCACCGCTTTACTTCCATACTCAAATTCTCCGCCCCACACTCTTTCATAGATCGTTTCTCTGTAAAGTGCAGTGTTTGGATTTCTTGCAAATAGAAGAAGCAGATCATATTCCTTTTTCGTCAGAGGAATCTCGCTCCCGTTCCTTGTCACCTGCATGGACCTCAGATCAATGTGGAGTCCGCATATATCCATCACCTCGTCCGTGAGCCTGAAACGCCGCAGCACCACATCCACCCGTGCCAGAAGTTCTATGATCGCAAAAGGTTTCACAATGTAGTCCTCGGCTCCCATACGCAGTCCTTTTACCCGGTCTTTTACAGAATCCTTTGCCGTTATAAAAATCACCGGTATCTCCATCGGCCGGATATATTCCATCAATTCAAACCCGTCGATCTTCGGAAGCATCACGTCCAACAGGATCAGATCGTAACTGTTTCTGCCGATCTTCTCCGCAGCTTCCTCGCCGTCATATGCGCAATCGCATTGGTATCCCAATCTTTTCAGACTCATCTCCATCATTTTCGATATGGAGATCTCGTCTTCGACAATCAATATTTTTATCATTTCTTTTTCCTCTCGTATAAAATAATCCCCGCCTTCTCAAAACAAAAGCAGGGATATTATACCTCATTCCGGCATCAAAACGGCATGAGCAAAGTGGGCAAGCCCGCCTCAACTCCCCCTCCCATCAATCTTGAGGGGCTTGAACACTTTGCGCGCCGCCGCAATACCGCAAAGCGGTAACATACCTCATTGCGGCGTGTGCATCCTGCCCGGAGGGCTTTTTGTTTAACAGGGACGAAGTTTCCTGTTAAACAAAAAAGCACCGTAAACACGGTGCTTTTCAAACAGGGGATGAGAGAATCGAACTCCCACCAAAGGTTTTGGAGACCCCTATCATACCATTTGACCAATCCCCTGTATCGTGGCCTGTCTTCCGTAAGCCACTTGTATAGTATACTGTGAGATATATCATTTGTCAAGAATTTTTCTCTTTTTGTGTATAAAAATATTTTACCGACATTATCAAAACTACAATGTTGATTATCATTCCGGGTTCTACCACCAGATCGGACATCCCGAATGGAATTTTCCATTGAAGCGCGCCGGTAGATTCGGGCAGGACAGCCGCCGTCATGCCTGCTAGAAATCCCACAGCTGAGAGTATAATACATTTTCTATACTTGACATAAGTTTCTTTTCTTCCATACAGCGCAATAAAGTATGCGGCAATGCAACCTGCTATGAAACCGCATACAGCGATCACACTGCCCCTGCCGAACTCTTCCGGATTTAAAAAAATCCTGTTCAGACTTTCTGCCATATTCTGCATTTGCAAAAGAGCCCTTATATACCACAGTTCCCCCGCCGCAGCCATTACCGCCATAATGAGAAACAGAAACCGGATCGGATTTTTCCTTATTTCAAATTCTGAAAACTCATGATTGAAACTCGCCGCGACCTCGTCCGGACTTCCCATCTCCTGAAACACCTGATCTACAGTCTGACCGGACTCCATACGCCGTTGGATCTCAGTACCAATGTCACCATTGATCCGGACTTTTAGCTCCAAGGGAAGTCGCAGATGTCGTTCCAACCGGTTTACATAACGCTTAATTTTCTTCTGATCTTCTGTCATAATGTCTCCTCCCTGCACAGCTCATCGACACATTTTTCAAACTGTTTCCAGACACTGTAATAATCATGCAGCGTTTCTCTCCCTTTTTCCGTGATACAGTAATATTTTTTCGGTGTAGAACGCCCCTCACCATTTTTCCAGAATGCCTTTACCAGCCCCGTGTCTTCCAGACGGTAAAGCACCGGATAAAGGGTGCCTTCTTTCAGATCGAAAAATCCGGATCCTCTTTCTGATAGTTCCTGTATCAACTCATATCCATAGGTCTCTTTTTCTGCAACAAGTTTTAGAACAATCATATCCAGCACACCCTTTTTCATCTGCCGGGCAAATCTGCTGTCCATTTTTGTCTTCTCCTTTTATAATATTTAGTATTACTAAGTACTATAGTACACTGATTCTATTCCTGCGTCAAGCAAACGGAACCTATTCTATGATTCATTTCTCTAAATTCACCGGAATTCCAAATGGTACATCCCTATAAAACTCAAAAATATTCCGGGTGCTCATATCTCACCCGGAATATCACGCCTTTCCAAAATTATGGTCATTCTATATTTTTTAGTATCTTTCGAATAGTTTCTTCATCTTCTTCCACATAATCGCTCAGATTGCACATTTGGTTCAACTCCTCTCCCGTCACCGCAGTTTCCCCATCAGCGATCCCCCGATCGTCCCCTCCGGCATCTTCACGCCGAAGTTATCTGCCACTGTCGCACCGATCACCGCAAATGTATCTGCCTCCGGAAGTTTGCCGCTGCCGCTCATGGACGGGGAGTATGCGAGGAACGGCACTTTTTCTCTTGTGTGGTCCGTGCCTGTATAGGTCGGGTCATTCCCGTGATCCGCCGTGATGATCAGCAGGTCATCCTCTTTCAGAAGCGACAGGAGTTTCCCGAGATTTATATCGAACTTCTCGATTTCTTCCGCATAGCCCTGGGGATTTCTTCTGTGTCCCCACAGTGCATCGAAGTCCACCAGATTGACAAAACACAGACCGTGGAAATCTTTCTGTGCCAGTTCAATCGTCTGCTCCATACCGTGGACAGAACTTTTGGATTTATACGCCTCGGTGATTCCTTCGCCGTCGAATATATCCCGGATCTTCCCTACAGAGATCACATCCAGCCCGGCGTCCTGCAGGGCATTGAGAGCGGTCTTCCCGAACGGTTTCAGCGCGTAGTCGTGGCGGTTGCTTGTACGCTTGAACTCGCCCTTTTTCCTGCCCACATAAGGGCGGGCGATGACGCGCCCCACGCGCCACTCGTCTTTCATCGTGATCTCTCTTGCGATCTCGCAGCAGCGGTACAGTTCATCCAGTCCGAAAGTCTCTTCATTCCCGCAGATCTGAAGAACCGAGTCCGCGGATGTATAGACGATCATATGTCCTGTGGCGATCTCTTCTTCGCCGAGTTCGTCTAAGATCTCTGTTCCGCTGGCGCTCTTGTTTCCGATTACTTTGTGTCCTGTCCGCTTCTCCAGCTCAGCGATCAGCTCCGGCGGAAATCCGTGCTCCGTAAATGTCTTGAACGGCTTTGTGACTTCAAGCCCCATCATTTCCCAGTGGCCTGTCATCGTATCCTTGCCCCGGCTCTTCTCTCTTAACTTTCCATAGTATCCGAGGCTCTTTTCCACCGGCTCCACCTGTTTTAAAGGGGTCAGGTTCGCCATGCCCATTTTCTGAAGATTAGGCATATGGAAACTGTCCACTGACTGCGAGATATGCCCCAGTGTGTTGACCCCCGTATCGCCGAATTCCGGTGAGTCGTCCATGGCTCCCACGCCGAGGGAATCCATAACGATCACAAATATTCTCTTATATTTCTCCATACTCAGCCCTTCCTTTCCGGAATCTCTTCCCAACTGTTTTTATGCATCTGTTCCTATACAGCATTTTTCCTGTTTCACTCTTCCCACGATATAGAGATATCTTCTATCATAATCACGGCTTGCAAATCCCGCACGGTTCGTATCCATCCTCGATCAGTTCATCACTGGTGCCGGTGAACTCCCTCTTATTTTTCTCTTTGATCTCGCCCACACTGGAGCAGTCCGGATCATGAAATTTATCTGTATTTTCGTTTATTATATAGGTCTGTTTCTCTGACTGCAATTTGTCTCCCTGAGATGCGGAATCTCTGTCCTGAGCAGACTGTCCGATTCCGGCAGAATTCTCCTGTACATCGTCTGACTCTGAGCTCTCCCAGTTTTCTCCCGTGGCATAGTTGATCGTGATCTGCGGCTGTACATTATACACATACACATTGAAGCAGATCCCGGCTCCGTCATCTTCCACGGACTCTGCCTCCATCTGTACCCCGGAGGCGACCAGGTCCTCTCCTTCAAAGATCGGCGTCACACGGTACAGCACATGATTGTCCGTCTCGTGGATATAATCGGCGACCATATTTTCAAAAGGCAGCATCCCTTCCGTATTCATATAGCGGGTGCCTGTGATGAGATTCTCCTCATTGGCATTCTCCCCGGTGAGCTGGAATCCGATCAGATGGCAGCGGTTGTACACATATCCGCCGTCCACATTGTCGTACTTCTCATTCTCCCAGCCTGTGGGCTCTACGCTGCTGATACTCTCCCGGTCTTCGGTCGGCATGGTCTCCTCTCCAACGCACGCCTCCGCCTCGCCGCATCTGCCCAGCTCGTCAAGTTCGCTGTAGTCCTCGAAAGGCACTGTGGTCAGCTCATACTCCTCGAACTCCGGCTGGTTATCGTTGATCTCCACATAGGGTTCTCCACTGTAGTCCGGCACATCCTCAACCGTATCGGCAGTCTGCACAGAAGAACTGCTGTCCCCACTATTGTCAGCGGTATTTCCACTGTATGCAGTGCTCCCGTCCGGGCTGCCGCAGGCTGCAAGCGAAAAGGCCAACATCAGAGAGCACCATATCGCCCTTATCTTTTTTCCTATTTTCATCTTCATCCTCCCCGTAAACAAATGTTCTGTTCATCTGTTACTCTAGCACGAATCCAAAAACAGTACAAGACAAAGGCCGCATCAGATGAAAAAATCACCTGATGCGGCACTGCTTTTTATCCTTTATTTTTATCGCATGTTTTCCTGCCTGTTCTTATCTGCTACCTGCCGGTCCGGTAATCTCCCGGTCTCCTCTCCGGCTGTCTCACCGGTACTCTTACCGGCACCGGCTCCGGGATCAGTCCGGGGATCAGCCCGTTTAAGACTTCTTTCACTTTCTTACCGATACCGCTGTTGACCAATCTATAATAATATCCCAAAGACATAAACCATACCTCCTGCAAATGGATCACCAAGATCGAAACGTCCTCAAAACGTCTGTTTCATGTTACGTTTGCATTTTAACAGAAGAATCCGGTTTTGTCAGTGACTTTATCACTTATTTTAGAATTGTTTATACTTCTTTAATTTTAGTGAATATTCTGTGTATTTCTTATTTTACAGCAATCCTTCCATATGGTCGGTTGGACTTTCCTTATCGCTCCTCCCTCTCATAGAGGAATTTCACATGATCATACACTTCCGCGAAGTCGATCTCCAACTCCCCGTTCCAGATCCCGACCGGAACCTTCGCATCAAATCCGTAGATCACCGGATACTCGTCATGCTCAAAATCATATACGATGACTTTTTGCTTGTCCGGATCGATCATCCAGTATTCCCGCACGCCCGCGTTTAGATATTTGTTCAGCTTGATCACGGAGTCTTTCTTCTTCGTAGACTTTGACAGTATCTCAATGATAAAATCCGGGGCGCCGTACACACACCGGTTGATGATCTTCTCTCTGTCGCACACGATGAGCACATCTGGCTCTACCATCGTCCTGTCATCACAGTCGAGCTGTACATCCATCGGCGCGATCACCGGCAGACATTTCCCGCCATTATCCAGCACGTGCCGAAGCATCCTGCTGTATATAAATCCGCCGATGAGCTGATGGGCTGATGTCGGTGAGGACATGTAGTAGATCACTCCGTCGATCAGCTCCAGACGCACATCGTCCGGAAACTGATAGTAATCTTCCAGTGTGTATTCTCCCTGCCTTTTTACATGATACGATACAGCCGCCTCTCTCACTGCCATAGGCTGCTCCTCCCCCAGCACACTCTCCAACGCCATGATCGTATCATATCTGGGCGTCAGCGTGATCCCGCCGAGTACTTTCTGGACCGTTCCCACCGGCAGGCCGGACCTCTCGGCTATCTGTGCATAAGTAAGACCGAGCTCCTTCTTTCTCTCCTGCATCTCCCTGATCGTCATAAACACACTTCTCCTTCCCGCTTCTGTACCAAGCTTCCCGAGTCCCGATCCGCACCACCGGATCTTTTATGTGCTTAATTATAATGCATGTCCATCCGCATTTCAACATATTTTATCCGATTTTTATCCAAAATTTATGCTTATTTTATCCAGCATTGTATTTTTCGGTATCCTATGGATGATCACATAAACACTGCTGCCCGCACGCCGCTTTCTGTATTTTCGATCTTAAGCTTTAAACCGTGCATCCGGAAGATCCGCTCTGCCAGATACAGGCCCGCTCCCAGATGTTTCTCTCCTCTGTCTCTGCTTTTTTCTCCTGTAAAGAAGAGCTCGCATACACGGGGAAGATCTTCTTCCGGGATCCTTTCCCCGGTATTCTCGATCACGCATCTGTCTTTTTCCATATGGATCAGTATTGTCCCTTCCTCCCGGTTATGGCTGACTGCATTGTCAAGAATACAGGCGAATGCTTTTTCGATAAACCGCTTATCTCCTTCGATCACGAAGTCCTCTTTGCAGCTTACCTGCAGATCGATCCGTTTCTCCTCGATCCGGTCATTCTGTTCTGCCGCAAGTTCTCCGATCAGATCTCTGACAGAGATCTTTTCTTTTTTTAGGCGATATGCCCCGGAATCCAGCCCCGAGATACAGACCATCTCCTTCACCATATCGTCCATCCGCTCCGTCTGTCCGATGATCTGCTCCAGGTAATATTTTCTTTTCCCGCTGTTTGCATTCTCCTCCAGATTCTCAGAAAATCCTCGGATCACTGCCAGCGGGGTCTTCATTTCATGGGCGATGGCATTGATAAAATCCCGCCGCTGTTCTTCAAGTAAGGCACGTCGCCGGAACGTCCGCTCTACGATAAAGAGAACCAGACCTGCACACAGCGCAGACAGCGCCGCTCCCCACGCATAGATCACTTTCAGAGAGTCAACCGCAGCCATCCACGGGTGCGCCGCTGAGCGGATCACGAGTGTATATCCCGGTTCGTCATACCTGTTATCCGGATAAAACCCGGCCGCTGATTCCATATAGAGTACAAAATCCTTTTCTTCGGTTCCGCTGTCAGTCCCTTTGTATTCTTCCGGAAATTCCTGCAGATATGCCTGATTCCTCCAGTTTTCCCATGCGCTGATCCCGCCGCAGGCAATCCCCGGCATCCATAGAACTGCCTCTGTGGTCTTTTCTGTTCCGGAAACGTCTTCGTTCTGCCATATAACAATGTCTGCGTCTTCTCCTTCCATTTTCCCCTGTTCCCTGTCATCTGTTGAATAGTAAACCCGGCGCGCCTGCACTGCCGTCAGTTCTTTCCCGTCTTCCGTATATCCGGCGCTGAATTCATACCTGTCTCTGCCATAATCATGTGCTTTGGTATTTTCAGCTTCATACTGCGCCAGCGTTATAAGTTCTTCCTCCGTCAGATGATCAGCCAGGAGAAAACTCTTGCCAAGCACCCAGGAACCATAACGCATATCAGCCGACAGTATATCCGTACTCTGTGCAGCCAGTCTCCCGTTCTCGTCATACACGGCGGCTGATACCTGCTGATACTGTGTGCTGTAGGTCTGGGCTCTGGAGCTTAAAGCCGCATACAGGCTGCTGCTTCTCCTCTCCTCCTGTTCCTGTTCAGTAAATTCCGGATTTTCACGCAGGAATGCAAGATCATAATCCAGCTGTTCTAAAATATCCCCCTGCATCCGGGAAATGTTCTCACTGTAATCGCCCCGCTTCGCCAGCTGATCCACCCAGGTAGCCAGCAGCATGCTGAAAAACCAGATCAGGGCGAAAGCAAGGATCAGGACCGTCCGCAGTTTCCAGCCCGTATAACCGAAGCGTTTCATAATTGTCTTATTATCCTCTTTCATACCGACACCTCCATCCTGTAACCGGATTTCCTCACGGTATGGATCTGACACCGGCTTCCTGCCAGCGCTTTTCGCAGCTTCTTGATATGATTATCCACGACCCGTTCATTTCCCTCGAAGTCATAGCCCCACAGCCGGATCAGCAGCTGGTCTCTCGTGAAGATCCGGTTCGGATTCTCCAGGAAAAGCAGGAGCATATCATATTCCTTCGGCGCCAGCCTCATCGTGCTGCCGGCAACGAACGTCTCCCGGGTGTGTAGATTGACTGTCACGTCGCCCCGTCTAAGAAGCTCGCTCTGCGCTCCGCTGCGGAATCTGCCGGTCAGTGCCATCACCTTGGCGTAGAGCACCGCCAGAGAAAAAGGCTTGGTGATATAATCGTCTGCTCCCACGGCATAGCCGTTCAGCTCGTCTTCCTCCATCACTCTCGCCGTGATAAAGAAGATCGGCGTTCCGGATACTTCCCGGATCTTCCTGCATACAGAGAATCCGTCGCATCCCGGCAGCATCACATCCAGAAGGATCATCTGATAAGAATGCCTCTCGGCCTTCTCCAGTGCCGTGATCCCGTCATACGCACATTCCGCGCTCCATCCTTTGGCGGTAAAGTAATCGCTCACCGCCTCTGCAAGCAGCCGGTCATCCTCTGCGATCAAAAGTTTCAGTTCCATACACGACTCCTCTTTCCGTCTTTTTGTTTCTGATGTCAGTGTACCGGACAATTGTATCCTTTTTGTATCGTCTGCCCGTTTTTTTCGATATGCTTTTATGATAACACCAATCGCGGGCTGATCCTATAGATTTTGACTTGCGCATTCTTGAATTTTCTTCTCTTTCTGTCTAAAATAAACCATGACATACATTACGCGGAGGTAACCGTCTTGAAAACAATACTGATCGTAGATGACGACGTATATATCGGCGATATGCTGGAAGAACTTCTCATAAAGGAAAACTACAATGTAGGGCGCGCTTATTCCGGCACGGAAGCGCTCCTGTACCTTTCTTCCCGCCGCCCGGATCTCATCCTGCTGGATCTGATGCTGCCGGGCTTAAGCGGCGAAGAGCTTCTTCCGCTCATCAAGGATATCCCTGTGATCGTCGTGAGCGCCAAAGCCGAAGTCTCCGATAAAGTGGAGCTTCTTCTTGGCGGGGCGGCGGATTATATTACTAAGCCTTTTGATACTTCCGAGCTGCTGGCCCGCATCACTGTGCAGCTCAGGAAAAGCGCTGACCGAAGATCATCCGGTATCCTCTCTTTCGATGTGATCCGCATGAATACAGATACCCGTGCCGTAACAGTTGCGGACACGTCGGTCCGCCTGACACAGACCGAATACGCCATCCTCAAACTGCTCATAGCAAATCCGTCACAGGTCATCACGAAATCCGTAATGCTGGACCGGATCAGCGAGGATACGCCCGACTGTACGGAAAGCTCCCTGAAAGTCCATATCAGCAATCTCAGGAAAAAGCTGAAAGCTGTCGAGGGGAAAGACTATATCGAGGCTGTCTGGGGGATCGGTTTTAAGCTCAACGAAGAACTGCTGCCTTAACCGTTCCATAATCTTAACTGTTTCTTTACTGTTTCCTTAACCGATTTCTTAACCACCGCACGATAGAATACACGGTGTCAGATAAAAAAATAGTGGTAACAGTCCATGACTGAACTGTTACTAATCGTAACATTAAGGAGGCTGAAATTATGGATTATATTCTGACAGCCCGGTCACTGGGTAAACGCTATAAGAACTTCAAAGCGCTGAATGACTTCTCCATCCATGTTCCCAAAGGGGCGATCTACGGATTCATCGGGAAGAACGGCGCTGGCAAGACTACATTGATCCGCCTTGTATGCGGACTTCAGGAACCTTCCGCCGGAAGCTATACGCTCTACGGAACTGAACATACGGATCCCGGCATCAGCAGATGCCGCCGCAGAATGGGCGCGGTCGTAGAGACCCCTTCCATTTATCAGGACATGACTGCTGAAGATAACCTGAAAGAACAGTACCGCATCATCGGTCTGCCGTCCTTTGACAGCATCCCGGAACTGCTCCGTCTTGTCGGGCTTGAAAATACCGGTAAGAAGAAAGCAAAGCACTTCTCTCTCGGCATGAAGCAGAGACTCGGCATCGCCATCGCACTGGCAGGGAATCCGGACTTCCTCATCCTCGACGAACCTGTCAACGGACTGGACCCGCAGGGCATCATCGAAGTGCGGGAACTGATCCTGAAGCTGAACCGGGAAAAAGGGATCACCTTTCTCATCTCCAGCCATATCCTAGATGAGCTCTCCCGCCTCGCCACCCACTACGGCTTCATCGACAGCGGACACATGGTAAAAGAAATGGGCGCCGCCGAACTGGACGCTGCCTGCCGCAAATGCATCCGCGTACAGGTATCCGATGTCCGCGTCCTCTCGCGGGTACTCGATGAAATGGAGCTGGACTACCGTATCCTCTCCGATACGATGGCGGACATCTTCGCCAAAGTCAACATATCTCAGCTTGCCCTCGCCCTTGCGGATCAGGGATGTGACATCATCTCTCTGAATGAGCGCGAAGAAAGCCTTGAGAGCTACTATGTCAATCTGATCGGAGGAGGGAATCAAAATGAGTAGACTATTATCCGCGGATTTTGCAAGATTGAAAAAGAATAAATTTTTTTGGATCTGTACAGCCGGAATATTTCTATTGGGTATATTTATGGCGGCAATGCACTACATCGCCATGCAGGAATACGGAGAGAACGCCCCGCAGCTTACCAATATCCTTTTTGTCTATGCGTTGGTGATTGTTTTCCTCATTCCGGCCTTTGACAGCCTTTTTACAGGAACAGAGTACAGCGACGGCACGATACGCAACAAACTTATCATTGGTCACACAAGAACCTGCATCTATCTTTCTAACCTCGTTGTCTGCTCTGTTGCCGGAATGGCATTCTGCATCAGTTATATCGTCGGAGCACTTGCCGTCGGCATACCGCTCTATTCGATCGACACCAGTATCCTCAAAGGCATCGTCATACTGATCCTGTGCAGCCTGGTCATGTCCGCCGCATTTACCGCGCTGTGCACACTTACCGCAATGCTCTGCCAGAACAAGGCGCTGACCGCCGTTGTAAACATTCTGGCTGCCTGCTTTCTGCTCGTCGCATCAATCTATGTGATGAACAAACTGACAGCGCCGGAAACGCTGCCTATGGTCGTAACAAATGACAGCGGTATCGTCACTGAAGTAAAGGAAGAACCCAATCCGGCTTATATAGAAGAGGGGACAGAGCGTGATATCTATCAGTTTATCAACGACTTTCTCCCTACCGGACAGGCAGTCAGTATCTCACAGGGCGGCGGGATCGCACAGTCTCCCGGACTGCTTGCCGCTTACTCCGCCTGCATCATTATCCTATCCACGGGGATCGGAATGTTTGCATTCAAAAAGAAAGATATAAAATAGACGGCCGCGCATATCCGTAAGGTCTGCGGACCGCCTGTAACGGAGGTTTTATCATGGTATTCTGGCTTTGCTGCCTGACCGGCATACTGACATTTATCATTTTCATACTGATCATCAAGATCTGTCTGCTGAAAAAGTCTGCGGACGAGATTGCCGACGGCTTTGCCGGCCGGGCAGCGTCAGACACCAATACCCTGATCGGCATTTCCAGCTGCGACCGGCACATGAGGAAACTGGCCGATACCATTAATAAGGAACTCCTGCTCCTTCAGGATGACCGCCGCCGTTTCCAACAGGGTGATAAGGATCTGAAGAACGCTGTCACTAACATTTCCCACGATCTGCGCACACCTCTGACCGCCATCTGCGGTTATCTGGATCTTCTCGACCGGGAGGAAACATCTGATACAGTCAGCCGGTATCTGAAGATCATCCGGGGACGCACGGAAAATATGCGCCATCTCACGGAAGAGCTTTTCCGTTATTCGGTATATACCAGCGTTTCCGGCGGGACCCCCGATGAGCCGGTCATTCTCAACCGCTGTCTGGAGGACAGCATCTCCGCCCTTTATGCCGCATTAAAACAAAAGCATATCACGCCGGAAATATCCATGCCGGAACAGAAAATAGTCCGGATGCTCAACCGCAATGCCCTTTCCCGCATCTTCGGGAACATCATCAGCAATGCGGTCAAATACAGTGACGGGGATCTGGTCATCACTTTAGACAAAGACGGAGGGATCACTTTTGCCAATCATGCCTCTGCGCTCGACGAGATCCGGGTAGGACGTCTCTTCGACCGCTTTTACACTGTGGAGAGCGCATCGGCAGATTCCACCGGACTCGGCCTCTCTATCGCAAAAGTACTGACCGAACAGATGGGAGGAGAGATTTCGGCGGAATATGAAGACGGAATGATACGGGTGAAACTCAGCTTCCCGAAAACCTGTTTTGTTTGAAATGTCAATAGACAGTCTCCCCGTTATCCACGCTCTCAATCAGCATGGAATCCAACTTATCCATATCATCCGGATCAATGACAAACGCCCTGCTGCTTTCTTTTGTCACATGCAGCGTGATATTTCTTGCGCCTCCGTAGAGCATCCCCGAGTCCACCCGTTCTTTGAGTACATCGTAGTAGATCTGATAGATCCTGTTCTGCATTTCTTCGTCTGTAGGCATCTCACCGCCGTTCATCACACTGTCCGTTACTTCCTGTGCGTACTCCTGAGCCCGTGTCTGAAATGTCTCATATGTATCGGTAAAAAGCGTGATCGGCTTGACAATAACAGGCACTGTGTATGTACCGTCCTCCTGTTTTTCGGGCTCTCCGATCGTATAGCTCACCTTTCCGGCAATCTCCCCGAACAGTTCCCGGTACTTTGGCAGCATCTCCTCCGGCATCTCAGAGCTTTCAAAGCCCGCCATCGTAGCGTCAAGATTGTCCTCAAATATCTTCTCTGCCTCTTTCTGTGATATCCCCGTGATCTCCACATACTGTTCCGTTTTATTCTTGTAAGATGTATCCAGTACCGCCTGTACATATTCCCCCGCGTCAAACCGGTTGATATACAGATAAGTACCAACAGAAGCTCCTGCTGCAATGATAACAGCCAGGATAGCTATGATCAGAGTGATCTTTTTCTTCTTTGTCATCATGTTCCTCCTTTTTCATAAGTTTGCCACAGTATACCACTGCTATCCCAAGAAAAAGAACGAACCCTGTCGACAATAGAAATAAAGTTATTGTCAGACTACTGCCCACGGATCTTCCCTGCCCTCCGCGTGATAAATGCAGCTGAGCATGGAATTCTTCACCATATCACTTACCGCCTGATCCGTGTAAAACGCCATATGGGGCGTGACGATCACATTCGGGAACCCTCTTAAAATGTACAGATCCCTCTTACTCAAAACATCAGATTTTCTGTCATAATAATACATGCCGAACTCGTCCTCGATCACATCCAGCCCCGCTGCGCTTATCTTGCCCGACTCGATCCCTTCGATCAGAGCTTTCGTATCGATCAGTCCGCCTCTTGCCGTATTGACGATCACAACGCCGTCTTTCATCTTCGCTATGGCATCGCCGTCGATCAGGTGGAAGTTATCCTCCAGCAGAGGCATATGCAGGGTAATGAGGTCGCATTCCCTGTAGATCGTATCCAGATCCGCATACTGCGCATACTCTTTTACCGAATCGTTTTCATATTTATCATATGCATAGATCTTGCATCCGAATCCTGTCAGATCCCGGATCACTGCCCGTCCGATCCTCCCTGTTCCGAGAACGCCGACTGTAAAGTTCGGCAGTTCCCGCCCCTGGATGCCCGGAAGGGAGAAATCATTGATCTCCTCTCTCTGCATGATCCGCTTCATCTTCCGGATCGACATGAGCATCAGCATGACCGTATAGTCCGCCACACATTCCGGTGAGTAGGACACATTGCTCACATGAACGCCCAGACGCTTCGCCGCTGCAAGATCCACATGATCATAACCAATGGTCCGCGTAGAGATCATCTTCACGCCCAGTTCATAGAACCGCTCCATTAATTTCGCATCGATCTTCGTCGTGATAATGCTCACATACTCATATCCTTCCGCGAGATATGCATTTTCCATCGTCGGATCATCCGTGGAGATACCGAGCTCCACACCATACTCCTCTGAAAATTTCTGAAAATACTCCGCTTCGTCAAACTCCCTGTAACTGTACACAAAAATCTTCATCGTCTTTTCCGCCTCTCCTGCTTCTGCTCTGTTAAGCTGTCATCGGATCTGTCCGCCACTCTCCTATATCAGCCCGTAATGCTCGAGCGCATACATGATCCCGTCATCCTCCACATCTCTTGTCACAAACTCCGTGTACGGATCCAGCACCGCGTCATGATACCCCATCGCCACCGCATGAACCGCGAATTCAAACATCGCCAGATCGTTGCTGCTGTCTCCGAACACATATGCCTGCTCCTTTGTCATATTCAGTCTGTCCAGCATAAATCCACAGGCCGTTCCCTTGGAATATCCTTTCTGCACCACTTCGTACGCATTGCCGCCCCGGTCCAGCGCCTCCATATCTTCATCGATAAAATCCAGAAAACTCTTCAGATCACTGTGCCGGTCCGCATAGACGAAGAGCTTGTCGTATATAAAATCATCTCTCTCGATCGGGCACTCGATCCCCATGCCCTTCTCCCTGAAATATCTCCGCGAAGACTCCAGATTGTCAAATCTGGAGATCCGGCTCGGGAAGTATACATCCTCCGGCCCCTCCGCGATAGCCCCGAGATTGCACTCAAATGCTTTTTCAATGATCTCCCTGCCCCTTTCACGCGGCAGCGACTTCGCCAGCAACTCTTCCTCATGAAAAAACAGATGCGTCCCGCACCCGCACAGAAAGCCGTCAAAAGACATCCGCCGGATCTCAGCCGGGACACTGCAGATCGTCCGTCCCGTATTGATAAAGAGCAGATGTCCCGCCTTTTTTGCCCTCTGAAGCGCGTTCACGGCGCTTTCCGGTATCGATCTCGTCTTCTCGCTCAAGATCGTACCGTCAATATCGAAAAATAAAACCGCCTTTTCCATGGTAATCTCCATTTCATTCTCAAAATTCCAGATATCATTCTACTATCCTTTTCCGGAAATGTCCACTGTCTCGTAAAAGAGCGCTTTCCGGCATACAAAAAAACCATGCCCCGGAGAATCCAGCTTTTTCTCTCCGGGACACGGCTTTGCGCCTCATATTATCCGTACCTTAATTTACAGCTTAATCCACAGCTTTCTGCTATTTTCTTCTGCTTTTAAACAACTCGACTATATCATTCATCTCCTGCGAAGGATTCGATATCACTGCCGACTCGATCACCTCGCACGGCGGATCCTGCTTCACACTCTCTACTGCTGCCGTGACAGCAGCCACATCTCCACCTACAAATACAAGTGCATGGCCTCCGCATTTTGTATCCTGCGTTACATATTCTACTTCAGAAGTCTTAAGCATACGATCTGTTACAAGGATTGCATTTGCCTCTCCCACGACTTCCACAAGTCCATAAGCTCCATATGTCATATCTCTTTCCTGTCCTTTCCTGCACTTTTTCAGGCAGCTTTCTCATTTTCTTCTGCTGCTGTTACTTTGCGATCGTCATCGCGATCGCTGTCTCCGTGTCCTCTGACGGTGCCGCGATCACCGTATGTGATACGACCTTGCTGCGTCCTTTTGCCGCATCCAGAGCAGCCTCCATAGCCGCTTTCACATCCGACACACTTCCGCGCATCTTTACGCAGGCGCCCGATTTCAGACGGTTTCTCTCCACCGCCTGTATCCTTACGTTCGCGGCTTTTGCCGCTGCATCGAGTGCCACAAAACAGATACACTCACTCTCCAGTTCAAATATACCGATCGCCATTCCCGTATAATCTTCCGCCATAATATCCTCCTGAGATTCATCCTAGATTTATCTATAGCTATAATACCAGAAAAAAAGCCGGTTTTCAATGTTCCTCAACATCTGTTTTCGGCAGTTTTTGTCAGTTCTCCAGCCAGTTTTCCAATACCGTTTTTTTCAATATCAGTTTTAAATCCGCTTCTTATTTCATATGATTATAAAAATCTGATTTATGTGATTGCAGCAATTATGAAAAAGCAGCTATTGATCCGCATCTTTTCTTTCCTATTTCTTTTTACAGCCGCATATCTTATCGGAACCGGAGCTGCTCTCTGGCAAGAGCAGATGCTGGGCAGACAGCAGGATGAAAGTTCCAATGCCTCTGCCCCGGCTGAAGCCGTCTCTGCATCTGCTGAATGGAACTGGGGATTGAAGTTTCACGAAAACGGAAAACGGCCTGACGGCAATGCTACGATCGAAGAGCTCGCCCGATACGACGCATACTATGCACAGGATACCGATGAAAAAATCCTCTACCTCACTTTCGACGCCGGCTATGAAAACGGAAACACTGCACCTATACTGGACACACTGAAAAAGCATAATGTATCAGCCACATTCTTCGTCACGGGAACATACGTAGAATCGGAACCCGGTCTTGTCAGAAGAATGGTTGACGAAGGCCATGCCGTCGGCAATCATACGTGGCATCACCCCGACATGTCGCAGATTGCGGATATGAATTCTTTCAAAAAAGAAATGACGGATGTAGAGGACGCTTTTCTCAATGCGACCGGTCAGGAAATGGCCCGATACTATCGTCCTCCGCGGGGGATATACAGCGAATCTAATCTGGAAATGGCTCAGGAACTGGGATATAAGACTTTCTTCTGGAGCCTCGCATATGTAGACTGGTATCAGGACGACCAGCCGACGGAAGAAGAAGCCTTCGCCAAACTCCTCGGGCGGATCCATCCCGGAGCCATCGTCCTGCTCCACAGCACATCATCTACTAACGCAGCGATACTCGATGAACTGCTGACAAAATGGACGGAAATGGGCTATCAGATCAAACCCCTGTCGGAACTTGCAGATTAAATTCGTGTTTGTCGAAAGGCTAACGCCACAGTAGAAGAAAGTATATTGATCGGATAAGGGACGCGGAAAAAGATGATCCTGCAACGCTGTGCCGACCCGCTTTACCTCATCCCCTCGAATCCATGTAACGCGATATCAAAATGCTCGTCCAGCGGGACTTGCATTTTAACATCGCTAACATGGAGAACAAGGTGTATTCGGAACGCTCCATGTCGATGCACAGCTTATGCAGCATCATCTTTTTCCGCTGTCTTATCCGGTCGGTAGTCTTTTCTTCCGCCGCAGCGTCATCCTTCAACAAGCACTCATTAAAAGCCGGAAGAAGTCAGAACTTTATCAACTAAGATTCCAGATATCCGGCAGATATAAAACAGACAAGCAGAACCAGAAATCTCCATAACCGGAAACGGTTCACCATTTATTAAAAACAGCAGTCCCTAAGACAGCATCTTTTTCGATACAGTTCCCCTTTCGACGCGGTTTATCTAATTCCGTGATTGTCGGGGAGATGCTTCCTGTTGGATGAATGCAGAAAATCAGTCGGATACAGCCCCTTTGATGAACCTTTCGGGATGGGCGGGGATAGGAGGCTGACGGTGACTGTGGAAGGGCATTAGAGATAGTTAACGCCACACCACGGGCTTATTACTATCTCTTATGCCCTGTAACCGGAACCGGAAGCATCCTGTCCCCGCCTGTCCCGATAACGTGGATCAACATATTGTGTCCGATTGATTTTCGGATGTTTCATGTTTTATCGCAAAGTATCTCACCGACAAACACGAATTCGCATCTACAGCCCCAGATTTTTAAATGCTTCGGCGAATGCATTATTGATGGGTTCTTTTGCCTCTTTTGCCTGCTTCCTCATATAAACAGCCACATCCCGTTTATTTGCGCCTTTTCCTTCTTTTTTCTTTCTCTCCTGGAATGAGGAGAGTTTTTCTTTGTGGCCGCAGGAGCAGACGAATCTCTGGGCGTCGCCTTTCCCGACAAGCTCCATCTTTTTATGGCAGACGGGACAGCGGGCGTTGGTGCGTCTGGAGATTGTCTCGCGGTAGCCGCATTCTCTGTCCTGGCATACGAGCATCTTTCCGTGTTTGCCGTTGACTTCAAGCATCAATTTGCCGCACTGCGGGCATTTGCGGCGGGTCAGATTGTCATGGCGGAATGTGCCGTCTGCATTCTTGATCTGGCTGATCAGTGATTTCGTGTAATCCTCGATCTCTGTCATGAATTTGCTCTGTGATTCTTTTCCCTGTGCGATGGATCTGAGCCTGAGTTCCCACTGCGCGGTGAGTTCGGGGCTCTTGAGATCAGACGGCACAAGGGACAGGAGCTGTCTCCCCTTGGACGTGATATGGATCTCTGAGCCTTTCTTTTCCATGAGGAAGCTGCCGAAGAGTTTCTCAATGATATCGGCGCGGGTCGCGACAGTCCCGAGACCGCCGGTCTCCCCCAGGGTGCGCGCCAGCGTCCGGTCTTTCTGCTGCATATACCGTGCGGGATTTTCCATCGCTGCGATCAGTGTGCCTTCTGTAAAATAAGCCGGCGGTTTTGTCTTCCCCTCGGTGATCGACAGTGAGGAGACGGGAAGTTCGTCGCCCTCCCTGACATCAGGCCATGCGGTGTCTGCCATAGAAGACCTGCCGGTGTCTTTGTCAAAGTCCGGGTTATCGTCCTCTTCAAGATCTGCCCAGTCCGCGTCATAGATCCCGCGCCAGCCGGGGGACAGGATCCGGCTGCCCTTTGCGCGGAACGTCTCTTTCCCGATCATCCCGGTCAGGGATATCTCCTCGTATTCACAGGCAGGAGACAGGACGGCGAGGAAACGGCGGACAACAAGGTCGTATATCCTGCGCTCGTCATTTGACATATGCTCGAGCTGGACGAACTGCTCGGTGGGGATGATCGCATGGTGGTCCGAGACTTTCGCATTATTTACAAAAGACTTGTCAGCTTTGATCTCGTGCATGGAGAGACGTGACGCAGCCTTGCGGTAAGGGCCGACAGCACAGGCGTTCAGGCGTTCTTTCAGAGTGCCTGTCATATCGGAGGTCAGATAGCGCGAATCGGTCCGCGGATAGGTGAGCACCTTGTGGTTTTCGTAAAGGCGCTGCATGATATTTAATGTCTCTTTTGCTGAGTATCCGTACCGCTGGTTGGCCTCCCTCTGCAGTGCGGTCAGATCATAGAGAGCGGGAGAGTATGTTTTCTTTGATTTCTTCTTTACTTCTGAGACCCTGATCTTCTGAGCCGCGCCTTTGCAGATCGGTTCGATCCTGGATCTGTCAAATGTGCGGCCGGAGTTATTCTTCGCATCTGTCCAGAGGAATGGGATCCCTTTTGCAACTGCCTTGAGTCCATAATATGATTTCGGAACAAACTTCTTGATCTCTTCCTCCCGGGATGCGATCATTGCCAGCGTGGGCGTCTGCACTCTTCCGCAGGAGAGCTGGGCGTTGTATTTACATGTGAGCGCGCGGGTGGCGTTGATGCCTACCTCCCAGTCGGCTTCTGCGCGGGCCACTGCTGCGTGATACAGATCTTCATAGTCTTTGCCAGGCCGCAGATGTGCGAATCCATCCCGGATCGCCTTGTCAGTCACCGATGAGATCCAGAGACGTTTCAGCGGCTTTTTGTTCCCGGCTTTCTCGAGGATCCAGCGGGCCACGAGCTCCCCCTCGCGTCCGGCGTCAGTGGCGATAATGATATCCGAGATATCCTTCCGGAAGATCTGTTCCTTGACGGCGTGGTACTGTTTTGAAGTCTGCCGGATCACGACCAGTTTCCAGCGGTCGGGCAGCATGGGGAGGGTGTCCAGATTCCATGTCTTATACTGCTCTCCATACTCTTCCGGATCGGCAAGGGTAACGAGGTGCCCCAGCGCCCATGTGACGACATAGTCTTTGCCTTCTATATATGAATTGGTCTTTTTACTGCATCCGAGCACTCGCGCGATATCGCGGGCAACGGACGGCTTTTCTGCAATGACAAGATGTTTCATGTAAATTTCTCCGTTTCTATATATTTGATATTATACACTATGGAAACCTTTTCCTATGATTTCACTCGTGTTTGAGATCAGGATAAATGCTTCCGGATCACTCTGGCGGATATAATTTCTGAGCCGGACAGCCTGCACCCGGTTGAGCGCCGTGAAGATGATATATTTGTCCTTGCCCGAGTATGCACCTTTGGCATGGCACACGCTGGCGCTCCTGTTGAGGGTGTGTACGATAAAGTCGCAGATCTGTTCCGGATGGTCGCATACGACATTAAAGTATTTTGACAGATTGAAACTCTCGATAAAGGTATCGATCATGAAGGAGCGGATCGCAAGGCCCAGGACCGAATAAAGCCCTGTCTCGACATCGAAGATGAAGAAGCCTGCCGCGGTGATCACTGCATCGGATATCATGAGAGCGCGTCCGATGTCGAAACTGGAATATTTCTTCAGGATCATGGCTATGATATCCGTGCCGCCGCTGGAAGCGCCGATATTGAACAGGATCGCGGATCCCAGTGCCGGAAGCGCGATCGCAAAGCATAATTCCAGCATGGGCTGCTCCGTGAGAGGAGCGCTCATGGGCCAGATCCTTTCCATAGCCGACAATGCGAAAGAGAGAAGGATGCTGCAGTATGCGGTTTTTGCGGCAAATTTCTTCCCGAGGACGATAAGGCCGACCAGAAGCAGGATCATACTCATGACAAGGTTAAAGTCGCTGGCAGAGATAAGCCCTGTTTTCGCCGCCAGGACTGCAAGACCCGTGATCCCGCCGAACGTGAAGTTATTTGTAAATTTGAAAAAATAAGTTCCGAATGCAATGAGAAGTGTGCTGAACGTCAGCAGGAAAAAGTATTTTAATCTGTCTTTCATTAGGATATCCCTCCTCTTTTGGCGCGGTATAGTTCCGGCATTTTATGCCTCTATCCGAATTGTAATCTCTGGAAAATGAAAAGTCAACGCATTAAGAAGGTACGGCGGGGAATAATAAATCCTCAGAACAGGACGGGAAAAGGAGCGTGATAAAGTTGGAGCAGCTGGATGCAGAACTGCCGATCCGGGATATATTTGCAAGAGAGATTTTTGACTGCGACGGAAACCTGACCGTGGAGACAGAAGTGCTGGCGGGAGACGGGATCGTAGGCAGGGTATCGGTTCCGTCAGGTACGGATGCAGGAAATGATGCAGGGATGGATACAGGGAATGACGCAGCGGATACAGGGAATGACGCAGGGGCGGATACAGGGGCGGAAAAAGCCGTGGAGATCATAAATACGCATATCGCACAGGAGCTGATCGGGCGGAATGTGTTTGATCAGAAGGAGATCGACAAAGCGCTGACGCGGCTGGATGGACCAAATGGATCAAATGGAAGGAGCGCGCTGGGAACGCAGGCGGTCTTCGGCGTGTCCGCTGCCGCTGCAAGGGCTGCCGCCGCGGCGCTTAAGCTGCCCTTATACCGTTATCTGGGAGGAGTGCATGCAAAGAGTATGCCGGTGCCGGAGGTGAGCGCGTCGGCAGGAGTATATCTTATCCCCTCCGGCGCTCTTTCGCTTCGCGGGCAGCTTACTATGTGTATAGAGATCCTGCGCCTGACCGGGACGGTATCTGCCGATGTCCGGAAAATGCTGGACCGGTTGGAATGGGCAGCTGAACGGGCAGGATTCCAGGTGGGAAAGGACGTGACCTTCGGGCTGAGAGCATCTGCTTCCTGGCAGTATGACCGAGAGCGCGGCTGTTACCGGTTTCCTTATGAGGAGAGCGTGAAAGAAGGAGATGTGTGCAGGACAGCGAAGGAGGCGGCAGCCTACTATGAAGAGCTGGCGGAGGAATTCCATGTATCGTCGATAGAAGATCCGTTGGACTGTGAAGACTGGAACGGCTGGGCGCAGATGACGGGATCTCTTGGAAACAGGGTACAGCTCGCAGGGGACGCCCTGTTCCGCTCGGATCCCGGACGTCTGGAAAAAGGGATCAAGGCTGGCGCGGCAAATGCCGTCGTGATAAGAGCAGGGGCGGGGAGAACGCTGAGCGGACTGTCCGACCTGATAAAAAGGGCGCAGGAAGCCGGTTACAGTGTGACAGTTGCGCACAATGCCGGAGAGACGGCAGACACTCTTGCCGCCGATCTTGCCGTTGCATTTCGCGCCGCCCGGATCAGGACCGGATACCCCTGCCATATGGAGTATATGGAGAAATGCAACAGGCTTCTTCGGATCGAGGAGAAGATAAGAGGAACAGACTGAGAAAAACCGGTTGACAATGAAGAAGACGTCCCGTATCATTGTATTAAATGCATAGTACAAAAGCGGGGCGCTTTTCATGTTTACGGATAAGAGACGCGATCAGGCCGCATGAGTACGGAAACGGAGGAAGATAAAGATGCAGGAACATTTGAAATACGAGAAACTTTCGAAACGGGCGCTGTACTGTATGTATACGGCTGATGTTATCGCCGGGGCGATCGCTCTGGCAGTCGTCGGGGCAGTCGATTATTTCTGGATATTCCCCGATAATATTACCGTGGGAAAATGGATCTCGCTGATCCTTGCGGTCCTGATACTGATCGATGTATTTGCCAGTCCGTATTTCAGGTATCACAGATACCGCTACAGCATCAATGAAGAGTGCATTGACATCATCGAGGGATACCTGTTTGTAAAGCGGAACATTGTCCCCATTGAGCGGATCCATAAGATCCAGACGAAGAAAGGCCCGATCGATCAGTTGTTCCGGGTGGCTAAGGTGATCGTGACGACCGGGGGCGGCGATGTGACCATCTCATTTCTGGAGGATGAAAGGGCGGAGCAGATCGCGGACAGCTTAAGAAGACGGATCAATGAGATCGTGTCGGAGCAGAGGCAGAAAATGAACGGCGCACAGGCGGATGAGAGAGAAGCCGGATGCAGCGCACAGTATAACGGGGAGAAAGGGATTGGCAGATGAAAGACAATGAGACAGGACAGAAACGAAGATTCCGCAACCACATATCCATTATCCTGGAGCAGACAGGCGCCGTGATCGCTGCGGTCCTTGTGCTGGTTGTCACGCAGCTTTTCCAGAGCATAGACGAGCTTATGGAATCAGACCTTTCCTTTTTGACAGGCAGGGGATTTTTGATCCTGGCTGCGGTGACGCTTCTTCTGGCGGTCAGCCTGGCAGGCCAGTTCCTCGTCTGGGCGCGGACGTACATATCTATTGAAGAAAACGCTATCGTGATCGAGAAGGGAAGGATCAGCAAAAAGAAAAATACGATCGGGATACGGAATATCTCCAATATCAATCTGGAACAGAATCTGATCGAGATGGTGTTCGGCACCTGCAAGGTGAAACTGGATACGAACAGCCGCTCCACGGCGGACAGCACGGATGTCAAGATCGTGCTGAAAAAAGCCGACGCGCTCTGGTTCCAGCAGGAAGTTGAGAGGAAGATGGAAGAGGCTTCCGGGATCACGCCCGGCAGCAGCGCTATTGCAGGAGACGCCGCAGATGAAGGGAAAACCATACAGAGCGTGTCCTCTGTCATGAGAGAGCCGGCGGAGTATGACGTGCGCGCCGGGATCGCCGATATCATTGAGCACGGCGTCTTTTCGATCAGTATTCTGTCAGTGGGGCTGTTCCTCCTTGTGATCGCGGGGACAGTGATAAGCGTAGCTGAGGTGCTCGGGCGTGCGGATGTGACGGCGTCTCTGTCAGGGGCGGCGGCAGGCATTCTGGTAGCGGCATTTCTCATACTCTCCACCCTATGGGATACGGTGAAGGATTTTGTCAGGTATTATGATTTCCGGGCAAAGCGTCTGGGAGATAAGATCTATATTAAATACGGCTTCTTTAAGAAGGTAGAGTATACGATCCCCGTGGATAAGATACAGGCGCTGAAGATACGGCAGTCCTTCATTGCAAGGATCGGGCGCCGGTATATGGTGGAGATCGTCAATGTAGGTATGGGAGACGATCATGAGGAGCAGCATTCGTTCCTTGTCCTCTACTGTACGGAAGCAAAGCTTAAGGAAAGGCTGTCTTGCCTCCTTCCGGAGTTCGCCTCCTCAGTCGGACAGCCGGTAGACAGGCTTCCGGCTTCGGTGTGGGCGGCGTGGACAGTCCCGGCAGTGATCTATATCCTTTTTGTTGCGGCGGGAGCTTTTGTCTGTGATGCCCTGGCGGGAAATGAATACCGCCTGTATATCTGGACCGCTGCGGCAGTCCTTGTCGTGATGCTGCCTGCAGGTATGCTGTTAAAATACCGTACTGCCGGAGTTGGGGCGGACGACCGGTATTTGAAGATCGCCGGGGGATATTTTGCGAAGCAGTATCTTACCGTGCGGTACCGGAACATCCAGTACGCAGAGTTCTCCCAGAACTTTATCGCACGGGCCTGCGGGATAAAGAAGGGCGAGATCCATCTGCTGGCATCCACGGCAAATACGGCTCATACGATCCCGTATTTCAGCGGTGACAAGGACGAGTTTATAAAAAGGAAAATGCTTCACTTTTAAACTTCTCCGGATAGTGTTATACTAATAAAACGTAAAAAACAGCAAGGAGATATGAATATGAGCGTATATGATCTGACAGCATATGAAGTGATCCAGGACAGGGATCTATCTGATCTGAAGTCCCGCGGGATCCTTCTGAAACATAAGAAAAGCGGGGCGCGCGTGCTGCTGATGAAGAACGATGATGAGAATAAAGTGTTCTCTGTCGGCTTCCGCACGCCGCCGTCTGACAGTACGGGAGTGCCGCATATCATGGAGCACTCCGTACTCTGCGGTTCGAGGGAATTCCCTGTAAAGGATCCGTTTGTAGAACTTGTGAAGGGATCTCTCAATACATTTTTAAATGCGATGACTTATCCGGATAAGACGGTATATCCGGTGGCGAGCTGCAATGACAAGGATTTCCAGAACCTGATACACGTATATATGGACGCGGTATTTTATCCGAATATCTATCAGAGCGACAAGACGTTCCGCCAGGAGGGCTGGAGCTATCATCTGGATGATCCGGACGGAGAACTCACCCTGTCCGGCGTTGTGTACAATGAGATGAAAGGGGCGTTCTCGTCACCGGAAGGCGTGCTGGATCGTGTGATCCTGAATTCCCTTTTCCCGGATACTTCCTATGCGAATGAATCCGGCGGAGACCCGGAGGTGATCCCGGAGCTCACCTACGGGCAGTTCCTTGATTTCCACCGGAAATATTATCATCCGTCCAACAGCTATATCTATCTCTACGGAGATATGGATATGGAAGAGAAACTGAGATGGCTGGATGAAAAATACCTCTCGGCTTTTGATGCGATCGAGGTGGATTCCACGATCCGGTATCAGCAGCCTTTTGCAGAGATGAAAGAGATCGTACAGGAGTATTCCATAGCAAGCGATGAAAGTGTTTCCGATAATACCTATCTTTCCTATAATAAGGTGATCGGCACTTCACTGGATGAAAAGCTGTATCTGGCATTCCAGATCCTGGACTATGCGCTTCTGAGCGCTCCGGGCGCACCGCTTAAGAAGGCCCTTCTGGACGCAGGGATCGGCAAAGATATCATGGGTTCCTACGACAACGGCGTGTACCAGCCGATCTTCTCCGTGATCGCGAAGAACGCCAATATGGAGCAGAAGGAAGCGTTTATCCGCGTGATCGAAGACACACTGAAAAATATAGTAGAGAACGGCATTGACCAGAAAGCGCTGCGCGCCGGGATCAATTACCATGAATTCCGTTTCCGCGAGGCCGACTTCGGAAATTATCCGCGAGGGCTGATGTACGGCCTGCAGCTTTACGACAGCTGGCTCTATGACGAGGAGAAGCCGTTCATCCATATGGAGGCGATCCCCACCTTTGAGTTCCTGAAAAGTCAGGTGGAGACCGGATATTTTGAAGATCTGATCCGGACTTATCTTCTGGATAACACACACGGCTCGATCGTGATCATCCGCCCGGAGCAGGGACGCACTGCAAGGATGGACCGCGAGCTTGCCAAAAAGCTGAAGTCCTATAAAGACAGCCTGACGCCGGAGGAGATACAGAAGCTTGTGCAGGATACGAAAGAACTGGAAGCATATCAGGAGGAAGAGTCAGCCCCGGAAGATCTGGAGAAGATCCCGGTACTGAAGCGGGAGGATATTTCCAGAGACATTGCGCCGGTCTATAATGATGAAAAAGAGATCGGCGGCGTGAAGATGGTGCACCACAACGTGGAGACGAACGGCATCGGATATGTAACGCTGATGTTCGATCTCTCCGGCATCAAAGAGGAAAAGCTTCCCTATGTGGGGATCCTGCAGAGCGTGCTCGGCATTATCGATACGGCAAATTACGAATACGGAGAACTGTTCAACGAGATCAACGTACACACCGGCGGGATCGGCACATCTCTGGAGCTCTACACCGATGTGACAAAAGTAAAAGAAAAAGAGTTCCGCGCTACATTTGAAATGAAAGGAAAGGCGCTGTATCCGAAGATGGACGTGCTGCTCTCCATGATGCGGGAGATTCTTATGGAGTCAAAACTGGACGACGAGAAGAGGCTCAAAGAGATCCTTGCAATGCTGAAGTCCCGTCTGCAGATGTCCTTCCTCTCATCAGGGCATACGACGGCGGCGCTGCGCTCCCTGTCCTACACTTCGCCGATCGCCAAGTTTAAGGACGATACGGACGGTATCGGGTATTATGAAACGGTCAAAGCGATCGAGGAAGACTTTGAGGGACATAAGGAAGATCTGATCCGCAGCCTGAAAGCAATCGCGGCGAAGATCTTCCGCGCGGACAATATGATGGTAAGCTATACGTCGTCGGAAGAAGGACTTGAACCGATGGAGAAGGCATTTGCCGCAGTAGGCGGCAGGCTTAACGACGCGGCTGCCGGGGCTGTGGGCGATGTGACTATAGATGAGGTGTCCGGCCCGTGCATCCTTCACTGCAGGAAGCGCAACGAGGGCTTCAAGACTTCCTCGAAAGTGCAGTATGTGGCAAGGACAGGCAACTTTATCGACGGCGGCGCGGAATATACCGGAGCGCTCCAGATCCTGAAAGTCATCTTAAGCTATGATTACCTGTGGCAGAATATCCGTGTGAAAGGCGGAGCTTACGGCTGCATGAGCAGTTTTAACCGGATCGGGGAGGGATATCTCATCTCTTACAGGGATCCGAATCTGAAAAAGACGATGGAGATCTATGAGGGCGTTGTAGATTATCTGAAGAACTTCAATGTGAGCGACCGCGACATGAATAAATTCATCATCGGCACGATCAGCAATATCGACCGCCCCATGAACCCGGCGGCAAAAGGCAGCCGCTCCATGAACCTGTATATGAACCGCGTGAGCGAAGAAATGATCCGAAAGGAGCGCGCGCAGATCCTCGACGCAGATCAGGCGGATATCCGTGCCCTTGCGGAAGTGCTTGAGGCGATGCTGAAAGAAAATTCACTCTGCGTGATCGGAAGCGAAGAAAAGATCGAAGAGAACAGAGAAATGTTCATGGAAGTAAAGACATTGAGCTGAAAATGTGAAAAAAGTGTGAACGGGGACGTAGTAAAATCGAATTTTACTACGTCCCCAACTGAAGAGGAGTATGTATGAAAGAGAACTTTAAATCCGGTTTTGTCACCCTGATCGGCAGGCCGAACGTAGGAAAGTCCACCCTGATGAACCATCTGATCGGACAGAAGATTGCGATCACGTCCAACAAACCGCAGACAACGCGAAACCGCATCCAGACTGTCCTGACCACGGAAGACGGCCAGATCGTCTTCGTAGATACGCCGGGCATCCACAAGGCGAAGAATAAGCTGGGCGAATATATGGTGAATATAGCCGAGCGTTCCTTAAATGAGGTGGACGTGGTGCTCTGGCTTGTGGAGCCGACCACGTTTATCGGAGCCGGCGAGCGCCACATCATCGATCAGCTCAAGAGAGTGAAGACGCCGGTCATCCTCGTGATCAACAAGATCGATATGGTGAAGAAAGAGGAGCTGCTCCCGGCCATCGATATATACCGGAAGGAATACGATTTCGCAGATATCGTGCCGGTCTCGGCGAGGAGCGGGGACAATACGGATGAACTTGTGAAAGTAATACTGAAGTATCTTCCGTACGGCCCTCAGTTCTATGATGAGGATACAGTGACCGACCAGCCGGAGCGGCAGATCGTGGCGGAGCTGATCCGCGAGAAAGCGCTCCACTGTCTGAATGAAGAAATCCCCCACGGCATCGCAGTCGCGATCGACCGGATGAAGATGGAGCGGAAAGTGATGCACATCGATGCGACGATCATCTGCGAGAGAGATTCCCACAAGGGGATCATCATCGGAAAGCAGGGAAGCATGCTCAAGAAGATCGGGAGCACGGCGCGCTATGAGATCGAGCGGATGCTGGACTGTAAAGTGAATCTGAAGCTGTGGGTGAAGGTGCAGAAGAACTGGCGGGACAGCGATTATATGATGAAGAACTTCGGATACCGGGAGGATGAGTGAGCCCGGATAATATGAGAACTGTTATAGCAGGAAAGCGAGAAATATATCCCCGGAAATGCCTGACAGACGGGCGCCTCCGGGGATGTTTGCTAATCAGTACTTATAAGTTGATGTTTTTCGAAAATTGTGTTATAGTATTTTCGACATATGACGGAAATGGAAACGGAGGTGTCTGTATGGCCAGACCGAGAAGATGCAGGAGAGTGTGCGCCGAGCCGGATTACGGCAGTTTCCGGCCGGACGGGATCCCGGGCGGTGAAAGCGTGACCCTGACAGTCGATGAGTATGAAGTGATACGGCTGATCGATCTCGAGAAGCTGACTCATGAACAGTGTGCGAAGAGAATGGATATTTCCAGGACTACGGTGACAGAGATTTATGAAACAGCCCGGGAGAAGATCGCGGACAGCATTGTAAACGGTAGAGTCCTGCTGATCGCGGGCGGAGATTACCGGCTGTGCGACGGCTCTGCAGTCCATTTCTGCCGGAAAAGGTGCGGCAGGGCCCCCGGGCTTGCGGGGGAGCCGGAGACGCGGACGGCATACACGGGGGAACAGACGGAGGAATCCGGTCCGCACCGCATATCAGCGAAAGGAGAACATACAATGAGGATAGCAGTAACATTTGAAAACGGAAACATTTATCAGCATTTCGGACACACAGAGCAGTTTAAGATCTACGACGTGGAAAACGGGCAGATCACAAAAGAGCAGGTCGCAGATACCAACGGAAGCGGACACGGGGCGCTGGCAGGTCTTCTGAGAGAACTGGGAGTGGACACCCTGATCTGCGGCGGGATCGGAATGGGAGCGAAGAACGCCCTTGCAGATGCAGGGATCACGCTTTACGGCGGCGCTGCGGGGAATGCCGATGAAGCGGTGAAAGCTCTTATCACGGGAAATCTTGCATATGATCCGGATATCCAGTGCAGCCACCACGGAGAAGGGCACCACCACGGGGAAGGCTGTCATGGCGAAGGGCATCAGGGCGGACACTGCGGCGAGGAGAAACACGGGTGCTCCGGAAACGGCGGATGCCACTAAGAGAAACGCTCGGAAAAACACCCGGAAAATGATTTAAGAAAAGAGACCTTTTGCATGAGATGATGTTATATCAAAAAAGTGCAGAGGTCTTTTTTCTTTATTTTTTAATTCGTTTTTTATAGTTATTGACAGTTATACTATCTTGCATTACAATATAGTCAAAACTACATTGCATTGCAAGGTAGCGCGGGAGAACAGATTAAGGCAGGTGAGACTATGATCCCATCGCAGATGCTCAAAGGGACGCTGGAGGGATGTATTCTGGCGGTTATCAGTAAGGATGAGACATACGGTTATGAGATATCCCGCCAGCTAGGAGAGTACGGGTTCGGCAGCATTGCCGAGGGAACGATCTATCCCCTGCTGCTGAGGCTGGAGAAAAACGGGCTCGTCACAGCCGTGTACCGCCAGTCGGAGCTGGGGCCTAAGAGAAAGTACTATTCGCTGACGGACAAAGGAAGGACAGAACTCGAACAGTTCGCAGAGAATTACAGGGAACTGTCATCAGCAGTAGAACGGCTTTTTCATGATGTGGAGGGTGAATGAAATGAGCAGAAGAGTGAAAGAGATGCTAAGAGAAAATAATGAACTGGAACAGCAGCTTTCCGATGAAGGCAGGAAAGTTCTTACGGATATTGTCGTCTATCTGCGGGGCGTGCCGGTTTCCATGTATGAACAGGAAAAAGTCAGAAGAGACATTACCCGGATGCTGATAGACGGAGAGGCGCGCGGAGCCTGCGCAGCAGAAGTGATCGGCGGGGATTACCGCGGATTCTGTGACAGTATCGTGGCGGAGATCCCTCATATGAGCGGAAAAGAAAAAGTGCTTGTCCAGATCAGAGACACACTCCCCGCGCTGGTCGTACTCCTGGCAATCTGGTGTGCAGGCCGCCTGATGGAAGTCCTGTTCGGCGTGCTGCCTTCATTTGACTGTCCGGTGACACTGGGAAATCTGCTGGGCGGACTCCTGCTGCTGGCGGGAGCGGAAGCTCTTATCATGCTTTTGACAAAGGGCGCATTCGAGAGCGGCGGATTATTTAACAAAAAATGGGCGGCAGTACTGGCCGTTGTTTTCGTTGCGGCGGTCTGCGCCAACTATCTGATCACATATAAAGTGTTCAGTATCCATCTGGGGCTGGCGGCAGCGCTGGCTCTGGCAGTATTTGCCGCGTACAAGATCATAGACTTACATGTTGATTGAATACAGGCATATCATTTATAAGCTGCCTGATGCGCGGGCAGGATAATCACGCGGCGCGCAGTGAATCCGGATAAAACTTATTTGCTATCTGACTGATAATTCACTATAATATCAAAAGAGACTGTCAAGGCATCACCCTGCAAAAAGTCCTGGTATTTTTTGCGGGGTATAGTGTTTTTAAGAATCGGGGAACCTAACTGTATCATCTCTGACGGTGAAGAAACAGTCCGGAAATCTGAGTACCGCTTTGCATTATGCCAGTGCTTTCAGATCCACTGAGACTCAAGTCAGAGAAGACACGGAAGAAGAGGTGGACCGATGAAAGAAAAATACTGGGATCAGTTTATGGCAAGCGGCAGGATAGACGATTATCTTAATTTTAAGATGCATGAGAAAAATAGCAGCAGTGCGGCGGACATTCAGAGAACTGGCAGGCATGGATGCTGCTGCGGAAAGGAACAGCGTGAATCAGATCGTACTTACGGGGATGGTGCTCTCCACCATGCCCATCGGGGAATATGACCGGCGCGTGGTCATACTGACAAAAGAACAGGGAAAGATATCCGCATTTGCACGGGGCGCAAGACGTCCGAACAGCCCGCTTATAGGCGCGGTCAATCCGTTTTCATTCGGGGAGTTTACGCTGTACGAGGGAAGGACGTCTTATACGATACAGTCGGCAAATATTTCAAACTATTTTGCGGAACTCAGGGAAGATGTGGTCGGGGCTTACTATGGATTCTATTTTCTCGAATTTGCTGATTATTATACAAAAGAATTCAATGATGAGCGGGAAATGTTAAAACTTCTCTATCAGACCCTGCGAGCATTGATCAATCCCCATATTCCCGACCGGCTGATCCGATACATATTTGAACTGAAGGCGCTGACGGTCAACGGGCAGGCCCCGCAGGTATTCCAGTGCATAACATGCGGAGACAAAGACCGGCCTGCAGTGTTCAGTGCGGCAAAAGGCGGGCTTGTCTGCAGCGAATGCGACGGGAACGTGATCGACGGCATGGTGCTTGATAATTCCACGTTGTATAGCATGCAATATATAGAATCCAGCACGATAGAGAAGCTGTATACATTTACTGTGACAGAAAAAGTATTGAATGAGCTGGGCAGAGTGATGGAGCGGCTGATGGAAGTGTATGTAGATAAACATTTTAAGTCGCTGGAGATACTGGAGACTCTTATGCGATATGGATAACATTGCATCCAATCCCTTGAAAAATGCGGATACAGCCGTTATAATAAGTACCGATTGAGAAAAAGAAATGTGAGGAACATAACAATGGTTGAAAAGACAATGGATAAAATCGTAGCACTCGCAAAGTCAAGAGGATTCGTTTACCCGGGATCCGAGATCTACGGCGGGCTTGCGAACACATGGGATTACGGTAATCTCGGTGTGGAACTGAAGAATAATGTAAAGAAAGCATGGTGGAAGAAATTCGTGCAGGAGAACCCGTACAATGTAGGCGTTGACTGTGCGATCCTGATGAACCCGCAGACATGGGTGGCTTCCGGTCATCTCGGCGGTTTCAGCGATCCGCTGATGGACTGTAAGGAATGTCATGAGCGTTTCCGCGCAGATAAGCTGATCGAAGACTACTGCGAGGAGAAAGGCATCACACTGGAGGGCTCTGTGGACGGATGGTCACAGGAGCAGATGACAGCATTTATCGAGGAACATCAGATCCCGTGCCCGACCTGCGGCAAGCACAATTTTACGGATATCCGTCAGTTCAACCTGATGTTCAAGACATTCCAGGGCGTGACGGAGGATGCCAAGAATACGGTATATCTCCGTCCGGAGACTGCACAGGGTATCTTCGTAAACTTCAAGAATGTACAGCGTACATCCAGAAAGAAACTTCCGTTCGGTATCGCCCAGATCGGTAAGTCATTCCGTAACGAGATCACACCGGGCAACTTCACATTCCGTACAAGAGAGTTCGAGCAGATGGAGCTTGAGTTCTTCTGCAAACCGGATACAGACCTTGAATGGTTCGATTACTGGAAGAGCTTCTGCCTGAACTGGCTGTCTTCCCTCGGACTCAAAGACGATGAAGTCCGCTACCGCGATCACGATAAAGAAGAACTGTCCTTCTACAGTAAGGCAACGACAGATGTGGAATTCCTCTTCCCGTTCGGATGGGGTGAGCTGTGGGGCATTGCCGACCGTACAGATTATGACCTGACACAGCATCAGAATGTATCCGGCCTGGATCTGACTTACTTTGACGACGAGACAAAAGAGAAGTATATTCCTTACGTTATCGAGCCGTCACTTGGAGCTGACCGTATGGTGCTTGCATTCCTCTGCAGCGCTTATGATGAGGAGAATATCGGAACAGAAGAGAAACCGGATATGCGTACCGTGCTTCACTTCCATCCGGCACTCGCTCCGGTCAAGATCGGTGTGCTGCCGCTCTCCAAAAAGCTGAACGAGGGAGCTGAGAAGATTTACGCAGAGCTTTGCAAATATTATAACTGCGAGTACGATGACCGCGGAAATATCGGAAAACGCTACCGCCGTCAGGATGAGATCGGAACACCTTACTGCGTGACATACGATTTCGAGTCGGAAGAAGACGGAGCAGTAACAGTCCGCGACCGCGATACGATGGAGCAGGAGAGGATCAAGATCGAAGATCTGAAAGCATATTTCGAGAAAAAATTCGAGTGGTAACTTCTTTCGGGGACGTAGTAAAACCCGATTTCACTACGTCCCCAATTAAGAATCAGGGTGTCCCAAATTGAATTTTGCCCTGTCCCTGATCGCAGGGAAGGGGTGAAGCGATGCCACGTACTGCTCGCAGAAAAAGCGCTACTGACATATATCATGTGATAGCGAGAGGAATTAATAAAGAGCCTATTTTTAAGCAGAAAAGAGAGAAGAACAATTTCATAAGGCTTCTGTTGAAGCATCTTAAAGATCAAGATATTGAAATATATGCGTATACTGTTATGTCAACGCATTTTCATATTCTGATTCGTGTTGATCTGAAACTCTTATCAAGTTATTTAGCCATTGTCTTGGCAGAATTTGCAGAATATTACAACTATAAACATAACCGGAACGGTCACGTATTTCAGGACAGATTTAAAAGTGAATGCGTAGAAACAGAACAGTATTTCTGGAACTGTGTGAGATATATCCACATGAATCCGGTCAATGCAAATCTTGTGAAATATCCCTTAAACTATAAATATTCAAGCCTAAAAGAATACGAAACTGAAAAAAGCAGGATAATACATCCAAAAGCAATAAAAATATATAAGGAGAAGTTCTCGGATTTTGAAGAATATCTGGAATTTCATAACAGAGGACAAAAACAGGTTTTCATCGATATACCCGAGGATGTGGAAACACAGCTGGTAAAAGCAGCTTTGACGCTTCTGAAGCAGGAAGCGCATCTGCGCGGCTTGGAAGAACCTTGTGAGATTATTGAAGATTTGGGCTTGAGGAAACAGTATAAGAACCGGCTCCAGGAAGAATTAAAGCTTACAAAAGCTAAAACAGAACGATTGTATCGGGATGTAAAAAGTTGTATAATTGACAAATGATCGAAAAGGGACAGGGTAAAGTTCAATTTGGGACAGGATGAATTTAAATCGGGGACGTAGTGAAATCGGGTTTTACTACGTCCCCGAAGAAAGGAAGGAAATATGGACAGAAAAAATGCATGGAACACATACACAAAGGAGCAGCTTGCAGAGCTGAACAGCATTAATGAAAAATACAAATCCTGCCTGAATGCAGGTAAGACGGAGCGGGAGTGCGTGGAGCTTACCGTCAGCATGGCGGAGGAAGCCGGTTACCGGGATCTGAAAAACGTAATAGCGACAGGCGGATCCCTCAAAACGGGCGACAAGGTCTATGCCGTGTGCATGAACAAGATGATCGCTCTTTTCCGCATCGGAGAGAAACCGATCTCGGCGGGAATGAATATCCTCGGCGCGCATATCGATTCGCCGAGGATCGATGTGAAGCAGTATCCTCTCTATGAGAATGAGGGGCTCGCATACCTGGATACACACTATTACGGCGGTATCAAGAAGTATCAGTGGGTGGCGCAGCCGCTTTCGCTCCACGGAGTGATCGTGAAGAAGGACGGAACAACGGTTAAAGTATCCGTCGGAGAAGAGGAAAATGATCCTGTATTCGTGATCACGGATCTTCTTATACATCTTGCACAGGAGCAGATGGAGAAGAAGGCTTCTAAAGTGATCGAGGGAGAGAAGTTGGATCTGCTGATCGGAAACCGTCCGGCAGAGGAAGTGATCGAAGAACTGGCTTCGGCAAATGCATCGGCAGAAAGCCAAGCGACAGGCGCGGAAGAAGGAAAAGCGGAAAAAGCTCAGGCTAAGGAGGCGGTAAAGGCAAATGTTCTCCGTATCCTGAAAGATAAATATGATATAGACGAGGGAGATTTCCTCTCCGCAGAGCTGGAGATCGTTCCAGCGGGCAAAGCAAGAGACTGCGGCTTTGACCGGAGCATGATCCTTTCCTACGGACAGGATGACAGAGTGTGCGCATTTACCTCGCTGTTCGCAATGCTTGATATCACAGAAGCGAAGAGAACAGGCTGCTGTCTCCTCGTAGATAAGGAAGAGATCGGAAGCGTCGGCGCCACCGGAATGCATTCTAAATTCTTTGAGAATACGGTTGCGGAGCTGATTGCCCTGACAGAAGGCGAATCTGAACTGAAAGTCCGCCGTGCGCTGATGAACTCAAGGATGTTATCCTCCGATGTGAGCGCGGCCTATGACCCAATGTACGCGGAAGCATTTGAAAAGCGCAGCTCCGCATTTTTCGGAGGCGGCATTACCTTTAATAAATTTACCGGAAGCCGGGGCAAATCCGGATCCAACGATGCAAACGCCGAGTATATCGCGGCGCTCAGAAAAGCGATGGATGACGACGATGTGGCTTACCAGTTCGCAGAGCTTGGAAGGGTCGATCTCGGAGGCGGCGGCACGATCGCGTATATCATGGCTAACTACGGTATGGAAGTGATCGACAGTGGCGTTGCTGTTCTGAATATGCACGCGCCGTACGAGGTGACGAGCAAGGCCGACGTATATGAGGCAGTGAAAGGCTACCGCACGTTCCTCAGAATGTAAGATCGATCAAAGGGAAATATAAACTGACAGCAGATAAACGAAAAACCAGAAAGCCCCGGCAGGCGGATGACAGGGTTGTCTCCGTCTGCCGGGGCGGTGTCATTTGTATACACAAAACGCGGGCAAAGATTGTGCATCCTTTCCGGATAAAACGCTTGACGCACAAGCCTGAAACCATTAAAATATTATATGCGAAATAATGCGAAGTTATTAGCAAATTTTTTGAGGAGGTCATTGGAACATGGCAACAAAATGGGTTTATATGTTCACAGAAGGTAATGCAACAATGAGAAACCTTCTTGGTGGCAAAGGCGCCAACCTTGCAGAGATGACAGGTCTTGGACTTCCTGTACCGCAGGGATTTACTGTTACAACAGAGGCTTGTACACAGTACTACGAGGATGGCAGACAGATCAACGACGAGATCATGGCTCAGATCATGGAAGCTATGACAAAGCTCGAGGAGATCACAGGAAAGAAATTCGGAGACAAAGAGAATCCGCTTCTCGTTTCCGTTCGTTCCGGAGCTAGAGCTTCCATGCCGGGTATGATGGACACGATCCTGAACCTTGGTCTGAACGAGGAAGTTGTTGAGGCGCTGGCAGCTGCATCAGGCAACGAGCGCTGGGCTTGGGACTGCTACAGAAGATTCATCCAGATGTATTCTGACGTAGTTATGGAAGTAGGTAAGAAATACTTCGAAGAGCTCATCGACAAGATGAAAGAAGAAAAAGGCGTGAAGCAGGACGTTGAACTTGACGCTAACGATCTGAAGACTCTTGCAGGACAGTTCAAGGCTGAGTACAAAGAGAAGATCGGCGCAGACTTCCCGGCTGACGCAAAAGAGCAGCTGATCGGCGCTGTTAAGGCTGTATTCCGTTCATGGGACAACCCGAGAGCAAACGTATACCGCCGCGACAACGATATCCCGTATTCATGGGGAACAGCTGTCAACGTACAGATGATGGCGTTCGGTAACATGGGTGACGACTGTGGTACAGGCGTTGCGTTCACACGTGACCCGGCTACAGGAGCAAACGGACTTTTCGGTGAGTTCCTTACAAACGCACAGGGCGAGGACGTTGTTGCCGGCGTTCGTACACCGATGCACATCTCCGAGATGGAGCAGAAGTTCCCGGAAGCTTTCGCACAGTTCAAAGATGTGTGCAAGACTCTGGAGACACACTACAGAGATATGCAGGACATGGAGTTTACTGTAGAGCACGGTAAGCTGTACATGCTTCAGACACGTAACGGTAAGAGAACAGCTCAGGCTGCCCTGAAGATCGCATGCGACCTTGTTGACGAGGGCATGAGAACAGAGGAAGAGGCTGTAGC
>DWVY01000012.1 GCA_019119995.1 Candidatus Mediterraneibacter faecavium | reverse complement strand
TCGAAAGGGGAACTGTATCGAAAAAGATGCTGTCTTAGGGACTGCTGTTTTTAATAAATGGTGAACCGTTTCCGGTTATGGAGATTTCTGGTTCTGCTTGTCTGTTTTATATCTGCCGGATATCTGGGATCCTAGTTGATAAAGTTCTGACTTCTTCCGGCTTTTAATGAGTGCTTGTTGAAGGATGACGCTGCAGCGGAAGAAAAGACTACCGACCAGATAAGACAGCGGAAAAAGAGGATACTACATAAGCTGTGCATCGACATGGAGCGTTCCGAATACACCTCGTTCTCCATGTTAGCGATGTTAAAATGCGAGTTCCAATGGACGAGCATTTTGATATCGCGTTACATGGATTCGAGGGGATGAGGTTGAGCGGGTCGGCACAGTGTTGGAGTATCCTCTTTTTCTGCGTTCCTTATTCGATTAATATGCTTTCTTTTATTGCGGCGTTAGCCTTTCGACAAACACGAATTTCATATGTTCTTTACATTCTTGAGCAGTTCTTCCGGAGTAATTCCATAGAGCTTTGCCAATGCGATCATGTTTGATGTTGACGGTTCGGAGATTCCCTGCTCCCATTTGGAGACGGCCTGTCTGCTTACCCCCAAAGATTCGGCCACAAACTCCTGTGTCATTTTGTTGTCTGTACGGTACTTTTTTAACACTTCTCCCAACGACTTCCGCGTTTCTACTTTTTCTTTTCTTATATCCTGAGAATTGATATACTTTTTTAACGCCCTGACAATTAATACAAATAAATAGACCACCGCCGCAGTAATTATAATCCAAATAACAGACCCAAATATAAACATTATAAGTGTCATCTGCATTATTTCCACCTCCCTTTTCTGACAGGTACATAATATCAGAAAAGTGCAGTTGCATCTACCAACTATTGCGCAACTTCATGGTTGCATTTTAAAACAGCAGGCTGTCCGGCGATAACCGGGCAGCCTGCTGCTGTTTTACATGATCGATATTTTAGATACTTCTGTATCTTACTCCTGCGGACCTGCTGCAACGAGTGCTTTTCCAAGTTCGTTGCTCTCGTATTTCTTGAAGTTCTTAACGAATCTTGCAGCAAGATCTTTTGCTTTTGTCTCCCACTCGGAAGCGTCAGCGTATGTGTCGCGAGGATCGAGGATCGCCGGATCAACTCCCGGAAGCTCTGTCGGAACTTCGAAGTTGAAGTGCGGGATCGTCTTTGTCGGTGCGTCAAGGATCGCTCCGCTTAAGATCGCATCGATGATACCGCGTGTATCTTTGATGGAGATACGTTTTCCTGTTCCGTTCCATCCTGTATTTACGAGGTAAGCTTTCGCTCCGCTCTCTTTCATTCTCTTAACGAGCTCCTCAGCATATTTTGTCGGATGCAGCTCAAGGAATGCCTGTCCGAAGCATGCGGAGAATGTCGGGGTCGGTTCTGTGATGCCGCGCTCTGTACCAGCCAGTTTAGCTGTGAAGCCTGACAGGAAGTAGTACTCTGTCTGCTCCGGTGTCAGTACGGATACCGGCGGAAGTACTCCGAAAGCGTCAGCTGACAGGAAGATCACGTTCTTTGCTGCCGGAGCTGCGGATACCGGGCGAACGATCTTCTCAATGTGGTCGATCGGGTAGGATACACGTGTATTCTCTGTCACGCTCTTGTCTGTAAAGTCGATATGTCCCTCTGCATCAAGTGTAACGTTCTCAAGAAGAGCGTTTCTCTTGATCGCATTGTAGATATCCGGCTCAGAATCTTTGTCAAGGTCGATAACCTTAGCGTAGCATCCTCCCTCGAAGTTGAATACGCCGTTGTCATCCCAGCCGTGCTCGTCATCACCGATGAGCAGTCTCTTCGGGTCTGTGGAAAGAGTTGTCTTACCTGTTCCGGAAAGGCCGAAGAAGATAGCTGTATTCTCGCCGTTCATGTCTGTGTTTGCAGAGCAGTGCATGGAAGCGATACCCTTCAGCGGCAGATAGTAGTTCATCATAGAGAACATACCTTTCTTCATCTCTCCGCCGTACCATGTATTAACAATAACCTGCTCGCGGCTTGTAATATTGAACATAACTGCTGTCTCAGATCTGAGGCCAAGCTCTTTGTAGTTTTCTACTTTTGCTTTGGAAGCATTGTATACTACGAAATCAGGCTCGAAGTTCTCCAGCTCTTCGTCTGTCGGGCGGATGAACATATTTGTTACGAAGTGAGCCTGCCAAGCAACCTCAACGATGAAACGGATTGCCATACGTGTATCTTTGTTAGCTCCACAGAATGCATCTACAACGAAAAGTCTCTTGTTGGAGAGCTCATTCTTTGCGATGTCTTTTACTGCATCCCATGCTTCCTGAGATGCCGGATGATTGTCGTTCGGATACTCGTCAGATGTCCACCATACAGTGTCTTTGGAGTTTTCATCCATAACGATATATTTGTCTTTCGGTGAACGGCCTGTGTAGATACCTGTCATAACGTTTACTGCACCAAGTTCACTCTCCTGACCTTTGTCAAAACCTTCCAGATTCGGGTTTGTCTCTTCCTCAAACAACATCTCATAGGAAGGATTGTGAACGATTTCCGTAGTTCCTGTAATGCCATACTGAGTTAAATCAATATTTGCCATACCTCTTCTACCTCTCTCTTTCTAAAATCTTTATGGGAATTCTTGTCATAACCCCCAGTACGTCCCCATTATACAGAATTACGATTGAAAAATCAATAACAATCTTATTAATTTTCGACTTTTTTATAAAAGTTTTATTATATATCAATTCATTTATTGCTGCTTATTTTTGCGAACCTGCGATTTTTCTGCTTAAAAAATGCAGGATTCAAAATCAAATCCTGCATTTTATAACTAATAAATATAAATTTAACAAACTTTTTTAATTTTCGTCCGGCTCTGCCTTCAAACGCCGGCTGTCAGAACATGTTCGGCAGCATTTCTTTGAGCATAAATATTTGATACTCCTCAGGCGATCTCGCACAGATGATCTCAAATGTGTCCGGGGAACAAAACTCAGCCATCACCTGACGGCATACACCGCAGGGATAACACCAGGTCAGTTCATCTTCCCCTCCTACAATAGCAATAGCCCGGAACTTTCGTTTCCCCTCTGATACCGCTTTGAAAAATGCTGTCCTCTCTGCACAATTCGTGGGTCCATAAGCCCTGTTCTCGATATTACACCCCTCATAAACTGCTCCGTCTTCGCAGAGCAAAGCCGCCCCCACGCAAAAATGGGAGTATGGACTGTATGAATTTTCCCGCGCAGATATTGCACGCCTGATCAGTTCCTCACGATCCATGTCAGATCACCTCGTCAAAAATACTCTCGTTTCAGCTTCGTCGTATAGACAGCAAAACCGATCAAAACAATGAAGAAAATGACCATTCCCACCATATCCACTGCCGCCATGGGATATACATAGCAGTGGATCACATCGATCGCACCGTATACAACAGCAACAATACCGAATCCAAGCAGGGCCGGTCCGGCCTTTTTAATAAACGCATCTTTATTTTTACACTTTTTATAGATATAGTCTTTGCCGAGAAGCAGGGATGCATTGATCTCGCCGGTCGTCTTCATCTTTATAAACGCATAGAGAGCATAAATGCCGCAGACAAATACAACAATTCCGATAAATCCCCAAATGCTGTCCATATTATCCATGATCTCTTACTCCTTAAACCTCAAGAATCTCTTTTACTGTCTCTTTCATAGCATCGGCATCGCATTCTCTTGTGTGGCGGATGTCAGCATTTCGTATCTCTTCGATCGCTTTTGGTACTGCTGTACCCGAGATCCGGCTCAGCTCGTCTATCAGCTCGAATTCATCCGTATCTGCATATTTATCGTCGATCGCCGTCATCACGCTGTGGATGAACTTGTACGGGCTTGCCGTGGATGCCACAAGGCACTTTTTGCCGTCCCCGCTGTTCTTTCTGTACTGAGCGCACACATATGCCGCCACCGCTGTATGAGTATCCATTACATAACCGGTCTTCTCATATGTGGTCCGGATCGTCTCTTTCGTCTCTTCCTCCGTGGCGAATCCGCCCTCAAAGTCTGACAGCCGTTCTCTCATCTGCGGAGTGATCTCATAGGATCCTTTCTCCTTGAGCTGCGCCATCAGCTCGGAATCCTTCTTCGCATCCTGTCCTGCGATCGTATAGATCAGACGTTCCAGATTGCTGGAGATCAGGATATCCATAGACGGCGAAGACGTGAGGATAAACTCGCGGTTCTTATCATATACGCCTGTCCGGAAGAAGTCATAAAGGACTTTATTTTCATTGGAGGCACAGATCAGTTTCGCGATTGGGACTCCCATCTGCTTCGCATAATATGCCGCCAGGATATTGCCGAAGTTTCCGGTCGGGACTGTCACATTGATCTCCTCGCCGGATGCGATCTCTTCATTTTCCAGAAGCTTTGCATATGCATATACATAATAAACCACCTGGGGGACAAGACGCCCGATATTGATGGAGTTCGCCGAGGAGAACTGATAGCCCGCATCCGCAAGTTCCTTTTCCAGATCCTTATCTTCAAAGAGGGCTTTGACGCCGCTCTGCGCATTGTCAAAATTTCCATGGATCGCAACTACAGATGTATTTTCGCCTTTCTGTGTCACCATCTGCAGTTCCTGCACGCGGCTCACGCCGCCCTTCGGATAGAATACGATGATCTTTGTCCCCGGTACGTCTGCAAAGCCTGCAAGAGCGGCTTTCCCGGTATCTCCCGATGTGGCTGTCAGGATCACGATCTCATTGGTCACATGATTCTTCTTCGCCGCCGTCGTCAGCAGATGCGGCAGGATCGAAAGCGCCATATCCTTAAATGCGATCGTAGCGCCGTGGAAGAGTTCCAGATGATACGTATCTTCTACTTTAACAAGAGGAGCGATCACCTCCGTATCGAATTTGGAATCATACGCGCTGTTGATACAGTGTTTCAATTCCTCTTCTGTAAAGTCTGTGAGGAACTGCTTCATAACAGCGTAGGCAGTCTCCTGATACGTCATGCCCTTAAGCTCATCCATTGTCACGTCAAGTTTCGGAATGTACTCCGGTACGAACAGCCCGCCGTCATCGGCAAGTCCTTTTAAGATCGCCTCAGAGGCGGTTACTGTTTTCTCAGAGTTTCTCGTGCTTTTATATAGTAGATTCATGATTTTACCCTCTTTTTATTTTCTCCGTGTTACTGCACTGAATTATAGCACAGGTTCCGCCGCCCTGTCCATAGCGTCCGGCATTCCCGGCGGCACTCTTCCCATCAGCACTCAGATGCAAGCACTGATCTGTTGTCCGCCGCCTACAGGGGCGGGAGTCATCTCGCATCTGATATAATGACAGCCACGATCCCGCACACCGCCATCAGGACCGGATAGACGAGATATGGGATCATGTCAAACGGCGTCAGTCCGGTAAGCGTCGCCGCGGAGAGAAGCTGCGCCCCGTACGGGATCAGTCCCTGCCCCACCGATGTAAACATATCCAGAAGAGATGCCGACCGCTTCGGATCTACGCCGAATTCATCGCTGATCTCCTTTGCGATTGGTCCCGACATTACGATTGCTACCGTATTGTTGGCTGTACACAGATCCACCAGGAGCGCCAGAGCCGCTATGCCGGCCTGCGCGCCTTTCTTCCCCCGTATCCTGCTCCGGATCAGATTCAGGATAAAATGGATCCCTCCGTTCGCCCGGACAAGCGATACGATACATGCCACGATGATAGAGATGACCGTAATGTCGTACATCGAGACAACGCCGTCGCCCACCACGGTAAACATTTCCGACAGGGCGATCGTTCCCGTTCCCACGCCGACAATGAGGGACAGCACGGTCCCCGCGATTAGCACAAGGAACACATTGATCCCTATAAGCGCCCCGATCAAAACGACCAGATACGGAATGACCTGGAGCAGATTGTACCCGCCGCCTGCAATATCATAGCTCATATCTCTTGTGATGAACCAGAAGAAGACTGCCGTGATCACTGCCGCCGGCAGTACGATCAGGAAATTTGCCTTGAACTTGTCCTTCATCTCACATCCCTGCGTCTTGACCGCTGCGATCGTCGTATCCGATATCATGGAGAGATTGTCTCCGAACATTGCCCCGCAGACGACAGCCGCAATACAGACCGCCAGGGGGAATCCCGCTTCCTCGCTGATCCCTACCGCGATCGGAGCCAGCGCCGCGATCGTTCCCATGGAAGTACCCATGGAGACCGAGATAAAGCAGCTGATGATGAAAAGACCTGCAACGATAAAATGCGCCGGTATCAGCGACAGGCCGAGATTTACCGTACTGTCCACGCCGCCGGCCGCACTCACGGCTCCGGAGAACGCGCCCGCGCAGAGAAAGATCAGGCTCATGGTGATGATATTTTCCTCTCCCACTCCCTTTGCGATGATCCTGACCTTCTCGTCAAAGCTTACTTTTCTGTTCTGCAAAAACGCCACGAACAGCGCGATAAGAAATGCAACAATTGCAGGCATTGCATAGAAATCCTGGAATACGATCCCCGCCCCGAGAAAGATAATGAGGAATACGCCGATCGGGATCAGAGCCGATGCCTTTCCTGTCCTGTTTTCCATAACTTTTTCCTTTCACAGATATTATGCCACAAAAGGGGTGCGGCACAGACAGAAACTGTTCTGTCTTATACAGCATCCCTTTTCTCTGGCTTTATTTATTCTTTTTATTATTCGTATAATTGACAAGTCCGCCTGCCGCGATCAGTTTCTGCATGAACTCCGGGAACGCCTGTCCCTGGAACTCTGTGCCTTTCGTCAGATTGTAGATCCTGCCGCTGTCAAAATCCACTTCCACTTCGTCTCCTGCGTCAATGCCTTTCGCCGCCTCCGGGCATTCGATGATCGGAAGACCGATATTGATTGCGTTGCGGTAAAAGATACGCGCAAAAGTCTCTGCGATGATACAGCTTACGCCTGCCGTCTTTAAGCACAGAGGCGCATGCTCTCTTGAAGAACCGCAGCCGAAGTTCTTATTGGCAACGATCAGGTCGCCCGGCTGCACCTTCTTTGCAAAGTCCGGATCAATATCCACCATCGCGTGGCTTGCCAGCTCCTGCGCGTCAAAGGAATTCAGATATCTTGCCGGGATGATCACGTCTGTGTCCACGTTGTCTCCGTATTTAAACACATGTCCTTTTGCTCTCATTTTACGTCACCCACTTTCTCAGGATTTGCGATGCAGCCTGCGATCGCACTGGCCGCCGCCACCTCGGGAGACGCCAGATAGATCAGAGAATCCACATGTCCCATACGTCCGACGAAGTTGCGGTTCGTCGTGGAGACACATTTCTCTCCTGCCGCCATGACTCCCATGTGGCCGCCCATACACGGCCCGCAGCTCGGTGTGTTCACCGCGCAGCCCGCGTCCACGAAGATCTCCAGAAGTCCCTCTTCGATACACTGTTTGTAGATCTTCTGTGTGGCCGGAACGACCATCACGCGCACATCCGGATGCACCGTGTGCCCTTTCAGGATCGCCGCCGCTTTTCTCATATCTTCCATACGTCCGTTCGTACAGGATCCGATCACGACCTGATCGATCTTGATCGGCTCCATCGCCTCGACCTCATCGATAGTCTTTGCATTGCCCGGAAGATGCGGGAACGCCACTGTCGGACGGACTTTTGCCAGATCGATGGTGATGACCTCGTCATACTGTGCGTCCTCATCCGCCTCGTAGATCGTGTACGGTTTGCTGGAATGCGCTTTGATATATGCGAGCGCCTGGTCATCTACCGGGAAGATGCCGTTCTTCGCCCCCGCCTCAATCGCCATGTTTGCCATCGTAAAGCGGTCGTCCATGGACAGGTTCGCGATGCCGTCCCCTGTGAACTCCATGGATTTGTAAAGAGCGCCGTCCACACCGATCTCTCCTATAACATGGATGATAATGTCTTTGCCGCTGACATATTTCCCCGGCTTTCCTGTCAGGACAAACTTGATAGCGCTCGGCACTTTAAACCAGATTTCTCCGGTAGCCATGCCTGTCGCCACATCTGTCGTCCCCATTCCTGTAGAAAATGCGCCGAGCGCGCCGTATGTACAGGTGTGGGAATCAGCGCCGATGATACATTCTCCTGCAGTCACAACTCCCGCCTCCGGAAGGATCGCATGCTCCACGCCGGATTTGCCCTGCTCAAAATACCAGGTCAGCCCCTGCTCTTTCGCATATTCGCGGATCGCTTTGGAGTTCTCCGCTGATTTGATGTCTTTGTTCGGTGTGAAATGATCCGGAACAAACACTACTTTATCTTTGTCAAACACGTGATCTGACATCTGCTTGATGATCGGCAGAGCCATCGGGCCTGTAATATCATTTGCCATGACCACGTCAAGCTTTGCTTCGATCAGCTGGCCTGCCTCTACAGAGTCAAGCCCCGCATGAGCCGCCAGGATCTTCTGCGTCATTGTCATTCCCATAATGACAGCCTCCTCTTTCTATAAACGTCTATTTTGACATTTTACCACAGGAAAGCGAGAAAAAAAAGAGGAAGAAATTAACGATCTGCTGATCCGCTTGACGTTTTCAGTCTGTGTCCTTTATAATAAATCTGCTGTCTTACTGATTTGTATGATACATTGAATGAAATCTTTATTTCAGTGGGGGATAATATGAACGAAAGCAAAACTGACAATACATCAAGGATATCGATGCAGCCTGTGGAGAAGAAATCTCTTTACCTGAAGATATCCGATTCTATTTACAGCTATATACAGATGAACGGCCTGCAACCCGGCGACAAGCTTCCGTCAGAACGGGAAATGTCATCCATGCTGGGGACAAGCCGCAATTCCGTCCGGGAAGCGCTCCGCATCCTGGAAGACCGGGGCTTAATCTATGTCAAGACCGGAAGCGGGGTATTTATCCAGAATCCTTATGGAGAAAACAACTCTTTTACTGTGCGGCTTACGAACTTTACTCTTCACGAGCTACAGGAACTCCAGAACACACTGGATCATCAGGCTGTTGAGAATGCAATGGAACGTGCCACAGACGAGGAAAAGCAGCAGCTCATCTCGCTTGCTTCCGAGATGGTGCGCCTCGCCTCTGATAACCTCTACAGTCATATTTTAGATCACAGCTTTCATAGTAAACTATACGAGATCGGACGCAATTCTGTAATCCATCAGCTCATTGTCCATATCCGTGAATACCGGTTTGTACAGCAGGAAGAGTCGGAAGACGGTAATGATTCCATCTGGCTGCCCACCGTCTTTCAGCACCTTGAGCTGGCTCAGGCATTGTATGACAAAAATCTGAAAAAAGCGATCAAAGCTATCGACGAGATCAACGAATATGGTTTTCAGATCTCACATGAAAAGTGATTTTTCATATCTTTTAGATACTTACATATACATAGAACGTCTGCGGCCACCGGCAAACCGGTTTCCGCAGACGCCTTTTTTATCTCTGATCTTATTCCTGAACCGCCTCTTTCTTTCCGGTCAGCTCCAGATACTCTTCGTAGTTGTCGCTTCCTTTCTTGACCTTCGCAATACCGAATCCTGTAAATCCCCAGATGATTGCAAAGATAACTCCGGTATAGCACAGGCACGCCCATGGCGCATACTGTGCAGTTGATACCCCGAGAACGGATGTCATATATACACCTGCAAGCGACCACGGTACAAGAGGTTCAATAACTGTAATACTGTCCTCAAGGCAGCGCGACAGATTCTTCGTCTCAAGGCCGCGCCGGATATATTCTTCGCGGAACATGCCTCCGATCATCAGATGCGTCACTGCCGCCTCGCCGATTACGATGATCATTACTACGCCGATCGCAACTGTGCTGGTAATAAGCTGTCCTGTATTGTGGATGTGCTTCGTCAGTCTCTCGAGAATGATATCCATACTTCCGCATACCGTCAGGGCTCCGATGAAGCTGAAAGCACAGAACGCCATCAGTGTAGTATTCATCATAGAACTCATGCCGCCCCGCTGGAGAAGATTCGATACCTGCTCCGGGATCGTATTGAGATCAACTGTAAGGTTCGGGAAGAGATCCATCGTAAATCCGCTCACCATGCTGGTCGCGCATGTCGCAAATGAGAATCCCTGTACCGCCATGGCAAGGATGACCGCTACGATCGATGAAATGATCATCACAGGAATGGTCGGTTTCTTCATAAGAGAACCTGCCACTACAATGACCGGAGGTATCAGAAGGAGCAGTCCCACCGGCATACTGAGATTGAAAAGTTCTGCAAGCGTATTGATGATCTCGTCCACCTGTGTGATCTCTCCGCTGCTTGCAAAATGTGCGCCGGCGACCACATAGACGATGCAGCTGATGATAAAGCCCGGGATCGTCGTATAGAACAGGTGTCCGATATGCTTATACAGATTCGTGCCTGTCGCGATCGCAGACATATTTGTGCTGTCTGAGAGCGGCGACATTTTATCCCCGAAATATGCTCCTGCAACAATGGCTCCTGCGACTGCCGGAAGGGGAGCGCCCATCCCCGCTGCCACACTGATCAGTGCCGCGCCGACAGTTCCCGCGGATCCCCATGAGGTTCCGGTGCTCACTGACAGCACAGTCGTCACAAGAAACGATGTGATGATGATATATTTCGGGCTGATGATCTGCAGACCGATATATACAAGGAACGGGATCGTACCGCTTACGATCCATGCGCCGATCATGAGTCCAACACAGATCAGGATCAGGATCGCAGGGAATGCGGCTGCAAGTTTCTCAACGATTTCTTTTTCTATATCTTTCCATGTATATCCCAGATACATACACAGACAGATTGTAAATGCGGCACAGATCAGCAGCAGGATCTTAATATCCACGCTGAAAATAAGCAGTCCTACGATCAATACAACAAACATAAAGATCAGCGGAAGTACCGCAAGGAAAAATCCCGGTTTTTTTATTTCTCTTTCTCTCTTATCTTCCATTTGTACACCTCATGCAATCTCGCCAAATCATATTTTATCAAGTGCCTGCTTCAAGTCATCGATCAGGTTTTCTGCACCTTCCAGACCGCAGTGAAGTCTTACGATATTTCTTGTCAGTCCGTGGAATGCAAGTTCCTCATCACTCCAATTATATGTATAAGCAATCGCAAGACTTTCAAATCCGCCCCATGATGCTCCTTTTTCAAAAAGCTTCAGATTGTCAACAAATGTCTCGACGTCTTCAAGGCTTCCGTCGATCTCCACACTCATCAGGCCGCATTCGCCTTTCTGCTGCTTTCTCGCCAGCTCATACTGCGGATGCGACGGAAGGCCCGTGTAGAATACTCTCTTGATCTTCGGATGCCCTTCAAGGAATTTCGCAACTTCCATTGCCGTCTCGTAATGTCTCTGCATCCTGACGTCCAGAGTCCTTAACCCTCTGATCGCAAGCCATGCTTCCATTGGGCCAAGCACACCGCCGAACCAGTCTCTCTGTACCATAACTTTTCTCATAAACTCTTCATCTTTAGAGATCAGCACGCCGCCGATCAGATCGCTGTGTCCTCCGATGTATTTCGTCATTGTATGCATGACAATATCGATCCCCATATCAAGCGGTTTCTGGAAGACAGGAGTAGAGTATGTATTATCGATATAAGTAATGATCCCGTGTTTCTTTGCAAGTTTTGCTACTTCTTCAAGATCCACCACATTAAAGACCAGTGTAGACGGACTTTCCAGAATGATCATATCCGTTTCCGGACGGATCGCGTCTTCAAACTCTTTCACAGTCTTTCCTTCCACATAAGTAACCGTGATCTCATATTTTTTGCAGAGGAATTCGTCCAACAGGTGCTGTACTGGTCCATAACTTTCTCTGATACAGATGATGTGGCTTCCGGCTTTGCACACTGCCAGGATCGCAGCTGCGCATGCCGCCATCCCGGCGGAAAATACAACTGCCCTTGAACCATGTTCCAGAGCCGCCATCTTCTTCTCCAGAATCGTAACCGTCGGATTCGATGCTCTCCCATAGTAATATTCGTCCTTAAAAATATCTACAGAAAAGTAGTCTTTCACTGTATCAAACACATGTAAAGATGTCATAAACACCGGCGGTGTCACAGCTTTCATGTATTTGTGCGGATCTTCCCCCACATGAGTCATTGCCAGTAAATCGTCTCTGTCTGCTCTTTCTGCCATTTCTTTGTCCTCCGTTTGCAAATTGGTCTATTGGTATTGTGGTTCATTGGTTGAACCAATTTATAGTCTAAATTATATCCAGATAGTACAAAATGTCAATACAAATCTATATACAATATACTTATTTATATATTATGCACAAATTCCAGGCAGTCTTTTTGTGTAACAAATACAATAGAAAAAAGAGGATCACATTTGTCCTGCAATCCTCTTCGTTCTCATAAATCGATTCTTCTGTTCGATTTTCTATAGTTTATTATTTACTTTTTTGCAATATATCCTTTTGCCGTGAGGGCCTCTGCGCACAGAACTGCTCCGCCTGCCGCGCCTCTTACTGTGTTATGGGAAAGACCGATGAACTTATAATCGTACATCGTATCCTCTCTCAGACGTCCGATAGACACTCCCATACCGTTCTCGTAATCCACATCCAGAGTTACCTGCGGACGGTTGTCCTCTTCCAGATACTGGATGAACTGCTTCGGAGCGCTTGGGAGTCCTGCCTCCTGCGGGAAGCCTTTGAAGCTTACAAGCTTCTCGATGAGCTGCTCTTTCGTCGGTTTTTTCTCAAAGTTGATGAACACTGCCGCCGTATGTCCGTTCAGCACCGGAACGCGCACGCACTGGCATGTGATCTTCGGGAGCTCTGCTTTCACGATCTGGCCGTTCTCCACTTTTCCGAGGACACGGAGCGGCTCCTGCTCGCTCTTCTCTTCCTCGCCTCCGATAAACGGGATGATATTTCCAACCATTTCCGGCCAGTCTTTAAATGTCTTTCCGGCGCCGGAAATTGCCTGATATGTTGTAACGACAAGCTCTTTCGGTCCGAATTCTTTCCATGCAGCAAGGCACGGAGCATAGCTCTGGATGGAGCAGTTCGGTTTTACGGCGATAAATCCGCGCGTTGTGCCGAGACGTTTCTTCTGGTCCGGGATCACATCGAAGTGATCTGCATTGATCTCCGGCACTACCATCGGAACGTCCGGCGTCCAGCGGTGCGCGCTGTTGTTTGATACGACCGGAGTCTCTGTCTTCGCGTATTCTTCCTCGATCGCCTTGATCTCTTCCTTGCTCATGTCCACTGCGCTGAACACGAAGTCGACGGTAGACGCCACATGCTCTACATCGTTTACGTTGAGCACGACAAGCTTTTTCACTGCCTCCGGCATCGGAGTGTCCATTTTCCAACGGTCTCCGACTGCTTCCTCATATGTCTTGCCTGCCGAGCGCGGGCTGGCAGCAACTGTCACTACTTCAAACCACGGATGGTTCTCGAGCAGAGAGATAAATCTCTGTCCTACCATACCTGTTCCACCTAAGATTCCTACTCTTAATTTCTGATCCATTTTTCTCTACATCCTCCTCTAAATATGCTGTATTTTGCTATATGCAGAATTTTATTATCTATTGTGTTTACTCAGCGGCAAGATACTCTTCTTCCGCCCTGATCACTTTCTCCATCGCAGCCTTTCCCGGCGCTCCGATGGTATTCCTCATCTCCACGCAGGTCTTCATGCTGATGGCGTCGTAGATATCTTCTTCAAATACCGGCGAGATCGCCCTGAACTCATCCAGACTCATATCATCCAGCGCTATCCCCTTATCGATACAGTAAAGTACAAGCCGCCCTACGATGCCGTGCGCATCGCGGAACGGTACGCCGTGATTCACCAGATAGTCCGCCGCGTCCGTCGCGTTGGTGAAGCCGTGCTTTGCGCTCTCTTCCATTCGGGCGGAATTGAACTTCATCGTCTTCAACATTCCCGTAAAGAGCGCCAGACATCCTTTCGTCGTATCGATGGCGTCAAATACGAACTCCTTGTCCTCCTGCATATCCTTATTATACGCCAGCGGAAGGCCCTTCATCGTCGTCAGCATGGACATCAGCGCGCCGTACACTCTTCCGGTCTTGCCGCGCACCAGCTCGGCGATATCCGGGTTCTTCTTCTGGGGCATGATACTGCTGCCCGTGCTGTACGCGTCGTCAATCTCCACGAATTTATATTCATTGGTATTCCAGATGATCACTTCCTCGGAAAATCTGCTCAGGTGCATCATGACCGTGGACATCGCCGACAGAAGTTCGATCAGGTAATCCCTGTCCGAAACTGAATCCATACTGTTGAGTGTCGGTCCGTCAAAGCCCAGGAGCTCTGCCGTGTATTCCCGGTCCAACGGATATGTGGTGCCTGCCAGCGCGCCGGAACCGAGCGGGCAGAGATTCATCCTTTTATAAATATCTTTCATACGGGAACGGTCGCGTTTGAACATCTCGAAATATGCTCCCATGTGGTGCGCCAATGTGATCGGCTGTGCTTTCTGCAGATGTGTAAATCCCGGCATATACGTCTCGAGATTCTCTTTCATCAACTTTAAGAGCACTTCCAGCAGCTCTTTTAAAAGGCCGTCCAGCTCGAGGATCTCGTCTCTCGTATAGAGCTTCATGTCCAGCGCCACCTGATCGTTCCTGCTCCGGCCGGTGTGGAGCTTTTTCCCTGCATCCCCGATCCGGTCGATCAGATTCGCCTCGACAAAGCTGTGGATATCTTCATATTCATCCGTGATCTCAAGAGTGCCGTTCTCCACATCTGTACGGATACTCTCAAGTCCCTGTATGATCTTCTCTTTCTCTTCCTCCGTCAGGATCCCCTGCTTCGCGAGCATCGTCACATGAGCGATACTTCCGCGGATATCCTGTTTATAGAATCTCTTGTCGAAAGAGATCGATGCATTGAAATTATATACCAGTTTGTCCGTCTCTTTTGTAAAACGGCCGCCCCATAACTGTGCCATTTCTCTTTCCTCATTTCTGTTTTTGATTGAAAGAAAATACAGTCCAGAGCACTTTGGTCTGTCCTGCATTTTCGACTTAGTTTACCACACTAAAGTATGAATGTCTACTTAAAAACCAAATTTTTCTCGAAACAGTGCGTATGCCGTATATAAACGGAACTGTTCCTTTTCAGCAGGGAGCGCGTCAATCACGCCTCATGGAGAATTCGCATCCGCAGTAGTCCTGCCGGTACAGCCCGTATTGCTCCGAGAGTTCCACCGACCGTTTATAGCCGTTCTTCTTCTTAAAATCCGAAACGAGATACTTCACATTATGCTCCTTTCCGACACGGATACCGATCTCGTTGAGCTTCTGCGCATTTTTCAGCGGGCTGATGCTGAGCGTGGTCGTAAAATAGTCAAAACCGCCCGCCGCAGCCTGTACTGCCGCCTCTGAAAGCCTCAGCTCGTAGCATTTCATACACCTTGCCCCGCCTTCTTTGAGATCTTCCATGCCTGCCGCCATCTCGTAAAACTTCTCTTTGTCATACGATCCGGCAAGAAATGCCACCGGATACTTAAAATCCATGTCGCGGATCAGCTTCTGCTGCTCTGCAATTCGTTTCGTGTACTCGCTCTCCGGATAGATGTTCGGATTATAATAAAATACGGTAATCTTAAAATACTCCGACAGATACTCAAGCACATAGCTGCTGCACGGCGCACAGCAGCTGTGGATCAGAAGAGTCGGAACTCTCTGTTCCGACTCAATCTGTGCGAGCAATTTCTCAAGTTCTTTCTGATAATTGATTTTCTGTACATTCATCTGTGATTCTCCTAAAGGCTATGCATTGTAGATCATTGCCAGGATCTCCACGATCCTGTCGATCCCGAGCATACTCACATTCAGAAGCATCTGATGGGAACGGATGCTGCCCCAGTCCTGCCCGGTATGTACTTCATAATAATATCTGCGCTCTTTGTCTGTCTTGCGGATACGCTCCGCCGCCTTTCTCTCGGTCAGGCCGTACAGCTCCATGATCCGTTTCCTGCGGTCTTCCTTATCGGCACAGATAAATACATTGATGCAGTCTGCACGGTCTTTCAGCACATAATCCGCGCACCGGCCCACGATCACGCACGGCCCCTTCTGCGCAAGACTTCGGATGATCTCCGTCTGCTTCATGTAAACATCCGTATCAAAAGACGGAATGTATGACGCCGCGTTGATAAAATCCGTGTACATCCCCGGCGTCATCGTATAGCCGGCTACGAACGTATTAAGGCTTGACTCGTCTACCCGTTCGGCGTCTTCTGTCCTCACGTTCAGCGCTTCCGCCGCCATGCTTACAAGCCTGTGGTCATAAAGCGGGATCCCAAGTCTGTCTGCAAGTTTCTGTCCGATCTCATGTCCGCCGCTTCCGAATTCACGGCCAATCGTAATAATCTTATGTCCGGTCATATTGATTCCTCCTTCCCGGTTATTTCACGTCATCTGTTACTCATATTATACCCCTCTTCTTGGGGCGAGACAACGGGATTTCCCACTTTTTGCTCACATCGGGCTGCTTTTTTCATACACTGACTATAGATATACAATATGGATGGAAGTGATCTTATGACGCCGATACTGGAATTAAAAAATATCGATTATTCCTATCATACACTGGACGGGGAGACAAAGGCCCTGTCCAATATTTCATTTTCACTTACAAAAGGAGAGTTCACGGCCATCGTCGGCCCGTCCGGATGCGGCAAATCCACGCTTCTCTCCCTGATCGACGGTCTGATGAAAGCCGAGAGCGGAGAACTGCTGATGAACGGGGAGCCTCTGACGGAAAATTCATCAAAGATCGGATATATGCTCCAGCACGATCATCTCTTTGAATGGCGAACCGTATACCGAAACGTCCTTCTCGGCGCCGAGATCAGCCGTCAGCTCACACCGGAGATCAAAAAACGGGCGGAAGGGATGCTTGAACAGTATGGTCTGAAGCAGTTCGCACGCTCCAGGCCGTCCGAGCTGTCCGGCGGTATGCGCCAGAGGGCGGCTCTTATCCGCACGCTTCTCATGGAACCGGAGCTGCTGCTGCTCGACGAGCCGTTCTCAGCCCTTGACTACCAGACGCGCCTGACTGTCAGCGATGACATCGGCCAGATCATCCGGGATTCCGGGAAGACCGCTCTCCTCGTCACCCACGACCTGTCGGAGGCAGTCAGTCTGTCTGACCGGGTGATCGTCCTAACGAAACGCCCCGCATCCGTAGCGCGCATCGTGCCGATCTCATTTGATCTGGAGCATGACACGCCGCTGATCCGGAGAAACGCGCCCGAATTCAAGACTTATTTCAACGAAATATGGAAGGAGCTGAACCACGATGGTCAAACCACTGAAAAAACGGTCTGACGGGCAGGAACTCTTCCTCTACAGACTGCGCCGCCACCGTATGATCGTATGCGCCGCTCGGATCCTTATCCTGATCCTTTTTCTGCTTCTGTGGGAAGTATGCGCTGATCACGGCATGATCGACTCCTTTATCTTCAGCAGCCCTTCGCGGATCGCACTGTGCTTCTGGGAAATGGTGCTGGACCGCTCGATCTTCCTGCACATCGGCATCACGCTGTATGAGACGATCGTAAGCTTCCTGCTCGTGACTTTCTGCGGCGTCCTGGCCGCCGTCCTGCTCTGGTGCAGCCGGGGGCTCTCCGAGATACTGGAGCCCTATCTGGTAGTGCTGAACAGCCTGCCGAAATCCGCGCTGGCGCCGCTTCTGATCGTATGGCTGGGCGCCACTCCGACGACGATCATCGTCGCCGGTATGTCTGTCGCCGTCTTCGGGAGCATCATGAACCTGTACACCAGTTTTACCACGGTCGACAAAGAAAAGATCAAACTGATCTACACCCTCCACGGTAACCGCAGGCACGCACTCTTTAAGGTCGTGCTGCCAAGCTCGGTCCCGGCGGTCATCAGCAATATGAAAGTCAATATCGGGCTCTGCCTCGTGGGGGTGGTGATCGGGGAGTTCCTGGCGGCACGGAACGGACTGGGATATCTTATTATCTACTCAAGTCAGGTTTTCAAGATGAACTGGCTGCTCATGTCGATCGTGCTGCTGTGCATTATGGCGATGGGACTGTATGCGGTGATCGGGGTGGTGGAGAAAATATATCAGAAAAAATTCTAATATACCAAATTTGTCTCACGCCCTGGCAAGGGTAAAACGATACTCGCCTTAAGCATGGCCTGTAATGCTGTGCTTAAGACGATAAATAACTTTGTTTCTGCAAAATAAAAGGAACACCGCTCAGGATGTTCCCAAATTATTTTATATATTATAAATTTTCTTCAATTTCTCTGCACCATTTTCCAACGAAGCTTCATGTAACGGGAAATATTTATTATATAATTCCTCCGGCTTAATCTTATCTACGATATTCTCTGACTTCAAATCATATTTCCACTGCATATAAGTATATACATCTGCCATCCACTCTAAAATAAACTCGTCATACTTCTCATTTATTCCGGCTTCAGGTTTTATTCTGATCCCGATGCTTCCTAAGATCTGCTTTGGCGTCTTGTTCAAATACAGGGGATTTCCACGATCCATAGCCTTACGGTAGTCGCTTTTCATATAATCTTTTATCACATGAAACGGCTCGTCCGTATTCCGGGCAATCAACTTGAAAAGATATCTGTTTTTTTGGATCATGCTGTCATAATAGCACATATCATAAGCCGTTTTATTCATAATAATCATTCTCCTTATGATAGATCAGTTTTCTCTGAATTGCATATCTCGCCGTAATTCCCGGAACAGTATATCCCTCCATCAGAATTGCCTGCATACGCCTCTGCATAAATTTATTTACTTCCCGCCTTGCTTTCAGATCATCATCTGCATATTTTTCTTCTGATGCAGTCTCAGATGATTCAAGCCATTTAATCTGACTGAAAGCTTTCTCAGATTTCAAAAATATCTGATTTCCTAACGATCCTTTATAAAACAGCCTCTCTACTTCTGCAATGTTAATCTGATTCAACAGAAACGCTTCTATCACCTGTGTATAACTGTCATCTGCACAATACCCTTTAATAATATCATATAGCGACGTGTCCACTTTATACATTTCAACAAGCCTTTTCCCAAGTATTTCTGTCATTTCCTGGCTTGTTCCCCGATTAGAGACTACCTCAGCAATCCACGTAAGTACTCCGAAATCTGCCAGATCAAGTACATTTAAACCATTCAGATCCAATTCATATTTATTTACGATAGAATAAGACGGATCACCATTTAAAGCAGCCCAGCTTTTCGCACGATCTTCATATTCAGTTGTGTAAAATCCATTTCCATAATCGTTATCATCCTTGCCTCCAAGATAGACCGGAGTTTGAATAATATGATCAGATCCATGATATACCTGAATTTTTTTAATATTATGCATTGTTACTGCCTCCCAGAGTTTCTCTTTGTTGTCATAGTTAAAACATAAATCCCGTAAAACCGTTGGATTTATACTATTTTTTATAACAAGATTTTCTTCTGGTATGTATATTTTTTCATTAATTTATCTGTCTTTTCTGCGTTTTATCGACACCTCTTCTTCATACCCTGACAAATGTCTGTCTGTACTCCAAATCATAATATGTCCCACAGCCGGTGTTTCTTCTTTATATTTTTCATAGAAATGTATGATACTCATATCTCCTAATCCCATTTCATATCGAAGTGCATAATCTGGGAATTTTTCTGCTAACGCAAGCAAATCATCTTTTTCCAGTTTAACGCCATATAATTTCCAAGGGGCTTCATTATTTGCTGTTTTTTCTAGAAATTCTTTGAATTTTAGCGCCCGTGCCCTCCGTTTTGTTCCATCAGAGATATGTGCAATATGATTTCCACTTTCTATAATAGTAGAAAACGGTAAAATCAAAATCTCTCCATTTTTTACAGCCGCTTTGAACTCTGCTCTTATTTTTCCTGCATCAGCACACATATATGGAATTTCCAGAAGATTCATAATAATTGAAGTATCTATAAACCTTACTCTCATATTACTACACCCCCAGCCATGAAGTGTCTGGTGTTTGTCTGGGTTCTTTAATCATTTTAATCAACGAATTATCTATCATTGCATCTCCAATTCCCCCCGTTGCAAAAAGTTCAGGGGACTGTTCAATATCCATCAGAGAAACAAACTTACTTGTTCCCTTTTCGCCCTCTCTGTAAACAACGGATACTCCCAATAATTTATTTTTATCATATCCGTTTAATAATGTTGGATTATGGGTAGTAAGAATGATATCTATATTCCTTTCTTTTCCAATTCTTTCCAATGTATTTATCAGCGCATATACTCTTCCTGGGTGAATTCCGTTATCAATTTCTTCTACAACCAATATTCCGCCTCTTGCCATAGATAAAATAGCTGCCAGAATTGCTATACACTTAAGGGTTCCATCTGATAGTTTTTTTGCATCTACAATTTCAGATATGCTCATATACTTTTCTTTTAGTCCGAAAATAACATCATCCAACTGCGTTTTAATAAATTCAATTGACTGGACTTCATTTTCAGGCAGATTCCGTACCATATTCAACAGTTCATTTCTTTTTTCTTCATTCTGGCACAAATGGTACAAGACAGGAGAAATATTCTCACAGTTCGATTTTAAATCTGTATCCGTAATTCTCACATAATCACGCATTATCGAAGGTATAGGATTAAGTACAAATATCCCTTTCAGATTATCAAGCACCAGATTAATATAACTAAGGCATTCCTGATCATGCGTTGTCTCCTGTGGAAGTTTACTTTTTAACTGTGCTAGCACTGAAGATACTCTCATACACATGATATCTGGGTTTTTCCCTACCTTTTTATTGTTATACTCTGCCTTTATATCACTGCTGTCCTTATTAGCTTTTTTTGTCTTAAATATCTTCTCCCCTTCCGGAAGACTCAAATTGCCATTCAAAACTTTGTAAAGTGCTTCTTCTTCAACCCAGACTCTTTTATTTGTACTGATTCGTATATAATAATACAAATCATAGTTTTCATCCAAGTCTACAAGACATCCCAACTTAAATGATGATGTCCGAAAACGACAGCACGAACTACTCCCCCCTCGTATATGGCTGTCGCTATTTCGTGTGCCATCAAGGATAATACTTAAATCGAGACCTGTTGCAGCCTCAGACAATATCTGTATTCCTTCGATAGCATTGCTTTTTCCTGATGAATTTGTGCCAATCAAACTTGTGACAGATTCTAAATTTAATTCTGCCTTTTCAAAACTTTTATAATTCTCAAAGATAAAACTTTTAATCATAGTATTTTTCCGCCTTATACCATTATTTACTCTAACTACTATAATGAATTATAATATATTTATATTATAATCTCCATATTTTTCTCAGTACAATCTCTGAATCTCTAAAATTAAACTTATTTGCAGAATTCACCATAAAAAAGACGATAGTCATTTTGTCTTTTTGTCCCTTCACCTCTTCAAAATGGATTGGCTGATCATGTCGATCATGCTGCTTTGTGTTATGGCGATGGCGCTGTATGCAGTGATCGGGGTGGTGGAGAACATATACAAGAAGAAATTCTGAGCTGCCAAACCTGAAAGACGCCGGAATGCCGGCTTTCTTTTCCATGGAAAGCCGGCACTCTGGCTGCACGTTTATCTGATCATTGATTTATCCTCCGATCATTCTTCTATCTCACCCAGCATCTTCAATGGTTCCTTTCTCAGTGTCTCCCCCATATATCCTGCGGATACGATCACCGATACAGCCAGAAGGATACTTCCCGTTGCACAGGGAAGCAGGATCCCCGGCGGTTCTGCTTCTTCTGCCGGCTCTGTATTCGCGATCGCATTGTCGCTGTATGTCCGGTCAAATTCCAGCGTATCTCCGATATTGTCCGCCGCATTCTCCGATGCCAGCCATCCGGCGGCGCTTCCCGCAATGCAGCCTGCAGCACTCAATATAAGCATTCCTGTAAGGATAGACGCCGCACACTGCCGCCTGGTCCGGCCCATAAGCCTCTCTGCCGTGATGCGCTCTCTCTGTCCTGTAATGAACAGATTGGAAAAGAAGCACAGGATCATAACCGCCATCACGCATCCGCTGATCAAAAATACCGCCGACATGAGCTGCCGGTTCTCAAGTCCCTCCCGGAGCTGGGTATAGCCCATATCATAGAATCTGATTTCCAGATCATCGATCCCCTGCTCTTCCCACTTTTTCTGAAATTCTTCAATTGTTCCGTTAGGGATCCGAAACGATGTGGTGGCGCCCGTCATATGGGAAACACCGACGATATTGTCCGCCCAGCAGTTCTCCGGCAGGGCATTCCACGGGATCACGACCTCATCCTTTCCGGCGCTGTAGCTTCCGGAGCCACGATCCTCTGCTTTATATATTCCTACAATCTCATACTCCTGTTCATTGAACACATCGTAAATCTCTCCTTTGGCATTCAGGATCTGATAGAGATATAAGCCTCTGCCGCCCAGTATCGAAGCGTCGCCTACAGCTCTGGAATAGTCGGCATAGTAAAGGGGAAGGTTCAGTCTGTCTCCGGGGTTCACGCCAAGCCGCATCGCCAGTTCTTCCGGGATCAGGCATACCTTTGCCCCCTGCGCGTACTCTTCTTCTGTAATATCCCGTCCTTCTGTGATCTGCGCCTCCCCGTTATAGAAATGCATGAGAAGGCACGTTCCGTCTACAGGCTGTACCGGGATCGTACGCATCTGCAGGTCCTGAAACGACGCGAGCTTAAGCCAGCGCTTCCCCCGGTCCGTCTCATAAAACCCTTCTGTCACTTCGTCATAATATCTGTCCTCTTCATTGACCGGATCGTAGACCTTTTCCTTATCCGCAGTATACTGTGATGATGTAATACCGGGAGCGAGCCAGTACTCCATCTCTTCTTTTCCCTCTTTTACCGCCGGTCCATGCGCGAACGTCCGCAGCTGCAGCTGCATGACGTAAGTTTTTCCCGCTTCCAGCACATCCGGTTCGGGGTCTTCATGGTCGCAGAGATAAAAAAGCTCGCCTTCCTCCATTGTCCCGTCAATTGTCCTGACAACGCGCATGAGAAGAGACGGATACATCGCTCCGGTCTCCACCGGAGTCGCTTCCACCGTTCCCATATCCGAACTTCCGATCCCGTCATAGAGGTTCTCGATATACGCCCCGAAATACGGACGCTGACGGGGCTTTAAAATATAGTCCGCCCCCGGGAAATCCAGTACGTCCTCATCGATCCATTCCCCATAATATCCCGCATTGTAGTATTCATACTGCTCCTTTTCCGGATCCCATCTTGATCTCGTCTGTGTTCCCTCATACTTCTGTTCCACAGTGCCGATCGTTATATATTTATCGTCAAAATTCTGCATGTAATCGCTGCCCATATACCAGAAAGCGCCCCCCAGTGCAAGAAAAAATGCACATATCCCGACGAGCAGGAAGAACAGGATACTCTTGAGTGGACTTCTCAGCATCTGTTTTATACTATAGTATAATGTCATTTCCAGCACCTCACTGTCCTGAATCCGCCGGGCATCCGGTCATCCTGCCGTCTTTCATCACGAGGCGCACGTCCGCCCGGTCTGCGATCTGCCTGTTGTGCGTCACCATGATCACGGTAAAGTCTTTGTCATGGGCGAGGGACATAAGAAGTCCCACGATCTTCTCCTCATTTTCGGTATCAAGATTTCCCGTCGGTTCATCCGCCAGAATGATCCTGCCGCCGGACGCCATCGCGCGGGCGACGGCTGTCCTCTGCTGCTCACCTCCGCTCAGCATCCTCGGATATTTTCCCATCTTCTCCCTGCCGATCCCGACTTCATCCAGATACTCTTTCGCCCGTTCTTCTGCTTCTCTTCGCTTCATTCCTCTGATCTCCATCGGATACATGACATTTTCCAGCGCAGTGAGCAGAGGGAACAGATGAAACGCCTGGTAGATCACGGCTGCCTTTTCTCTGCGGTACGCATCTCTGTCGATCCCGCCCAGATCTTCCCCATCCACTGTGATCCGTCCGCTTTTCGGACAGTCCAGTCCTGCCAGGAGCGACAAAAACGTACTCTTTCCGCTGCCGGATTCTCCTGTGATCACATACATTTTTCCTGATTCGAAGCTGCAGGTCACTTCCTTCACAGCCTCTACGGTCTGATATTTATTCTGATAGGAATAACTCACTGATTCCACTCTGATTCTTTCCATAGATACCTCTCAATCTCTGTGCGCCAGCACAGCCGCAATACTGAATCTTCCAAACCGCCACATAGCCGCGGCAGCTCCCGCCATATAGAAAAGCAGATATATACCCCACACAGGGATAGCCTCCGCAATCCCCAGCGCACCCGCCAGAACGCCTGCGGCAGCGCCGAGAAGCGCTCCTGCCATAGCGGGCAGCATATGTTCCATATAAAATATAAGGCTGCAGAACCGTTTGCCGGTCCCCAGGGCGCGCATAACCGCATACTCCTCTCTCCGGCTCTGGAACAGCAGACTGGGAATGATATAGCCTGCCGCCGCCACGATCAGAAAGATAAAGGGAAGAAAACTCTCAAGAAGCGCCCGGCTTCTGTCAGCGCTCTCCATGGAGCGGATAAACACGGAATCCGACAGCTTCACGCCGATCCCCACATAAGAATCCGGAGAACCGTAGATGATTTCTTTTAGTCCCGCATCTGATAGTTCCTGCTTTACTTCATCAAGTTTCATAGGGTCTGTCACCTGAAAAGAAAGGGATGAGGCGAAATAAACTTTATCGTTTTCTTCATAAATATCCTTTACAACATCAAGGGGGAGAAGGACTTCCGGGTTTCCGCCGTCTCTCCCCGGCTCGTCCTGATATACTCCGGCTGCCGTAAATGTGCGGGGCTTCAGTTCCTCTCTGGTAAGCGTTACCCCTGCGAGCCCCTGGGAATATCTTGCCAGGTCAAACGTTACATGATCACCTGCTGACAGTCCCGTCTTCTCTGCAAATGCAGCGCTTATCAGACAGGTGTCAGCACTCCTTTGAAACAACTCCCAGTCCATCCCGTCAATCCACGAGATGTCGCTGACATCCATTCCTTCCAGACATTCCATCCGATTAATACCCGTGACAGAGAATTCTCCTTCTGATCCTTCAGCCACAGGCGGGGCAGGAGAGAAACTTCCGATCAGCTCAGAACTTTCTGCAATATTGCCGATCAGTGAAGAGGCATACAGATCATCCGCTACCCGGTAAGATATAAAAAGGCCGTGGTTCATCTTGCCGCACATATTCCATATCTCGCCGGATATATCCAAAGTCTCCGGCATTTCTGTGAGCATCCTTCTGGTACTCCCCATATTTCCCAGATAAAATGCCAGGATCATCACTGCAAGCATACTGAGCACCAGGTTGAGTATGCTCTTTCTTCTGTATCTGCGGATATTCTTCCCTATGATATGGATGCCCTGGAAGATCTTTCTGCGCTTTCCGGAAATCCGGCTGTGTTTCTGATCTGACTCCTTTTTCTCACAGATGATCTTCACAGCAGGATCATCATCTCCTTTCCGCCTTTCCAGGACCCTTACCGCTGTATATATCTCTGTCCCCAACAGGAATTCCGGATATTTACCTTTCTTAAGCAGACGGAATTTCCGGCCAGTATCGGCAGCATATTTTCTGAGGACTTTCTCAAATGCACCTGCCGTATTGACCGGAATATCTGCATAAAATGCAAACTTTCTCTCCTGTTCTTCGTGAACTACCTGTTTATAATCGTCGACAAACCTCGCGAAGATCCCGCCGTTTCGCTCCATTGTTTCCATTCTGAGAAGATAACTGTCCACATCCGGCCGGTCAGCTTTCTCCCTGCTGATGCTCGTACATACTTCTATAGCCGCGCCAAGCTGCTTCTGGCGGGTCTGCAGAACTTCCCGCTGATGTTCCACTGCTTCTTTCAGGGACACATTTTCATTTATTACGTCCTGTATTTCTTTCAGCGGCATGTCAAGCATCCGGAGCATTCGGATCAATTTCAATCTCCGGATGTCTTCTTCCGAATAATCGCGGTAAGCGTTGCTGTCGTCCCGGGCCGGTTCCAGCAGTCCCATCCGCTCGTAATAACGGATATTCTGCCGGGACATCCCTGTCAGTTCCTCTGCCTGTTTCGTATTCAAGCCGGCACCTCCCATCTGATGTTCTTTTCGGAAACCCTCGTTCCGATCTTTTCGTATACACATGTTAAAGTATATAACAGGTATACAGTCAAGTAGTTTGCTGATATTTTACGCCTTGCAGCTCGATTCCGCGCTCCGCGCTCCATCTCGCTCACGGGCTGCGCCTTGGCCCCGTCCGGCTCATGCCTTGCAGCTCGATTCCGCGCTGCGCGCTTCATCTCGCTCACGGGCTGCGCCCTATGTCATAAAAAAAGAGCATCCACATTCATGCAAGCATGATGTGAATACTCTTTTTTATGACGCAAGGCTTGAGCCTAGCCTGCAAATTTGCTCCAGTAGCCCTGTGTGAACAGGAAGATCACGATCAGGGGAATGATAAAAGTTACGTAGGGTCTTACCCATTTCGGGAATTTCGGTCCTTCTCCTGTATTTGCCTCGGCAAGGAAGTTTTTCCATCCCCATCCATAACGTGTAGTACAGAACAGTACATACACAAGACTTCCAAGAGGCAGGAGATTATTGCTTACGATAAAGTCTTCCAGATCGAGTATAGCCGACCCTTCGCCGAACGGCGCGAATCCGCTCAGCACATTGTAGCCGAGCACGCACGGCATGGAGAGGAGCAGGATTGCCACAAGGTTGACCGCTACTGCTTTTCCTCTGGAGCATCCGGTCAGATCCATCGCGAATGCAATGATGTTCTCAAAGACAGCGATGATCGTGGACGCTGACGCGAAGAACATACAGAGGAAGAAGATCGCGCCCCAGAGTCTTCCGCCTGCCATGGAGTTAAAGATATTCGGCAGGGTGATGAAGATCAGGTTCGGGCCGCTGTCCGGATTTACGCCGAATGCAAAGCTGGCGGGGAAGATGATCAGTCCTGATATAAGGGCAACGCATGTATCGAGCACTGTGATCGCCACCGCCTCACCGGCGAGTCTTCTCTTTTTATCGATATAGCTTCCGAAGATCGCCATCGCGCCGATCCCGAGGCTCAGTGTGAAGAACGACTGGTTCATAGCCGCTGATACGACTTCCAGTATCCCCGCCTCTTTCATCTTGCCGAAGTCCGGCAGGAGATAGAACTCAAGTCCCGCCCCTGCGCCCGGCAGTAAGATAGACCGGATCGCAAGGATGATCAGAAGGATAAACAGGAGCACCATCATGATCTTGGTGATGCCCTCCACACCTTTCTGAAGGCCGAGGCTTACGATACCGAAGCACAGGATCACTACGACCGCCATACACACAGTCATAAGAACCGGCTGCCCCATCAGCTCGCCAAACGCCCCCTGGATCTGCGTTGCATCCATGCCGTCGAAGCTGCCTGCTCCCATCTTGAACAGATAAATCAGCAGCCAGCCGCCAATCGTTGTGTAGAACATCATCAGCAGATAGTTTCCTGCAATGCCGAACCATTTGTACCAGTGCCATTTCGTGCCAAGAGGTTCCAGTCTGTCAAGGGCTCTTGCGATACTGCATCCTGCACCGCGCCCGATGGAAAATTCCATGATCATGATCGGCAGTCCGAGCAGCACGAGACACACCAGATAGATGAGCACGAACGCCGCTCCGCCGTATTGCCCTGTGATATAGGGGAAACGCCATACATTTCCCAGCCCGATCGCACATCCTGCTGATATGAGGATGAATCCGAGACGGGAACCGAATTTTTCTCTTTTCATTGTCACTTTCCTCTCTCTTTCCTTTTTTCCGGGCACACGTTCCTTATTCGGCAGAACAGTTTTCTGTGCCCTCAGCGCGTCACGCCGTCTTACCGAAGCATTTATTTCACTTCGATCAGTTCATACTCCCTGCTTCCCAGTCCGATCTCTTCCGCATGTGCGAGGCAGGTCTCCCACTCGCTCTCCGGTGTTGTATTTGTGAAATGATCGTGGTGGTCGCAGAATCCGTCCTCATGGATATGTTCATCCAGAAGGCTTCCCCGCATCGGCTGCTGCGCATTGCAGGCGTCCGCGCACGCCTGATCGAGCGCCACGGGGTCAAAGCTTGCAAACATTCCCACATCCGGCAGGATCGGAACATCATTTTCCGGATGGCAGTCGCAGTACGGAGACACATCGATCACAAGGCTGATATGGAACGCCGGACGTCCCGATACGACAGCTTTCGTGTACTCCGCCATCTTGATGTTCAGTTCTTTGACCGCGGATGAGTTCTCATTATAGATGGCATCGAAGTTGCATGCCCCGAGGCAGCGGCCGCATCCCACACATTTCTCATGGTCGATGACCGCTTTCTTCTCCGGAAATGAAATCGCGCCGTGGGCGCAGTTCCTGGAACAGACACGGCATCCCACACAGACCGACTGATCCACCGACGGCTTTCCGCTGTTGTGCTGCTCCATCTTGCCGGCGCGGCTTCCGCAGCCCATACCGATGTTTTTGAAGCATCCCCCGAATCCTGTCATCTCGTGTCCTTTAAAATGAGAAAGACTGATGAACACATCCGCATCCATGATGGCTTTTCCGATCTTCGCTTCTTTGACTAATGTGCCGCCCTCCACCGGGACGCTGACGTCGTCGGTTCCTTTCAGTCCGTCGCCGATGATGATGTGGCACCCTGTAGAAAGAAGATTGAAACCATTCTCGTAAGCGGCGCTCAGATGCTCAAGAGCATCCTTTCTCCTTCCGACATACAATGTGTTGCAGTCCGTAAGGAACGGGCGTCCGCCCAGCTCTTTCACTACATCTGCAACCGCCTTCGCATAGTTCGGGCGCAGGAATGAAAGATTACCCGGCTCTCCGAAGTGGATCTTGATGGCAGTCATCTTTTTCTCAAAATCGATATCACCGATCCCTGCCCTGCGGATCAGTTTTTTTAGTTTCTCCGGAAGATTCGTGCCCGGAAGCGCACGCATATTTGTAAAATATACTTTTGACTTTTCCATATGTTTTAGATCTCCTTTCTTCGAAAAAATACTATTCCATATATTCTGTCACATACTTTTTTCTGCGACAGGTCTGTATCAGTCCTTATCTTGCCACACAGTATGTTGTAGCTGTAACCGCCGCAGCAAGATTGCCCAGTTCATCCTTTACATCAATCCGGTAGTATCCTGTCGTTCTCCCGTTCTTTACACAGGACGCTTCCGCGATCAGCTTTTCTCCTTTGGCCGCCATCAGATATGTGATCTCCGAATTCAGAGAGACATATCCCATTTTCTGCCAGTTGCTCGCCACTGCCAGCGCAAAGTCCGCAAGTGTGAAATAGACGCCGCCCATGACCGCGCCCATTGCATTGCGGTGCCGTCCCTCAATCTTCATGCTGCACTTCGCATAGTGATCGTCAACTTCCTCGATCACCGCTCCGTTCTCTGTGGCAAAGCGGTCGTTTTTGAACAACTCTACAGTTTCCTTTGACGGTTTCATATACTCTCAGCCTCCTTCTTATTATCCTGTATTTCAACCGGACAGGGGATGATTCCTTCCCCTCCCCGACCACCGCGATACCCGCTCATCCCACGGCATTGCCGCTCGATGGCCGCTGCCCGTCGGATGCCCGCCCGTACAGGCGCGGCGGCCGCCCTCCGGGCGTATTGCGCAAAAAGGCGCATCCCCTATTTTACTGGGATTGCGCCTCTTTTTTGATAAAGCCGGAAATCAGACTTGAACTGACGACCCCTTCATTACGAGTGAAGTGCTCTACCGACTGAGCTATTCCGGCATATGGCCCGTACCTTGACGAGCCTTAGCTATTATATCTCTTTTTCTAATAAATTTCAACTGTTTTTTTCAATTGGCCTTACACTTTTTGCTGCTTTTTTACTGCTGAAGCCAAATCCTGCCCTGATCTCACATTTACCGTGAGCTGGTTATACGGGATTTCGATCCCTTCTACATCGAACGTTAATTTGATCTGCTCTGTCAGGCGCCATCTTGTCGCCCAGTATTCCTCTGTCTTCACCCAGGCTCTCAGCCCGATCAACACAGCGCTGTCTCCCAGCGAGTCCACAAATACCTTGATCTCCTCGTCCTGTATCACGCTCGGGTCGCTGTAAAGCATATCCTCGATCAGTTTTTTCGCTTTCTTAAGATCTGAATCATAGCCAATGCCTACCTTCAGATCAAGCTGCCGCTCCGGCCGCGCCGTTACGTTTGTCAGGCTGTTGCTTGTCAGGATACTGTTGGGCACGACCACTCTCTGATTATCCACAGTTGCCAGCTTCGTATAAAAGATCTGTATCTCTTTCACCGTTCCCTCGATCCCCTCCTGAGTCACGACAATGTAATCGCCTACCGCGAACGGCTTGAGAAGAAGGATCAGGATACCGCCGGCAAAATTCGAAAGGCTCCCCTGCAGTGCAAGACCGACTGCAACACCGGCTGATGCGATCAGCGCAGCAATGGATGACGATTCAATCCCGAAATTCGTTGCGATCATGAAAATCAACAATGCATAAAGACCAAACTTTATCATAGAATCTACGAACTGAGCCACGCCGGCATCCACATTCGTACGTTCAAAAGACCGGTGTACGATTTTCCTGATCCATTTGATCACTTTGCTTCCCAAAAAGAAAAAAACAAGTGCAAGGATGACCTTTATTCCGAACTCTATGATATTCGGTATATTATCCTGTACGAACTGGACAAACTGGTTTACTTCCTGCGCGGCTTCATTTGTTGCCTCAGCAGCCGAATCAATCACGTCGCTGACCGACTCATCCGCCACATTCGTTGTCCCTGATGCCGCAGCCATGATATATCTGCCTGCATGCATGATATCAAAAGCCATAATCTTCCACCTCCGTCCTGGTTATTGCTTTAACCGGTTTCCATCACATGCTGTTCCTTTAACGCGAGAAATGCACAGAGATTTCCTCTTTTATCTCCTGTGGCCCTGTGGGAATAAAGGATCCTGCTGTTGCAGTGTGTGCACACATTTGTCACGGCAATATGCTCCGGAACGATCCCTGCCTCCAGTAAGATCCGCTCGTTCGCTTTCCAGAGATCCAGCTGGTATTTCCCGTCCGGCTTCTCATAGAAGAGTTCCTCCCAGAATTTTTCCTCAAAGCTCTCTTTAAACCTGTCGATCACATCGGAACTCACTTCATAGCACTCCATACAGACCGATGGTCCTACTGCCGCAAGAATATCCGCGGGATCAGATGAAAATTTTTCCTGCATGAGCTGAACAGTCTTCCTTCCGATTTTTCCTACTGTTCCCCTCCATCCCGAATGGCTCAGGCCGATCACTTTCCGTACCGGGTCCACAAAATACAGAGGGACACAGTCTGCATAGGATGTCACAAGACAAATCCCCGGGATATTCGTCACAAGACCGTCCACATCTGTATAATCCCTTTCTTTTACAATCCCTTTCCCTCTGTCTTCTTCCGTGACAACACGCACATTTGTCGTATGAGTCTGCTTTGAGAGCACCATATCTTCACATCGCACTCCCATTGATTCCCCTATGCGCCGGAAATTCTCCATTACCGCCTCTTTATCATCGCCCCGGTCAAAGCTCAGGTTCAGAGAAGCGAAATATCCCTCGCTGACTCCTCCCAGCCGGGTAGAAAATCCATGTCTCACGATCCCCGTCTTTTCAAACAGCGGATAAGAAAGATAAGGCGTATCTTTTTCTACTTCATTAAATATATGTTTCCCGTTTTTATAGTTCAGACCAAGACCCATGTCCGTACCTCACCTGTCCATGCACATACTTATCCTGTAAATGCATTTTTAATATATGTTATTTCCGCGCCTTTCATCCCGGCTTTTCCCTGAATTCCGATAACATCGAAACGGCAGGGTACATCTTCGATATGATGTTCTGTAAGATAATACATAGCACAGCGGAAGATCACGTTCTGCTTTCTGGCGTCAACTGCTTCCAGGGGATTTCCCTTCCGCCCGTCCGCGCGGTACTTCACTTCGCAGAATACCATATAGTCCCCGTCTTTTGCAACTATATCGATTTCCCCTGATCTGCACCTGTAATTATATTCGAGAATCTCATATCCGAGCTGTTCAAGATAATGTCCCGCTGCCTGCTCGTAATACGCACCAGTCTGTCTTTTATTTTTCTTTTCTTCTGCTCCTGCCATAAGCCTTCGGTCAGCTCCCCTTGTAATAACCGGTCGTCCTCTTAATAACCACCGGTTCCCGGATCCATTAAATAAAATTTTTAATAAAGGTGCGTCTGTGGATCGGCGTCGGCCCCAGTCTGCGGATCGCCTCGATATGTTCTTTCGATCCGTAACCCTTATGCTTCGCAAATCCGTACCCCGGCAGCACTTCTTCATACTGTATCATCAGCCGGTCTCTTGTCACTTTCGCGATAATGCTCGCCGCCGCGATGGACACGCTCTTTGCATCTCCCTTTATGATCGGCACCTGAGGGATCGTGATCTCAGGTATTGTCACGGCGTCATTCAGCAGGATATCCGGCTTCACTCCCAATTCAGACACAGCTGTGCGCATAGCCTCGTAAGTCGCCTGGAGGATATTGATCTCATCGATCCGGGCAGGACTCGCCATCCCCACGCCAACGGCAAGGGCCTTATCTATGATCTCATCATAGAGCTGCTCACGCTTCGCCGCGGACAGTTTCTTGGAATCATTGAGATAAAGGATCTCGCAGTCTGCCGGAAGGATAACTGCACCGGCGACTACAGGCCCCGCCAGAGGGCCGCGTCCCGCCTCATCAATACCGCAGATGAATTTACAGTCTTTGTATCGATCCTCATACTCTCGCATTTTGGCAAGCCGTTCACGCTCATCATGTAAATCCTTCTCTTTCTTTTGATATTTCAGAATGAGGCTTTGGACACCTGAGCGTTCATCTGTGCCATATTTTTCACACAGGGACGACCATTCCGCTTCCTGCGCATTTTCAAATTCCGCTTTGATCTCTGCGATGCTCTTACTCATGTTTGATCACTCCAAACTCACTGAACGGCCAGATCCTTACCCATGCACGCCCGAGCAGCTCATCCCTGTGGATCAGCCCTACATTTGCATTACGGCTGTCCTGGCTGTTATTGCGGTTATCTCCCATTACAAAATATTCGTCATCGCCCAGCGTGATCGGATCAGCGGCAAGACCGGGATCTTCTATCACTTCATTTCCGTAATGCTCGTGAAGCGGCTGCCCGTTGATCCAGACCGCACCGTCCACGATCTGCACCGTTTCCCCCGGAAGTCCGATGATCCGCTTGATATAATATGTATTATCTTCATACCGATATGGAAATACAACGATATCGTAACGGTTCGGCTCGCGGAACCGGTATGATATCTTGTCTACGATAAGCTGGTCCCCGTCGGAAAGTGTAGTTTCCATGGAAGAACCGCTCACTTCCGTCCTCTGTCCCACATACGTGACGACCAGATAGGACGCCGCCACAACAATAAATATAAATACAAGCCAGCCTAAAAGCTCTTTGATAATGCCTTTCATATACGTATGCCAACCTTTCCTGCCGCAATTCCCTGTTTATATCATACTTCCGGTTTCTCAAGTGTGATCCTGCCAAGTCTGCCTCCGCGGAAATCATCCAACAGGATCGACGCAGCTTTCTCTGTGTCAAATTCGCTGCCGCTCACAAGACAATGTCTGCTCTTTGCGATATCCGCCAGACACTCATATGCATCCTGCACCTCCGGGATACTGTATTTGTCTTCCAACATGCCCGGATAGGATTCCTTGAGAAACTTGACCAGTTCCGCCGCCAGCTCTTCTGTCTGCAGGATCTCATCCTTGATGGAACCGATAAACGCAAGTTTCAGGCCCACTTCCTGGTCTTCGAACTTCGGCCAGAGGATCCCCGGCGTATCAAGAAGCTCTACACTCTTATTCAGCCGGATCCACTGTTTGCCTTTCGTCACGCCCGGCTTATTTCCGGTCTTTGCACACGCCTTGCCCGCAAGTGCATTGATAAAAGTGGATTTCCCCACATTAGGGATACCGACTACCATCGCCCGCACAGGACGGTTTAAGATGCCTCTTTTTCTGTCCCGCTCTGTCTTTTCCTTACAGGCTTCCTGGATCACGGACTGGATCGATTTGATCCCGCCGCCTTTCTTTGAATTTACTTTGACCGCAGAATACCCTTTCCCTTTAAAATATGCCACCCACTCGTCATTCAGGCGTTCTTCCGCCAGATCCGCTTTGTTTAAAAGGATCAGGCGTGCCTTGCCTTTTCCCAGCTCATCGATATCCGGATTCCTGCTGGAAAGAGGGATCCTCGCGTCCACCAGTTCAATGATCAGATCGATCAGCTTTATATTTTCCTGCATCATCCTCCGGGCTTTCGTCATATGCCCCGGATACCACTGAAAATGCATATCTTTCCTCCTTCAGATCATAATCAGCTGCGAGTCCTGCACAGTTCCGGTCCGGCATCAGCCGATAAATCCGAAATCCCTGCCCGGGCTCACAATAAACCATGCTTCCCCATAGATCTCATCTCCGGACACTGCACCGATACTCGGAAGTCTGCTGTCATCACTTGCAGTATGGTTGTCCCCTATCACAAAGTATTCGTTCTCCCCCAGTTCGACCGGCTGCTCCGCCTCACCTGCATACTCGATATCAGATACGTAGATATGGTCTGTCAGCTCTTCTCCATCGATCATTACTTTGCCGTCGGTGATCTGTACCGTTTCCCCTGGAAGTCCGACGATCCGCTTCACGGAAAAATGACCGTTCTCTTCCTTGCGGAAAGCCACGATATCTCCTCTGGCAGGACTCTTGATATGATAGACCGCCCGGTTGATCAACAGGACATCTCCATTCCGAAGCGCCGGAGCCATCGAATCTCCAGCCGTGCTGACCCTCTGTCCGAAGGCAGCTACCAAAAAAACTGCCAGCATACACACGAGCAAAAGCTCTACTGCCCATATAACAACACTTTTTGCATCGACTCTTCTCCCGCGCAGCTTCTCCTGCGCGAAATGCAGGGGCGCTTTTCCGTCCGCAAAGCGAAGACCGCCCCTGGATGACCTTCTTCTCGCTCTGTGCGGCTTTGCCGGCTTTCTATTATTGCTCCTTTTTCTCTTTCTGCGGAAATCCAAATCCTGCATACTTCCTCCAGATCAGCCTTATTATTCAAAAAAGGGACAATATACAAAATCTGTAATTGTCCCTCTCATGGTTACTATTTTACTAATTCTTTTACCTTTGCAGCTTTTCCGACACGTTTTCTTAAGTAGTTCAGTTTTGCTCTTCTTACTTTACCTCTGCGCACAACCTCTACCTTTTCAACATGCGGAGAGTGAAGCGGCCATGTCTTCTCAACGCCGATCCCGTTGGATGTCTTTCTTACTGTAAAAGTAGCTCTGGCTCCGCCGCCCTGTTTCTTCAGGACTGTTCCCTCGAATACCTGGATCCTTTCGCGGTTGCCCTCTTTGATCTTCGCGTGTACTCTTACGGTATCGCCGACATGAAACTCCGGTACATTCTCTTTTAACTGCTCTGCTTCGATCTTCTTAATGATCTCGTTCATTTTGTGTGACCTCCTTAATATTTGACGTTCTTAACACCTTCTGTGCCAGAGGACCATCGCTCTTCTTTTCACAACTGTTGTAGTTTACCATAATTCTACAGGATTTTCAAGTACTATTTCTCAAATTTTCCTTCCAGCCATTCCCGGAACCACTTCTTTTCTTTCTCTGTAAGTTCACATTTCTCCAACAGGTCCGGCCTGCGCTCATACGTCCGGATGATAGACTGCTCCCGGCGCCATTTCTCTATATTGGCATGATGTCCCGACAGAAGGACCGGCGGTACTTTCTTTCCATGCCATTCTTCCGGTCTGGAATACTGGGGATATTCCAGAAGATTGTCCTGGAAAGACTCAAACTCTGCGGACACGTCATTATGGAGCACTCCCGGCACCAGACGCGAAATCGCGTCCACCATGACCATTGCCGGAAGCTCTCCGCCGGTAAGTACATAATCCCCGATCGAGACGTAATCCGTCACGATCTCCTCGAGCACACGTTCATCGATTCCCTCGTAATGACCACAGAGCAGGATCAGATCTTCTTCCTGCGCAAGTTCCTCAGCCATCTTCTGATCGAAGACTCTGCCCTGAGGGGACAGATATACGGTCCGGATACGTCTCCCCGCCGGGCTGTTTCCTCCCTCTCCCGCTGTCTGTGCCTCTTCAGGCGTCACAGTCTGCGCCTCTTCGGGTGTCTCAGTCTGCGCTTCTCCCGGCGCCACTGCCTGTGCTTCTTCGAACACCTCAGCCTGCGCTTCTCCCGGCGCCACTGCCTGCGCTTCTTTGAACGCCTCAGCCTGTGCTTCTTCGAACGCCTCAGCCTGCGTTTCTTCGGGCGCCTCGCCCTGCATTCTGTCGCATATGCGGGACTGTATCGCTTCCGCCACGGCCTTGTGAGCCAGATATACCGGCTCCGCCTGCATAAGCATTCCTGCCCCTCCGCCGTACGGATAATCATCTACGCTCTGATGCTTGTTGAATGCATAGTCACGGATATCCACCGCCTCAATGGACAAATGCCCCGCATTGACAGCACGTCCGATAATGCTAGTATTCAGGCCGTTCATCACCATCTCCGGAAATAAAGTAAGTATATGAAAATTCATCATCTTCCGCTCCTCTTATACCAATCCGTCCAACAGATGGATCTTCATCGTCTTTGTCTCCACGTCCACATCACGGATACACTGCCTGATCGCGGGGACAAGCACTTCTCCGTGCTCATCGGAATCAATGATATAGACTTCATTTGCCCCTGTCTCCATGACGTCTCTGAGGACGCCGAACCGCCCCTCTTCGGTATACACTTCCATCCCGATCAGATCGGCGATATAATATTCATCATTTTCAAGCTTCACCGCATCCTCTCTGGCTACCAGAAGGGGCTTTCCTTTGTATCTTTCCACATCATTTATATTATCAATGCCTTTGAATTTCACGATCACGAACTGCTTGAAAAATTTTACAGACTGGATCTCCAGTTCAAGCCGCTCCTTTCCCGTGTCCAGAAGCACTTTTTTCAATTTTTTGTACCGGGCCGGATCGTCCGTTGTCGGAAATACCTTGACCTCTCCCCGGATACCGTGTGTAGAAGAAATCACTCCCACTTGGAGAAACTGTTCCATTTCTTCCGCTTCCTTTCTGTTTTCTGTCTTTCTTGTCATCCCATGACTCACGCATCTGAAATGCAGAGGACTGTCTACTCCATATTCAGGAAAAAGAAAGGGGCAGACTCTCCAGATCGGAAAACTGTCCCTCTTTCTCTTTGTTTCGATATCATTTAGACGATATCGACAACAACTCTTTTATCTTCTTTTGCTGCCGCCGCTTTTACAACGGAGCGGAGCGCTTTCGCGATACGGCCCTGTTTGCCGATCACTTTCCCCATATCGCCTTCGGCAACGTGGAGTTCAAGCACCGTAGTACGGCCCTCCTGCTTCTCATTTACAGAGACTTCCTCCGGATGGTCTACCAGTGCTTTTGCGATAACTTCAACTAATTCTTTCATCTTACGCGCACCTCCGCGAAGTCAACTTATTTCTCGATGCCTGCTGCCTTGAAGATCTTTCCTACAACTTCTGTCGGCTGAGCACCGTTGTTGAGCCATTTCTTAGCTGCTTCCTCATCAACTTTGATCGCGCTCGGATCGCAGTTCGGATCATATGTTCCGATCTCCTCGATGAATCTTCCGTCTCTAGGGGACCTTGAATCAGCTACAACGATTCTATAAAAAGGAGCCTTCTTCTGTCCCATTCTTCTTAATCTGATTTTTACTGCCATTTCTTTCACCTCTTAAATTTATTTTTCTTATTGTTTGTTGCTTCTGCCGTCCGCCCCGCCGCATATGCAGCCGGCCGCATCCGGCATGATCTATGTGTTAAAAGGGAAGCCTGAACCTGCCCCTTTTGCCACCTTTGCCGCCCATCATTCCGGGAAGTTTCTTCATCATCTTCCTGGATTCGTTGAACTGCTTCACCATACGGTTAACTTCTGAGATGTCAACCCCTGCACCCCGCGCGATGCGGTGCTTTCTTGACGGATTCAGAAGGTCCGGATTGCTCCGCTCTTCCGGCGTCATGGAATGGATCATTGCCTCCATCCTCGCCATCTTCTTTTCATTCTCCTCGGAATCAAGGTCAGGCAGTTTGCCCGCCTTTCCGCCAAGTCCTCCAAGCCCGGGCATCATACTCATGATGCTGGACAGGCCGCCCATCTTACGCATCTGCTCCATACTGTCCAGATAATCGTTGAAATCAAACTGGGCTTTCTTCATCTTGTCCGCCATCTTGAGGGCTTTCTCTTCGTCAAGCTCTGCGCCGGCTTTCTCGATCAGGGTAAGCACATCACCCATGCCGAGGATCCGCGACGCCATCCGGTCCGGATAGAACTGTTCCAGATCTGAAAGCTTCTCGCCCATGCCGACATAGAGGATCGGGCACCCTGTCACCGCCTTGATGGAGAGTGCGGCGCCGCCCCTTGTATCACCGTCCAGCTTGGTCACGATGACGCCGTCTATCCCGATCTTATCGTTAAATGTTCCTGCCACATTCACTGCATCCTGACCGGTCATAGCGTCCACAACAAGGATCGTCTGGTGGACTTCCACAGCCTCTTTGATCTCCTGGAGCTCTGCCATCATATCCTCGTCAATGTGAAGACGCCCGGCTGTATCAAGGATCACGATATTGTTATTATTCTTTGCGGCGTGCTGTACGGCAGCCTTTGCGATATCCGCCGGCCGGTTCTTGTCTCCCATGGAAAACACTTCCACGCCCTGCTTCTCTCCGTTGATCTGCAGCTGTTTGATCGCTGCGGGACGATAGACGTCACACGCCACAAGAAGCGGCTTTTTCCCTTTTAATTTAAACTTTCCCGCCAGCTTTGCGGTAGTCGTCGTCTTACCGGCGCCCTGAAGACCTGCCATCATGATAACAGTCATAGCGCTTCCCGGTTGGAGCTTGATCTCCGTCGTCTCAGAACCCATCAGCCTGACCAGTTCTTCATTTACGATCTTGATCACCATCTGCCCCGGATTCAGTCCGTTCATCACATCCTGTCCGACCGCCCGCTCCTGCACATCTTTGATGAAGCCTTTCACAACCTTGAAGTTAACGTCCGCCTCAAGAAGAGCCATCTTGACTTCTTTCAGCGCGGCTTTCACGTCATCCTCGGTAAGGCGCCCTTTGCTGCGCAGGTTTCTGAATACATTCTGTAGTTTCTCAGTTAAACTGTCAAATGCCATTTATATTATCCCTCTATAATTCTTCAATGATCGCATCCGAGATCCTTCGGATCCTCTTCACGATCTCTTCCGGATCTTTCTTCTCTCTCTCCCACTCGCCTAAAATCTCATCGATCTGTCCGACCTTTTCCTTTACTGAGAGAAACCGTTCCACCAGATGAAGTTTATTCTCATATCCCTCCAGCGACTTCTGACACCGCCGGATCAGGTCATGTACCCCCTGACGGCTGATGCCCGCGCTCTCCGCGATCTCACTCAGAGAAAGATCCTCGAGGATAAACTGCTCATAGACTTCTTTCTGGTGCGTGGTGAGAAGTTCACCGTAAAAATCATACAATAAAGCCTGTTCTAAAATCTTATTCATCACAGTCACCTTGGTTATCATACACGAAAGGAGATGGGCTGTCAAGGATTTTTTCTTGACAGTGCGATCAGGGACAGGGCAAAGTCGGGTTGGGGACGTAGTAAAACCGGAATTTACTACGTCCCCAACCCGACTTTGCCCTGTCCCTTTTTATGCTTTCATCAGCTTCTCTACATTTAAAAGTCCCCATCCCGCCCCGGTTCCCGGGCTTTTCACACACGAGTCTCTGAGCTTCAATTTCACTTCCACATTGGTCATATCCGGATATTTTGACAGGAGACAGGCAACCGCCCCGGATACGACCGGCGTCGCCATCGAAGTCCCTGTCTTCATTATATAAGGGTGTTCGCCGGGGCGCCCGTACCGTGCATTGCAGCTTATGATCCCCGTGCCCGGCGCAAAGACATCCGGTTTCACCACACAGGCGCCTGTCGGCCCCCGCCCGGAATAATTTATATTATTCTTGCGCCGGGAAGTAGAGCGTATATCTGTGTCCGGCACGCCTACCGTGATGACTTTGCGGCTGTTTCCCGGAACTGCGACTGTCCCTTCCCCCGGTCCGTAATTTCCTGCAGATACGACAACAACCAGTCCCCTGTCCCACAATTCTTCGACCGCTTCCAGAAAAAGCCGTTTCTGCTTCTGTGCAAGATCCGGCTGAGTCCCGATCGAAATGTTTACGATACGCACTTGAAAATGTTCTCGATTTTTTAGAACCCAGTCAATTCCTTTCAACACATCTTCAACATTGCCGTTTCCCTCCCGGTCCAGTACTTTTCCTACAACAAGATCCGATCCCGGAGCCATCCCTGCGTACAATCCTGATGAAACTTTCCCGTCACCTGCCAGGATCCCCGCCACGTGTGTCCCGTGTCCGCTGTCGTCGCTGCAGATATCCTCCGCTGCTTTACCAGTAAAATTTTTAAATGTAATAATACGTTTTTTCAGGTCTGGATGCCGTGCGATACCGGTGTCCAATATCGCAGTGCATATCCCGTTTCCCGTATATTTTCCCGTCAATATATCTTCGCACCAATAGCTTACTGATTGTTTTACCCATTTCATGATGATCTGAAAATAGTTTCCTTTTTAATCAGAATATTCACAGAGCATTGCCTTTGTACCTGAATCACACTTTTCAGGCGCCTGCATAATATAGAACTGTAAATAATAACCCAACTGGAGGATTTAAAATGAGTGATTTAACTGCTACAAACTGTGGATGTGGATGCGACAACGGTAACGGAATGTCTTCATGCCTGTGGATCATTCTCCTGCTCTGCTGCTGCGGCGGCTGTGGCGGAAATGGATTCGGCGGCAATGGCTGCGGAAACGACAGCTGCCTCTGGATCATCCTGCTGCTCTGCTGCTGCGGCGGATTCGGCAGCAACGGCTGCGGATGCTGATCTGACAAAACAGCAGATAATACCTGAAACTTATAACGCCTGCCCTCATACGGGGCAGGCATTTTTAGGGGGATCAGTTCATCTGGTCTCTTTTCTTTCCAGGCTCACACCCGGCATTCTTTTTCCTTTTCTCTTTTTCTTGTACAGCATCATCCACACGATTCTTCAACATACATTCCTCATCGATCTCGTAAACCGCATTTCCATCAATGATCAGCTTCCTTGTCAAATCCGTTCCTTCCTTTCTCTCTGCTTCTTAAATTGATATCAGTCCAGTCATTGAACTGATACTAATATTATTTTATGAATCCTGCACTTTTTTGCCAAAATTACGCATACAGGATCATAGTTTTTCATCTATAGAGCTTTCCCAAAATTCATATTTCTATCCAAGGCAACATATATATTTACAACGCTATGTGCAGGAGCCCCTTAGGAATGGATAAAGTGGAACCCGGATTAATGACCCCTTTCGATGAGCTTGTCACCACACCGGAACTCCAGATGATCAAGCTGCTCATTCCCTATGCCCCTGTATCAGAGCGGCGTGTGCTGGCAGGCATGGTCAAATTTATAGAATTGAGAGAAACATTCCGCCTCTTCCGAACACATGGCGGCCTGCAGGCTCAGACGATCCCCGAAGACAGCCCCCATTCCCTTGTCGATATGTTAAACAGTTTCCGGCCGTATCTAAAGCCGCGCGAAGCTTCCATGCTCGATATGATCATGAATATAAGGGAAATGATGTCTGTCATGGAGATGATGCAGACCTCACAGGAAAACGCGGAAGGAAACAGTTCGACCTTTGATCCCATGGAGCTTCTCACCGGCATGCTCGCGCCTGAGCAGCAGGAGATGTTCCGGATGTACAGCGATATGTTTCTGCAGACTTCTGACAGCGCAGAGAAAGGAGATGAAACCGATGGGCAACGAATGGATGAACAATCCGGCAATGAAGAATATAGATCCGGCAAAGCTGGACCTGATACGGATGGCGGCTGAAAAAACTTCCGGCAAATCCGGCCGTGATCTCGCTCCCGTCATGCTTGCACTGATCACCAGCGCCAACAAACAGGGAATCAGTTTTTCCCCGGATGAAGTAGCCCTTATCCTTGAGATTTTAAAAAAAGGAAAGACCAAAGAAGAACAGGAGCAGATAGACAGGACAGTAAGGATGACCAGTTCCATATTCAAAAAGCATCAGAAATAAATTCGTGTTTGCCGGCGAGATACTTCGCGAATAAAACATCCGAAAATCAATCGGATACAATATGTTGATCCACGTTATCGGGACAGGTGGGGATAGGATGCTTCCGGCTCCGGTTACAGGGAATAAGAGATAGTAACAAGCCCGTGATACGGCTAAAAACAATCCGGGAAAGGAAGAACTCACTTCGTTCAGACAACATCCTTTCCCGGATTAACGCCGCACCACGGGCTTGAACTATCTCTAATCCCCTTCCACAGTCACCGTCAGCATCCTATCCCCGCCCGTCCCGAAAGGTTCATCAAAGGGGCTGTATCCGACAGATTTTCTGCGCTTATCCAATCGGAAGTATCTCCCCGGCAATCACGGAATTAGATAAACCGCGCCGAAAGGGGAACTGTATCGAAAAAGATGCTGTCTTAGGGACTGCTGTTTTTAATAAATGGTGAACCGTTTCCGGTTATGGAGATTTCTGGTTCTGCTTGTCTGTTTTATATCTGCCGGATAAGACAGCGGTAAAGGATGATGCTGCATAAGCTGTGCATCGACATGGAGCGTTCCGAATACACCTCGTTCTCCATGTTAGCGGGATGGAAATGCGAGTTCCAGTGGACGAGCATTTTCATCCCGCGTTACATGGATTCGAGGGATGATGTAAAGCGGGTCGGCACAGCGTTGCAGCATCATCCTTTTCCGCGTCCCTTATTCAGTCATTATATCTTTGCTGTTGTAGCGGCATCTCTTAAACAAACACGAATTTCACAGCATTTTGTAGATTTCCGGAAATGTTTCCACGCTCCGTTTCAATATCCCTTTTACATATGCGATCATGATTCCGTAGTTTGTCATCGGTACTCCCTGATCTGCCGCGCAGCTTAACCGGTACTTCATTTCTCTTTCGTTCAGCATACAGCCGCCGCAGTGGATGATCAGTTTATACTTTGTCAGGTCATCCGGGAACTCAGTGCCTGACGTCGTCTCGATCCGGATTTCTTTCCCGCCGGTATATTCTCTGATCCATCTCGGGATCTTTACTGTTCCGATGTCATCGCACTGTCTGTGATGGGTGCAGCCTTCGCTGATCAGCACAGTATCCCCGTCCTCCAGACTGTCAAGGGCAGTCACGCCACGCACCGCCTGTTCGAGATTTCCTTTATAACGTGCCATTAATATGGAGAAAGAAGTCAGCAGGATGTCATCCGGTGTATCGGCCGCCACCTGCGCGAATGCCTGACTGTCCGTGATCACCATCTTCGGTTTTGTCCCCAGCTTTTCCAGTGCATCTTTTAACTCTGTCTCTTTTACCACAACTGAGATCGCGCCCGCTTCCAGGATATCCCGGATGGTCTGCTGCTGGGGCAGGATCAGCCTGCCCTTAGGCGCGGCGGAATCGATCGGCACAACAAGCACCGCGACATCCGATGGATCGAGCAGATCCCTCACAAGGTATTTTTCAGGCTCTTCCGCGGCTGCGACCGCAGCGATCTTTTCTTTTAATCCATAAATACCTTCCCCAGTCGCAGCGCTCACAAAGGCGAGTTGGCTGTCGTCCAGGGACAAGGACTGTCTTACATTTTCCTCCATTTCTTTATCTGAGAGTTCTTTCTTATTAATAACTACCACAAACGGAATATCCTTTTTCCTGATCCGCTCAAGCAAGGCCATGTCTTCTTCTGACGCGCCGACTGCTCCATCGATCACAAGCACTGCCACATCCGTCTTATTCAGCACCTGATAGCTCTTCTTTACACGCAGGCTCCCCAGTTCTCCCTCGTCGTCGATCCCCGGAGTGTCCATCATCACGACCGGTCCCAACGGCAAAAGTTCCATAGATTTATATACCGGGTCGGTCGTCGTCCCTTTCACTTCCGATACCACTGCCAGATCCTGCCCCGTCACAGCATTCATAACACTGGATTTTCCTGCATTTCGTTTCCCAAAGAATCCGATGTGCACCCGTTCGGACATCGGCGTCTGATTCATACTCATGTCAATTTTCCTCCTGCTGCTTCTGCCTCATATTCTCTTTTATTTCATTTCTTTATTTTGCAGAAAACGGAGCGCTGCTTTAACAAGCAGATGCGCCCCGTTGCTGCATCACATATATTTGTGCATAACTTTCGTTCAATAGCTTCATTAATAAAAATACTATTTCAGGATCAGTCTGTGGAAGTTCTTCTTTCCTTTTTTCAGGATCAGCCCTTCTCCCGCGAATGCATCCTTCGCGAATACAGCTTTGATATCCGTCACTTTCTCTCCGTCAACAGACGTGCCGCCCTGCTGCACCGCGCGTCTCGCCTCGGATTTGGAAGGAACAAGTCCGGCTCTCACAAGCATCGTCAGGATATCGACGCTGCCGTCAACAAAATCATCCTCTGTCAGTTCTGTCGTCGGCATCTCCGCCGCATTTCCTTTACTGAACAGAGCGCGGGCGCTTTCCTGTGCTTTCTTCGCCTCTTCCTCGCCGTGTACCAGCTTCGTCAGCTCGTAAGCAAGGATCTCTTTTGCCGTATTGAGCTGAGCGCCTTCCCATGAATCCATCTTGTCGATCTCTTCCAGCGGAAGGAAGGTCAGCATACGGATGCATTTGAGCACATCCGCGTCACCTACATTTCTCCAGTACTGGTAGAATTCAAACGGAGACGTCTTCTCAGGATCAAGCCACACAGCGCCAGACTGAGTCTTGCCCATCTTCTTTCCTTCGGAGTTCAGAAGAAGCGTGATCGTCATAGCCCCCGCATCCTTGCCAAGCTTGCGGCGGATCAGCTCTGTTCCCGCCAGCATGTTGCTCCACTGGTCATCTCCTCCGAACTGCAGGTTGCAGCCGTATTTCTGGAACAGTGCGTAGAAATCATACGCCTGCATGATCATGTAGTTGAACTCAAGGAAGCTCAATCCTCTTTCCATCCTCTGCTTGTAGCACTCGGCAGTCAGCATACGATTGACAGAAAAATGCGGCCCCACTTCGCGGAGAAGTTCGATATAATTCAGATCCAGAAGCCAGTCCGCATTGTTTACCATAAGGGCTTTGCCTTCAGAAAAATCAATAAACTTGCTCATCTGCTTCTTGAAGCAGTCGCAGTTGTGCTGGATCTGCTCCGGCGTCATCATGCTCCTCATATCCGTTCTTCCGGAAGGATCGCCGATATATCCTGTACCGCCTCCGATAAGGGCGATCGGCTTATTCCCCGCTTCCTGAAGGCGCTTCATAAGGCACAGCGCCATAAAGTGCCCGACATGAAGGCTGTCCGCCGTCGGGTCGAACCCGATATAAAATACCGCTTTTCCGTTATTGACAAGATCTCTGATCTCCTCCTCATCCGTTACCTGGGCGATCAGCCCGCGTGCCTGCAGTTCTTCATAAATTCCCATCTTTTCTTTCTCCTTCTCTGCTTTTTTACTGATCTTCATCATACGCTTCGAGCAAGCGCGTATCCCGGAAATCATTCCAGCTTCACAGAGAGCAACGCCCCCGTAAAACAAAAGAACGCCCTTACTGCTTCCGCAATAAGGACGAATATAACCGTGGTACCACCTTAATTCACCGGAAGATTACTCCCTCCCGGCCTCATTCGGACGCGGTAACGTGCGCCACTACGCCGCAGCCTACTCGCCTCCCGCCGCGCATCCCCGATGCCGGCGCCTGTCAGCGCTTTCGGTGCGGAGCTCCGAGATGTATTCGCAGATACGGTATCACGCGCCTCTCATCATCCGGCTGCTTTCTGTCTTCTCCTATACCTGCTACTTCTTCTCTTCACTGCCTGTTTTCATGATAAATCATATGGTGATATTAGCGTATATACCGGAGTTTGTCAAGCCGCTTCTTGGAAAAACGCCGATCAGGGACAGGGCAAAACACGGTTGGGGACGTAGTAAAACCGGATTTCACTACGTCCCCAACCGCACTCAAAAGGGATTATTATTGTTTTGATTTATTTGCAGAGTTTCTTGAATTCGTCTGCAACGAACTGTACTTTTGTTCCTACGATAACCTGTACGGAGTTCTTGCCCGGGCGGATCACACCTGCAACTCCCGCAGATTTGATCTTTTTCTCATCAACCTTTGTGTAATCCTTGATCTCAAGGCGAAGTCTTGTAATACAGTTATCAATGGATGTAACGTTCTCTTTTCCGCCGACGCCTTCCAGAACGATCTTAGCAACTTCTGTGAAGTTATCGTTTGAAAGGACTACGCTCTTCTCTGCCTCTGTGTTATCGTCATCCTCGCGTCCCGGTGTCTTCAGATCGAATTTCACGATCGCGAAGCGGAATACAACGTAGAACACGATAAACGCAGCGATACCAAGCGGGATGATCATCCATGTATTTGCCGCTGCCGGAAGGGAAGCGGAGAATACAAGGTCAGTCAGACCAGCCGAGAAGCTGAATCCTGCACGGAAGCCGACCAGCACGGTGATCACTGTGAAGATCGCGTAAAGCAGTGCGTAGATCACGTACAGAACCGGTGCAAGGAACATGAAACCGAACTCGAACGGCTCAGTAACACCACAGACAAATGCTGCGATAGCTGCGGAGCTCAGGAGACCGATCGCAACTTTTTTCTTGTTGCTCTTTGCTGTGTGGACCATTGCCAGTGCAGCACCCGGGATACCAAACATCATACACGGGAAGAATCCTGACATATACATACCAAGGCTCCATGTTACATCTGCAGATGTCTCGCCTGCCCAGAAATGAGTCAGGTCGCCGAGGCCGATGGTATCAAACCAGAATACGTTGTTCAGTGCATGGTGCAGACCGAACGGGATGAGCAGTCTGTTGAAGAATGCATACAGTCCGGCTCCAACTGCATCGAGTTTTGCAATGCCTTCGCCCAGTGCAACGAGTGCGCCGAAGAGGATCGGCCATACAAAGAGCAGCACTACGGATACAATGATAGAAACAACTCCGGCTACGATAGCAACGGAACGTTTGCCACTGAAGAATGACAGCCAGTCCGGAAGTTTTGTGCCCTTAAACTTGTTGTAGCAGACACCGCCGATCACGCCGGCAAGAATACCGATGAACGGGTTTGCGATCTTGTCAAATGCAAGAGTTGCATCAGCATTCTCAGCAATAGACGGCATGATGACTGTTACGTTTGCTGTTGCCAGCAGGTTTGTGATCATCAGCCAGGAAACAAGGGCTGCCAGACCGCCTGTACCGTCATTCTCATCCGCCAGGCCAACGCCGATACCGATCGCAAACAGGATCGCCATATTGTCGATCAGGGCGCCGCCAGCTTTCACCAGATAGTAACCGATCTGCTGAACGATTCCTGTTACTTCACCGCCCTGCATTGTCGCCGGACAAAGAGCATATCCGATACCCATGAGGATACCACAGATCGGAAGCACAGCAACAGGAAGCATTAATGCTTTACCTAATTTCTGTAAATACTTCATTTAAATAATTCCCTCCTTATTTTTGACTCTCGCCATAATCCCTTTTTCTATTTCAACCGGGCATCCCGGTTAAAATCACTTTGACAGGCGTCTGCCTCTTCGCAGCCCGCCTCTTTTTATGATAGTTCGATCAGGTCGTCTCCCGCGTTGACATGAGCGGACTCGATCCCTTCTACAGACGCGTAATCCTGTGTATTGCAGACAAGCACAGGTGTGATCGTGTCATACCCTGCGGCTTTTACCTTTTCGAGATCGACCTCAAGAAGCAGGTCCCCTTTCTTCACATGATCGCCAGCTTTTACGTGTCCGGTGAAGCCGTCGCCTTTCATCTTGACTGTATCAAGCCCGACATGGATCAGCAGCTCGGCGCCGAAGTCTGTCGTCATACTGATTGCATGAAGCGTATCGAACACCATCCCGATCTCACCGTCCGCCGGGGCATATATCTTTCCTTCCTCCGGAATGACCGCCGCTCCTTTTCCGAGCATCTCCTCCGCAAATGTAGGGTCATTTACTTCTTTCAGCGATACCGCTTTTCCCTTTGCCGGAGATCCGACCATGTGTTTCTTTTCCTTTTTTTTGAATAAGTTAAACATCATTTTCTCCTTTCTTCACGACATCGATCAACAACTGTCTCCTAATCTTCTGCCATAGTTACCCGCCTGATATGGATCGCAAGATACATGACTTCCTCCCCGGAAAGTCTGCAGTCTGTATTCTCCTCTATATACTCGGCTATCTTGCAGCTGCAGGCATACTCTTTCGGATATTTCGTGCGCATCAGTTCCGCCAGTTCGTTCTCCTCATTCGGCAGGAGTTCTCTGCGGTATACCCTCTGGAGAAGAAATTTCAGATGCGTTACAAAACGTTCATAATGCAGCGTCCGCTCATCGAGAACGATCCCCAGTTCATCGCTGGTAATTTCCAGGATATCTTTGAGCTGGTTCGGGAAACGGAACGCATCCCGTATGTTCGTCCCATATTCCGCATTTACAAAATGCATTGCGATAAATCCCGCTTCATCCTCCGGCAGTTCCACATCGAGCCGTTCTTTGATCAGTTTCAGGGCATATCGTCCGAGATCAAACTCATGGGGATAGAATCTTTTAATCTCCCACAGCAGGGCGTTCTGCAGATTAATCCCCTGCTCGAAACGGTCGATCGTAAAATTGATATGGTCTGTCAGCGTTACGTAAATACTCTGATTCAGCTTCAGGTTCAGATTACTTTTTGCAAAAGCAATGATATCTGCCGAGATCTGCGCTCTCTCAAGCGGCATGTCTGCGAGAAGTTCTTTTAACTGATCCGCTGTGTCCCGGCTCTTGATCCGGAATACCTTTTCTACTTTCTTTTCATCAACAGACTGTCCCGGCCGTACTCCGAATCCCAGCCCCCTGCCCATTACAACAACTTCTCTCCCTGTGTCATCAAACGCAGAAACGATATTATTATTAATTACCTTTTCTATTTGCATATTGATCCTTTCAGGAGACAAAAAAACCAAACTTCATAAACATACCCGTAAACGTTATGTTTACAAAATTTGGTTTTGCCTGCCATACAGTAACAATCCTGCTGTATTTACTTATTGTTAACAATATACCAGATTCACCGGTCAAAGTCAATCTGTTTTTTATTTTTTGTTTATACAATTTATTTTTTGTTTATTAATTTATCACTGCTTTTTACCGTTTATATACACAGCCTTCACATTCAGTTCTTCATCAAGCAGAACAAAGTCCGCATCTTTTCCCGGCGTGATACTACCGCAGTGATCATAGATCCCGATCTCTTTTGCAGGATTCACTGTCGCACATCCTACAGCGTCCTCCAGCGGGATCCCCATTTTCTGTACCGCCACACGCATACATCCCATAAGGTCTGTCGCTGAGCCGGCGATCGTCCCGTCAGCCAGTGTCGCTTTCGGTCCTTTTACAAATACATCCTGTCCGCCAAGTGTATACTGTCCGTCCGTAAGTCCGGTCGCCCTCATACTGTCGCTGATCAGGATCACTCTGTCTGCTCCGAACATTGCAAATGTCGCACGCACGACAGACGGATGGATATGGACTCCGTCGCAGATCAGCTCCACATGGCACTTCTCATCATCACGGGCTGCTCCGATCACTCCCGGCTCTCTGTGATTAAGCGGCGGCATCGCATTATAGAGATGCGTCACATGGCTTGCCCCTTCCGCCAACGCTTTCGAAGCCGCGTCATAATCAGCCACCGTATGGGCGATCGATATCACGACTTCATCTTTTACCTCGCGGATAAACTCCAACGCCCCGTCATTTTCAGGGGCAATATCGACGAGTTTGATCAGGCCGCCGGATTCCTCCTGAAGTTTCCGGAAAAGATCCGCATCACATTTTCTGATATATTTCGCCGCCTGCGCCCCTTTCTTTTTCTCGCTGATAAAAGGGCCTTCCATATTGATCCCGACCAGCTTTGCACCTTCAGTCCCGCTGTAGGCGCCGGCTGTCTTCATGATGTTGTGGAGTTCCTCTTCGGAAAGTGTCATTGTCGCCGGGCAGATCGATGTGACACCGACGGAAGCCTCATATTTTGCCATATTGGCGATGCCCTCTTCTTTTGCATCACAGAAATCATCCCCAACACATCCGTGGAAATGGATATCTACCAGTCCCGGGATCATATAGCAGCCTTCACCGTCCAGCACTTCTCCGTCGTCTGCAGGATCAGCAGAAAACTTTCCGCCACTCACGCTCACCTCGCCCGGAATGAATTTCTTATCTTCTGTATATACCTTTACGTTTTTGATCCTCATGATCCGTACCCCCTTAGTCTGACGATCCGCATTTATGCCTGAGCCGGTATCTTGGAGAGAGCCGCCTTGTCCGCAACAATAACAACATCATTATGAAGCTGGAGTATCGAAGCCGGCACTTCCGGTGTCACCGGCCCGAAAAATGCTTTTGCGACAATATCAGCCTTCGCCTCTCCATTTACAACAAGCAGGATCTTCTTTGCCTTCATGATCGTTCCGATACCCATAGTATATGCCTGGCGCGGAACTTCATCCGCAGATGCAAAGAATCTCTTATTCGCCTCGATCGTACTCTCTGTCAGATCCACACAATGTGTCTTCTTTGCAAATGAACTGTCCGGCTCATTAAATCCGATGTGCCCGTTGTGCCCCAGGCCAAGCAGCTGGATATCAATGCCTCCCATGGAGTCGATCAGCTTCTCATATCTGTCGCACTCTTTTTCCGCATCCGGTTCCGTTCCGTCCGGTACATTCGTATTCGCAGGGTCGATATTCACGCGGTCGAACAGATGCTCATGCATGAAATAGTAGTAGCTCTGATCATTGTCCCGTGTCAGCCCTCTGTACTCGTCCAGGTTCACGGTCTTTACTTCTGAGAAATCAAGATCCCCTTTCTCATACCATTCGACGAGCTGGTCGTATGTACCGATCGGCGTGGAACCCGTTGCCAGTCCCAGCACACAGTCCGGCTTTAAGATCACCTGCGCTGACAGGATATTGGCAGCTTTCCTGCTCATTTCCTCATAGTTTGCTGTTTCATAGATTCTCATCATTTTCTCTTCCTCCTTCATGCTGCTCAAAATAGACGGTCTTCTGCTTCATCAGTAACAAAAAAACCAGATTTTCAGGTACGAAAACATACTTCATCTCCTGAAAATCTGGTTTTGCCTCCTGGAAGTAACAATCCAACCTTTCACTACGTTTAATAGTAGCAACAAGCCTGTTTTTTGTCAAGCTTTAGCCGGTTTCCAAATCAGAAACTTTGTGACAGTTCAGCCTTCTGATGTCAGTGAACGGATTTATGCTCGCATAAGAATCCGTTCACTGACATTCAGATGAGTTGAGCGCCTGTAAATGAGGAAAACAGCGGCGGCAGCCGCACTAAGCACAAAGTGCGGTTTTACGAATGGCGCGGACTGAGCTGTTAAGGGGCTTCCCCGTACCTGATACTGTCAAGCACAAGCCCCTGTGGCGGAGCCGTAGCCCCTGACTTTTCCCGTTCTTCTGCTTCAAGTATCTTCTTCACACTATCCGGCGCTCTGAACCCTCGTCCCGCTTCTGCCAGAGTACCAGCGATGATGCGCACCATATTGTAGAGGAATCCGTTTCCGCTGATGCGGATCACAATTTCATCGCCCGTTTTCTCTATGTCCAGCGCATAGACTGTCCGCACTGTAGTCTTAGCCCCGGTATGGATACTGCAGAAACTCCGGAAGTCGTGCTCCCCTTTCAGGTACTCCGCCGCTTCTCTCATCTTGTCGATATCCAGCGGAAATGACACATGCCATGTATACTTCCTTCTGAGCGGATCCGGCATCTCGCGGTTCAGGATACGGTATTCATAAGTCTTGACCGAAGTCTGGTATCTCGGATGCCAGCTTTCCGGGACTTCTTCCGAACTTACCACCGCGATGTCTTCCGGGAGGAGCGCATTCACCGCATAGGCGAAACGCTCAGGCGGAATAGAAGATGAAGTATCAAAAACAGCCACGTTGCCCCTCGCATGCACGCCCGCATCCGTCCGGCTGGCTCCGGTGACCCGGATCTCCTCTCTTGTCAGCCGCGAAAGCGCACGGTTTAACACTTCCTCTACCGTAATCCCGTTCGGCTGTATCTGCCAGCCGCAGTAGTCAGTGCCGTCGTAGGCGACGGTAAACTTAATTCTACGCATGATAACCTCCAATCGGGGACGTAGTAAAACCGGGTTTTACTACGTCCCCGATCAACATTCAGCCTGTCCCCAAGCGGATACAGATCAACTCTCTCCGCTTAGAAGATCCACAATTTAAAGGGAACGAACCTTCCAGCTACGAATATCACAACAAGATAGATCAAGGTCAAAATATATGCGATCCGATCTCTGCCCTTATACCGGAGCGGCTTCATCTTCGTCCGCCCCTCCCCGCCGTGATAGCAGCGGGATTCCATGGCCATTGCCAGATCGTTCGCCCTGCGGAACGCGGACACGAACAGCGGCACGAGGATCGGCACCATAGCCTTTGCCCTCTGGATAATGTTTCCGCTCTCAAAGTCGGCGCCCCTCGCCTGCTGTGCTTTCATGATCTTATCCGTCTCTTCCAGCAGGATCGGAATGAAACGCAGTGCGATGGACATCATCATCGCCACTTCATGGACCGGCACATTCAGCTTATTGAGCGGATGGAGCAGCTTCTCCATCCCGTCGGTCAGTCCGTTGGGTGACGTGGTAAATGTCATGATCGACGAGCCTGCCACAAGATACATCAGCCGCACCGCCATAAACACCGATGTGCGCAGACCGCCTTCCGTGATCGTAAAGATCCGGAAATGCACGAGTGTCTCCCCGTCCCGGGTAAGGAACAGGTTCATCACCACGGTAAACAAAAGCAGGATCACGATCGGCTTCAGACCTTTCACGATATATTTCAGCGGCACTTTCGACAGCCTGATCACAGCCCCCAGGTAGATCGTCGCAATCACATAACCCAGCAGACTGTTCTGTATGAAAAGGGACACAAGGAAAAGCAGGGTGCAGACGATCTTCACCCTGGGATCCAGTCTGTGTATCCGGCTCTGCGCCGGATAATACTGTCCGATTGTTATATCTCTGATCATAATATCTCCTCTGTATCTGCGAACTTACCCTCAGCCCTTAAGAGCCCTCATGATCTCGTCCGCAGCCTCTTCGATCGTTGTGGCGTCCGGTGAAACATCAAATCCACGCTCTTTCAGGCCGTGCATCACATATGTCACCTGCGGCGCGGCAAGCCCCACTTTCTCAAGCTCTTTATAATGACGGAACACCTCTTTGGGCGTACCGTCCAGCATCTTCTCACCATGATTCATGACGATGATGCGCTCCACATACCGCGCGATATCCTCCATGCTGTGGGAAACCAGAATGACAGTCATCCCTGTCTCTTTGTGCAGCTTCTCCACCTGATCGAGGATCTCGTCTCTTCCTTTCGGGTCAAGCCCCGCTGTCGGCTCATCCAGGATCAGTACTTTCGGCTTCATTGCGAGCACGCCCGCGATCGCCACTCTTCTCTTCTGTCCGCCCGACAGTTCAAAGGGCGACTGCTTATAGTATTTCTCCGGAAATCCCACCAGTTCAAGCGCTTCCCGCGCGTTCTTCTCACATTCTTCCGGTGACAGCCCCTGATTCTTCGGCCCGAAACAGACGTCGCTTATCACATCCACCTCGAAGAGCTGGTACTCCGGGTACTGGAACACAAGCCCCACCTGGCTTCGCAGGGCGCGCATATTATATTCCTCATCATAAATGTTCTGCCCTTCATAGACCACCCTGCCGGACGTCGCCCGGACCAGACCGTTCAGATGCTGGATCAGCGTGGACTTTCCCGATCCGGTATGCCCGATGATCCCCACAAACTGCCCCTGCGGGATCTCAAAGCTCACGTCCTTTAACGCATGCTTTTCATAAGCCGTCCCTGGGCTGTATACATAACTTACATGTTCTAACGCAATCGACATAATGCCTCCAACAACTCTTCTCTTCTGAGGATCCCTTTCGGAAGATCTAATCCCCGTTTCCTTAACTCTTCCGCAAGCATCGTCACCTGCGGCACATCCATCCGGTATGATTTCAGCTCGTCCACACGGCTGAATATCTCCCGCGGAGTCCCGTGCATCACGATATGTCCGCCGTCCATGACAAATACCTGATCCGCATCTATCACTTCTTCCATATAATGTGTGATCAGGATAACCGTAACATGCTTTTTCTTACGGAGTTCCTCCACCGCCCGGATCACTTCTTTTCTTCCGTTGGGATCCAGCATGGCGGTGGGCTCGTCCAGCACGATACACTTCGGCTCCATGGCAAGGACGCCCGCGATCGCCACGCGCTGCTTCTGTCCGCCGGAGAGCTTATTCGGCGAATCCTTGCGCCGGTCGAGCATCCCGACCGCTTTCAGGCTCTCCTCCACCCGCTGCCAGATCTCGTCCGTGGGCACTCCCAGGTTCTCCGGGCCGAATCCCACGTCCTCCTCGACCACAGTGCCGATGATCTGGTTGTCCGGATTCTGGAATACCATCCCCGCAGTCTGGCGCACATTCCACAGTTCATCCGGATCTTTCGTATCTCTCCCGTCCACCCACATCGTTCCGCCCGTGGGGACGAGGATCGCGTTCATATGCTTGGCAAGCGTGGATTTGCCGGAACCGTTATGTCCCAGTATAGCCACAAATGAACCGGCAGACACATCGATGTCCACGCCGTCTATCGCGCGCTCTGCTCCGATGATATTGCCCTCTTCATCCCGCTTGTCATATTCATAGATCAGTTTCTCCGCCTGTATCATCTCTGTCGGCATGGCTGCTCCTCCCGATGCATATTTCCGTTAACATTGCATTTTATTGTACGGCATTGGCGGAGATTTTGCAAGACTTCCCTGACAAAGCGGCCACCGCCCGCCTCTTTGGCGCAATGTCAATTGTTTTAAATGCATTTATCGCTCCTGTATGATACAATTCAGTTCGGGAGGTGGTCACATGAAAATTATCCGGGGCATTGAATATCAAGCCGGCAGCAAGGAAGAAAATCTTCCGTATGATACGCCCGACTTTCCGTACCTTGCTTCACGGGCGGAATTGAATTCCTACCCGGAGCCTTTTGCGCCGTGGCACTGGCATAACGCGATTGAACTGTTCTATATGAAAAGCGGCGGACTGAACTATTACACGCCGCATAAAAATTTAGTCTTTCCTGCCGGCTCAGCCGGAATGGTAAATGCAAATGTACTGCACAAGACCCAGGTTTTGACACGCGCAGAGGACAACATCCAGCTGCTGCATATCTTTGACCCTCTGCTGCTGGCAGGATCGCACGGCAGTCTGATCGAACAAAAGTATATCTCTCCCATCGTTACGGCGTCACAGATCGAATTGATCGCGCTGTCACCGGATGAACCGGAACAGGCTGCAGTCATCGAGCTGATCCGGTCTGCATTCACATTATCCGAACAAGAACCGGGCTACGAGTTCAAGATCCGGGAAGCGCTGTCCCGGATATGGATCGAACTGTTTCAGATGTGCGCTCCATTGCTGAAAGAGAGATCGCAGACCGGGCAGATCGCAGATGGCAAGGTAAAAGGCATGATGGTATACGTCCATGAACATTACGCCGAAAAGATTTCGGTCCGGGAGCTTGCTTCGGCTGTATTTCTAAGCGAAAGAGAATGTTACAGAGTCTTCCAGAATCATTTGCACATGACGCCTGTAGACTATATCAGGAGTTACCGCATCCAGACCGCATGCCGGATGCTGGCAGAAAGCCAGGCGCCGGTCACAGAAGTGGGGATCGCCTGCGGCATGGGAAATTCAAGCTATTTCGGAAAGGTTTTCCGTGAGGCCACAGGTTATACGCCGCGCCAGTACCGCTGTAAATGGCAGGATAAGAACATAAATTGACGTGATAGAGATATTATGTTCATCTCACAGGCATTATACTGATAGTAAAGAAAACGAACTATCAGGAGGTGTATGTGATGATAAAGGTGAACATTTTGAACTTGACCGGTTTTCTTGATACGATCAATCAGTGCAGGGGGCATGTTTCCATGCTTGCCCCCGACGGAGCAAAAGTCAATATCACCAGGCAGTATGGCGTCCAGCATGAGCTTGCAAAGCAATACCAGAAGAACGGAAAGAGCCTGCCTCTCACTCTGTTTTTTGAAGAGCCGAAAGACTACCTGGCTGTTGTAAGTTATTATGCCGGCGACTGCTGAGCGGCGTATCGCCGGACTGTCTTTGGGACAATTTTTCTTCCTGCTGCCACAGGAAGATCACCGCTGGAACTGCCGCATTTTCCCGGAATCGAATTTGATGTTTTCCTGACATTTAACGGCTCTTACTGTTTTAATACCGGGCAGATATTATTCAGTAATCCCATCCCGCATAACGACATCCAGAAATTACTTGAGAATGCTGCAAAAAGAAATCTATCAGATCATGCTGGGGTGTTATAAAGAGGAATATCCTTTGATAATGAACGATGTGCACGGCGCCAGAATAGCAGCATGGTGGGATCGTGCAGTCGATATTATCCCGGCAAATGGCGGAAAAGGAGCCGCAATCCAAAGAGTACTGGAATATTACCGCCTGAAAGCGGATGAGGCGGTCGCTTTTGGGGACGGCAATAATGACATCGAAATGCTGCAGACTGTTGGAACCGGCATTGCAATGGCAAATGCTTCTGAGGATTTGAAAGAGGTCGCAGACGAAGTGTGCGGACACGTTGCACGGGACGGAGTTTATTATTATTGCCTGGAACATGAGTTGATATAGCGAGACGCCTTAAAGAAGGAGAACAGCGTCATCGGCGCCGGCAGCGTGGTCACACGCTCCATCCCGGAGAACAGTGTCGCAGGAGGAAATCCCTGCAGGATTATACGGCGTTTCTGACAGTCAGATCCCCCTGGACAGCGAGTCAAACGGATATGCCTGCATGTCCGCTTGTTCCTCTGTCCAGGGGGATAGAATATATCCCTTCTATAATTACCGGTTGATCGACGCCGCCATCCGGTGATAGGTATGTCTCACGCCCCGGATCACTTTCCCGTATTCCAGGATATTCTCCGGGAGCGCCATGCCCACATAGCCGGAATCCCCGAGATGATGCAGGTCCGTCCCCGTCATCTTGCACATAAGGGCGATTTCCCGGATCGTGGCTGTATCCGCGCCCTCCTGAGACGTGCCGATGGCAGTGAGTGTCAGTTTCCCCAGTTTATGCGCACAGGATACCAGCTTCCGCACATATTCTGTGGTAATGCCGGGTACAGTTCCCGGCGCCGGCATAAGGATGACGTCCGCACCCGCTCCCGCGAATGCCCTCACATCCTCTTCCGTAATGATATTCTCCCCGCTCTCCGAGAGGATCCCCGCCGCATGCATCTTGCCCGCGGTCAGCATCACCTGATCGCCGAACTCTTTTCTGAAATTCCTGAGCGTATGGATGATCGCCCTGTTCGTCACGCCCACTCCCGGATTCCCCGTGAGCACGATAAAATCCACTCCCATCTCAATGGCTTTGCGGGCATTTTCCACGGTTGCCGCACGCCCCGACGTAAGCTTCCACTCCTCATTTGTCTCCACCGAGCTTTCCACATCCGGCTCGAGGGGTTCCAGATTGATCCCCACCGCCCTTCCGGTCAGCCGCTTCACTTCCCGGACTGTATCTGCGGGCGCCACGTCCGGAAGCCCCAGAATCAGCGGTTCATTCACATCGAACAGGTTAAGGACCAGAAGGTCGGCGCCCATGGACGCTGCGAACTCCGCGTTCGTCACATCTCCCAGCATAGGGCGCACCGCCCCTATCGTTTCACACATGAGGACGCGCCCCTCGCTCCCCGCTATAGCCTCGACCAGCTCTCTTCCGTTCATTTTTGCTATCTCTGACGCTGTACAATCCAGATATCTCTTTCCCATGTCATCTTCTTCCTTTATCTTCATTTGATCTCGGCTCTCGCCGCTGCGTCTTTATAGTACTTGAACTCTGTAAACACTTCGTTCTTGTACGGATTTCTCTTCCTCTTTACGGACACGTAAATGATGTACGCCAGCGCGATGATATTTGTCACAAGGGCAAGCACGCTCACCACCGTCATCATCGTCGGATCCGCATTCGCGCTGCCGCCCGCAGTGATGCCGTTCAGCGTGCCGTCCGCATAAAGCTTCGGAAGCGTTGCCCACGGGAAGATCTGCGTCCCGTCGGAGAGCGTCTCCTGGAAGAGCGGGAATACCTGGGCGAACATACACCAGATACAGAGTGTATTCGCACGGTTCATGATCCATCCGCCCTTGTTCCACAGAAGCGCCGCGATCGTCGGCGCCAGCAGGAGCGCGATCCCGCAGAACCATGAGTGTGTCGGCAGACAGTTGTATGTATAGGCAAAATTCCAGATATCATACACAATGATATATACCCAGATCATATCCGGCCAGATCATGTCTTTCTTGTCTTTCGAGGAATAGACCGCCCACCAGCCTGTCATACAGAAGATATTGATGATGCCGGCAAGGCCGTTGAACACATTGTGCCATCCTCCGAACAGCCACACATCCTCGGAAGACAGCCACCAGGAATACCAGCCGTTGATGGCGGACTCAAAGTCGCTTGCCACGGCGATCAGGATGTTGATGGCAACGATCACGAACGGATACGCCTTGAACCAGTGCGTCTTCCCGATGCCCCACTCGTACTTGATCATCATGAACCCGATACAGCCCGCCAGCGATGCGTACAGCTTCGCGTAGTGGAACCAGCCGTTCATATACACATGCGTCTGATTCTCCAGCGCCCACTGCGCGCCCATCCCCGCTCCTACGGCGATGGCGATGAAATAAACGGTCAGCGCAGCCGGGATGACAAAGAACATGATGATCCCTCCGGCTTTCGTCCTCCTTGCAAATTCATTCAGCAGGATCAGCGCCGCCAACACACCCAGCATGGCGATCCATTGCGGTACAGCCTCTGAACCGTATACGTGAAACAACATAAATATAACCCCCTTTTTTTCTCTCCGGCAGCATTATAGCGCTGCGTTTCCGATCGTCCGGACCGTCTGCCGATCCATTACGGAAGTTCATTACGGAACGCTGCACCCGCCGCCTGTCACTGTGCTTCGATCTCCCGGATATTACATTCATCCCCGGTCACTAGATAAGTCTCCCAGCTTCCGCAGTGCGGACACTGCCGCCCGTACTCTACCGTAGGATACGTCTTCTCGCATGACTCGCAGTACGTGACTGCCGGCATCATCTCGATCCGCATCTCTGCGTGTTCGATCAGCGGGAATTTCTTCCGGTAATACTGCCAGCAGTCCGTCAGATAATCCGGGACAATGGAGCTCACTTCTCCCACTTCCAACGTGACAGAAGCGATCTCTTTTAAATGATTTTCTTCCGCTACACTCTGCAGCGTCTTTGTGATATGTACTATAATCCCTAATTCATGCATGTTTTCTTCTTGATAGCCCGCCTTTGCCTGCATACTGCGGCACTATTCTATTTCTTCATCTTGATCTTGATAGCCCGTTTGAGCGCATAGGGAAGGATTCCCTTCAGCTTATCCTCGGCTTTGCGCATCGTGCTCATCTCCGGCAGGTCGCGGCTTAAATGAATGGCGTCGAACTCGCATCGCGTCGTACACAGGCCGCAGCCGATGCACTTGTTCTCATCCACGACCGTCGCCCCGCATCCGAGACATCTTGCCGCCTCCGTCTTCACCTGCTCCTCTGTAAATGTAGAGCGCAGGTCACGGAAACTCTCTTTTGCAATGCCCGCTTTCTTTCCCGGGATCTGGCGTTTTGCGTTGTCGAACTCTTCTATTACGGCACTGTCCTTATCCAGCTCGATGAACTGCCGCAGGTCGCGTCCCAGCGTCAGTGAATGCCCTTTGTGCACAAAGCGGTGGATGGACTCGCATCCCTGCTTACCCGCCGCGATCGCGTCGATGGCAAATTTCGGGCCTGTATATACGTCGCCGCCCACGAAGATATCCGGCTCTTTCGTCTGATAGGTCACCGGGTCAGCCTTGGCAGTCCCGTTCCGGTTAAACTCTACAGCCGTATCTTTCAGAAGTTCGCCCCAACAGATAGATTGTCCTATAGAGAGAATGACATTCTCGCACTCCACTGTGATACAGTCGTCTTCGTCGTACACGGGTGCAAATCTTCCTTCTGCATCGAATACGGAAACGCATTTCTTCAGGACGATCCCCCTGACTTTTCCATTGTCTGTCAGGATCTCTTTCGGACCCCAGCCGTTCCAGACCACGATTCCCTCTTCGCGCGCTTCCGCCACTTCGTCTGCAGCAGCCGGCATCTCCGCCGGAGACTCCAGACAGTACATGCCCACACTCTCAGAGCCGGAGCGAAGCGCCGTCCTCGCCACGTCAATGGCTACATTGCCGCCGCCGATCACAACGGTCCGCCCGTGAAGCCTCACATCAGCTGGAAACTTTTCACAATCCGGCACTTTTCCGCTACCGGGTCTGTCCGCATTGTCCGGGCTGTCCACACTTCCCGGGTCATCCGCATGATCCGCTGACATGACAGTCTCTTCCGCAAGGTTGATCTTCCTCAGGAAATCCACTCCGGTCTGGACGCCCTCCGCGTCCTCGCCAGGAACTCTCGCCTTTCTTCCTCCCTGCGCGCCCACAGCCACATAGAATGCCTTGTAACCTTGTTCTCTGAGCTGCGGGATCGTAACATCTTTTCCAACTTCCACGCCGCACCGGAACTCCACGTCCATCTGACGGAGCACATCGATCTCCGCCTCGATGACTGATTTCTCCAACCGAAATGACGGGATCCCGTTGAGCAGCATACCGCCCGGTCTTTTTTCCTTTTCAAATACTGTCACCGGATACCCTTTTGTCCGCAGATAATATGCCGCTGACATTCCCGCCGGGCCTGCGCCGATGACCGCGATCTTCTGCTCAAACTGTTTTCCCTCATGATTTTCGCAGAGCGGGACATAGCGGTGCTCCTCATGGAGCTCTTTCTCAGCGATAAACTTCTTGATCTCATCGATGGCGACCGCTTTATCGACAGTTCCTCTCGTACACGCATCTTCGCACCGGCGGTTGCAGATCGCGCCGCACACAGCCGGGAACGGATTGTCCTGTTTGATGAGCTTCAAGGCGTCCATATATCTGCCTTCCGCCGCCATCTTAATATATCCCTGCACCGCAAGATGAGCCGGACAGGCTGTCTTGCACGGCGATGTCCCCGTCTCGTAACAGTTGATCTTGGCATGATCCTTATAGTCCGAATCCCACTTGTCTCTTCCCCACTTCTCCGCATCCGGGAGCAGCGCTTTCGGGTATTTGATCTCGCCGTGCTTCGTACAGAGCTTCTGCCCCAGCTTCGCCGCGCCCACGGGACAGACCTCCACGCACTTTCCGCAGGCAACGCATTTTTCTTTCTCCACATGCGCCCTGTATGCAGAACGCGACATATTCGGAGTATTGAAAAGCTGCGAAGTCCGCAGGCCATTGCACACGCCGGGCGCACAGTTGCAGATGGCAAATATCTTATTCTCGCCGTCGATGTTGGTGATCTGGTGTACAAAGCCGTTCCTCTCGGCGCGTTCGAGTATCTCCATCACCTCGTCCAGATCTATGTAGCGCCCTTTTCCCGTCTCCACGAGATAGTCTGCCATGTCACCCACGCCGATGCACAGGTCGCCCTCGATCTCTCCGCACCCCTCGCCGCGCATGGTCTGCTGCCGGCGGCAGGAGCATGCCCCTACCGCATATTTGTCCTGATATTTCTTCAGCCAGTGGGAGATATGCTCCACACTCGCCGACTGCTGATGCGCCGGGATCGCCTTCTCTACCGGGATCACATGCATGCCGATGCCCGATCCTCCGGGCGGCACCATAGGCGTGACCTTCTCAAGCGGCAGCCGGGACATGTTTTCAAAGAAATCCGCCAGCACCGGATGCTCCTCGGTCTGCTTCTTGTTCATCATCATAAACTCCGCGCAGCCGGGCACGAACATGGGGAGCACGTATTGTTTATGTCTGTCCTCATTTTCCCAGTTGTACTCGATCATGCCGATCACGGACATCTCGTCAAGGAGCTGCTGCACTCTCGCCTTGTCTTTCCCCGACTTCTTCGCGATCTGCTCCAGTGTCATCGGCTTTCTGACTTTCATGGACAGACATACTTCCGCCATCTCGTCGGTAAGTACTTCTGCAAGCCCCCAGTACTCGGGGTCGTCCACCGTCACCTTATGCCCGATCCGGTCTGTGATCATCTGCCCCAGTTTCAGGATCAGTTTTCTCTCTTCACTCATTTATCCGCCTCCTTCCATTCCTTTACCTGTTCTCTTATCCAGCCGTACCACTCTTCCATCCCCTCGCCCGTCTTCGCAGAGACCGGGATGATCTTCATATCCGGGTTCAGCCGCAGCACCCGCTCCCTGCATGCGTCGAAGTCAAAATCAAAGCAGGACAGTGCGTCGATCTTATTGATCAGCAGGCAGTGGGATACCTGAAACATCAGCGGATATTTCAGCGGTTTATCATCCCCCTCCGGCACACTTAAGATCATCACATTCTTCACCGCTCCGGTATCGAACTCTGCCGGGCATACGAGATTTCCTACATTTTCCAGTATGGCAAGATCGATATCTTCCGTCCCCAGCTCCTCCAGTCCCTGCCTTGTCATATCCGCATCCAGATGGCACATGCCGCCGGTATGTAACTGGATCACCTTTGCCCCCGTCTCACTGATGGCGTCCGCATCCACAGCGCTGTCGATGTCCGCCTCCATGACGCCGATGCGCATCTCGTCCTTTAACGCATCAATCGTTCTCTTAAGGGTCGTCGTCTTCCCGCCGCCGGGCGATGACATAAGATTGATAAGAAATGTTCCGTCTTCTTTTAACTCTTTTCTTACCTTGTCCGCCTCCTGGTCATTGTCGTCAAAGATTCTTTTCTTGATCTCATATATTTTGTACATTATCCCGCTCCTCTCCTGCAAGCCCCCGGATCAGCAGCTTTACGGCGATCTTCACCTGAAGGACCAGTTCCACCTGACTGTCCAGCTCCAACATGCTTCCGTTCCACGCGAACCGCTTCATCACTCCGAAAGCCGTATGCGCAAGGGAATAGCATACTTCATTGGGCGACCATTCGAAAGAAAGCGTACCGTCCTGCTGCCCTTTCTCCAGTGCGTCAGTCACTCTCGGTTTCAGGCTCATGATACTCTCTTCATACTCTGCCAACCGTTCCATGTCAATCTTATACCTGCGCACAAACACTTCAAATTCCTGAAGATATTTGAGAAAACCTCTTTCCTGCTCAAATATCACGACCAGCGCATCCATGATACACTCAAGCTGTTCCCGCCCGGTCATATCAGAATAGCCTTTTATCTCCGTGACATCCAGATATTTCCCTGCGATCTTTCTCCAATATGCCGCGCCGCTCTGGATCGCAAGCCGGGCTTTTGTCTCATAGTACCGGTATATCGTTGCGCTTCCGACCCCCGCCTTTTCTGCGATCTCTTCGATCGAAGTTTCCTCTATGCCCTTCTCACAGAAAAGCGCCATCGCCGCTTCAAGAATCTTCTGCGCACGGTACTGTGTCCTGCGCATCCGCGCCGCAGATTCTCTCATTTTTCGTACTCCTTCCAAAGCTTGCTTCTGATAGTTATACTATCATATTTGTATATATTAAGCAATCTTTGTGATATATATCTTTGATTTTTGTATATTTCCACAACATCTTTTTATTTCATCTCACGCTTAAATCCTTCGCCGAACACCTCGCTCGTCTCGGTAAACATGAGAAAAGCCTGCGCATCCGTCTCCTGCACGGTGCTTTTGACCAGATAGGCTTCCGCTTTTGAACAGGCGCAGAGGAGAACATCCCTGTGCATACCGGTATATGCTCCGGATGCCGGGATCGCCGTGACGCCGCGTCTTACATTTTCACCGATCTTCACTGCGACTTCTGCGCCTCTCCCTGTTATGATGACCGCCAGCGTCCCGGCGCCCGTACCGTATAAGATCTTGTCGATCACGATCGTAGAGACGCCTGTAGACGCCACTCCGTAGAGCACCGCATCCACATCGCCGAACACCGGCCAACCGAGCAGTATAACCACAAGATCAATCAGAAGTGTGATTACCCCTATCGTCATATGAGGTTTTTTCTTCTTGATCGTCAGAGCCAGAAAGTCGATCCCTCCCGATGACGATCCCCGTAGATAAAAGAGCGCCATCCCGGCTCCCATAAACACGCCCGAACAGAGAGCCGCCATCAGCCTGCTGCCCGCATACATCGGTATATAAGGAAATATCACATCGAGAAACATCGAAGAGATCACCATCGTCTTCGCACTTTTGATCAGAAGCCGCCGTCCGACCGCCTTATAGCTGATAATAACAAGAGGGATATTAAACAGAAGCGTTACCGTCCCAACGGGCAGCGAAAGAAGGTGATTCAGGATCAGCGCCAGTCCCGATACGCCGCCCGGAGCGAATCCCGCATTGCCCGCAAAGGTATAAATGCCGGCAGCGTAGAGGATACTGCCGGCAATGTCGTAGAGAAGATCCCATAGAAGAATCTCATAATCAAATCTTCCTTTTAACCCCAAAAATGTTTTCTTAGCGCTCATTTCACATACACACCCGCCGCTCTGCATCATTGTCCGCCATATGCCAGATACGGGTATAGTATGTTCGACTACGGGAAGAATTATTCTTCTTCTGGATTTGCATCTTTTCTGTCCCAAAAACAGTATATATAGTTAAAGAGGAGGCGAGAATCATGAATGCAAAAGAGCTTGAACTGATCCATCGGTTAAAGAAGAAAGACCAGAAAGCTCTGGAAGAGATCATCCGTCTGTTTCATCAGTACGTTGCATCGATCGTATGCAGGATCCTGTATGGTCAGGCAGATCAGACAGATATCCAGAGCGTGATCAACGATATCTTTTTCCGGCTTTGGGAAAATGCGGACCACATCAAGGCCGGGCAGGAAAACAGTTTAAAATCATACATTGGCGCCCTTGCAAGGAACACCGCGCTCACGGAAAAGAAAAAATTACGACACACCTGCCCTCTTGAGGAAGATATCTTAGGAGAAGTTCCTGACCACTTTCATCAGATCGAACTCAGGAGCATGATCTTATCCGCATTAAAGGAACTGGAGCCCGAAGAGCAGATGGTCCTGCTTAAGTTTTATTTTCAGGACAAGACAATTCAGGTGATTGCCGATGAATCCGGCCAGCCTCTTCCGACTGTCAAAAGCCGTCTGCAGAGAAGCCGCAGAAAATTCAGAAAAATATTGGAAGAAAGGGGTTTTAATTATGAAAGTCAGTTATTATGATCTGTTTGACATGATCGCAGAAGACGCCGGAAAACTCTTATCTCAGGCAGAGCAGTCCCCCATACATCCGGAAAATTATTCACCAGACAACACAATAACAGCTGTCAGAGAGAAAATCAAAGGAACCGACATCATAAAAGATATAGAGCCCGCTGCCGGTACGAACGAGCCTTTCCCGCTCCCGCATTCCGTCACGCACTTCGCCGTCAAGGAAAACGGCAATTCCTGCACTACCCCGGAGATCATCTTCGACAATGGCGTCATGGTCATCTTTACAAAAGAGGATGGGAGCGGGTGGCATCTGAAGAAAGGTGAGACACTTGTATTTGAAAGCACGGAATATCCTTCCGAGATCAACGCCGTGACTCCGGATAAAGGTCAGTGCGTAGGATTTTACTATGTCTTTAATAACACATTGATGAGAAAAAGTGACACTTCCTTAAGAGAACTGGATTTAAAATATGAACTCACAGCCGAACAGGACGGGGAATATTATATCTGCCTCATAGGTGCAAGTTCTGATCCCATTTCACTGATGGAAGGGAAAATATATGTAAGATAACGGAATAATTTCAAAAAAGTAAAGCTATTTTGTGATATGCTCATTGGGTGTTTCAAAATAGCTTTACTTTTTTGTAAATCGATTTTCTTCTAAATCTCCGGAATCTCTATTTCCAGAGAATCATCATAAGAGAGAATCTCCAGCTTTTCTTTCGTCACTTCATCAACAGAAACCAGCTTTTGCGCCTCTTCCGCCGTAATATTGTCATTCATGACCCTGTTGGCAATCTCTGTTTTTCCCTGACGGTCTGTTGAATCCGTGATCATACATAGAAGCTGATCCTGTTCCGGATCGACATAATATTCCTGTGATATGACCGCTGTAATCGGTTCTGTTATTATCGTCTCTCCCACTTCCTGATTGATCTCTTCTGCAAGGTCGACTGTATACTCCGCCGTATAGACATCGCAGGATATACCGTTGTATTCTTCCGTGCGGTCTTTTGACAGGGACAGCTCGCTGCCTTGTCCGTAAGGATAAGAACGTCTTGTATCCTGTCGGACATAACCGTTTTCTGTATTCAAGATCGCATTGATCTCGTCTCCGTCGCCATAGAACCATGCTTCTGACCATGCCGATCCGGCCGGTTCGACGATCTTTACATACTCTTTATACGGAGAAGCTGCAACTTTCCCCTCTACAACAGCAATCGTATCCTCAATATCATTTTCTAATACAGTTGTACTCTTCCGGTATTCATAGCTGCTGTTGTAGAAACTTTCCAGCCATTCCGGAACACTGTCGTTTGAAGACTGTGTTTCCGTATCACTTACTTTTTCCGCATTCTCAACCTTGTTCCCACATGCTGATAAAACAGCAAGGCTGCTTACGAGCAATACCGCACAGATCATTCTTTTCTTCATCAGGCCGCCCCCTTTCCTTTGACCATTTTCATGTTGTTTGAACGAACATCTGCTTCTGTATTTTCATTATAATCAGCTGCTATGACTTTGTAAACAAGTTGGGAGCAGTAATGGGCAAATTCTGACAGAGACAGAGGCGATTATCTTTTTCTGGCTGTCACAACGATCGCCCCTGCCGATACTGCCACTACCAAGGCACACAGTGCGATCGGAGCCGAATCGCCCGTCTGCGGCGACTGAGGATTATCACTCTTTGTATCGGATGCGGCTGCCCCATTATTATCCGCATCTGCATTTCCTGATCCGCCATCCGGCACAGTCGGCTGCAGTTCAGACAGTTTCGGCATCGTCTCTGTTTTTACATCTCCACATACAGAGCATACAGTCTGACGTTCTCCTGCCTCCGTAAGAGTCGGTTCTTTCACGATCTCCCATTCACCGTAGGAATGTCCTTCCGCTTCGATCACTCGGCTGCTTACCTCACCGCAGCGCGCGCATGTTGATGTCTCTTCCCCGTCCGCTGTGCATGACGCTTCTTTTGTCACATCCCACTCTGCGAAATCATGACCAAGAGGATTAATTCCTCTGACGGCAGTCTCTCCGCACACCGTGCACGATGCCGACTCCACTCCTGCTTCCGTACATGTAGGCTCAACCGTTACCACCCATTCGTCATATGTATGCGGAAGGGTATCTGTTACGCGTGTTTCTATTACATTGCCACAAACCGTGCAGTTTCTCTCTTCCAGTCCGTTTTCCGAACAGGTTGCTTCTTTTACTGTTTCCCATTCACCCGGTGTATGTGCTGTCATCGGGATTATCTCCGGAATGTATTCTCCGCATTCTGGTTCTGTACAGTAAATGTATTTTGTTCCTACTTCTGTACATGTAGCAGGCTTGATGATTTCTTCTCTTCCACTAAAATCATGTTCATGCGACTCGCTTAACATCGGAATCCTTTCCGTGATCACATCACCGCAGTTGCTGCATGTCCCTTTTCTTATACCATCCTCATGGAATGTTGCTTCCTTTTCAACTACCCACTCATAGTCATGTCCTGTTGCCGGAATCGGCTCATTCTCAATTACCAGCCCGCACCTTGAACAGGTTTTATGCTGTTCCCCCGGATCCATACAGGTCGGCTCTTTCACAACCTCGATCACAAAATCATGTCCGAGCTGAGGGATGGACTCGGTTTCTGTCTTATTGCAAAGGCTGCATGTTCTGATCTGTGCGCCATCCACTGCACATTCCGCCTCTTTGATCACAGTCCATTCGCCCCATGTATGTCCAAGAGCCGCAATTTCTTCTGTCTTCGTCTCACCGCAAAGAGCACATGTATATGTCTTCTCCCCCGGTTCTTCACATGTTGACTCTGTTGTCACCGCGCCTTCATCCCACTGATGATTACAATACTCAGAAAGCGGTGTAGACGAGATAACCGTATTCGTATTGGAATCATAGCGATCCGGATATGCATTGTACTTATGGCTAAACGTCTCATCGAAACTTTTTTCTATAAAAGAATTGTCCGTACTTGTATAATAATGAAGCTGATCAGCATTATTCATATTATAAAAATACATATTATGATTATAGTAATCTCCTAAGTCAAGCATATCTGTAGACGTAATGCATCTGATCACCGAACCATCTATGCTGACAGTTCCACCCAGAACAGTGTCGTCGCTTCTGGTATACCCGACTGCTAAGCCAAAAATATTACCATTTGTAAGATTAATCGATATATCCGAATTCTGTACCGTGAGGTTTCCTGCCTGAACATCTATCCCTGCATTTGAAGCCTCTGATCCGCTCGGCTTGCTGCAACTGATATTAATTTCTGAATCATTGATAACAGCTTCTGTTGTATACGTATAGTCCCCATTTATACCATAGAACATTTTCTCTCCCGACGGAGCTCCTGTTATATTTATCGTACAACCGTCAATAGTCAGACCTTCTCTGTATCCTATACCCACTCCCTCAACATTCGATATGTTCAGGCTTCCCGGTCCTTCTAATGTCAGGGAGCTTCCGTAGACAATCCCATTATAGTTAAATTGACCTGACGGTACAGTGATTGAATTCTCCCCCTCAAAGCGAATCACAAATTCCTCACCCATATTTAAGCAAGATATTCCCGCATAAGTGTCTGCATCAGGCGTCGATACATAATCATCGAGTGTAAGCACATTGGTCTGCAGATCATAACTGACATTTTCAGGCATCTCACCTGTCAGTTCTCCGTTTCTGACTATGTATATTCCATCAACTGACAGGTTTGCATAATCATCTAAATCCCGTGTCGTTCCGCTATTGCCCGCAGCTCGTACCGGCATCCCCATAATCAACGACAGTACTGCTGCCGCAGCAATTATCTTTCTCCCTTTCTTCATATCTCTTTTTCCTTTCATGCATAAATGATGGTAAATTTATCCGAACCTAATTATACCCCCCCCCGGAATATTTTTGTCAATCACTTATTCACGAAAGTTAGTCTGTTTTTTCTATGTTTTTTCTATCGCTCCACTTTCCGTCAGTTCATTCTCATAAAAAGGTTAGAATAAATGACAAAAAAGCGAAGTTATTTTGATGTATCAAAATAACTTTCTCATCTACTGTAATGATATTATTTCTGACGTTCTTGATAATTTTCTTCTGCTTTGCATTTATACTGGGCGGTCCGGTGCCTTCTTAACTAAAGCGGAAGGATTCAGATAAGCCGAAAATACAAAACCCAACACAGTCTCCATCATTGAGATCTATGTTGGGTTCTGTTAATGACAGCATCCACTATTTGGAAAATACTGCGTCATTTCTGGAAAGAAGATATACACAATATTGATTCATGCTTATTCCCTCTCTCTGAGAATGCTCTGCCAGTAATCTATGCAGACTTCGCGGCATTCTTAATTTGAACTGTCCGGAATAATTTTCCAAACTGTCCGGTTCATGGATTTCCACTCCCTCTTCAAGGGCTGCCTCAAGCCATACTTTTTTGGCATCCAATGCGTTTGCCACCGCACTTTCCACTGTCTCGCCACAGGTAATGCAGCCGGGCAAATCCGGATAGGACACTACAAAGCCACCTTCATCTTTGTCTTCTACAATTTCCATACGATAGGACATTGCCATATAATCATCCAGCGTTTTCATCATTGCTCGCCTCACTTTCCACTATCTGCCTTACCATTTCTACATACACTTTTTTAATTGGTTCGTGCTTAGGTATTGTAATTGGCATACCTCCTGCTTATATTATATGTGGTGTCATATAAGGTGTCAATAATTCAATCTATCTTTCTTTACGGATGTAGCTATCTATATTTTCTCTATTACTTTACCGATTTCTTAATTATTTTACATACTACAAAACCCCAGAAACCGAAGTCTCTGGGGTTGTATCTGCATCAATATTCTGTTATTACTCAACGATGGAAGCAACTGTACCTGATCCTACTGTACGTCCACCCTCACGGATAGCGAATCTCAGACCTTCCTCCATCGGTACCGGGTGAATCAGTTCAACTGTCATTGTAACGTGATCTCCAGGCATGCACATTTCTGTGCCTTCCGGAAGCTCGCAGACACCTGTTACGTCTGTTGTTCTGAAGTAGAACTGCGGACGGTAGTTGTTGAAGAACGGTGTATGACGGCCACCCTCGTCTTTTGTCAGGACGTATACCTGAGCTGTGAATTTTGTATGGCATGTAACAGTACCCGGTTTGATCAGACACTGTCCTCTTTCAATCTCTGTTCTCTGAATACCACGGAGCAGAGCACCGATGTTATCACCTGCACGAGCCTCGTCGAGCAGCTTACGGAACATCTCGATACCTGTTACAACTGTCTTCTTAACATCCTCATGGATACCGATGATCTCAACTTCATCAGAGATGTGAAGTGTACCACGCTCTACTCTACCTGTAGCAACAGTACCACGTCCTGTGATAGAGAATACGTCCTCTACCGGCATCAGGAACGGTTTGTCTGTGTCACGCTCCGGAGTCGGGATCCACTCGTCAACAGCGTCCATAAGCTCCATGATCTTGTCTCCCCACGGTCCGTCCGGATCTTCGAGAGCTTTCAGAGCTGAACCCTGGATAACCGGTGTGTCATCTCCCGGGAACTCATACTCGTTGAGAACCTCACGGATCTCCATCTCTACGAGCTCAAGCAGCTCCTCATCGTCTACCATATCACATTTGTTCATGAATACAACGATGTACGGAACGTTAACCTGGCGGGACAGAAGGATGTGCTCTTTTGTCTGAGCCATAACACCGTCTGTTGCAGCAACTACGAGGATAGCGCCGTCCATCTGAGCAGCACCTGTGATCATGTTCTTAACGTAGTCGGCATGTCCCGGGCAGTCAACGTGTGCATAGTGACGTTTCTCTGTCTCATACTCAACGTGAGCTGTAGAGATCGTGATTCCACGCTCTCTCTCTTCCGGAGCCTTGTCGATGTTATCGAAAGCAACCTCTGCGTTACCAGATACTCTGTGAGAAAGTACTTTAGTAATAGCAGCTGTAAGAGTTGTTTTACCGTGGTCAACGTGGCCGATAGTACCGATATTACAATGCGGTTTTGTTCTTTCAAATTTAGCTTTTGCCATTTTGAATAATCCTCCTTAAATCTGCGCCCGCTAGTACGGGCATATTTCTGGTTTCGATTTTACCCGGCTAAGTCTGATTATATTTCAAACTTAGCCGTTTTTCAAGCCTTTTTCTGCGATTTACGCATTTTTATTGGATAATACTTTTTCCTGTACAGACTTCGGCACCTGCTCGTATCTCTCGAAGAACATAGAGTAGTTACCGCGTCCCTGTGTTCTGGAACGAAGGTCTGTAGAGTATCCGAACATCTCTGAAAGCGGAACGAACGCGCGTACGATCTTTCCGCCGCCGAGATCATCCATACCCTCGATACGTCCGCGGCGGGAGTTCAGGTCTCCGATGATATCACCCATATACTCTTCCGGCATTGTTACCTCAACCTTCATGATAGGCTCAAGCAGTACCGGAGCTCCCTGTTTCATAGCATCCTTGAATGCAAGGGAACCTGCGATATGGAACGCCATCTCGGAAGAGTCGACCTCATGGTAGGATCCGTCGTAGCAGTTTGCGTGAACGCCTACTACCGGGAATCCGCCGAGGATACCGGACTTCATAGCGTCCTGGATACCTTCGTCTACAGCCGGGATATACTCTTTCGGAATAGATCCGCCGACAACAGTAGACTCGAAGGAGTATGTCTCCTCTCCATTCGCATCCATTGGCTCAAATTTAACTTTACAGTGTCCGTACTGTCCACGTCCACCGGACTGCTTAGCATATTTGCTGTCGATATCTGCCGGCTTTGTGATCGTCTCTTTGTAAGCAACCTGAGGTGCACCTACATTCGCCTCTACCTTGAACTCACGCAGAAGTCTGTCTACGATGATCTCAAGATGGAGCTCACCCATTCCGGCGATGATCGTCTGGCCCGTCTCCGGATCAGTGTGCGCGCGGAATGTCGGGTCTTCCTCTGCCAGTTTTGCAAGGGACTCTCCAAGTTTGCCCTGGGAAGCCTTTGTCTTCGGCTCGATCGCGAGCTCGATAACCGGATCCGGGAATTCCATGGACTCAAGGATTACCGGATGCTGCTCGTCACAGATCGTATCTCCTGTTGTGGAGAACTTAAATCCGATCGCTGCAGCGATATCTCCTGAATAAACCTTATCCAGCTCATGTCTCTTATTCGCATGCATCTGAAGGATACGTCCTACACGCTCCTTCTTATTCTTTGTAGCGTTCAGTACGTAGGAACCGGAATTTACAGTTCCTGAGTAAACTCTGAAGTAAGCGAGCTTACCAACGAACGGGTCTGTCATGATCTTGAACACAAGAGCGGAGAACGGCTCATCGTCTGATGAGTGTCTTTCCACCTCGTTGCCGTCCTCGTCAACACCCTTGATTGCCGGGATGTCTGTCGGAGCAGGCATATATTCAAGGATTGCGTCCAGAAGCTTCTGAACACCTTTGTTTCTGTAAGCAGAACCGCAGCATACCGGAACAGCTGTACACTCGCATGTTGCTTTTCTCAGTACTGCTTTCATTGCGTCTACTGACGGCTCCTCACCCTCGAGGTATTCCATCATAAGGTCGTCGTCCAATTCGCAGACCTTCTCTACAAGCTCTGTGTGATACAGCTCAGCCTCATCCTTCATCTCTTCCGGAATATCTGTAACTGAGATGTCGTCACCCTTCTCGTCATTGTAGATATACGCCTGCATCTCGAACAGGTCGATGATACCCTTGAATTCGTCTTCTTTTCCGATCGGAAGCTGAAGACAGATTGCATTTTTTCCAAGTCTTGTTTTGATCTGATCTACTGCATTGTAGAAATCAGCTCCAAGAATGTCCATCTTATTGATGAAAGCCATTCTCGGTACATTGTATGTGTCTGCCTGGCGCCAAACGTTCTCTGACTGAGGCTCAACACCGCCCTTTGCACAGAAAACACCTACGGCTCCGTCCAGTACACGAAGTGAACGCTCAACCTCTACGGTAAAGTCAACGTGTCCCGGAGTATCGATGATATTGATACGATGCTCAAGTGCACCCGGCTTCGGTTTTGTCTTCTCTTCCAAAGTCCAGTGACATGTCGTAGCTGCTGAGGTAATCGTGATACCTCTCTCCTGCTCCTGCTCCATCCAGTCCATGGTAGCAGTACCCTCATGAGTATCACCAATCTTATAGTTAACACCGGTATAGTAAAGAATACGCTCTGTAAGCGTTGTCTTACCCGCATCGATATGCGCCATGATACCGATATTTCTGGTTCTCTCTAATGGATATTCTCTTCCAGCCAAGATTTTTTCCTCCTAAGATAATTAGAAACGATAGTGCGCAAACGCCTTGTTTGCCTCTGCCATCTTGTGCATATCTTCTTTTCTCTTCACAGCGCCGCCTGTATTGTTCGCTGCGTCAAGAATTTCATTCGCCAGTCTCTCTTCCATTGTCTTCTCGCCTCTCTGACGGGAGTACATTGTCAGCCAGCGAAGAGCGAGCGCCTGTCTTCTGTCAGCTCTGACCTCGATCGGTACCTGGTATGTTGCTCCACCGATACGTCTTGCCTTAACTTCCAGTACCGGCATCATGTTGTTCATAGCCTCTTCAAACACTTCGATTGCCGGCTTCTCAGCCTTTGCCTCTACTCTTTCAAATGCTCCGTATACAATCTTCTGTGCTACACCTTTCTTACCATCAAGCATGATGTTGTTGATAAGCTTGGTAACAACTTTATTGTTGTATATTGGATCCGCTAATACATCTCTCTTCTGAGTATGTCCTTTACGTGGCACGGTCCTTCCCTCCTTAATCATATTTTCCGGTCAAACCGGGATTAATTCATCGGTACTCACATGTGTCTTTCTATGGAAATCGCATTGCATGTGCTCGTGGCCGCGGGACTTATATTATAATCCGCAACCCATACTCACTGAACTCAAAGTCCAATGAGGTACGATAATCATAGTTCTGTTTGTGATACGATTTAACACTTTAGTTACTTCGTGCTAAGGTAGTTCTTCTTGCCTGGCTCATGGAATCCCCGCCAAGTTCCGAAGAACAGTATTCACACTAAATTCGTTCTTCGCTTACGCTTGAACTCATTAAGCGTTCATTACTTCTTCGCGTCTTTCGGTCTCTTAGCGCCGTATTTAGAACGCGCCTGTCTTCTCTTAGCAACACCTGCTGTATCAAGCGTACCACGGATGATGTGGTATCTTGTACCCGGCAGGTCCTTAACTCTTCCTCCACGGATCATAACAACGCTGTGCTCCTGAAGGTTGTGTCCTTCGCCCGGGATGTAGCTTGTTACTTCGATTCCGTTAGAGAGACGAACTCTGGCGATCTTTCTCAGAGCTGAGTTAGGCTTCTTCGGTGTAGCTGTCTTAACAGCTGTGCACACACCTCTCTTCTGCGGTGAAGATGTGTTCGTCGCACGTTTTCTCAGAGAGTTGTATCCTTTCTGAAGTGCCGGTGCTGTAGATTTCTTCTCAGAAGTCTGACGTCCTTTTCTAACTAACTGGTTAAATGTTGGCATTTCTTTCACCTCCTATGAATTATTCGTTACCTCATGACTTATGTCACAAGGGGCTGCGGATAATCTTGTCATTATCCTTTCCGCGCACAAAAACAACGCCTCATTTTCATGCACGCTAGATTAGTTTATTACGTTTATTTTCGGATGTCAAGGGATTTTTCAAAGATTTAATCCGGATTTGACGGGTGCAGCGCTAAATCCCCAGATTGTTTAATACGGCCTGCCCGCCGCTCCTCCTTCGGACTTGCCGGAGATACGCAGATACAAATTCCGGCTGAAAAAGAGCAGGTCCGCTTTCCGGATCCTGCTCTTTGCATCAAGTCAAAGTATTAATATGCTCTTCCCCAGTAAACCATATGCTTCGCCGGCTTTCCGCAGCAGACGCACACATCAGAGAGATGTTCCTCCTCCATCGGGATACATCTGGATGTCACCCCTCCGGTCTGAGCCTTGATCTCATCCTCGCATGCTTCCTCGCCGCACCACATTGCTTTCACGAAGCCTTTTCTGTTCTGGACAGCCTCTTTCATCTCATCCATCGTGACTGCCGTGCTGATGTGGGAATCAAGGAAATCTTTTGCCTTCGCATACAGATCCTTCTGGATCGTCTCCAGGATCTCACCCAGCTTCACTGTGATCTCATCCATCGGCACAACAATCTTCTCTCTGGTATCCCTGCGTACGACTACAACCTGTCCGTTCTCGATATCCTTCGGTCCGATCTCGATACGGGTCGGGATTCCAAGCATCTCCTGCTCGCTGAACTTCCATCCCGGGCTCTTCTCGGAATCATCGATCTTCGCCCGGTAGCCTGCTGCCTTCAGTGCTTCAAGCAGTTCGTTCGCCTTCTCCAGGACACCCTCCTTGTGCTGTGCGACCGGGATGACTCTTGTCTGTACCGGAGCGATTCTCGGCGGGAGCACCAGTCCGCTGTCATCGCCGTGTACCATGATGATCGCTCCTATGATCCTTGTTGACAGTCCCCATGAAGTCTCGTAGACACTGTGGAGCTCATTGTTCTTATCTGCATATTTAATATTGAAGGCATCCGGGAATGCATTTCCGAAGAAATGACTGGTCGCAGACTGCAGCGCCTGTCCGTCATGCATCAGCGCCTCGATCGTGTAAGTATCCTGGGCGCCTGCGAACTTTTCGCTCTCTGTCTTTCTTCCCGCAACGACCGGGATCGCCAGATCTTCCTCGACAAAGCTCTTGTACACTTCCCACATCATCTTAGTCCGCTCTTCCGCCTCTTCGTATGTGGCATGGATCGTATGTCCTTCCTGCCAGAGGAACTCTCTGGAACGCAGGAACGGTCTTGTCGTCTTCTCCCAGCGGAGCACAGAGCACCACTGATTCCACACTTTCGGAAGATCGCGGTAGGACTGAACCGTCTTGCTCCACACATCGCAGAACAGAGTCTCAGATGTAGGACGGATACAGAATCGCTCCTGGAGCTGTTCCATTCCTCCATGGGTGACCCATGCGACCTCAGGAGCGAATCCCTCGATATGGTCCTTCTCTTTCTGCAGCAGGCTCTCCGGGATCAGGACAGGAAGATAGACATTCTCCACTCCTGTCTCCTTGAATCTTCTGTCCAGATCTGCCTGGATGTTCTCCCAGATCGCATATCCGTTCGGCAGATAGTTCAGGCAGCCTTTTACGCCTGAATAATCGCACAGCTTCGCCTCGCGCACAACATCTGTATACCACTGCGCGAAATCTTCATCTCTGGAAGTAATCGACTGTACCAGCTTCTTTTCCTTTGCCATTTTCCTTCTCCTTTTCCAATACAATACTATAAAAAGAATCCTGCTCTGCAGGATTCTCCGCCTGCGGTGGGTCGCACAGGCGGCATCCTCCAATCCGCCGCAGTGCGATCCTCGCGGAACATTTTATTTCATAGAAAAACAATTTCCTATGGAATAAAAAAAACAAAACGCCGGGACATTCAGTCCCTGAAAACAAGGGACCGAATCTCTCGGCGGTACCACCCTAATTAACTCCACATGCCCGTCTGAAAGCCGCGCATATGTCGTTCACTCTTCTGTCTCTAACGCAGACCTGCGCCGCACTTTCATGCGGAAGCTCCCGGGCCGGTTCTATAGTGTCCTGCGGAGGCTCTCACCAGCCGCCTCCTCTCTGTGGCATTCCTTCCTATATACTAATCCCGTTCATCGCACAGTTTCCGATCCAGACCGGAACTATCTGTGATTCTAACGAAAAACACAGCCGTTGTCAAGAATCATCCGCGGATCTCCAGCAATTTATTCTTCAGCTCCTGCTCCATATTCTGCAGCTCAGCCTCTGCCTCCCTGCGTTTCTGTCTGCCTTCTCTCTGAATATTCATCACTTCGTCCAGGGTGGAGATCAGAGATTCATTCGTTGCCTTCAGCGTCTCCATATCCACGATGCCGCGCTCCGATTCTTTCGCGGTCTCGACGGTCGCCATCTTCAGCTTCTCCGCATTCTTTCTGAGCAACTCGTTCGTCATGTCCGTCACCTTGCGCTGTGCCTCCGCCGCCTGTGTGGAGTGCTCTACTCCCAGCGCAAGTACCATCTGGCTCTTCCACAGCGGGATCGTATTCACGATCGTGGACTGGATCTTCTCTACCATCAGTGTATCATTATTCTGCACAAGGCGGATCTGAGGTGCTGTCTGGATGGAGATCATCCTGGTCAGCTCCAGGTCATGGATCTTCTTTTCAAAACGCTCGCACATGGAGTCAAGATCTTTTGCCGCCTGCGCATCCTCCGGCAGCCCGGAAGCCTGCGCCCTGTCTGTAAGTTCCGCCAGCCGGGTGCTCCGCACTTCCTGCAGCTTCTTCTTTCCCGCAAGGATATACATGGACAGCTCTTTAAAATAAGTAAGGTTCAGCTCATACATCTTGTCCAGCAGAGCAGTATCCTTCATTAGCTGTACCTGGTGCTTCTCCAGCACTTTTACGATCTCATTGACATTTGCCTCCGCCTTGGCATACTTCGCCTTCATGGATTCGATCCTGCCGGAAGCCTTCTTAAAGAATCCGAAAAACCCCTTTTCCTCTTCTTCATCAAAGTCCCTGAGTTCTTTTACCACGCCGCTCAGGAGCTCTCCCACTTCGCCGAGATCCTTGGACTTTACGTTTTCCAGGGCAGCCTCTGAGAAATCAGCCATCTTTTTCTGCGTCCCCGCTCCGTACTGCAGCACCATCGCGGAATTCGTAAGATCGATCTGCTTTGCAAACTCATCCACCGTCTTCCGCTCTTCCTCAGTGAGGATACTCTCATCCAGTGCCGGTTCCTGCTTCTCCGCCTCAACCGGCGGTTTCTTCTCTTCCTGAGTCTGGAACGGGTCCAGGGTCAGCGTGGGCGTTGTGCTCAGATCTTCAAATTCATTGCTCATTTTTTCATTCCTCCGTGATTTTATACAATGCGCAGCTCACTTCTGCGCGATCATTCTGATTATCTGCCGGACAGCATTCTAGTTTTTCTTTTTTCCGGTAAGACCGTCCTCTGTAAGTCCCTCCTGGGCAAGCATCATGTTCAGCACCGAGATGTCCGATGACACATCCCATGCCGTGTCCTGGAACAGGTCGTCCAGCAGCTTCTCGAAAGCAGTGTTGAGTGTATCCAGCGTCTTCTCGATCTCCTTTTTCGATGAAATAATATTTTCTCCCTGGACAGGCTGGGAGTCGAGATCTTCATATGCCTCCAGCAGTTTTATCGTCGTCGGAAGATAATACTCCATCAGCTTCCGGATATCGTCCACTGATTCCGGGTTCTGCTCTACACGGTCGAAAATACGGTCCACAAGCGTCTCCATCCTCGAGATCTTCGCCGAGATCTCTTCACCTGGGATCGCGTCGTTCGCCTCCCGGATCTTTCTCACATATTCATCCCCGGTGCGGACGATCTTCTGTATCTCCGGAGACAGCTTTGAATACTCCTGCCTTGCCTTCTCCGCCGCTGCTTCCTGCTCCGCCTTCTCCCGTCTCATGCGCTCCATCAGTCCGGTATATTGACGGTACGCCTCGTCGCTGACCATCAGACAGGTCCCCTGGTCATCCAGATGCCCCTGCCGGAACCATCCCTTCCGGATCATTTTCTTCAGGTCCTTGACCACCGACTTGACAGAACGTCCTGTTTTCTGCGCCAGCTCTTTCACATCACAGTATTCTCTATCCTTAAGAACACTCAGATATTTTCTGAAGCGCCCCACACTGCACACCATGCTTGTCCCTGTCCCCGCCATCCAGCCAAAGACAAGGGTAAAAACGCCAAGGGCCGCGACTCCTGCGGTCAGCATCGTTCCCCATCCGCCGGTCACAGCTGCCGCCGCTGCGACGAGCAGAAGCACCAGCGTCCCGATCCCGAAAATATATCCTGTAGCGGCAAGAAAGGCTCCGCCGATCTTCGTCGTAGTCCCTTTTAGATAGAGGTTCTGCTTTACCGGCCTCATCTCTGAGGGCGTCCCCTGCGGACGGCCTGTCTGCGGTCCCCCCGGCATACTTTCGCCCCCGTTTCTGTTCATCGGATTTTCCCGATACCAGCCGCCGTTTCGGATCCCCCGCGACACATTGTCGACAGCCTGGTTCACTGTATCTGCTATGGTCTGATTAAGTCTGCTGAAATCCCGGGAATCCACTGCATTCTGTATTGTCCGTCGTATCTCGTCTCCAAATCGTTCCCACTCATTATTAACCATGGATTTCCTCCTTGCGCTTGACCTGAATGATCTTTTATATGATAATCAGTTTAGTCTGAACGACATCAAAAGTCAAGAATACCGGATAAGAAAGGTTACTGTCCATAAGCGCGAATAAAACCCACTGCTGCCGCCCTCATAAGCAGTCTCAGCAGGAAGCGCAAAGCGGGCGCATGTCAGCGCGGCGACCACGCATGCGGCGGCAGTCCAGCAGTTTAGCGTGAACAGTAATTAACCAGGAAAGGAATCAGGAAAATGAAACCCAGGATCATCTATGAAGACAGGCAGATCATCGTCTGCCACAAGCCCGCCGGAATCCCCGTCCAGACCAGCCGCGTCAGCACGCCGGACCTGGTCAGCATCCTCAAAAATCATCTTGCAGGAGCACGCTCCGGTCTCCCGGGGAAATCCGTTTCTCAGGGGAGGCCTCCCTATCTTGCCGTCATCCACCGGCTCGATCAGCCTGTGGAAGGACTCCTCGTATTCGCAAAGACACCGGAAGCAGCAAAGGATCTGAACCGCCAGCTCACCTCTTCCGGTTTTGGGAAATATTACCGCGCAGAGGTTTGCGGCATTCCCGCTCCTCCGGAAGCTGATCTGGAAGATTATCTCGTAAAGGACGGAAAGACCAACACATCCCGTGTCTGCACAAAAGAGACTCCCGGGGCAAAAGCCGCCAGGCTCCATTACCGTGTGACCGGGACGCGCAATGAGAACGGGACAGTATATTCTCTAGTTGAGATCCGGCTCGATACAGGACGCCATCATCAGATCCGGGTACAGATGTCGCATCTCGGATGCCCTCTGGCCGGAGACAGGAAGTACGGCGGCACGGCGGCCCCTGGGCCGCTGAAACTCTGCGCATACAGGCTGGAATTTCTCCACCCGTCGGATCACCGTCCCATGCACTTTGAGCTGCCATGAACCCCCGGACTCCGTCCCCCGGCCTGCTCCTTGTCTCAGCATTTCCCTGATCTGCACCGTGCAGAAAATGAGCGCCGCATCCAAAGTGGTAAACCACCCGCCGCGGCGCTCCTTATGTTCACTGTTCAATTATTCTATCGTTCTTCTTCCTGCCGCCTCATTCACATCCCGTCAACGACCATTTCCGGCTCTTCCGCCAGAGATTCCTCATATTTCTGAAGGATCGTAGTCTGGATCCTCTCTCTTGTACCTGAATTGATTGGGTGCGCGATATCGCGGTACTCGCCGTCCAGCGCTTTCTTGCTCGGCATTGCGATAAATAAACCTTTCTCTCCCTCTATCACCTTAATATCGTGAACAACAAATTCATCATCGATCGTGATAGAAACAACAGCCTTAAGCTTCCCCTCTTTTGCGACTTTCCGTACGCGTACATCAGTAATCTGCATACTCTCCTGATCTCCTTTCTCCCTCCGCACTATCTCCGGCCCGCCGGTTATAATGCATATCGTTCGTTTTTCTCAACTACTACTTTTACGCCGTTCTCACCAACGTGCCTTGTATTTGCCCTGATCGTATCCCGGCTCTCAACAATACAGTTCTCAATGTACGTGTTGTCTCCAAGATATACATCGTTCAGGATGATGGAATTCTTGATCACACAATTATTTCCCACAAAAACTTTCTTAAAGATCACTGAATTCTCTATCGTGCCGTTAATAATGCTTCCGCTTCCGACAAGGCTGTTCTTCACGACTGCGCCCGGATTATATTTTGCCGGCGGCTGATCGCTCACCTTTGAATACACGCTCGGAAGCTCTCTGAAAAAGTAATTCCGCACTTCAGGTTTCAGGAAATCCATATTTGTCCTATAATATGCGTCTACGGTTGCAATATTGCTCCAGTAACTGTTGATCTTATATCCATATATTTTTTTTAGATTCTTATACCGGATCAGAATATCATTTACAAAATCGTGTCTCTCTTCCTCCGCACAGTGCTCTACCAGGTCGATGAGCTGTCTTCTTCGGATCACATAGATACCGGTGGAGATCGTATGAGAATGTGCCACCATCGGCTTCTCCTCGAACTCTTCAATCCTGCTGGACTCGTTCATGCGGACCGTGCCGAATCGGGTCGCATCGTCTCCCGGCTCCAGTTCCTTGCAGACGACTGTGATATCCGCCTTCTTCGCGATATGATATTCCAGCACCTTATTATAATCCAGCTTATAGACCGCGTCGCCCGATGTGATGATCACGTACGGCTCATGACATTTCCGGAGGAAATCCAGATTCTGATAGATCGCATCCGCGGTTCCTCTATACCAGTAGCCGTTATCGGCAGTGATCGTCGGCGTGAACACGTACAGTCCGCCCTGCTTTCTTCCGAAATCCCACCACTTGGAAGAATTCAGATGTTCATTCAGGGAACGGGCATTATACTGTGTCAGGACCGCGACCTTCTGAATATGAGAATTCGTCATATTGCTGAGTGCAAAATCAATCGCCCTGTAGCTTCCGGCAACCGGCATCGCCGCTACTGCGCGCCTCGTTGTCAGCTCTTTCATCTTCCTGCTGTTGCCGCCCGCTAAGATAATACCTACCGCTCTCATACTCTGTCACCTGCCTTTATCAATGTTTCTCCGCTCGCCAGCACGCCGTCGGGATAATCCTCCGCCACCGTAACGCCGCTGACCGCCGTGTTCTTTCCAATCTGAACTCCCGCAGGGATCACTGAATTCTCACCGATCGTCGCCAGTCCTCCGCTGTATATATTCGGTTTCATCTTATTCGGGACCTCACTTCCCACTCCGATGACTGTGTTATCGCCGACCACTGTGTCCTCCGCTATGATCGCCTTATCGATCACACAGTTCTCACCGATCGTAACGCCCTGCATGATGATCGAATCACGCACCACGCTTCCTTTTCCGATCATTACGCTGCCTCCCAGCACTGAACTGTGGACTTCACCGTAGATTTCCGAACCATTGCTTATGATGCATCTGTCTACTACGCCCTGCTCCGCGATATACTGAGGTGGAATATTCGCGCTGTTCGTATAAATCTTCCAGAATTCTTCATAAAGATTAAATTCCGGGATAATATCGATCAGTTCCATGTTGGCCTCCCAGTATGAACTGAGCGTGCCTACGTCCTTCCAGTAGCCGTTGTACTCATATGCAAACAGCCTGTCTCCCTTTTCATGACAGTACGGAATAACATGCTTTCCAAAATCACAGTTCGGCTGATCCTTCAGCGCCAGAAGCGCATCCCTGAGCACCGGCCAGCTGAAGATGTAGATTCCCATCGACGCCAGATTGCTGCTCGGGTGTTCCGGTTTCTCCTCGAACTTCTGGATCTTCCCGTCGCTGTCCGCCACGACGATTCCGAAACGGCTCGCCTCCTCAATCGGAACTGGCATTGCCGCGATCGTGACGTCTGCCTTATTCGCCTTATGATAATCCAGCATTACTTCATAATCCATCTTATAGATATGGTCGCCGGAGAGGATCAGAACATAATCCGGATTATATGTCTCCATATAATTCATATTCTGATAGATCGCATTCGCAGTACCCGTATACCACTCACTGTTCGAGCTCTTCTCATAGGGCGGCAGAATCGAAACTCCTCCCACATTTCGATCCAGATCCCACGGAATGCCGATCCCGATGTGTGTGTTCAGACGCAAAGGCTGATACTGTGTAAGTACTCCGACAGTATCAATGCCTGAATTAATACAGTTACTAAGCGGAAAATCAATAATACGGTACTTACCGCCAAAAGCCACAGCAGGTTTTGCAACCTTTGCAGTAAGGACTCCCAACCGACTGCCCTGTCCGCCCGCCAACAGCATGGCAATCATTTCCTTTTTAAACATTGCGTCACCTCATTTCTAGTTGGTTTCATTCATTATACCATATATTTTTCTTTAGCCAATAATTTTTACAATTTTTTTGCGTTTTTTTTCAGCTTTTTGTGAAATTCAGACAAAAAGAACTGCTTTTAATTTTTACCATATATAGTATAATATAAAAGATAAGACAGGTTTATGACAAAACTGCTTTAATTTTTTTTAAAATTACTGTTAACATGAGCAGACTCGCCACAAAGCACGGCCCCGGGGCGCTTCACCGCCGCGGAGATGCCTGCGCACGGAGTTTCAAATGGGAACAGTAGCAAATAAAGAGAAAAAAGGGGCATGCGCAATGTATAAGATTGATTTTCAGAAACCGATCCACATTCATTTTATCGGCATCGGCGGCATCAGTATGAGCGGACTTGCAGAAATACTTCTCGAAGAGGGCTTTACCGTATCCGGTTCTGATGCAAAGGAGTCCCCCCTGACCAGAAAGCTGGCATCGGAGGGCGCACGTATCTGCTACGGGCAGAAAGCGGAAAATATCACGGATGATATCGACTGTATCGTATATACGGCAGCGATCAGCAGAACGAATCCTGAACTGATCGAAGCGGTCGCCCGCAAGATCCCGATGCTGACAAGAGCGGAACTTCTCGGACAGCTCATGAAGAACTACGACACTCCGATCGCTGTATCCGGAACTCACGGAAAGACTACAACGACTTCCATGATCTCCCATATCCTTCTGGAAGGGAACCTGGATCCCACGATCTCCGTTGGAGGAATCCTCAAGGCCATCGGCGGCAATATCCGCGTCGGCAGTTCCGAAACTTTCCTCACAGAAGCCTGCGAGTACACGAACAGTTTCCTTCACTTCTTCCCGAAGATCAGTGTGATACTGAATATTGAAGAAGACCACCTGGATTTCTTCAAGGATCTGGAAGATATCCGACACTCCTTCCATCAGTTTGCAGCGCTCCTTCCGTCCGACGGCACGCTTGTTATAAACGGAGAGATCAAGGATTACCCGGAGATTTACAGCGGACTTGACTGCAGCGTTGTCACATACGGCTCCTCTCCTGATTTTGACTACAGTTCGGCCAATATCACTTATAATGAAGAAGGGCATGTTTCTTTTGACCTGGTAAAACACGGAGAAAAAACAGATCACATCGCTCTGTCCGTAACAGGGGATCACAATGTCTCCAACGCACTCGCCGCCATCGCAGTGGCAGAGCTTCTGGACATCCCGATGGAGACGATCAAGAAAGGTCTTCTCTCCTTCAGCGGCACAGACAGACGCTTTGAGTACAAGGGCACCTTCAACGGTGTGACCGTGGTAGATGACTATGCCCACCACCCGACCGAGATCAAAGCCACCCTGAAGGCTGCGCAGCACTATCCTCACAATGATGTATGGTGCGTGTTCCAGCCTCATACTTATACACGTACAAAGGCATTTTTCCACGAATTTGCCGAGGCCCTCTCCCATGCGGATCATCTCATCCTGGCAGATATTTATGCCGCCAGAGAGACAGACACGCTGGGGATCTCTTCCGCTGACCTGGCGGAGGAAACCGCAAAGCTCGGGACAGATTCACACTACTTCCCCAGCTTCGGCGAAATAGAGACATTTTTAAAAGAGAACTGCAGACCGGGTGATCTTCTGCTCACCATGGGCGCCGGCGATATCGTCACCGTAGGTGAGGACCTGGTAAAGTAATCCACCTCGGAGACCGCCGAAAAACGCCGGTTCTGCACGAGAATTCCGCATTTATCCATATTTTCAACAGAGTTATCCACACTTTCTGCACAGAGTTATCTACAAAAAAGCGGGATTTACCCACGAGAAAATGCTTTTTAACACTATCATTAGATGTTATAATGAGCACAATCACAAAGGGCATGTCATCCCAATGATGTGCCCTTCTATTATGGACACAGAAGACAAAGCGACAGCACACTGGTATCAGCTTTGCAGTATTACCCGGCGGGATCAGCCGGACCGTGACAGAAAGTAGGACAGAATCAGTATGAAAACATTAACTTTAAAAAACAGATGTCAGACGAACGCGACACTGCTGCCGAATGACTTTATTGACAACTACATGGTAAATGCGAACGGCGAGTTTGTAAAAGTATATCTTTTCCTTCTGCGCCATCTCGACGACCCATGCTCTTCTCTTACCATCTCAATGATAGCCGACTGCCTGAACAATACGGAGAACGATATCCTCCGGGCTTTCCGCTACTGGGAGACAGAAGGGCTTCTTCGACTGGAGAAGGACGCGGACGGCAGGATCGCCGGGATCGAACTGCAGAAGACCGGGCTGTCACAGAATGCGGCAAAGACTTCCGGGGCTCCCGCTCAGGCTCCGGTCCAGTCCCCCGCTCCGCTCCGTGAGGCACAGTCCTCTGCTCCGGAGCCCCCGGTATCCACAGCCAAGGCTGTGCCGATCGATACATTCCGCGCTCAGAAAGAGCTGAAGTCTCTTCTTTTCATCGCGGAACAGTATCTCGGGAAGACGCTGACCCGTACGGATGTGGATGCGATCACCTACTTCTATGACACGCTCCACATGTCCGCAGACCTGATCGAATATCTGATCGAGACCTGCGTGGAGAACGGCCACAAGAGCATGCATTATATTCAGAAAGTCGCTCTTTCCTGGGCTGACAGCGGGATCGAAACTGTTTCCCAGGCCCGCGAGCAGTCCGCATCCTACAACAGGAACTGCTTTACCGTACTGAACGCCTTCGGGATCAAGAACAGAGGCCCCGCTTCCTCAGAACTCGCATATATAAAGAAATGGGCGGAGGACTACGGCTTTACTTCAGAAATCATCCAGGAGGCCTGCCGCAGGACGATCTCTGCCACTCATCAGCCCAGCTTTGAATACGCGGATTCGATCCTGACAAAGTGGCACAATAATAATATCCGTCATCTTACGGACATTGACGCCCTGGATGAGGCATATCAGAAGGAACGCTCAGCTGCAGCGCGCAGGTCGGCGGCTGCAAAATCGAAAGCAGTGACCAGAAATCTGAATAATTTTGAAAGACGCAGTTATGATATGGACTCTCTTGAGGAACAGTTGTTAAACAGTAATTAAAAAGGAGTTTGCTTCATGGGACTAAAGAACTCACAGTACTATGCTATCATGCGGGACTATGAAAGGAAACAGCTCAGAAGCCATGATATACAGACGGCCCGCTATGAGGAGGTATATAAAAAGCTTCCGGAGTTCAAGGCTCTGGACGAGTCTATTTCCATCCTTTCCGTACAGTATGGGAAGAAACTGCTCAACGGGGATGACAAAGCCATCTCTTCACTGAAAGAAGAGCTCGCCATCCTCCGCAGCAGCAAAAAGGACCTTCTCGTCTCTGCCGGTTTCCCGGAGGACTATCTGGAACCTGTGTATGAGTGCAGCGACTGCAGAGATACCGGATATATCGGGAACCAGAAATGTCATTGCTTTAAGAAGGCGATCATCCGCCTCCTCTACGAACAGTCCAATATGAAAGAGCTTCCTGCTGACGCGGATTTCAGAAATTTCAGGCTTGATTTTTACTCTGCTTCTTATTATGATAAAAAGACTGGGCGCTCTGCGCGTGCCATCATGCAGGATACGCTCAGGATCTGCCATCAGTTTATCGATACATTCGGCAGCGAATTCCATAATCTCTTCTTCTACGGAGACGTAGGTGTAGGCAAGACTTATCTCTCAACCTGCATCGCGAGGGAGATCATGGATAAGGAGTTCTCTGTCCTCTACTTTTCTGCACCGCAGCTGTTCAATGCGCTCGCCCAGACAGCCTTTGATAAAAAGGATGTGGACGCGCGCAATATGTATGAATATATCTTCAGCTGCGATCTTCTGATCATCGATGACCTGGGCAGTGAGTACACGAACGCCTTTATTGCATCCCAGTTTTTTACCTGCATCAATGAAAGGCTGCTGGACAAGAAGTCAACGATCATCTCAACAAATCTCTCGCTGGAGTCGCTCGCCGATCTCTACACCGAACGGTCCTTCTCCAGGATCACGAGCAGCTATACTCTGTTGAAGATAATCGGTGATGATATACGTATCAAGAAAAAATTAGAACACAGGGAGGATCACTCATGTTACGTCGAACAGAACGAATCTTAGAAAACATTCCGGTCGGAAGTCTCGGGCTTATCGCCCTCACCGGATGCGAGGAACTCGGGAAAAAGGTTGATGATTATCTCGTCAAATGGCGCCACGAAAGCGGGAACGAGCACAGAGACGACATCGCTTTCGCCGGATATGAGAAGGATACTTTTCTTGTCAACGCAGAGGTTCCGCGTTTTGGTTCCGGAGAGGCAAAAGGCATCATCTCCGAGTCTGTCCGCGGAAAAGATCTCTACGTGATGGTAGATGTCTGCAATTACAGTGTAACCTATTCTCTGACAGGAAACACGAATCATATGTCGCCTGACGATCATTTCCAGAATCTGAAAAGGATCATTGCCGCTGTCGGCGGAAAGGGACGCCGTGTCAACGTCATCATGCCTTTCCTCTATGAGAGCCGTCAGCACAAGAGAAGTTCCCGTGAATCTCTGGACTGCGCTCTCGCACTTCAGGAGCTCGTCCGCATGGGCGTAGACAACATCATCACATTCGACGCACATGACCCGAGAGTACAGAATGCTATCCCGCTCAGCGGCTTCGAGACTGTGAAGCCCACCTATCAGTTTATCAAAGGTCTGCTCCGCACCGTGAAGGATCTTCAGATCGACAGCGATCACATGATGGCGATCAGCCCTGACGAGGGCGGAACAAACCGTGCCGTTTATCTTGCGAATGTGCTCGGACTGGACATGGGAATGTTCTACAAACGCCGTGATTACACTCGTATCGTAGACGGACGCAACCCCATCGTCGCACATGAATTTCTTGGAAGTTCTGTGGAAGGCAAGGATGTCATCATCATCGACGATATGATCTCCTCCGGAGACAGCATGATCGAAGTTGCGACAGAGCTGAAGCGCAGAAAAGCGAATCGCATCTTTGCGGCCGCAACCTTCGGACTGTTTACGAATGGTATGGAAAAATTTGACAAAGCATATGAAGACGGCATCATTACGGGAATCCTGACGACCAATCTGATCTATCAGACTCCGGAGCTTCTGTCCAAACCGTACTATATCAACTGCGATATGAGCAAATACATCGCTCTGATCATCGACACGCTGAATCACGACGGTTCGATCAGCTCTATCCTGAGTCCTAACGAGAGGATCCAGAATGTCGTTCGGAAATACAAAAACGGAGAGCCGATCTGATCAGCTGATCTAATGACTGTTTATGAAAAGAATTTTTTCTGATGTTTTATTTACTGTAATACTGCTTGCAGCAGCAACTGGATTATCCTTTTGCTTTTTTCACTTTGGCAATAAGAATCCTTCGAATATTACCGTTATCTATATTCTTGCACTGATCCTTATTGCGCTGAAGACAACCGGATATTTCTATGGAATAGCGACGGCACTGTTTTGTGTCGTCGCTGTAAATTATTTCTTCTCCTATCCGTATTTCAGGATAGATTTTTCCCTCACAGGATATCCTGTGAATTTTATCGGCATGCTCGCGATCTCCCTGATCACCAGCGCCACGACCACTGCCCTGAAAAAGCAGCGGCTCGCGATCGCTGAAAGGGAGAAAGAGCTGGCTGAGGCGGACAGGGAGAAGCTTCGCGCGAACCTGCTGCGTGCCGTCTCCCATGATCTGCGCACGCCGCTGACAAGTATCATCGGTTCCTCATCCTCGTTCCTCGAGAACTACGGGGATCTTTCCGAGGCAGACCGGCTGGAGCTTGTCTCGAATATCAAAGAGGATTCCGAATGGCTCCTAAATATGGTGGAAAATCTTCTGACTGTCACACGGATCGACGATACTTCTGACAACAAAGTCAAAAAATCTGCCGAAGTAGTGGAGGAGGTTGTCTCTGAAGCGATCCGGCGTCTGCAGAAACGTCTTCCGGACGTCCGCATCCGTGTTTCCATGCCCACAGATTTTCTCATGCTTCCGATGGATCCCACTCTGATCGAGCAGGTGCTGATCAATCTTCTTGAGAATGCGGTCGTCCATTCGGGCAGTACAAAACCTGTCGACTTGACGATCCGCGAAGAAGACGCGCTTGTTGTTTTCTCTGTCCGGGACCATGGAAAAGGGATCGACAGCTCCGCTCTTCCCCATATATTCGAGGGGCAGCAGCTCTCAGCTGAGACCTCTGACGGACATCGCGGCATGGGGATCGGCCTTTCCATCTGCAGGACGATCATTCAGGCGCACGGAGGGACGATCCGGGCCGAAAACCGTGAAAAAGGCGCAGAATTTATTTTTACTCTTCCGAAAGAAAAGGAGAACTGATCTATCATGCCTAAATTCTCAGTCCTGATCATTGAAGACGAAAAGAACATACAGACCTTTATGGGGAAGGTGCTGAAGCGCCATGACTACCGCGTGCTCTGTGCGGACACTGGGACGCAGGGGCTCGACCTGATCCGCTCTCAGTGTCCTGATATCATCCTTCTGGATCTCGGACTTCCGGATATGAGCGGAAACAAGGTCATAAGTGAAGTCCGCACCTGGACAAGCACTCCGATCATCGTCATTTCCGCCCGGACTGCCGAACACGAGAAGGTCCAGGCGCTGGATCTGGGCGCCGATGACTATATCACCAAACCATTCGGGACCTCTGAACTGCTGGCGCGTATCCGCGCATCCCTCCGGCACAGCAACCGGCTCAGGACAGACAGCACTTTCTATATCCGTCCATACAGACACGGCGAGATGACTCTTGACTTTTCCAGGCGGCTGCTCAAGATCGGTCAGGACACGGTCCATCTCACGCCCATTGAATATAAGATCGTTGCCTTTCTCGCACAGAATTCCGGGAAGGTAGTCACATATTCAACTATATTGTCCAATGTGTGGGGCCCCTATGCAGATGATGACAACAAAATCCTCCGGGTCAATATGGCGAATATACGTCGGAAGATCGAAGTCGATCCCGCCCAGCCGAAGTACATCTACACCGAGGTCGGTGTGGGCTACAGAATGGCTGAGGATGAAGAGGACAGTCAGTCAGCCGGATAGTCAGCTGTAACCGACAGCTGTAAACTGTAATGGTAATGCTGATTTGCTGATTTCTCTATCTGAGCTTCATCTCCGCTTCTGCGGCGATGAAGGAACATCCGATAAAGGAATATCCGGAAGATACGGCAAAAAGCTAAAAAGCTGCCGGTCAGTTATCAGATCGATAACTGGCCGGCAGCTTTTCTATTTCCGCTTTCGCTTTTATTCTTCTGTTGTAACAGTCTCGGCTTCTTCCTGAGCTTCTTCAGTCTCAGCTCCCGCCTCTTCTGTCTGTGCTGCTCCCTCAGCTTCTGCAGCCTCCGGAACATCCACATCCGCATCTTCATCCAGATTGATCTCCTCGTCCAGATCCAGCTCGGACTCCATCTCTATATCTGTGTTCAGCCGTACATCGCGGTATTTCTTCATACCCGTACCAGCCGGGATATGTTTACCGATGATAACGTTTTCCTTCAGGCCTACCAGATGGTCAACCTTTCCGTTGATGGCAGCTTCAGTCAGCACCTTTGTGGTCTCCTGGAAGGATGCTGCCGACAGGAAGGAATCTGTAGCAAGTGACGCCTTCGTGATACCAAGCATGATCTGCTCTCCTGTTGCCGGAGTCAGTCCGTCAGCCTCAAGCTGTTTATTCACATCCTCAAACTCAAGCACATCTACCATTGTACCCGGAAGGAAATCAGAATCTCCTCTTTCCTCCACACGCACCTTCTTCAGCATCTGGCGCACGATGACCTCGATATGCTTATCGTTGATATCAACACCCTGAAGACGATATACACGCTGTACCTCTCGGAGCATGTAATCCTGAACTGCACGGAGTCCCTTGATCTTCAGGATATCGTGCGGATTCACACTACCTTCTGTAAGCTCGTCTCCGGCCTCAAGCATCACGCCGTCCTGGATCTTGATACGTGATCCGTACGGAATAAGATATGCTTTTGATTCGCCTGTCTCTTCGTTGGTAACGATGACCTCGCGCTTTTTCTTTGTATCGCTGATCGTCGCTCTTCCGGCGAACTCTGTGATGATCGCAAGTCCCTTCGGCTTTCTTGCCTCGAAAAGCTCCTCGACACGGGGAAGACCCTGAGTGATATCATCACCGGCAACTCCACCGGTATGGAACGTACGCATGGTAAGCTGTGTACCCGGCTCTCCGATAGACTGCGCTGCCACGATACCTACTGCCTCGCCGACCTGAACGACTTCTCCGGTCGCCATGTTCGCTCCGTAGCACTTCGCACATACACCGTTCTTGCATCTGCAGGTAAGGATCGTACGGATCTTCACTCTGCTGATCGGCTCACCGTTCTCATCCACACCTTTCTTGATCACGCGCTCAGCACGTCTCGGTGTGATCATATGGTTCGCCTTGACAAGTACATTGCCTTCTTTATCCTTGATGTCCTCGCAGGAGAAACGTCCTGTGATACGATCCTGGAGGCTCTCGATCTCTTCATTTGCATCCATGAATGCACTTACATACATTCCCGGAATCTCCTCATCCGGTCCCACGCAGTCAGCATCGTGGATGATCAGCTGCTGTGATACATCGACCAGACGTCTTGTCAGATATCCGGAATCGGCTGTACGAAGCGCTGTATCGGACAGACCCTTACGAGCTCCATGAGCGGACATGAAGTACTCCAGTACGTCAAGACCTTCACGGAAGTTGGACTTGATCGGCAGCTCGATAGTACGTCCTGTCGTATCAGCCATCAGACCACGCATACCGGCAAGCTGTTTGATCTGCTTGTCAGAACCACGGGCTCCGGAATCCGCCATCATGAAGATGTTATTGTATTTATCAAGACCGGAAAGCAGGGCGTCTGTCAGCTTATCGTCAGTTGCCTTCCATGTCTCCACAACCTCTTTGTAACGCTCTTCCTCTGTGATGAGTCCTCGCTTATAGTTCTTTGTGATCCTGTCTACTGTATTCTGCGCTTCCTCGATCATCTGCGGCTTCTGCGGCGGCACGGTCATGTCAGAGATAGAAACCGTCATGGCAGCTCTCGTGGAGAACTTATATCCGATTGCCTTTACGTCATCCAGCACTTCCGCCGTCTGTGTTGCCCCGTGTGTGTTGATGACCTTCTCGAGGATCTGTTTCAGCTGTTTCTTTCCTACATGGAAATCAATTTCAAGGAGGAGTTCATTTCCTTCTACTTCTCTGTCAACAAATCCAAGATCCTGCGGAATGATCTCGTTGAACAGGAGTCGTCCGAGCGTCGCATCGATCGTTCCTGTCTTCACTGTTCCGTCAGGCATTGTCTTGGACACACGCACCTTGATCTGGGAATGCAGTGTGATGTATCCGTTCTCATATGCAAGGATCGCCTCGCTGACGCTCTTAAAGAACATTCCCTCGCCCTTGGCTCCGGGTCTTACCTGTGTCAGGTAATAAATACCGAGGACCATATCCTGCGAAGGAACAGCCACCGGACCTCCGTCGGACGGTTTCAGCAGGTTGTTCGGTGAGAGGAGCAGGAAACGGCACTCTGCCTGAGCCTCCTGGGAAAGCGGTACATGGACAGCCATCTGGTCTCCGTCGAAGTCGGCGTTATATGCCGTACAAACGAGGGGATGAAGCTTGATCGCTTTACCTTCCACAAGGATCGGCTCAAATGCCTGGATACCCAGTCTGTGAAGCGTGGGGGCACGGTTCAGCATGACCGGATGCTCCTTGATCACTTCCTCGAGCACATCCCATACCTCAGGCTGCAGTCTCTCAACCATTTTCTTTGCATTCTTTATATTGTGAGCTGTTCCGTTTGCAACAAGCTCTTTCATAACAAACGGCTTGAACAGCTCGATCGCCATCTCTTTCGGAAGACCGCACTGATAGATCTTCAGCTCCGGTCCTACGACGATAACGGAACGTCCGGAATAGTCGACACGTTTTCCGAGCAGGTTCTGACGGAAACGTCCTGACTTACCTTTGAGCATGTCTGAAAGAGATTTCAGAGCTCTGTTTCCGGGTCCTGTGACCGGACGGCCGCGGCGGCCGTTATCGATCAGAGCATCCACTGCCTCCTGGAGCATACGCTTCTCGTTGCGCACGATGATATCCGGCGCTCCCAGCTCAAGCAGTCTCTTCAGACGGTTGTTTCGGTTGATGATCCTTCTGTACAGGTCATTCAGGTCAGACGTTGCAAAACGTCCGCCGTCGAGCTGTACCATAGGACGCAGATCGGGCGGGATCACCGGGATCGCTGTCAGGATCATCCACTCCGGCCTGTTGCCGGACTCGCGGAATGCTTCCACCACTTCCAGGCGCTTCACGATCCTTGCGCGCTTCTGTCCCGTCGCATTCTCAAGCGCCTTCTGCAGCTCATCGTATTCCTTGTCAAGGTCGATCGCCTCGAGCAGCTCCTTGATCGCCTCGGCGCCCATACCTACGCGGAACGCGCCGCTGCCCCATTTCTCTTTCTGCTCCTGATACTCCGCCTCAGACAGGATCTGCTTGTTCTGCAGATCTGTCTCTCCCTTATCCAGCACGATATAGGAAGCAAAGTACAGCACTCTCTCCAGAGTCCTTGGTGAGATATCAAGGATCAGTCCCATGCGGCTCGGGATGCCTTTGAAATACCAGATATGAGATACCGGCGCCGCCAGGGCGATGTGCCCCATACGCTCACGGCGCACACTCGCCTTTGTGACCTCAACGCCGCAGCGGTCACACACAACACCTTTATAACGGATCTTCTTATACTTACCGCAGTGGCACTCCCAGTCCTTGCTGGGTCCGAAGATCCTCTCGCAGAACAGACCGTCTTTCTCCGGCTTTAATGTCCTGTAGTTGATCGTTTCCGGCTTGGTCACTTCACCTCTGGACCACTCAAGAATCTTTTCCGGTGAAGCCAGGCCGATCTTGATCGCATCAAAGGTTAACGGTTGATATTGTTGTTCATTATTATTTGGCATAGAATTGGCTCCTCCTATTCTTCCTCATCACCCGGGTACTCGTCAAAACTGATATCGTCATCTCCGAAGTCACTGTCATCCGGCTCTTCCTCAGGCTCTACGTCTGCGAGCTCCTCGCCGACAAATTCCTGCTCGGTGAATCCGTGGTCTCCGAAAGATTCATTCTCATCGCGGTATTTCCTGTCTCCTTCGATAATGTGGCGCAGGTCTGTCTCGCCGTAATCCACATTCTCCATGATCTCGACTTCTGTATTGTCGTCACGGAGCACGCGGACATCCAGGGCAAGAGACTGCAGCTCTTTCAAGAGCACCTTGAAGGATTCCGGAACACCCGGCTCAGGGATATTCTCCCCTTTGATAATCGCCTCATATGTTTTCACACGTCCTACAACATCATCGGACTTCACTGTCAGGATCTCCTGCAGAGTATACGACGCACCGTAAGCCTCCAGTGCCCATACCTCCATCTCTCCGAAACGCTGTCCGCCGAACTGGGCTTTTCCTCCCAGAGGCTGCTGCGTTACCAGTGAGTACGGGCCGGTAGAACGGGCATGGATCTTGTCGTCTACCAGATGATGCAGCTTCAGATAATGCATGTGTCCGATGGTTACCGGACTGTCGAAATATTCTCCCGTACGGCCGTCACGCAGACGTACCTTTCCGTCTCTGGAGAGCGGCACGCCCTTCCACAGCTTTCTGTGCTCTCTGTTGTCAGACAGATACTGGAGCACTTCCGGGAGAAGTTCCTCGCCGTGTTTCTTCTCAAATTCATCCCACTCAAGATTTACATAATCATTGGCGAGATCAAGTGTATCCATGATATCGTTCTCGTTCGCACCGTCGAATACCGGTGTGGAGATGTTGAATCCGAGGGCTTTCGCCGCAAGGCTTAAGTGGATCTCGAGCACCTGTCCGATATTCATACGGGACGGCACGCCCAGCGGGTTCAGCACGATATCCAGCGGACGTCCGTTCGGAAGGAACGGCATATCCTCAACCGGAAGCACGCGGGAAACGACACCCTTGTTACCGTGACGTCCGGCCATCTTATCTCCGACGGAGATCTTTCTCTTCTGTGCAATGTAAATTCTTACAGACTCGTTCACACCCGGAGACAGCTCGTCGCCGTTCTCCCTTGTGAATACTTTGGCATCAACTACGATACCGTACTCGCCGTGCGGCACCTTCAGGGACGTATCCCTTACCTCGCGCGCCTTCTCGCCGAAGATCGCACGGAGCAGTCTCTCCTCAGCGGTGAGCTCTGTCTCTCCCTTCGGAGTCACTTTTCCGACCAGAATATCCCCTGCGCGGACTTCTGCTCCGATCCGGATGATTCCTCTCTCATCAAGATCTTTCAGCGCATCGTCGCCAACGCCCGGAATATCTCTGGTGATCTCTTCCGGTCCGAGCTTGGTGTCCCTGGCCTCTGCCTCATACTCTTCGATATGGACAGAAGTATAGACGTCATCCTGAACCAGTCTCTCACTTAAGAGGACAGCATCCTCGTAGTTGTAACCTTCCCAGGTCATGAAACCGATCAGCGGGTTCTTTCCAAGCGCCATCTCGCCGCCGGATGTAGACGGACCGTCTGCGATGACCTGTCCTTTCTCCACTCTCTCGCCTTTGTCAACGATCGGTCTCTGATTGTAGCAGTTGCTCTGGTTGCTTCGCTGGAACTTAGTCAGCTTGTATGACTTTCTTGTTCCGTCATCGTGTTTTACTACGATCTCAGTCGATGTGGAGCTCTCCACAACTCCGGCTTCCTCTGCGACAACACAGACTCCGGAATCGACTGCTGCCTTGACTTCCATTCCTGTTCCTACGACAGGAGCCTCTGTCGTGAGGAGCGGCACCGCCTGACGCTGCATGTTGGATCCCATCAGCGCACGGTTCGCGTCGTCGTTCTGAAGGAACGGAATGAGGGCTGTAGCCACCGAGAATACCATCTTCGGCGACACATCCATGTAATCAAATTTATTTCTCTCGTACTCCTGCGTCTCCTCGCGGTAACGACCGGATACGTTCTTGTTAATGAAGTGGCCTTCCTCATCAAGAGGCGTATTCGCCTGAGCCACATGATAGTTGTCTTCCTCATCGGCGGTCATGTAAACAACTTCATCCGTAACACGCGGGTTCATCGGATCGGACTTGTCGATCTTCCGGTACGGCGCCTCGATAAAGCCGTATTCATTGATCCTTGCATAGGTCGCAAGGGAGTTGATCAGACCGATGTTCGGACCCTCAGGGGTCTCGATCGGACACATTCTTCCATAGTGTGAATAGTGGACGTCGCGGACCTCAAATCCTGCACGGTCTCTTGACAGACCGCCCGGTCCGAGGGCTGAAAGACGTCTCTTATGGGTCAGCTCACCAAGCGGGTTGTTCTGATCCATGAACTGGGACAGCTGGGAGGAACCGAAGAACTCTTTCACAGCTGCAGTCACCGGCTTGATGTTGATCAGAGACTGCGGAGAGATTCCCTCCTGATCCTGCGTCGTCATTCTCTCACGAACAACTCTCTCCAGTCTTGAAAGACCGATCCTGTACTGGTTCTGGAGAAGCTCTCCTACCGCACGGATACGTCTGTTGCCCAGATGGTCGATGTCGTCGTCATTTCCCATGCCGTACTCAAGATGCATATTGTAGTTGATGGAAGCCAGGATATCCTCCTTGGTAATATGCTTCGGAATCAGGTCGTGGATATCGCGTCTGATCATGCTCTTCATCTCGTCGATATCTCCGGCAGCCTCCTCGATGATGCCTGCCAGCACCGGATAGTACACCTGCTCCTTCACGCCGACTTCGTGGGGATCAATGCCTGTGACAGCCTCCAGATCCACCATCATATTGGAAAGGATCTTGATGTTCCTTGACTCATCCTCTCCCTCTACCCACAGATACGGAGCTGCGGAATTCTGGATCGCATCCGCGATCTCACGGGTGATCTTCGTGCCTTTCTCCGCAACGATCTCACCGGTGATCGGGCTCACAACATCCTCTGCGAGGATCTGTCCTGTGACACGGTTCTTGAGCATCAGTTTCTTATTAAATTTATAGCGGCCGACTTTCGCGAGATCGTACCGGCGCGGGTCGAAGAACATGCTTGTGATGAGACTTTCCGCACTGTCTACCGCAAGCGGCTCACCCGGACGGATCTTTTTGTACAGCTCAAGCAGACCCTCCTGATAATTCTCAGCAGTGTCCTTTCCAAAGCTTGCAAGGATCTTCGGTTCTTCTCCAAAAAGCTCTATGATCTCGGCATTCGTTCCGATTCCGAGCGCTCTGATGAGCACTGTGATCGGTACTTTCCTCGTCCTGTCAACACGCACATAGAAAACGTCATTGGAGTCTGTCTCGTATTCAAGCCAGGCGCCTCGGTTCGGGATCACGGTAGCTGAATAGAGCTTCTTACCGAGCTTGTCATGGGCAATTCCATAGTAAATACCCGGAGAGCGGACAAGCTGGCTTACGATAACACGCTCTGCGCCGTTGATCACAAAGGTTCCCGTCTTTGTCATCAGCGGGAGATCTCCCATAAAGATCTCGTGTTCGTTTATCTCATCATTTTCCTTATTATAAAGCCTTACTCTGACTTTCAGAGGCGCCGCGTAAGTCGCATCACGCTCTTTGCACTCGTCGATCGTGTACTTCACGTCGTCTTCACAAAGCGTAAAATCGACAAATTCCAGACTCAGATGTCCGCTGTAGTCAGCGATCGGGGAAATATCGTCGAAGACCTCTTTGAGTCCTTCATCGAGGAACCACTGATAGGAATCCTTCTGAACTTCAATGAGGTTGGGCATCTCCAATACTTCTTTTTGCCTGGAATAGCTCATGCGGAAGCTTTTTCCGGTTTTGATGGGACGAATTCTGTTTTTCTCCATTGACGTTTCACTCCTCATTCATTTAATGTATATATGAAAAGAGCCCTGCGACAGTATATCTGCCGCTAATATGGCACACCTTTCCATAATAGCGCATTTTTTACTATACCACAAAGCTCTTTTTGTTGTCAACAATAATTAACGAGTTTCATCATTTTTCTCTTGACTTTTTTCTCTATATGTGATATGTCACCACAATCTGCATACAAATTGCTCTTCAACGGTGTCAAAAGCAAAAAACCGCAGAAGCATTTTTATCTTCTGCGGTCCTCTCATCACATCAAAGGCGATTATTTCAGGTTGACTTCTGCTCCCTGCTCTTCCAGTTTAGCCTTGATCTCCTCAGCCTCTGCCTTGGAAACAGCCTCTTTCACTACCTTCGGAGCGTTGTCAACAAGCTCTTTTGCTTCTTTCAGTCCAAGACCTGTGATCTCACGTACAGCCTTGATAACTTTAACCTTAGAAGCTCCCGCAGAAACGAGCTCTACATCGAACTCATCCTTCTCTTCTGCTGCTGCAGCTCCGTCTCCGCCTGCTGCTGCAACTACAACGCCTGCTGCTGCAGATACGCCGAACTCTTCTTCACAAGCTTTTACAAGCTCGTTTAACTCTAATACTGATAACTCTTTGATCGCTTC
>DWVY01000011.1 GCA_019119995.1 Candidatus Mediterraneibacter faecavium | reverse complement strand
AAATATCAAAAAGCATATAAAAAACGGAAGGATAAAAATATATCCCCACTTAGCATAGCTGACACTTTTACGTTTCTTTTTCATAAAGTATCATTCCTTTCTGTTTCCGGCAGCCGCACAGACTGTCTGTCCGCGGGGCTGCCGGTTTACTGCATTATTCGGGCCACTCAACCTCTGTGATATCCGGATAACGTTCTTTGATCGCAGTCTCAAAATTCTCTTTTGCCTTATCAAAGTCTACGTTACCCTGGAAATAATCGCTGAATGAGTTCTGGAACAGCTCGACGCATCCGAGGTCATATGCGGAAAGCGGAGCGATCTCTATGTTTTCCGCTACCGGCGCATAGTACTCATACGCATTCTGTCCGCCGAGGAAATCGGATGCATATGCATCGTCTGCGGCTGCTTCTTCCATACCGCTTACCGTATTTGTAAAGTCAAGATAATCCTGTGAGATCTTCAGCAGTGTATCTTTTTCCGCTGTCATTGCCAGGATGATATCTTTTACGTGCTCCGGATTATCCGTTCCTGTTGCCGCATGGATATAAGAACCGCCCCAGTTATATTCCTGCGGAGGATTTGTGACCGCCCATGCGCCGGCGTCGCCGTCCCAGTTCGGATTCAGTGTGAAGTCAATGCCCCACGGCGGAAGCAGGAAAGCGAACACTTTGGAAGAAGATCCCATCGCCTTGTTCCAGTCATCGTTGAACTGTCCCTTTACAGTCTTGTCCAGATACCCTGCGTCAAGCCATTCTTTGGAATTCTCTACCCAGTCCATGATCAGCGGATCGATTTTTACCGTTGTCTCGCCGTCCGCTACCCACGGCTCGCTGATATTGTTGCTGTATACACGGAATGTATCCGCATAGGATGCAAATGTGTAATATCCTTTTGCCTTCAGCTCCTCAGCTGTCGCTTTCAGAGTATCCCAGTCTTTTACTTTTTCGCCCACAGCAGCCGGATCATCGGTTCCGAATACATCCTTGGCAATATCTCTGCGGTATACGAGAACTCCCGGACAGCACTGCCATGTGGAACCTCTCTGGACTCCTTCACGGTCAGAAGCTGTCGTCTTGGTGAATGCATACTGGTCTGCCAGATCCGTATCAGGATCGATCCCGAGATCTGTCAGAGGCATGGCTACATCTGCTTCTGCATCTGTATACTTATATACATAATCTGTCTCTGATAAGAAGATATCGATCTTATCGTCTGCCGCCGCGTCCGCCTGGTTCATGAGCGCCTCGTCAAGTTTCTGCTGGTAGACGCCGTCCTGGTTCGGATTGATCACCCAGTGGATCTCTGTTCCGTCCTTCAATGTGGTCACCGTTCCGTCATCGGATGTGCTCTCTACTTCCGGATACACGGCCTCCAGACGGGTACGGAATTCATCATTCCAGCTGTAGATATTAATGACTTTACCTTCCTCCGTGCTCTGTGCATCTCCGGATCCGGAATCAGTTCCCTGTCCGCCGCCGCATCCGGCCAGCAGGCCTGCCGCAGTGACTGCTGCCATCATCACGGCAACTACTCTCTTTTTCATTGTTCATTCCTCCTCGTATAATAAATTTATTATCCGGCGGTTCTTCTGTCCGCCTGTGATAGTGGAATTATAACCCATTCCTGCCGGACGATATATTATGAATCACAAAAAAATATCAGATTCATGACCCGTTTTCGTCATTTTTTTATTTTATGTCATGATTCTGATATTTTTAGTTTTCTTTCTGATTTTTGCCCTGACGAGATTCTTATATAATGCCCATAAGTAAGAAATATACGAAGTGAAAGGAGACTTAATATGAAACATCTGCAGTTTACAGACGAACATGGCAGTTTTTCTATAGAACAGCCGGAAAATACAAGCTATCTCTATTTCCCGCTGGCGTCAGAGAAAGGCCTGAAAAGTTCCGTCACTCCCAATCTCGGCGGGGACGCAAAAATCGATCAGGAAACTTTTCTCCTTGAACCGGTCAGCGCCGAAAACCTTCACAATAACCGCTCAGTCAGAAACTTCTGGCTGGTATCTGATACAGGAGAAATATTCTCCGCATCCGGAGCGTCTGCACAACAGGAAGCATCCCGGTTTACGGAGCTTCAGGACGACAGCAGGATCACGGCGGGATTCATGTGGCATTCAATGGAAAGAATCTCCAGAAGCCAGTCTGTCCGAACTGTCGTTACTTCCTTTATACCTGTGAATGACAATGCGGAGATCATGTATATTACAGTCCGCAATCTGTCAGACAGCGCAAAGGTCCTGATTCCCTTCGCCGCAGTTCCTGTCTACGGGCGGAGCGCCGACAATATACGGGATCACAGAAATGTAACTTCCATGCTCCACCGCATCCGCACGGAATCCCACGGGGTCCTTGTCCGCCCGACAATGTCCTTTGACGAGCGCGGGCACCGTCCCAACTCTATGATCTACTATGTATACGGATGCAGCGGCGCCGGTGAAGCTCCGGAAAGTTTCTTCCCCACTGTAGAGGAATTTCTGGGAGAAGGCGGAACCTATACGCACCCGCGCGCCGTCTGCGAGCGCCGTACCGGCGTGCCGTCCGGTTCTTTTGCCGCCGGCAGAGAAGCGATGGGCGCTTTCCGTTTCCCGGAAGTACATCTTGCCCCCGGGGAGGAGGCGGATTACATCCTGATCCTGGGTGCGGAAGACAACAGAGAATCCATCTCTCAGATTTATGAGAAATACAATACGCCGGATAAAGTAAAGAAGGCTCTCGACGAGACAAAATCCTGGTGGAGGGAGAAAGTCAACACCGGATTTCATACCGGCGACGCTGATTTTGACCGTCTGATGAAATGGATCTGCTTCCAGCCTTTTCTCAGACGGCTGTTCGGCTGTTCCTTCCTGCCCCATCACGATTACGGAAGAGGCGGCCGGGGATGGCGCGATCTCTGGCAGGACTGCCTCTCTCTTCTTCTCATGGATCCGGACGGTGTAGGACAGATGATCGAGAAAAACTTCGGCGGGGTCCGGATCGACGGCACCAACGCCACAATCATCGGAGAGGGCGACGGCAACTTTATCGCGGACCGCAACGGGATCGCACGTGTATGGATGGATCACGCTCTCTGGCCTCAGATGACAACCAAACTCTATATCGATCAGACCGGCGATGTGGAGATCCTGAACAGGAAGGTTCCTTATTTTAAAGACGCGCAGACATGTCGGGGAACGCAGAACGATGAGCAGTGGGACGCGGGGCAGGGCAGCCTGCTCAGGACAAAAGACGGCGAGATTTATACCGGAAGTATTCTGGAGCATCTTCTGATCCAGCAGCTGACCGCTTTTTATGAGGTCGGCAGCCACAATATTTACCGCCTGCGCGGAGCTGACTGGAACGACGCCCTGGATATGGCGTCTGAGCGCGGCGAGAGTGTTGCTTTCACCTGCGCCTATGCCGGGAACCTGCGGGAGCTCGCCTCGATGATCCGGCTTCTTGAGAGCCGTTCCGGCGAAAAAGAAGCTGTTCTGGCCGGGGAGCTTCAAATCCTCCTGAATGGAGATGCCGGTTTATTCGAAGATCCTGACGCCAAAAATGCGCTTCTGGCAGACTACACCCAAAGCTGCCGGCACCAAATCAGCGGCAGGCACTTCTCCATTCCTCTGTCCGTACTGGCGGATGATCTGGAGCGCAGAGCCGGCTGGCTCACAGGTTATCTCCGGGAACAGGAATGGATCGACGGAGGAGCAGACGAGGGATGGTTTAACAGCTACTACGATAACCACGGACGCGCGGTGGAAGGATTCTTTCCCAACGAAGTGCGCATGATGCTCACAGGTCAGGTTTTTTCCATTATGGGAAATGTCGCTTCCGATGAGCAGATCCGCAGGATCACAGCCAGTGCAGACCATTATCTCTACCGGAAAGAGATCGGCGGTTATCGCCTGAACACGGACTTCCATGAACTTAAATTTGATATGGGCCGTATGTTCGGCTTTGCATACGGTGAAAAGGAAAACGGAGCCGTATTCTCACATATGACCGTGATGTATGCCAATGCCCTGTACCGCCGCGGCTTTGCAAAAGAAGGCTGGAAAGCGCTGAAGACGCTTGCCGAAACCGCACTGGACTTTGATACAAGCCGGATCTATCCGGGAATCCCGGAGTATTTCCGCTCGGACGGGCGCGGAATGTACCACTATCTCACCGGAGCCGCAAGCTGGTTTATGCTGACAATGATCACCCAGGTCTTCGGTGTCCGGGGCGAAGCCGGCGATCTCATTTTCGCTCCCAGGCTGATGGGCGAACAGTTTGACAGTCAGGGGAAAGCATCTGTCAGCCTTGTCTTTGCCGGGAAACAGCTTGAGGTGATCTACGAGAACCCGGAACACAAAGACAGCGGGGAATATACGATATCCTCCGCAGCCTGTGAAGGATATCGGCTTCAGACAGACAGCGCCGGATACGCTGTGCTTCCCCGAAAGGTACTTGACGGCTTTTCCGGAGATCATCTCCGCGTGACCGTTACTCTCAACTAAAATCAACTGAAAGGACAGGAATAAGATTATGAAATATGGCTATTTTGACGATAAAGAACGGGAATATGTGATCGATCATCCGGATACGCCTTCCCCGTGGGTAAATTATCTTGGTTCTCCGGAATACGGCGCGATCATCTCCAACAATGCAGGCGGCTACAGCTTTGCAAAATCAGGGGCAAACGGCCGCATTCTCCGCTACATCTTCAATCAGTTTGATCAGCCGGGACGCTATATCTATATCCGTGATAATGCATCCGGGGACTACTGGTCCGCTTCCTGGCAGCCGGTAGGAAAAGAGCTCGGACAATATCAGAGCAAATGCTGCCACGGCATGGGGTATACAAGAATGCTTGCAGACTACAGCGGAATACACTCTGAGGCTGATTACTATGTGCCTCTCGGGAAATCTTACGAAGTGTGGGCGCTTACCGTGACCAATCGATCGGATCGTGTACGGGACCTTACTCTTACCGGATATGCGGAATTCACAAACCACAGCAATTATGAACAGGACCAGGTAAACCTCCAGTATTCCCTTTTCATCACCCGCACCTTATTTGAAAAGAACCGGATCATCCAGCAGATCCACGGCAATCTTGACGCGCTCCGGGAGGACGAAGAAGTGGATGACAAGAAAGTGACCGAGCGTTTCTTCGCTCTTGCGGGCGGAGAAGTCTCCTCCTACTGCGGAGACAAGGATGCATTTCTCGGGAAATACCACGGATATGGCAATCCGCAGGGCGTGATCTCTGGTGATCTTGGCAATATCACAAGCTACAATGAGAATTCCTGCGGCGCCCTCTCCTGCAAAGTCACTCTGGATCCCGGCGAATCCAGGACCGTGCTCTTCCTTCTCGGCATGAAATCCTCGGCAGAAGCCGCAGCCATAACAGACTCCTATACAGATCCAGCCGGACAGGTCAGACAGGAGATCAATGCGCTGAAAGCCGACTGGTATGCAAAACTGGACCACCTTAAGATCAATACCCCGGATCACGCCTTTAACACGATGATCAATACATGGAACGCATATAACTGCTTTATCACTTTTGTATGGTCTAGAGCCGCGTCCTTTGTTTACTGCGGGCTTCGCAACGGCTACGGCTACCGCGATACAGTACAGGATATCCAGGGGATCATCCACCTCGCGCCTGAAATGGCGTGTGAGAAGATCCGTTTTATGCTCTCGGCACAGGTAGATAACGGCGGCGGGCTTCCGCTTGTAAAATTCACCCACAACCCGGGGCATGAAGACACGCCGGACGACGCCTCCTATGTACAGGAGACCGGGCATCCAGCCTATCGCGCAGACGACGCCCTCTGGCTGTTCCCGACCGTTTACAAATACATCGCGGAGACCGGTAATACAGCATTCCTCGATGAAGTCATTCCGTTTGCCAACAAAGGCGAAGGGACTGTTTATGAGCATCTGAAACGCGCCGTGCAGTTTTCCTTCGACCACCTCGGTCCCCACGGTCTGCCCGCAGGATTGTATGCGGACTGGAACGACTGTCTCCGTCTCGGCGCAGAAGGCGAATCCTCATTTGTCGCACTGCAGTTTTATTATGCAATGACTATATTAAAGAAATTTGCCGTCTACAAACAGGACAGCGGATATGTCCGCTACCTTGAAGAAAAGCAGGAAGAAACAGGACAGAAGATCCAGAAACTCTGCTGGGATAACGACCGTTTTATCCGCGGCTATACCGAGAAGGGCGAGCGTATCGGAGCGGCAGAGGATCCGGAAGCGAATCTCTGGCTGAATCCCCAGAGCTGGGCTGTGATCAGCGGACTCGCATCTGGAGAGCAGGCTGACGCCGCGCTGGAAAATGTATATCAGAGACTTAATACGGCATACGGCGCCGTCCTGATGGACCCGCCTTACCATGAGCACGCGTTTGACGGTGCGCTTGCCGTGATCTACAATCAGGGGACAAAAGAAAACTCCGGTATTTTCTCCCAGTCGCAGGGCTGGCTGATCCTCGCGGAAGCTCTCAGCGGTCATGGCAACCGTGCATTCGGATATTTTACAGAGAATGCGCCCGCCGCACAGAATGACAGGGCAGAGATCCGCCGGCTCGAGCCTTACTGCTACGGTCAGTTTACCGAAGGCCCGGCCAGCAGCCATTTCGGCCGCTCCCACGTACACTGGCTGACGGGAACCGCCTCCACCGTGATGGTCGGCTGCGTAGAGGGAATCCTCGGACTCCGGCCGGATCTGGAAGGTATCCGGATCGCGCCGGCTGTCCCCGAGAGCTGGGATTCCTTTGAAATTGACAAAGATTTCCGGGGGAAACATCTCCATATCAGGGTCGAGAATCCGGATCACCGGGAATCCGGCTGCCGGAGCATGAGCCTGAACGGGAAAGAACTTCCTGATAATTATATACCGGAAGGACTGCTCAAAGAAGAAAACGAAATTCTCCTGACACTGTAACCTTTCGGATAAAACAGACAGGGACGCCGTGTTGACCGGACAGAGGAAAAGCATTTTCCCTATCCGTCTGACACAGCGTCCCTGTCTCCTCACGGCAAATCCGCTCTTTTTTAAATCACTTCTTATCAGTCATGCCTGCGGTATATCCTTCCGTCTGCGGAGTGCCGGATTCAATGTCCCACTGGACCATATAGTACTCGTCGCGGTATTTCTTCGGGGTCATCCCGACCACTTCCCTGAACTGCTGGATAAAATGACTCTGGGAAGAAAACGAAAGCCGGTTTGCAATATCGATCATGGAATAATCGCTGAACCTGAGAAGGTTCTTCGCCATGTCGATCTTCTGGCTTCGTATATATGCGCTCACCGATACACCGGTCTCCTTCTTGAACAGGCGGGACAGGTAACCGGACGATACGCCGAGCTCATCCGCCAGATCCTCTATCGTAATCCTTTCTTTGATGTGTGAATATATGTACTCCTTGCACGCGTTGATATGCTTTGAATTGGTATCGCTGCGGGCATATTTGCGCATCTTTTCCGTAAAATCCATAACCATCTCGTCGTGAAGGCTGTGGACTTCCGCCTCAGTGTGAATGTCATCCAGTTTTCGGATATAAAAGTCGCTCATCCTGAACGCCTGTTCCAGTTCCATACCGTTCTGTCTGCACAGACGTGTGATCATCGCAGTCGTGATCACAAAATGATATTTCAGATTGACCACGGGATCTCTTGAAAGGACTCCGACTCCTTCTCCCTCCACAAAACGCCCTGCCTCACAGTTCTTTCTGACTGTCTCAATATCTCCGGTCGCTACCGCCCTGTAGAACAGAAACTCTTCCGTAGGTTCGCGGTGTTCGATCTCGTCAATATTATCATCAGCTTCCAATAAAAACCATTCATTTTTGTAACTCATAGGTCTGCCTCTTTTCTGAATATATCGGACTCTGAATTTATAGTAGCACAATCCTTCCGGGCATACCAGAAAAAAATTACTATAGTCCAGCCAACTCATTTACGAATAGCGTGTGCCGAACTGTTATGGTATAGTAAAGGAAGATGTAACAATCCAATCCGCCTGAAGGAGGGAGAGATCCATGCCGAATTTTACATACAATGCGATCAAAGCATCTTTTATAAAGCTTTTAAACGAGCGCCCCCTGTCTCAGATCAAAGTAAAGGACATTGTAGCAGACTGCGGGGTCAACCGCAATACGTTCTACTATTATTTCCATGATATTCCTTCTCTGATCGAAGATATGGTGACGGAGGAAGCGGAATACATTATACAGAAATATCCGTCCGCAGATACGATCGAGGCCTTTTTTGAGACTGTCATCGACTATGTACTGGAAAAGAAGACCATGTTTCTCCACATCTATAACTCTGTGAACAGGGAGCTGTTTGAGCAGTATCTGTGGCAGGTATGCGAGCGGGTCGTGATCCTCTACGTGGACTCCGTACTGGACGGGCGCCGGATCCGCCCGGAAGACAGGCGCATCATCGTCCAGTACCTCAAAGCCGTAAGCTTCGGAGTCGCATCCGCGTGGCTCCAGTCCGGCCTTACAGAAGAGATCCGCTCCACATTTGACCGTATCTATCAGCTGAAAAAAGGGACTATGGAAGAAATGATCCGCAGATTCGAGACAAGATAGTTTTCCAGCGCACGAAATCCGCCCGCTGTTTCTAGACATTTGAGGCTCTGTGTCTGATTTTCAGGCACGGGGCCTCAAATGTCTGTATGAAACTTCTTCCCGTCATGCTATCTTTCTGTAAGTAAAATAACCAGAAAGAAGGAATTATATGATCAAGAACGAGTGGAAAAGCCTGCTGAAAAATAAAATCCTCCTTATTGTCCTGATCGCAATTATTGCGATCCCTTTTATTTATGCAGGTCTGTTTCTGAAATCTATGTGGGATCCGTACGGAAATCTCGACAAGCTCCCGGTTGCGGTTGTAAATGAAGACCGGCCGGTGGAATACGAAGGCAGTACTCTGTGCATAGGGGATGACCTGACAGAAGCGCTGAAGGATAACGACTCTCTCGACTTTCATTTTATGGACAGCGCCAGGGCACAGGAAGGTCTGGAAAACGGAACATGGTATATGGTGATCACGATCCCGGAAGATTTCTCCCGCAGCGCAGCGACTCTTCTGGACGATGAGCCGCAGAAAATGGAATTGAAATACGCAACGAATCCGGGCACCAATTACATCGCCTCCAAGATGAGCGAGACTGCGCTGCTGCGGATCCGCGATAAGGTCGCTTCCCAGGTAACTGAGACTTACGTCTCAATCGTCTTTGACCGGATCGCACAGGCCGGGAGCGGACTTTCAGAAGCCGCGGACGGCTCGCTGCGATTATCAGACGGGATCAGCGACGCATCCGGCGGCAGTGTGGCAATTACGGATAATCTGAAAAAACTTGCAGACAGCACGCTGGTGTTTTCCGATGGAGCCGACACACTGACGAAAGGGCTGAAGGAATATACGGACGCCGCCGCCCGGATCAATGCCGGCGCATCACAATTACAAAGAGGAACCGATTCTCTTACGGACGCTCTGCCCGGGCTCACCGGCGGTGTCGATGCGTTAAATAACGGTGTAAAGACCTATACCGGCGGAGTAGATGCGTTGGATGCGAATTCCCCGCAGCTATCAGCCGGGGCGCAGGATCTTGAAACAGGAGCCCAGAGCCTCGCCCATGGACTGGATACCCTGCAGGCCGGCGCAGACCGGTACGTCAGCGCAGTCAATACATTTACCCAAAGCGCAGCTGCCTATGCGCAGGGAGCAGAACAGCTCGCACAGGGCGCAGGGCAGCTGGAACCTCTGGAAAATCTGGATCAGGCAGCTTCCGCGGTCTCCCGTCTTAACGCATCTGTCTCTGATGGGGATTCCTCTCTCAAAAGCAGCGCCGAAGGCTTAAGTGACGGGCTTGACAGCCTGTACGGCAGGATGCAGCAGCTTTCGGAAGATGCATCCGTCATCAGCAGCGCTTCCCCGATGCTGGAAGAGTCCGCCGGCGCCCTGCGCTCTGCATCCGGCACTCTCTCGGATACGGCTTCGCAGATCAGTGCTGCAAAGGACTCTGTCTCAGCCGCTTCAGACAGCAGCATTTCTCTTGTGACATCCTGCGCGGCTGACGCAAATGACAGGATCAATACTGCCAACGGACAGCTTCAGGGCGCAGAGGATACTATGACGTCGTCCGCCGCTTCTCTGGAAGCAGTCTATGGGGAACTGGCTGCAAATGATTCCGTTTCGCCGGACGCCCTCGCTTCCCTGCGGCAGATCATCGATTCTCTTGGCTCTTCCGCCGGAAGTATCCAGGAAATCTCCGGTGTTGAGACAGATGACTATACTGCCGGGGCGCAGCAGATCGCCGATACCGCCGCTGACGGACTCAGCTCTCTGGACGAAGCGCTTGGTACTGCTGCCGGACAGCTCAACGATACCGCTGCCATAGTAGAAGAAAACGCTGGCTCCATCCCGGACATCTCTGCCGACGCCTTTCAGGATCTGACCGAAAGCGCCGGTGTATTGTGTGATGATGCCCGCCAGCTGTCTGCCGGCACAGCGGCGGTCTCAGACACATTGACCGGACTTGAGACGCAGACAGAACAATTTCCTGCGGCAGCCGAAGGGATCAAAGCGCTGAATGCAGGGTTCGATACGCTCCTTTCCAACAATGACGCGCTTCTGGGCGGGGCGGACAGCCTCCGCGCAGCCGGAGCCGAGGTAACCGGCGGGATCAGCGGCGTCCGCTCTGGAGGGCTTGCCGTCTCCGATGGCGTCCAGATGCTCGGAAGCGGTATCCGCGCGTATACCGGCGGCATATCCTCACTTGCAGATAACAGCGCTGCCCTGACAGACGGCGCTGCCAAACTGGCTGACGGAGCCGACGCGCTCTCTTCGGGAGCCGGTCAGCTCTCCGATGGAACCGCCGCACTGGCGGAAGGGACTTCCTCGCTGGTCAAAACCAATGACAGCCTGAATAACGGCGCTGCGCTTCTCGCAGACGGCGCCGGACAGCTCTGTGACGGCGCGTCCCGGCTTTATGACGGCTCTCTTCAGTTAGATGAAGGGATGGCGCAGCTTCAGAACGGCGCTCATGTCCTTGCAGACAGCCTGTCCGAAGGAGCGGACGAAGCCGCCGGCATGACCGCAGGCGAAGAAACGATCCATATGTTCGCTTCCCCGGTGAATACAGACGAGACACAGGTCACCACAGTAGAAAATAACGGACATGCCATGGCGCCGTACATGATGTCTGTAGGACTGTGGGTGGGATGCCTTGCCTTCTGCCTTATGTACCCGCTGACAAAATATAACGGGAAACTCAGATCCGGGCTTGCATGGTGGGCGTCCAAAGCGTCCGTCCTCTATCCGGTGGCAGTCCTGCAGGGGCTTATGCTGATCTGGCTGCTTCATGTGATCGACGGGTTCACCCCGGCGAAAATGACTGAGACCATACTGTTTGCCTGCCTTACCGCAGCGGCATTTACCTCTGTTATGTACTTTTTCAATCTTACGCTCGGAAAAGTGGGAAGTTTTCTCATGCTGATCTTTATGGTCGTGCAGCTCTCCGGCTCCGCCGGCACTTATCCGGTTGAGATCTCGCCGGCGTTTGTCGCAGATATCCATGCTTATCTGCCGTTTACTTATACTGTGGACGCATTCCGCAGCACGATCAGCGGCGGCGGGAGCATCCGCGATTCCGTGATCCTGCTCATCCTGCTCACCGTTGTATTTACCGGGCTTACGATCCTGCAGTTCCACCGCATGGCGCGGCGGCGCAGGAACAGCCAGCCGCTTCTCATCGACTGGCTGGGGGAAAAAGGACTCGCATAAAGGCTGTAGAAGGGCTGCGCGCGGAAGCCACACTTTGTATTTATACTGACTGCGCTGCCTCTGCCATGGATCTTACATACTCCGCCACGTAAGGCACGCAGTCTCTTCCGTGGGCGCCGCACAGCTTCACGATCGCGCTCCCTACGATGACGCCGTCAGCCTGCCGGCACATTTCCGCCGCCTGCTCCGGCGTCGATATCCCGAAGCCCACCGCGCACGGAATGTCTTTCGCCTCTTTTACAAGCCGCACCATCTCGCCGATATCCGTGGTGATCTCACTTCTTGTTCCCGTAACTCCCAGCGAGGAGACGCAGTACACGAATCCCGACGCTTTCTCGGCGATCATGCGGATACGCTCATGGGAAGTGGGCGCAATGAGGGAGATCAGCTCGATGCCGTACTCTCTGCATACCGAGTCGAACTCTTCTTTTTCTTCAAAAGGCACATCCGGCAGGATCAGTCCGTCCATCCCCGTCTCTTTCATTCTCTTTACAAAGCGCCCGATCCCGTAGGAAAACACCACATTCGCATAAGTCATGAACACGAGAGGGATCCGGGAATTCTTCCGGATCTTTTCTACTGTCTCAAATACTTTATCCGTAGTTACGCCGCCGCCAAGTCCCCGCAGATTTGCCGCCTGTATCACCGGCCCTTCCGCAGTGGGATCCGAGAACGGGATCCCCAGCTCTATGACTGCCGCCCCTTCTTTCTCCATTGCATAGACAAGCTGCTCCGTGGTCTCCAGATCCGGATCACCGCACGTGATAAACGGAATGAACGCTTTCTTTCCCTGAAATGCTTCCTGTATCCTACTCATAAATATCCTCCCCTCTGTATCTTGCGATAGCGGCGCAGTCTTTGTCGCCTCTTCCTGAAATATTGATCACCATGATCTGGTCCTTCGACATCTGCGGCGCCAGCTTCCTCGCGTGAGCCACTGCATGGGCGCTCTCAATAGCCGGAATGATCCCCTCTGTCCGCGCCAGATATTCAAATGCATCCACCGCTTCATCATCCGTCACGGCCACATATTCCGCCCTGCCGCTGTCATACAAGGCCGCGTGCTCCGGTCCGATACCCGGATAATCCAGACCTGCGGAAATCGAGTAGACCGGTGCGATCTGCCCGAACTCATCCTGACAGAAATAAGATTTCATGCCATGGAAGATTCCCAACTTCCCTGTGGCGATAGTGGCTGCCGTCTCCGCCGTGTCGACTCCTCTTCCGGCCGCCTCGCATCCGATCAGCCGCACGCTCTTATCATTGATAAAATGATAGAACGCCCCGATGGCATTCGAGCCGCCGCCTACACAGGCGAGCACTGCATCCGGAAGTTTCCCTTCTTTCTCCATCAGCTGCTCTTTGATCTCTTTTGAAATGACAGCCTGAAAATCTCTCACGATCTCAGGGAACGGATGAGGACCCATGCAGGAGCCCAGCACATAGTGGGTATCTCCGATCCGCCTCGTCCACTCTCTCATCGTCTCGGACACGGCGTCTTTCAGAGTTGCCGTTCCGGTTGTCACCGCGTGAACCTGCGCTCCGAGAAGGCGCATCCGGTAAACGTTGAGTGCCTGCCTCTTCGTATCCTCCTCACCCATGAATACTTCACACTCCATACCCATGAGAGCCGCCGCAGTAGCCGTTGCAACGCCGTGCTGCCCCGCTCCTGTCTCCGCGATCACTCTCGTCTTTCCCATCTTCTTTGCAAGAAGCACCTGCCCAAGCACATTATTGATCTTATGCGCGCCGGTATGGTTCAGGTCTTCACGCTTCAGATAGATCTTAGCCCCGCCCAGATCTTCACTCATCCGTCCTGCATAGTATAACCTGGACGGCCTTCCTGCATATTCATTGAGAAGCTGCGTCAGCTCCTCGTTGAACTGCTTATCATTTTTATAATAGTTATATGCTTCCTCTAATTCATTCACTGCATTCATCAGCGTCTCCGGTATATACTGTCCGCCGTGAATGCCGTATCTTCCTTTCTTCATAACGTAATACTCCTTACCGCAGCCACTGCTGCCAATATTTTCTGCCTGTCTTTCCTGCCTTCTGTTTCCACCGAACTGCTCAGATCCACCGCATAGGGATGATACTTCCTGACCGCCTCGGGAATATTTCCTGCATCCAGCCCGCCTGCCAGAATATACGGTCTTCCTTTCCAATGCCTGAGAAGTTCCCAATCAAAGGATGCCCCGGTGCCGCCTTTTCCGTGATCCAGTAGCACCAGATCCGCACTGCTCTTCTCCGCCTCCTCAAGATCAGAAAGATTTTGTATCGAAAACGCCTTGACCAGCGGTTTATCCGTCATTTCCCTAAGCCGCGCGATGTAAGCCTCGTCCTCGTTTCCGTGGAGCTGCGCCGCATCGATGACGCCGTCGTTTAAAAGCTTTGCGATAAGCTTAAGCTCTGCGTTTACGAAGACTCCCACCGGACAGATCTGCTCCGATAACCGCTGTCTCAACCGGGCGAGCTGCGTGACCGTGACATTTCTCCTGCTCGCCGGCACCTCGATGACAAAGCCGCAGAAATCGGGCTGCGCCTCGTTCACATAACTGATATCCTCCGTCCGGCTCAATCCGCAGATCTTGATCCTTGTCCTTTCTGCTTTCATCTACCCGCTGCCTCCCTCTTAAGGGCTCTCAGCGCCGCCTGCCGGTCCGGGGCGCGCATGAGCATCTCACCGATCAGCACCGCGTCCGTGCCGTTTTCACAGAGAGTCCGCATATTCTCCGGGGTGCGGATGCCGCTCTCGGAGACAAACACCGTATCCTCTCCCGCCAGTTGTCTCAGTCTGGCGCTGTGGCCGATATCTACAGAGAAATCCTTCAGGTCCCTGTTGTTCACTCCGATGATCCGGGCGCCCGCCTGCTTTGCCCGCTCGATCTCATCCGCGTCATGGGCCTCCACGAGAGCCGACATATGAAGCTCCTCTGTCAGCCGGTGATACGCCCTCAGTTCACCATCATCCAGCACGGAACAGATCAGAAGCACCGCAGAGGCGCCCAGCGCCTTCGCCTGCCAGATCATATATTCACTGCATGTAAAATCTTTCCGAAGTACCGGAATGGATACATTCTCCGCGATCTCTTCCAGATACACGTCACTGCCCAGGAACCAGTACGGCTCTGTCAGGCAGGAGATCGCCGAAGCGCCCGCCGCCTCATAATCCTTTGCGATATCCATGTAAGGGAAGTCCTCCGCAATGATCCCTTTGGATGGGGACGCCTTTTTCACTTCGCAGATGAAAGACATCCCCGGCTGGCGGAGCGCCCGCTCAAAAGCCGGCATATCAACCGTTCCATGCCCGGCACCTTTTCGCTCTCCGGCACTGTCCGCTTCAGCCGCCGCCCCGGTCTGTTCTTCCCGGAGCACAGCCTCCGCCATCCGTCGCATCTGGGACAGCGGGATCAGGTTCTCCTGCTCCCGGATCCGCTCCCTCGTCCTCTCCGTGATCGTCTCTAATATATTCATTTTCCGCTCTCCTCAATAAATGTCTCCAACATCTTCATCGCAAGCCCGTCGTCGATGAGCTGCTCTGCCTTCCGCACTCCCTCTTCGATGGACGCCGCTTTGCCTGCAATATAGATTGCCGCTCCCGCGTTCAGGCATACAGCGCAGCGCTTTGCTCCCCGCTCTTTTCCTGAGAGGATATCTCTCGTAATCTGCGCGTTTTCCTCCGGCGTGCCTCCCGTAAGTTCGGATTTCTCACACCGCGTATATCCGAACTGCTCCGGTGTGATCTCGTAGGACTGGAACCATCCGTCCCGGATCTCACAGATAGATGTTGGAGCACTCATGGAGATCTCATCCAGCTTATCCTGTCCGTAGACGACCATACCGCGGACAACGCCCAGCTTCGCCATAACCTGTGCCAGCGGCTCTACCAGTTCCTTCTCGTAGACACCCATCAGCTCCATATTGGCTCCCGCCGGATTTGAAAGCGGCCCCAGGATATTGAAAACCGTCCGGATCCCCAGTTCCTTCCGGATGGGCGCCACATACTTCATGGCAATGTGATAGTTCTGTGCAAACAGGAAACAAATGTTGATCTTCTTCAGAAGTTCCGCACTCTTCTCCGGCGGAAGGTCGATCTTCACGCCCAGCGCCTCCAGTACGTCCGCCGCTCCTGACTTGGAGGACGCCGCCCGGTTGCCGTGCTTAGCCACCGGAACGCCCGCCGCCGCGATGACCATGGACGCCGTGGTTGAGATATTAAAGGAATTGGCTCCGTCTCCGCCCGTCCCTACGATCTCCAGCACATTCATATTGTGGAGCAGCTTGACACAGTGGGAGCGCATCCCCGCCGCAGACGCCGTGATCTCGTCGATCGTCTCTCCTTTCATGGACAGTGCGGTAAGGTAAGCGGATTTCTGCACATCCGTCGCCTTTCCCTCCATGATCTCATCCATAACCTGTTCCGCCTCTTCGTATGTCAGATTCTGTTTCTGTGAAAGTTTGATAATTGCCTCTTTGATCATGTCTGTAATCCTCCTGTTTCTGTTAATTTTCTCTCGCTGCTGCCAGAAAGTTCCGTATCATCGCAGGTCCGTCCGGCGTCATCACCGACTCGGGATGAAACTGCAGTCCATATATGGGATATTCTCTGTGCCGCATCGCCATGATCTCTCCGTCATCGCTTCGCGCCGTCACTTCCAGTTCCTCCGGCAGCGTACTCTCCTGCACGGACAGGGAATGATATCTTGCCACCTGCACCGGCCTTTTCAGCCCTCTGAATATGACATCGTCCGCCACATCCGTCAGCAGGGAAGTCTTGCCGTGCATCAGCCGTGACGCATGAGTGACCGTCGCCCCGAATGCCTCCCCGATCGCCTGATGCCCGAGGCATACGCCGAGGATCGGGATCCTGCCCCTCATCTGCCGGATCAGCTCCACGCAGACGCCTGCATCCGAAGGCTTTCCAGGCCCTGGAGAAATGACGATCGCGTCCGGCTTCATAGAGAGCGCCTCCTCCGATGTGATCCTGTCATTTCTCACCAGCTTTACATCCGGATCTTCCACTGCGAGAAACTGATACAGGTTATAGACAAAACTGTCGTAATTATCGATCAAGAGTATCATGCCAGTCCTCCTTTCGCCATATGCAGTGCTTTGATCACTGCGCCTGCCTTGTTCCTGCACTCTGCAAATTCATTTTCCGGAACGCTGTCCGCCACGATCCCGGCTCCGGACTGCACACAGACGCGTCCGTTCTTCTTATAAGCCAGCCGGATCGAAATGCAGGTGTCAATATTTCCCGTAAAGTCCAGATATCCGACCGCCCCGCCGTAGATCCCTCTTTTTCTCTGCTCCAGCTCTGCGATGATCTCGCATGCCCGGATCTTCGGCGCCCCGGAAAGTGTTCCTGCCGGCAGGATCGCGTCGATGACGTCCACACCGTCCTTCTCCGGCGTGATCTCTCCCGAGACAGTGGAACCGATATGCATCACATGGGAAAATCTCTGGATCTCCATGTATTTTTCCACATGTACGGTTCCCGGTCTGCTGATCTTCCCGATATCATTTCTCCCGAGATCCACCAGCATATTGTGCTCCGCCAGCTCTTTCTCATCGCCAAGAAGCTCCTGTTCCAGCCGCCGGTCTTCCTCTTCCGTCTGTCCTCTCGGTCTTGTACCCGCAAGGGGAAATGTATACAGGCGTCCGTTCTCCAGTCTTGCCAGTGTCTCGGGAGACGCCCCGGCGACCTCGATGTCGTCACTGGAAAAGTAGAACATATAGGGCGACGGATTCGTTGTCCTTAAGACCCGGTACGTATCGAACAGGCTTCCCTTCGCCTTTGCCGTCATAGGATTGGAGAGCACCACCTGGAAAATGTCTCCGTCCCGGATATATTCTTTCGCTTTCTCCACCATCCGGCAGTATGTTTCCTGATCCGCCTCCGGCTTTGGCTCTTCCAGTTCCAACGGCCGGAAATCCGCTTTTGCTTTGCTCTTTATAAGCCGCTCCATATCGTCCAGCTCTTGTAATGCTTTTCTATAGTTCTCCTCCAGATCCCCCTCAAGACTGACGCCGGTGATAAGGATCAGTTTCTGTCTGTAATTGTCAAATGCGATCACTTTGTCAAAGAGCATCAGGTCCATATCCCGGAATTCCTGTCCGGTTCCTGCGTCCTGCTCGCGGGTCAATACTTTTTTAAGCGACGGTTCCGCATATTTTATATAATCGTAGGAAAAGTATCCCACCAGACCTCCGGTAAAAGGCGGCATCCCTTCCATCACCGGACTTCTGTAATCTTCCAGTATCTTCCGGAGCACCCCTCCCGGGTGATCCGTATCAAACGCCCGACTGACTTTCTCTTCTTCCTCGCCGCCCTCCGTAATGACCACATGACCGTCCGTGCAGGTGATCTCCATAGTCGGCGCATACCCGAGAAAAGAATACCTTCCCCACCGCTGTTTGTCCTCCGCGCTTTCCAGCAGATAACAGTGTCTGCTCGCCGCACGGAGCGTGCGCATGACTTCCACAGGGGTAAAGGCATCCGCATACAGCTCCCGGCTTACGGGAACTCTTTTATACTTCCCGGCATCTGCATAGGATCGTAGTGTTTCAAGCATGTTTTTCATCTGGTCTCCTCCTTTTTGACTGTGATGCTGTTCATTCTGCCAGAGAACGGATGTCCGTTCAGCCCGCGCCATTCGCAAAACCGCACTGACGTGCTTACTGCGGCTGCGCCGCTGTTTTGCTCATTGACAGGCGCTCTTCTCATCTGATTGGCAGTCGCCGGATTCTTATGCAAGCATAAATCCGGCACCCGCCATCAGATGGCTGAACTACGGCAGCTCACGGCAAAGCCGATCGCTGTCCGTTGCCCGGCCAATGACTGCTCGTGCAGGCACGGCAGTCGCTTGCCGGGCTTATCGCACAAAAAAACGCCCCTGACAGAATATAATTATTCTGTCAAGGACGGTAAATTCATAAAATATAATTTCCGCGGTGCCACCTTGATTCACGGTTTCCCCGTGCGCTCTGCGAGATACCAGCATATCCCCGGCAACTGACGTATGCCCACACGTCGCAGAATACTCAGGATCATCTCCCTTTGACTGCGCCCTCCGCGGTCCATTTGGTAAACTGCATCTCGGCCCGGCTCTCACCCACCCGGACTCTCTGTGCGCGCATGAATACTTTGATCTCCGCATCAACGGTTTGAATATATTTTGTTTTGTGCATCTTACCACCAGACGGGCGAAGCTGTCAAGACTTTTTTTCTTCTGCACTTGCCATTAGACGATCAAAATCGCTCTGATACAGCCGATCCTGTATAATACGATATTGCTCAAACTCGCTTTCCGCAAATGCTTTTGCGATTGCTGCAGTAACTTTCCCTTTATCTTGCAAAATTTCAGCATCATTAAATTGTAAAAAAGCATCCAACTTGGAAGCCCAATCCGCCATTGTCATGGGAATATGCCGTCTGGCCTGTCTTGTTGCATAATCTAAATACATTGTAACAATCTCATTTAACTCCTGCATTTCATCAATAGATAAATAATTTTTTGCAACAGACACATCAGCTTTTACTATTTTCCCATCTGGAGCATTACACCAGGAGGTCAGTCCCATATGCTCTTTCGAGTGATCTGCTCTTGCCATAATAACCTCTGCCGCAGTATTGCCATGAACAGCATAATGCATCTTATTTTGTACTGTTGCAAAAAATTTTTTTGTAATTTGACTATCGAACGAATAATCAACTGCCGTAGCATAGATATCTGTTATTTTCTGATAGAAACGGCGCTCACTCGCTCGGATTTCCTGTATTTCAGAAATGAGATGGTCAAAATAATCTTCATCAAAAATTTGACCATTGATCAGTCTGTTTTTATCTAAAACATATCCCTGTTTGGTAAAAGTATCTAATACCTTCGTTGCCCACTGCCGAAACTGTGTTGCCCGATCGGAATTCACACGGTAGCCAACGGCAATAATAGCGGATAATGAATAGAATTTATACCGATAAGTTTTACCGTTGTCCGCAACTTGTGCAAAATATGCACAAGTTGAATCTTCAGACAATTCGCCGCTTGCATAAATTTTTTTCAGGTGCTTTGTAACAACACTTCTATCCACCTCAAAAAGCTGTCCAATTGCTTTTTGTGTCAGCCATACATCATGATCCTGTACACGGACTTCTATCCCGTTCTCATTAGCGTCCTTCGTGAACACAAGGAAATCTATGGTGCTGTTTCGGATCTGTAATTTCGTGTTCTTATTATCGGTCATTGTATATCACCATCCAATCTTCTGTCAGCAGATTTATAATTCCTGATAATTTGAATTCATATCCGCGATTATACTATTCCTTTACCTCATTATCAACTTCCGCTGATAATTCACGCATCCACTCTTCTGTTTTCTCCCCGTCTTCGCTGTTCACATACACCGGTCCATCTCCCGTCGTAATCTCCAGAATAGGCGTATATCCGACATACAGATACATCCGGCACTTTCCGGTATTTTCGCCTTTGAACCTGCCCAGCATCTTATGCGGGTCCTCTCCTCCGTTGATCTTTCTGTAATCGTCATCCGGGAGTTTCTCAAGCAGTTCCACGCCCGTAATATCATCACAATCTATTACATAATCTGAATATCCCGATGTGATCTCCACCTGGTCTTCGGACACATTCACGCCGATCGGAACGAAATCGATCTTCCACATCTCAACGCACCCCCACACGAGGCATACCGCCACGAACACGATCGCCAGGAACATGCAAATCTTCCCCGCAGGTTTTGCCATATTTGTCGTGTAGTTCCATGAACACGCCCAGTCCTGGACCATCAGCCGTTTGTCATTGGGATTGCTGTACCAGCCGTTCTTCCAGTACACATCGTCGTCAATGTAAAGAGGGTGCGCGTTTTTCTGAAGCAGTTTTTCTTTCCGGCTGCGCATATAGAAGAATCCGCCGATCATAAAGACGCCCGGCATAGACTCCATGATGCAGTAGATCACCAGCACCCCTGTACTGAGCCACCCGTTCGCATCGATACCGGACACCACAAAGAGATACGCAGCCGCATTAAACAGGCTGCTTCCGACTAACGCCCAGGACCATACGTTTTTCTGCATCCGGTTGATTTCCACGTTCAGATCGGAATCCTCGCTGTACACCTTATTGCGCATCCTGAGTATGGCAGCATGCAGGATCCCGAAAGTGAGACTGACAAGAAGCCCCGTAACCGGAAAGATCCAGCCGTCCTCTGATGTCATCATATATTTTCTGATGTCTGCATCAAGGCAGGGCATCAGGATCAGCGCGCAGAAAAGCAGATGCCACCAGGCAGACAGACCCATCCTGCCGGACCGCGCCGCCGCTTTCGTATCCACTGCCATGATCCTGCTGCCGCTGCTCCCGATCCATCCTCTCTCCACTTTCATATCGTACAGTTTCCGGTGGTTTCCATACAGGAGCACCATCGCCCCGATACAGAATTCCAACAGCCATACCGACCAAATGATCATAAAAACGGAAAAGTACCAGAAACAGACTCCGCAGACAGCAGTGCTGATCACTACATTTACTGCATAAAATATCTTCGTATTTCTGTGATACCGTGCCATAAAGGCTGTTACTTCCCCGCTCTCCGCTGCGCTCTGCGGCAGATGCACGCCCAGGAGCATCCCCTCGGAATACGTCCGCTTCGTTCCATAGACCGCATAGAAAATGCCGATCACTACAAGGTCGATCAGCGCAAACATGGCAGACATAAACATTTCCTACACCCCCATCTCCGCAAATGCATCCTCGCACAGTCTCAGGAAATCCTCCCGTTTCAGCCCTCTCAGTTTCGCCTCGGCGCTCAGAAGCTCCAGCTCGTCCCCCAGCCTGTCTCTGTACCGCTCTGCCGCAGCGCTCCCCGCAGGTTCCATATCCGGTATTTTCCTCACGACGGCGCCTTTTCTCCGATCCGTTTCTATAAATCCTTCGGATTTCAGGAGCTGGTATGTCTTGCTCACTGTCATCGTGTTGACGCCCAGTTCTGATGCAAGCTGCCGCACCGTGGGCAGATTTTCTCCCGCCGCCAGTTCGCCTCTGCCGATCCCTTTTACAATCTCATTCCTGAGCTGGATATAGATAGGGATCTCACCCGACATATCGATCTTAAGTACCATACAGATTACCTCTTTTCTTCACAATCCTTTCCGAACCCGTATCAAATGTGTCTTCCGTAATTTGTTTTGTATTATATCATATAATACAATTAATGCAATATCCTTTTCTTGAATACCGTGCATTTTCCCGCATAGTATGCTATCATAGTTTTTACCGGATCATGACTTCCGCTGTCAGACACCCGTCTCTCTTCCGGAAGATCAAATACATACAAAGGAGTTTTGTTTTATGAAAATGAATGAACTGAAGCTTGTCTATTTCAGTCCGACAGGCGCAACGAGAAAAGCCGTCATGGAGACCGCCCGGAACATTGACCTGAAGTCCGTATCTTTCGACTTTTCTGTCTACAAAGAAAAGAAACCGGTACTGAAGTTTGCACACAATGATCTTGCGGTCTTTGGGATCCCAGTATATTACGGACGCGTGCCCGCTCTTTTCATGGAATATCTTCAGAATATTTCCGGCGACAACACCCCTGCAGCCCTGATCGCCACCTACGGATGCCGCGAATACGAGGACGCCCTTCTGGAGCTGAAAAACGAGGTGGAAAGCCGCGGCTTTAAAGTCATCGGCGCGGCTGCATTTCCGGCAGAGCACTCCATCGTACCAACGATCGGCGCAAGAAGACCGAATAAAACAGACCTGAAGACCATTGCCGAATACGGCGTAGAACTGAACCGCAGGATCCGAAAAGAAGAATCTTTCGACCACATCAACATTCAAGTGCCCGGCAGCACACCTTACAAAAAATACGGCAAAAACGCCCTCTTCCCGAAAGCAGAGTCCAATATGTGCACACTCTGCGGCGCCTGCGCCAAAGTCTGTCCGGCAGGTGCGATCCCGGTCAAAGAGCCGAAAAAGACAGATACAAAGAAATGCATCGGATGCATGAAATGCGTCCGCGTCTGTAAGCAGAACGCAAGGAGCGTCAACTCACTGAAAATGAAAGTGGCAGAAGGAAAACTAAAGAAAGTCTGCCAGAGCGATAAAAAAGCAGATATCTTTCTGTAAACGACAATTCGTGTTTGTTTAATCAATGCCGCTGCAGCAAAGATATAACAATCGGATAACGGACGCGGAAAAAGAGGATCCTGCAACGCTGTGCCGACCCGCTTTACCTCATCCCCTCGAATCCATGTAACGCGATATCAAAATGCTCGTCCATTGGAACTCGTATTTTGATCTCGCTAACATGGAGAACGAGGTGTATTCGGAACGCTCCATGTCGATGCACAGCTTATGCAGGTTCCTCTTTTTCCGCTGTCTCATCCGGTCGGTAGTCATCCTTTTCTCCACAGCGACATCCTTCAACAAACACTCATACAAACCGGAAGAGGTTGGAACTTAGTCGACAAAGTTCACCATTTCAACCGGTTTTATAGTAAACTTCGTGATTGCCGGGGAGATACTTCCGATTGGATGAATGCAGAAAATCAGTCGGATACAGCCCTTTTGATGCACCTTTCGGGACGGGCGGGGAGGGAATGCGGACGGTGACTGTGGAAG
>DWVY01000001.1 GCA_019119995.1 Candidatus Mediterraneibacter faecavium | reverse complement strand
ATCAGCCGGACGGAATTGTCTGAGCAACGCGAGTTGTCCGTTCGGCTGATTGCTTTTAGCTATATTTCAGGGTTATTAGTTTATCTTCCTTTTGTAACCTGGAGCCGGCAGCATTGCACTCCCGACTGATCTGAATACGTGAATGATTACACTGTATCCGAGTGATTTTCGGATGATTTATTGCAGGATGTCTCCCCGACAAGCACGAATCTCACTTCCTATTTTTGCGGTAGATCACTGCCAGTCCTTTGAGCAGCAGGTTATCATCCAGTATGACTTTTCTTCTGCAGTAAGGCACGATCTTTTTTGCCAGTCCGCCGGTGGCGATCACGGTCGCCTGGCCGCCCAGTTCTTCCTGGAGCCTGTCGATGATCCCGTCGATAGCGGCGGCAGCGCTGTAGATGGTTCCGCTCTTCATGCAATCTACTGTATTTTTCCCGATAATATGCTCGGGCGCCTCAAGGCTGATACCGCCCAGCTGGGATGCGTGTGCGGTCAGGGAGTCAAGCGACACCCCGATCCCCGGGTAGATCATCCCGCCGATGTAATTCTTATTTTTGTCGATGACACAGACTGTATTCGCCGTTCCCATATCGAATATAATGAGCGGCGCCGGATACTCCGCGATGCCGGCTACAGAATCGACCACAAGATCGCTGCCGAGCTGCGCCGGGTTGTCAATGCGGATGTTAAGTCCGGTCTTGATACCGGCGCCTACAACGAGCACTTCTTTCTTCAATATTTTCTCAACTGCAAGCTTTGCCACTGTTGTGATCTGCGGCACGACAGACGATATGATCCCGCCCTCGATATCTGTTCTCTTAATATGGTAGATATCGAGAACATTTTTTACATCAAAAGCATACTCCAGTTCTGTCTTTGTGCGGACTGTGGACAGCCGCTCGACGAAAAGACATTTTTCTCCGTCGATGCAGCCGATCACGATATTCGTATTTCCGATATCAATTGCCAAGATCATCTCTAAAATCCAAGCCTTTCTCTTACATTTTTCTTCAGGAGTACTTTGCCGATACACAGGGTAAGGATGCCTGCAATGATTGCCTCCGGAACTCCATTGATCCCGATTATAGACAGAATAACCATATATCCCAGTGATACCGCTTTTTCACTTGCCTTAATATAGGCATCTCCGAAAAAAATATAGATAAGGTTCATGACCAGGAGTGTATTTACAAGAGCTCCTGATATTCCCGCCAATACGAGCCCGATATTGGACACGCCCCGGATCTTTGTTGTTTCACTTGAAAGTCTGAGTACTAATTTATATACAAAATACGGAACGATTCCTACCAGAATACGTGGGATAAAACAGATGATCACGCTCCCGATGCCGCCGCTGAACTCACCTAAGCTGTAAAATGGAGTGAATACAAATGACGTAGCGCTGGGATTGATCGTGTTATTAATAAAACTCGTCAGACCGAACAGGAAGCCAAGCGCGCCACCTTTCTTCGGTCCCATCAGCAGTGAAGCGATAATGACAGGGATATGGATGATCGTTGCCCTTGTAAATCCAAGCGGGATATAGCCCAGAAAGGGGGTGAAGGCCATGATGCATATGATTGCACCGAATATCGCCACCTGGACCATGCTCATCGTGCTATATCTGCTTCCTGCGGGTTTCTGTGTTGTTGAATTGTTCATGATTTTGCCTCCTTGTTATCTTTCCCTTACGGGATACAATACTTTTGGCGCAGAAATGTCTTCTGCTTCGTTATTCAGTTTCTGTTCTCTCTGCTCTGCCGCATCTTCATGATCTGATCAAGGATATGGGAGGCTGTCTCCTCTTTTGACATTTTCCCGAGTGAGATTTCCTCTTCTTCCGTGATCATGGTCACTACATTTGTGTCGCCGCCGAATCCGGCGCCTTCTACCCTCAGGCTGTTGGCAACGATCATGTCAAGATGCTTCTTCTCAAGTTTTTTTCTGGAATTCTCCAGCAGGTTCTCCGTCTCCATGGCAAATCCGCACAAGAACTGCCCCGGTTGTCTGTTTTCTCCGAGATTCGCCAGGATATCATCCGTCCGCTCCAGCTCGATGACGAGGTTTCCGTCCTGCTTCTTCATCTTCTGGTCGCTCACATACTTCGGACGGTAATCCGCTACCGCTGCCGCCTTGATGATGATATCCTGTTGTGCTGCCCGGGCGGTCACTTCATCAAACATGTCCTTTGCCGATCTCACCGGCACCACCTTCACGAACTGCGGATCACTCAGTGCCGTCTGTCCGGTCACCAGCGTCACTTCCGCTCCCCGCCTTGCCGCCATCTTCGCGATCGCATATCCCATTTTCCCGGTGGAATGGTTCGTGATATAGCGCACCGGATCGATGGCTTCCTGCGTAGGCCCTGCCGTCACGAGCACTTTTACGCCCTGCATGTCCTTTTCACAGGCAATCTCCTGAAGGATATACTCAAGCAGCAGCTCCGGCTCCGGCATCTTTCCTGCTCCGGTATCCCCGCATGCCAGATATCCCACAGCCGGACTGATGACTTCATATCCATAATGGATGAGTGTCTTAAGATTGTCCTGGACCACCGGATTTTCAAACATGTTCGTATTCATCGCCGGTGCGATCAGCTTTTTACATCTGCACGCCATGACTGTCGTGGTGAGCATGTCGTCCGCGATCCCGTGCGCAAGCTTGCCGATCACATTGGCGCTGGCCGGTGCGATCATCACTACATCCGCCTGTTTCGCCAGGGACACATGCTCCACGCTGAACTCAAAATTCCGGTCAAATGTATCGACCAGACATTTGTTGCCCGTAAGCGTCTCGAATGTGATCGGATTGATAAAATTCGTCGCATTCTGCGTCATCAGGACATGGACGTCCGCATCCAGCTTCTTGAGGGCGCTCGCAAGGTACGCCGTTTTATATGCCGCTATACTGCCGGATACTCCGAGAAGAACTGTCTTGCCTTTTAACATAGGCATCCCCCTTTCCATATTTTCTTGAACCGATCTCAGTAAGTGTGAACATCCCGCATCTGCATCGGGATTGCTCCGGTCCGGGTTCATTATATTGCATACATCAGAGAAAATCAATTTCTGCCGCTTGAATTTGCCGGCATTTCATGCATATTATCCAAAAAAATACAAAATATAACAGTGATCACATTACAGGAGGGAATCAATATGGACGAACAGACACGAAAACTGCTCGAGGAATGCACCGTCGGCTGCCGGATGGCAGTGGAGAGCTTTGAACAGATAAAGGAATATGTAAAGGACACCGAGTTCAAAAAACTGATCAACGATTATACTGAAAAACATCGGGGACTTGAAGATGAGGCTGTCACTCTTCTCAAAGATTCCGGAAATGAGCCAAAATCTCCCGGCGTCATGGCAAGTACATTTTCCTGGTTCACTACGGAAATGAAGCTGACATTCAACAGTGACAACACACAGATCGCCAGGCTGCTCATAGACGGCTGCGCCATGGGGATCAAGACGCTCGGAGAAAAGGCGCACCAGTATGACAAGGCGGACAAAAAGGCTGCGGATCTGGCGCAGAAGATCATAAAGACAGAAGAAGAGCTGATGAAAAAGCTGAAAGAATACCTGTAACATAAAAAGTACGGAGCCGCAGGAGTCTTTAATGGAATCCCCGCGTTTCCGTACTTTCATACTATCTGTCTTTTCCTTGTTGTCATTTCCTGTCATTTTCAAGTATAATAGCGGAAGAAAAGGAGAGTTTCATCATGTTAAGATCATATATAGCATTTGACGTTGAGACAACGGGACTGAATCCGCTCGAAAATGAGATTATAGAGATCGGCGCCCTGAAAGTGCGGGACGGGAAAGTAGCGGAACGCTTCATGGAATTCATCAAACCGACCGTTTCCATCTCTCCCGCGATCACATCCCTGACCGGGATCACGAATGAGATGGTGGCGGAGGCGCGCCCGAGGTGCAGTGTTGTCACGGATTTTCTCGATTTCTGCGAGGAGGATATACTGATCGGGCACAATGTATCTTTTGATTACAGCTTTATGAAATGCAGCGCCGCCGCAGACGGACTGCCTTTTGAGAAAATGGGGATCGATACGCTGAAGATTGCGCAGAAAGTACATAAAGACCTGAAATCTAAAAGCCTCGGCAGCCTGTGCGACTACTATCATATCGAAAACAAGTCCGCCCACCGTGCATACCACGATGCGCTGGCAACCGCCAAGCTCTATCAGACACTGGCACACTATTTTGAAGAGAAAGACCCCAAGATCTTCAAACCGGTACAGCTTACATATAAAATAAAAAAGCCTCAGCCCGCCACGCCGAAGCAGGTCGCGTTTCTGGAAAACCTGATCCGCAAAAAACGTGCTTCCATAAAGTGGGATCCGAAGACGATCACCCGGAGCGAGGCTTCAAGGCTGATCGAGGATCTGCTGAAAGGATAATAGTCAGAGCCCTGTTGAAGCTGTATCCAACAGGACTCTCAATTCAGGAAGTGAACTTTCCTATTCCGTTCACTTTGTCTTTTCGTAATACATAAAGCTCTCATAAGGTCTCAAAGTCATTTTCCTGTCCACTGAGGTTCTGTCATAATTTGACAGAAGTACCTGTCCTCTCCCGGGCTTTATCTCGTCTGGCAGATCACGCTGCACGGCATCCCCGGTAAAGTTTGCGATCACAGTCAGTCGCTCCCCATCCGCTTCTCTCTTATAGGCAAACATAGTTCTGTCCTCCTTGAACAGAAGCGTGAAATCTCCGGTACTTATGATTTCCCACTCTTTGCGGAGACGGATGAGCTTTTGATAGAAGTGAAAGATTGAATCTTTGTCCGCCTCGGACTCCTCTACGTTGATCGTTTCGTAATTCGGATTCATTCGGATCCACGGCTCATGATCCGAAAATCCGCCGTATTCCCGTGCGGACCACTGCATGGGTGTGCGGGCGTTATCCCGACCTTTCGCATAGATTCCCTGCATGATCTTATCCATAGACCATCCTGCTGCCTGTTTCTCTTTCACCATGTTGATGGTCTCCACATCCTTGTAATCTTCCAGCGGGAATTTCACATTTGTCATCCCGATTTCTTCCCCTTGATAGATATACGGTGTCCCCTGCATACCGTGGAGGATCATACCGAGCATTTTGGCGCTCTCTTTCCTGTATTTTCCGTCATCTCCCATTCTGGAAACAATACGTGGCTGATCATGGTTGGACCAGAACAGGCTGTTCCAGCCTTTTTCATGAAGAGCATGCTGCCAGACTGCAAACACCTGCTTCAGTTCGTTGACATCCAGCTTCTTCAGATCCCACTTTCCATTTCCTTTCACTTCTTCCAGCCCCAGGTGCTCAAATCCGAAAACCATCGTCAGTTCTTTGCGCTCCGGATTGGAATAGAGAGGCGCGCTTACCGGAGTTGCGTAAGAAGTCTCTCCCACAGTAAAGACTTCCCTTCCCTCAAAGCACTCGCGGTACATCTCCTGCAAATATTTATGGCTCTTTTCACTGGTCAGGATACTCTTCTCAGGAATCTTTCCAATCAAGTCGATCACATCCATCCTGAATCCGTCAATCCCTTTGTCCAACCACCAGTTGATCAGGCGGTACACTTCTTTGCGCACCTCCGGATTATCCCAGTTCAGATCCGGCTGTCTGCGGCTGAACAGATGATAGTAGTATTCGTCCGTCTCTTCATTGTACTCCCAGACAGACCCGCTGAATATAGACTGCTGATCTGTAATCGGAGTATCTTTCCAGATATAGAAATCATGATATTTACTGTTCTTATCTTTTCTCGCCTGCCTGAACCACTCGTGTTCATCGCTGGTATGATTGACCACCAGATCCATGATCAGGCGGATTCCCCTCTGATGAAGCGCTTCCAAAAGCTCGTCAAACTGCTCCATCGTTCCGAACAGGGGATTGATCTTATAATAATCACTGATATCATATCCGTTGTCATCCATCGGTGACTCATAGACCGGTGTCATCCACACAATATCAACGCCAAGTTCTCTCAGGTAATCCACTTTCTCCAGGATGCCTCCCAGATCCCCCATACCGTCATGGTTGCTGTCTTTAAAACTCATCGGATAGATCTGATAAACGACTGCTTTTTTCCACCACTCCATCTTATTTCCTCCTTTGACTTTCAAAAAGAAACTCTCCTTTTGTCCTGATCTTCCAGTCAGATCCGCTCCGCTGCAGTACAATGATCTCATCTACAGCCGCTTTCATCGTATACGTTTTCTTTCCGCAGAAAACTTCTCCTGTAAAAATATTTCTCCATTCTCCCTCCGGAACATAAACTTCACGCTCCGTTCTGCCTTCTTCTACGACAGGCGCTGCCATCAGGTCATCGCCGAACATATACTGGTCAAAGATCGCTCCTGCCTTTCTGTCCTCCGGAAATTCCACCCATAGGGCGCGCATCAGCGGAACGCCTGTCCTGACGCTGTTCTCTGCCTGTTCCATAATATACGGGAGCATCGCCATGCGCAGTTTCGCGTAATACCGGTATACATCGATCACCCAGGGAGCGTTTCTTCTCTCCGCAATGTTCCACGGCGTCCTGTCCTGATTAAACTCCGCCTTGCTCTCCGCATGGTACTGCATGATTGGACAGAATGCCGCCATGGAAGCTGATCTGGCATACAGTTCCGCACTTGGGATCTCTCCGCTGAATCCCGCCAGATCCCATCCCCAGAATGGAATGCCTGAGATCCCGGCATTGAGCCCCGCACACAGATTTCTTTTAAACGCTGAAAATGTGGACCGCTCGTCGCCCGCCCAGTGCGCCGGCATGGCTGCCGCCCCGGTATAGCCTGCCCTGCTGAACACGATCCCGCCTCTCTTTTCGTGAATATAGCGGTAATGCTCGCCAATATAAAGATTGGGATATGCATTGCGCATCTCTCTGCCGGTACGCCCGTCCGAAAACTGTACATCATCCCCGAAGACAAACTCTCCTCCGTCAGTCTTAAATCCGTCGATCTTAACATCCTCCACCAGATATTTCCGCTTGTCCATATACCAGTTCACTGCGTCTCTGTCTGTAAAGTCCACAAGAAGACTGTCCGTGAACCATCCCTCCGGCATACGGTATGGCGTTCCGTCTTCCTTCTTCGCACAGAATCCATGTTCCAGCGCATACTCCTCATCCCGGTCTTTTTGAAGATGATGGAGAGAATTGATATACTTAACGATCGGGATCTGCCAAAGGATACACTTCAGTCCATTTTCGTGGAGATATTCTACCATCCCTTTCGGATCCGGCCACCTTCCCCATTCAGGGAAATAGAACTCATCATAGGAAAATCCTTTTTCTCCGCTGTTTTCCTCATATACCGCATCATTAAAGATATAGTATGTCGCCTCATCGCTCCAGGCTTCGATCACAAGGACCGTTGACGGGATATCATACTTCTTTGTCAGTTCTGCCTGCTTTCTCACTTCTGCCTCGCTATCCCAGTTGTTGCTTGACATCCAGGGGCCAAACGCCCACTCCGGAAGCATCGCCGGTCTGCCGGAAACCGCAGTAAACTGGCTGATCATCTCTTTCGGAGTTCCTAAGAAGCAGTACCAGGACAGCCCTTCAGACTGTACTTCCGCCTCCCAGTATTCCCTGCCGCAGCTGCACATATCAAACTCTGTATAGCAGTCCGTATCCAGCCAGATGCCGTGTCCAGCGGAGCTTAAGAAATACGGCATAGGCATATATGTCCGGATTCCCTGATCTTTATACTGATTATAAACATATACATCTACCACATTGCCTCGCTGGTCGATCTGATTATATCGTTCCCCGAATCCATAGAATCGTTCTCCGGTATCCGCGTCCGCACTCATAAAAGAAGAGAATATCTTTTCTCCCTTGCGCCAGAAGCCGATCTCCCTGACAGGTATCTGTTCCTTCCACCCCGAAATCTCTCTGCGTGAATGAAAATCTATCCACTCCTCTTCCCGGGAAACGCTCTCGCCGGATCCGATTTCTGTTATGGAATACCGGACTTGCCCCTGCTCTTTCTTCTCTGTCCAAAGGAAACAGTTTCCTCTGTCAGTCCGCAGTTCCAGCGTCTTTTCCGAATCGCTCTTGGTCATCCTTCCTGCTTCTGTTACCGTTTCTTTCGCAAGTACTGTAAAGGTAAACTTCTCAGAGCAGTACGCTCCAGCGCGGAAATAATATGTGACTTTTTCTCCCCCGGGAAACGCTCCGATAGTAAATCTGTAGTTCTCATATTCCGGCTGGTAAACACCTTCCGCTGTTCCCCGGTCTCCGGCAGAGCTTTCCCACTGCACTTCCACCGCACAGGAGAGTTTTACCGGCCATGCCGCGGCATTGAGAAACACTTCCTCTCCCGCTTTCGGGAACCAGGGCTCTCTCTCATAATTCTGATGAGAATACCGGTTGAAGTTTCCGCAGGGACGGTGCATCAGCGGCGCCTCGCTGAGCATCCCCGCAAGCCTTAATTTCTCCTCAATGATCTCCTTTACTGCCTGGATAAATCCATCCTCACTGTCCAGGCGCGCCAGATAGCTTCTCGCTCTGCGGTAATCTGCCTTCTCGACAAAATACCACCCAAGCATGGCCAAGTCCTCCTGCTTTTTGGTATCACAGATTTCTTCCAGCGCTGCCACCAGCACCAGATCCTCCGGGGTAAACAGTCCAAACGGAACGCAGATCCACAAAAGCTGTGCCGTCGCCCTGTTCCCGTGCGCCTCATCCACCAGTTTCCCTGCGCACGTATAGTGTTCATAGGCATAATTTTTCATCTGATGGATCGCTTTTGCCGTCTTCTCTCTCTTTGCAAAGAGATTGCTGTTGTACAGCGCGCCGTATGCCATTCCATAATTTTCTCCATAAAGCGCTTCTTCCGCTGTATCTTCCAGCATCCGTGAATGCGGTTTGTAGGCCTCCGCTTCAATTTCGTCCTGCAGGCATGCGATCCTGCCGCCATCCTGTTCAAAAAGGCTCATATCTCCGCTGATCCTGGTGTACTCTCCCGTCAGGAACAGCGCCATACACATCTCATGGTAATCAAGATCATCCGCTTCAAGCAGTGTATTCAGATCACAAAATATAGTTTCCGCCTCTTCCCTGATACAGGATCTTATCATATTTATCAGCCTGACTTTACGCTCCTTATTCTTCACTGTCGAATCCTCCTTCGCCAAAATAAGCCGCCGCAAACTCAGCGCACGCCCAGCTCAGCGGATTGATCATGCATACTTCCTCGTCGTCTGCATCCACCGCCTCCGGGAAAATGCCATAAGCGTTGCTGTGCCGTGCCGCCCAGCTCATCTTTTTCCGGTATTCTTCCATATCTCCCGATCTTTTGCAATATTCCGCACATGCAAGCGTATTAAAAAGCCACGGGCCGTGATGGTATTCCTGCTCAGAATATCCAATGCCATCTTCAAAAAAAGAAGCATATTTCAGGAAATACCGGTGCGTCGCTTTCATGTTCTCATCGTCGGGGTAGCCGTAGAGAGGTCCGAAATACTGAGGCGTATCATATTTGCGCACTGTATGGTCATGGTACTGTACATACCCATAATCATATCTTCCCAGTTTCTCGTTAAATGTGGTCTGTATCCCTGCATAAAGCCTGCCGCATATTTCTTTGCACTTCTGTTCGTATGCTTTATTTCCCAGCTTCAGGAAGATCTTTCCTGCTGCCCGGATTCCTCCATAGATAAACATATTAGAGGAAGTAATAAACGCACCTCCGAAGACGCCTTCGTTTACGCCTCCCTCCGGACCGGCCATTCCATATTTCGACTCCGCCTGGTCGATCACGTCAACAAGTTCACTCATCAGCGTCTCATCCGCCAGCAATTCTCCGGTCTGTTCCATATATTCATAGAGCATCCGCAGGAAATATCCGATGGAATCGATCTGATGAAACACATCATTATTCGCTCCTTCGTTCGGTTCCCCATGACCATCATACCTCTGGAAAAATTCCCCGTTTTTCTTTCTTTTGCGCCCTGTAAGATAGCCCAGGATATCCCCGCACTCTCTTGTATGTCCTGCCGCAAGGAACGCTCTGGCGATCATAATGGAGTCCCTTGCATAGTAACAGGGCATCTTGTCGTAGAAATAATGTCCGGTCAGATCTGCCGGAATATACCCTCTGACGCATACCGCCTTGATCGCCGCCAGATTCGTAAGCGCCTGAGCCGCAAATTCATCTCGGGTTTCCGGAATCTTTCCCTCGCGAAACCACTTATCCCAGTAGCTGTCTGCCGCTGCTCTTTTGTCTTCCCCTGCCGATATCCGAAGTTCCTGCTCCAGCTCCTGCGCACTGTCCGCAAACACCAGCGCCCAAACCATCTTTTTCTTTTCTCCCGGAGCAACCGTCATCCTGCCCCCCTGGACATATCCCAATCTGCAGTCAGTAACACGAAGGCTACCATCCTGCTTCCCTTCCAGCACGTCCAAAAAAGTCTGGTACGCAAAATCCGTAGGAGAATCCTCGATCATATAGACCTCTTCGCTGACGGGCGTATCCATTCCCATATAGACATTTCCGGTATGTACTGCCCTTCCACCGCCCGGAAGCTCCTCCACCGCAATCTTTCTTGTGTTTCTCAGCGCTGCATACCCATAGCAACTGATTTCCTGCATCTCATCTCCGATATTCTCGATCTCCGTCTCAAATACCAGCCGGTTCTTCCCGTAAGCATACACGGTGTCTTTTCTCTTCAGCCCGATTTCTTCCAGATTAAATTCATCACAATAACGGTAATGTCCTTCTACATAAGTCCTCTGAGGCCGGATGTGATGAGGATGTGTATATTCATGCCATATCTTGTTTCCGTAAAAGATCCCGTTCCCCGCTTTGATCATCGTAACTGCCGACTGCAACAGATCGTGAGAATAATCTTTATAGAACAAATGATAGATCCCCGTTCCGTTGATGTCCACTATTCCGTTATTTACCGCATAGATCGCTGCAATGTCCTCATTTCCGATCAGCCCGATCCCTGTATAATTTCCTGTCTGCATCTCCTGTTACCACCTGTCTGTTTTCTAAAAATGCCGCAAGTCTGTTCAAAAAGCGGCTTGCGGCATTTACCTGTTATTTCAAAATATCAGCAACTTTTTCCTGTGCTGCTTTCAGTGCTTCCTCTGCGGACTGCTGTCCGATCACTGCACGGTTCAGTTGTTCATTGATCGCGTTCTGTACTTCTGCATAATGATCTACCACAGGAGGCATGATCCCTGTCTCCATTGCCTCGAAGATCACTTCTCTGTGCTCCGGTTTTTCCTGAGAAGTATACTGCTCCTGTACAGACTCATCGTTCGTTGCCGGCAGATCCCAGCTAGAATCCAGACGGATCTTTGCAGCCGTCGGATCTGTAGAGAGGAACTTGATCAGTTTCCATGCTGCTTCGGCATTCTTCGTATCCGCGCTTGCCACGATACCGTCTGCGAAAACATGATGTACCTGCTCTGTATTTCCAGGCTCAAGAGCGATATCCCACTCAAACGGAGCGTCCGCAAACGTGGTCACCATCCAGCTTCCGGTAACTTCCATTGCGATCTCGCTGTTTTTGAACATGTCTTCCGGTGTTTTTCCGCTCATCTCCTCTGTTGTGGGCTGGATATGATATTTCAGCATCTTATCCAGCATCCACTGCAGCGCCTCCACATTCTCAGCGGAGTCGATCGTCGGATTGCCTTCCTCATCGAAAAGCGCTCCCCCGTTCTGTACGACCACCTTGTACAGTTCGTTATATGTTACCGGAGCGTAAAATCCGTATACACCGTCTTTGGTCAGCGCCTGAGACGCAGCAAGCAGGTCATCCCATGTCCAGTCTGCCTGAGGATACTCCAGCCCAGCCGCGTCAAACATGTCCTTATTGTAATACAGTACAACATCTGACACCTTCTCTGTAAGGCCGTACAGTTTTCCGTCATTCTGGAAATATTCATATGTGTTTCCTGTCAGCATGTCCGGTGAAAAATCTTCATCTCCGTCAGCCAGATCGGTAAGGTCAAGGAGAACTCCGTTGCCTGCGTAGGTATTAAAGTTCTCATAATTCATCTCAAATACATCCGGAAGCGTCTTAGAGGATGCCTGCGTCTGAAGTTTTGTAAAATAATCGTCAAATCCGATCACTTCCACCTCTACCTTGATATCCGGGTTCTGCTTCTCAAACTCTTCGATCATCGCATCCATGTCCTCCAGATGGTCCGGTCCGGCAGAATATGTCGCGTATTTGATCGTTGTCGTTCCGTCCGCCGACTTACCGGAATCGCCTCCGCATCCAGCAAGAAGCCCTGCTACCATTGTCACTCCAAGAAGACCTGCTATCATTTTTTTCTTCATAAAATTTTTCCTCCTTATTTGATACCTGTATTTTGTACACCTTCTATAAAATATTTCTGCGCGAATAAATAAACGAGCAGGATCGGGATCACGCTGATCAGAGTCGCTCCCATCAGCACGCTCCAGTCTACATACCATCTGCCCTGAAGCTGAGACAGGAACAGGGGCAGCGTCGTATGCAGATCATCGGATGCTACAAGCAGCGGCCACAGGAAATCATTCCATGCTCCCATAAAACTTGTAACTGCAAGAACCGCGATCCCCGTCTTTGCCAGCGGGAGCATGATCTGGAAAAAGATCCTTATATATCCCGCTCCATCCAGGCAGGCCGCCTCTTCCAGCGCTTTCGGGATGCTCATGAAGTACTGTCTCATCAGGAACGTTCCGAAGGCATTGAATATCCCCGGCAGGAACAGCCCTACATATGTATTGATCAGGCCCATTTTGTTGACCAGGATATACTGCGGGATTACCGTTGCCTGTACCGGAATCATCATAGTCGCAAGATAAAGGATAAATATCTTTTCCTTATGTTTAAAATCAATCCTGGCAAATACAAATCCCGACATGGCACAGAGTAAGATCTGCCCTGCTGTGGAAATCACCGATACGATGATGCTGTTAAAAGCATATCTTACCATGCTGTACTCTGTGAACAGTGTCTTAAAGCTGTTCACGGACAGCGAATCCAGAATATTTTTCAGTGTCATCTGATACGTGATGTCAGGTTTTGTAAACGCTACTATGACCATCCAGCCAAAGGGTACGATCATTATAATGGCTCCTATCGCCAGCAAAAGATAGATCAGCCATTTTTTCTTTCCGGTTTTCATTCTCTTGCCTCCTTTCTATTCATAGTGAACCCATTTTTTCTGCATCACGTTCTGGAATATGGTTACTGCGATGATGATCAGGAACAGGATCCATGACAATGCCGTTGCGTATCCCATCTTCTGGTACTGGAAGCTGTTTTTATAAATCTCCGTTACCATGACCGGAACAAGATCCGCTGTCGGCTCTCCGGAGGTCATGATCCAGATCTGGTCAAACACCTGAAACGAATTGATGATCGTAATGATCAGCGCGTAAAATGTCGTAGGCGATAAAAGCGGAAGCGTGATGCTTTTAAACTGCTGCCACTTATTTGCCCCGTCAATCCTGGACGCCTCATAGTACTCCTGGGAAATCCCCTGTAGTCCTCCAAGGAATATGATGGACAGAAATCCAACGTCCTTCCATACGCTGACCATGATAACTGCCGGTATCACAAACAACGGATTTTGCAGCCACGCAGGTCCTGTTCCGCCAAACGCCTCGATAACAGAATTGATCACTCCAAACTCCGGATTCAGCAGTCCTTTCCAGATCATGGACACCGCGACCCATGAAGTGATAACAGGGAGAAAAAACAGCCCACGGAATACATTTACCCCTTTTACTTTTGAGTTTAAAAGGACCGCTATTCCCAACGACAGGACAACCACGATCGGAAGATAGCCCACGATAAACAGGATCGTATTTTTCAACGCTTCATAAAACCGGTCGTCATGAAATATCTCTATGTAATTCTGAAGTCCTACAAATTCCGGATCTCCAAAGAGATTCCACTCTGTAAAGCTGATATAGAGCGAATACAGCATTGCCCCAACTTTGAATATCAGCAGGCCCAGTAAACTGGGAAACAAAAATGTGATAATAATCTTTTTCTTTGATCTGTACATAACACCCTCCGCAAGTTAAGCGGTTAACTAACCTGCAAAAAAATTAACTGTTCTATTTCGAACTGTATTGTATATTGTATAGCCGCTTCCATGCCCTTTGCTCATTTTCCTGAGTATGCTTTATACAATACAGTTCTTTCATGTCGTATCACCTTCGATGATATGGCAGTCCATATAATTTTCTTTTTCCACTTTTTCGTGGTTGATGATCTTTAAGATCAGCCTTCCTGCCATTTCGCCCCGGTCGGAAATATTCTGTCCGACGGTCGTCAGTCTCGGATACATATTTCTTGACTGATATGTGTCGTCAAACCCCATCACCGAATATTCTTCCGGGATTTTCTTTCCGCTGCTCTGCAGACAGTTTATCACGCCTCTTGCCAGTATATCAGCCGTGGCAAGGATCTGTCCGACATCCCCGCGCTTCAGGATCTGCATCGCTGCAGCCTGTCCATATTCAAATGTGATATCTCCCTGAAAGATCAGGCTCTCGTCAAATTCTTCACCGGCTTCTTCCAGCGCTCTTCTGTACCCTAATGCCCGCTGTTCCAGCAGTTTACTCTTGCCTATCTGACCTGTGACCAGCGCCGTCCGCCCCTTTCCTCTGAGCAGATACTTCGTTGCCTCATAACAGGCTTCTTCGTCACAGATATTCATTCGGTAATAATCCGGACTGGTAATGTAGGAGTCTATCAGTAAAACCGGAAACTTGTAATCACCCAGACGTTTCAGCATAGAGTCGTTATCAATCCCGAATACAACAGCTCCGTCCAGGTTCCATTTTTTTACCAGTTCCTCAAAACGGTTGTCTCTCGTGACTACACTCAGCACAACGCCATAACCCGCTTTTCTTAAATAGTACTCTATTCCGGAAAGGAACTCACTGTAAAAAGGATTGTCAAAGATCAGTTTCTCGCTCACATCCATCTGAGGAATGATCACCCCGATCAGATTCGATCCACGTCCTGCCAGTGACTTTGCATTTAGGCTCGGAACATATCCAAGCTCCTTGATCGCGCGCTGCACTTTTTCTACCATTTCCTCGGATACTTTGTTGTATCTGCCGTTGATCACATACGATACGGTTGCTTTCGAAGTATGACATTCCCTTGCAATGTCGTTAATAGTTACTCGTCTCATTTACACCTCCTTCGATTAAGTTAAGCGGTTAACCTCATGGCTTTATAATATCACTGCAGCATTGAAAATGCAATCCTGTTTTTCATTTTCCCGCCACTTTGTTAGTTTATAATAAAAATATGTTCCCATTTTTATATATTTTGCCCAAACAGACGCACATTACCAGATTTCTGTCTTTTTTATACATGTACTGCAATATGTGCTATAATTAAGAAATACTAGAAACGATGCAATCATTTTAAAGCTCACTCATGAAAGGATGTGTTACTATGCCATTCCCACAGCAGAATAAAGAGTATACCATTGATGACATCTATGCCCTGCCGGACGGACAGCGGGCTGAACTGATCGACGGTCAGATGTATATGATGGCGCCTCCTACACGCAGGCATCAGCAGATACTTGGCGCCCTCTATCGTAAGATTGCAGATTACATTGACAGAAAAGGCAGCTCCTGCGAGGTGGACATCGCCCCGTTTGCCGTATTCCTGAATGCAGATGATAGAAACTATGTGGAGCCGGATATCAGCGTTATATGTAATCCTGACAAGCTCACAGACAAGGGCTGCACAGGCGCTCCGGACTGGATCATTGAGATTGTTTCTCCGGACAGCAGACGGACAGACTACTACACCAAGCTGTTTAAATACCGTACTGTCGGTGTCCGGGAATACTGGATTGTTGATCCGGAGAAAAGCAGGGTCACGGTTTATTCCTTTGAGGCTGACGATACCGCAGAATATACCTTTTCCGACACTGTCAAAGCCGGGATCTATGATGGTCTGGAGATTGATTTCAGTTCAATCCACATCAAAGAAAATTTATAGGTAGTAAAAAGGAAACGCCAACACTTTGCAGGTAAATCACAGGTACGGCTTGAATTTCCCTCCTCGCCGTGTTATACTATCCCACGTTGCAGACCGGTTTAAAAATAAGGTCTTTCAAGGTCTGCCGGCGGTCACCGCCGTTAAATGTGCCGTGTGTTCGAGACCTTCCACACGTTAAAAAAATACTAAAGGAGAACAGAATAATGAAAAACAATCAATCAGGCAAAGTGCTGTTCATAGCACAGGCGGCTATGATCGCCGCGATCTACGTCGTGCTGACTCTCATCGGCGCGTCATTCAGTTACGGAGAGGTCCAGGTCCGTATTTCCGAGGCACTGACCATTCTTCCGGCGTTTACCCCCGCAGCTATCCCGGGTGTATTTCTGGGATGTCTCATCAGCAATATCCTCGGCGGATGCATCCTTCCGGACATCATCTTCGGAAGCCTTGCCACACTGGCCGGAGCAGTTTTCACATGGATGCTGAGAAACAAGAGCAAATATCTTGCGCCGCTGCCGCCGATCATTGCAAATGTGCTCGTTGTGCCGTTTGTGTTGAAATACGGTTACATGGTGCCGCTGCCGATCCCGTTCATGATGCTGACTGTCGGGATCGGAGAAGTGATATCCTGCGGAGTGCTGGGACTGATCCTGTACACAGCGCTGAACAGATACAGAGGATTGTTATTTAAGACAAATGTATGATCTTTCACAAGAAAGTATAATCGGATAGGAAAGGCTTCGCCTCCCCATCCGCTCACGCGATACTTCGCTCAGCTCACGACACAAGTCGTTCGCTGTCCGTTGCCCGGCAAATATCCACTCATGCAAGCATGGCGGCTGCTTGCCGGGCGTATCGCACAAAGAAGCTTCCCTAATGCGGGCCTTTCCGCATCCGGGAAGCTTTTTTACTTGATACAGTTCAGCTCAAACTGTTACTTTATATATCCGATGAACACATTTCCGCTGCTTTCTGTCTGTTTCTCCAATGTGCTCATGCCCGTTGTATGGGATCCGCCGTCATCCGGATCGATATACGTGATATCTGTCGTTGTATATCCGGTCAGCAGAACCGCATGGTCTGAATCCACCAGTGCGATCACCGGGCATCCTCTGTTGATCACATAGAGCACCTGATCCAGCGTACATCCTGTCAGATCGACCTGATGGGCTTCATACTGTTCCATATAGCGCTCGCACGCCGCCAGCGAAGTCTCTCCGCTTTCTTTGCCAAATGCCGCCGCATCCGTGGAATATACAAGGTCTCTGTTTCCTCTCTCCCAGACATATTGCTGGTTTGAGGAAATCACCACTCCGGATACTTCATTGGCTTTCTGGACTGCATATCCGGCTTTATCATATACTGCGACCAGTTCGCCCATGCCATAGACGTAGAACTTTTCGCCGCTGCTGCCGCCGCTCAGAGTGACTGTGAGCGGTTCGCGCGAAGCGATCTGCCCCGGTTTTACAAGCTTCGGCTCTGCATTTCCGATCCCGTCTGCAAATGTCAGCCTGACCTGTGTCTCTTTGACGTCTGTCGTATATGTCTCCAGCGAAACGGATGTCTCTTTGCGCTCCTGATTATTTGTAATATATTCCTGAGAGGTGGAGTTGTAGGCATCCCCGTCTTTCACGACCCGGTTAAGGGTCAGGAGGTTTCCGTCGATGAGGATATCTGTCGTATATATCCCCTGATCTTCAAATGAATACTGCGCCTCTGTCTTATTGTCGGAATTCCGTATCTCAATCTCATACATCGGGCTGACCTCTTCCCCGGCGGCTGTCACGCCTTCGTCTGCCAAACGCGCTTTTCCAAATACGAAGTCTCCGTTGATAAACCCAAGGGGACGCACGCTTTCCCCTTCCGCAGCATCTATCGTATACGTATCACCGCTTCTCAGGTTCATCACACAGAGCCCGGTACCGGCTGTATCTGCGCTGCCATCCGCGTTATTTTCTGCGGCATTATCTCCTGTATTTTCTCCGGCACCTTTTTCACCGTCGTCCGGGCTGCCGGTTGTCTGATACGCCATGAGATGTCCGTCGTCCGATACGGCATACTGCTCTTCCGTGAGCCCTTCCGCCAGAGTCGTCTGCTCGTCATTGTCCAGATCGATCTGATACAGAGTTCCGTCCGCAAGCACATAGAGCATGGACTGATCGTGATTGTAGTATACCATCTTGCCAAGCTCATCCGCCGCGATCGCATAGGACTTGGTACTCGGTATAAATGCTTTCTCTTCGATCGCATTTGTATCCACACTGAAATAATAGATCCCGACTCCGACTTCTCCTTCATGGTAGCCGCGGTTCATATAGCCGTAAACTGCAAATGCCAGATTCCCGTCATCATCCATACTGATGATCCGTACTGCATGCTGGTCATTCTTGCTCCGCATGTCCCTGCCTTCCTGATCTGAGAAGCTGAATACTTCCGTCAGTTCACCCGCATCTTCATTATACAGCCAGAGGTTCCGCTCCTGGACAAATGCAGCGATCGTCTCATCTCTGTTTGTCTCATACTGGATATCATCCTGCGATGTGATCCCGAAAAGGATCCCGTTGTCATCGAACTCCGATGCAGCCCCCTGGAAAACCTGTTCCATATCTCTGTTATAATCCAGCAGATAGATCGTATCCACAAGGAACCGCACGCGGAAGAATTCCTTTACATTATAAAGGGCCGTACCGCCGTTTTCATCCTGGCAGGAGACCTGATACTTTGCAAGGATCGAAGTATATACCGTGTTGCTCTCCTTGATGCTCCACTCCACGTCTCCGACGATCTCCGGAGAGAGATCTCCCCACTGCACATGCGTGACGTCCGAATGGATATTGACCGTCTGATACGTTGTGTTATCGCTCTCTTCCCCCGGCTCCAGATGGCTCTGCAGATCTTCTGTCCCTTTTTTATTGATCGCTTTGTCATGAAAATCCAGTGCATACGCAAGGCACTCCGAGATCGTCAGGTCTGCCGGTGAAGCGATCCTTGTATAATAGCTGACCGTTTCCCCGTCAACCGTCAGGATCACCTTAAGGACTGCCTCCCGCACGTCGCCTGAGAGGATGTTCCCGACAGAGAGCGATACCGTTTCTCCCTCGGCCGGCACGTCTGCTCTGCCGTCCGTGTACATATCCTCTCCGTCCAGCGAATATACCTCATACCGGATATCTGATATCTCCCGCCCGTCCGCTTCTATATCCATCGTAAGCGAACCGTCGGCATTAAGCGGCGTGATCGTATCCCGCATGGCCGTGATATCCATATCCTGTACGTAACCGAAGAGCGGATTCACCTCTGTTCCATCGATCGTAAATGAAATCCGCGGAAGCGTAGGCGCTCCCATATCGACGATCTCGTCATCTGTTCCACTGTTTATGACCAGACTGCTGATCACAAGCGCCGCGATGAACACGGCGATCAGCACTCCTGCTTTGACGACCCTTCTTTTCATCCTTATTTATTCTCCCTTTTATCTGAAAGCAGACGGCCCAATGTCAGGTCTGCCTGCAGAAACTGTTCACATTTTATAATATCTTCCGTTGCTTTTTTCTCTTTTTTGTGATCCGCGCTCCGGCTGCTGCCCGGATCCATCCCCGCATCTGACGCATTCTCTCCGGACGATATTTTCTTCACTGCCCGGAGCAGGATATTCTTCGGCGTGTGCTCCATATCGATAAATTCGAGCACCTGTGTCTCGTACCCCATACGCTCCAGATATTTTGCCCGCAGGCCGTCCGTCACAAGAGCTGCAAACCGTTCTCTCAGAAGCCCGTAATCCATGACCGGGGCAAGCGTCTCCGAGACCGCTCCTGTCATCTCCCCGCCGTTTCCATCCTTACGCCTGCCGGGATCTGACAGCTGTATATTCAGTTCATGCTGACAGCACGGCACCGACAGGATCACTTTCGCGTTCCAGCCGACCGCCTTTGCCAACGCATAGTCCGTCGCCGTGTCGCAGGCATGGAGCGTGACGACCATATCCACCTGGTCGACGCCCTCATAATCCGCAATGTCTCCCACCAGGAACGTCAGCTTCTCATAGCCGTATTGCTCCGCCAGTTTTCCGCAGTGTTCGATCACATCCTCTTTCAGATCCAGGCCGACAATGCGGATATCGTATTTTTTCAGCTCATGCAGATAATAATACATGGCAAATGTGAGATAAGATTTTCCGCATCCGAAATCGAGGATCGTAAGCTCTCTCTCCTTATCGAGCTGCGGAAGGATATCTTCGATAAATTCCAGGAACCGGTTGATCTGGCGGAATTTGTCCGTCTTCGTCCTGACGATCTTCCCGTCCTCTGTCATCACCCCCAGATCTCTGAGGAACGGCACCGGGATCCCTTCTTCCAGGATATAATGTTTCTTACGGTTGTGGGACAGATCCGCCGCCTGCGCCTTCTCCCGGCGCTGCTTTTTCTTGACGGTGGCCTTTCCTTTCTTACTGATGAGCACCGTATATATGTCGCTCACCGTCTCTATCTGCATCTGGCGGAACTGCTGTGCATATTGGGCAAACTGTTCTTTTGCCTCCTCTTTTTCCAGGTTTCTGTGAAATGCCTGTTTCGCTGTAAAAGACTCAAACTGGAACAGCAGCTCCCCTTTCTTCTCAAGCGGCCGGACTTTCACCTTTATTATGCCCTCTTTATCCCGCGGGTTGCTGATCACCGCACGGATAAAATCTATATTTAAAACTCTGTCGAGTAATTTGACGATATCTTCCATAAATTCTCCATTTCCATTATGATCCTATGAGAAATCCTTTTTCGCACAGCATCTTCCCGATCAGATCCAGTGTCTCCTCGCTGTCCGCCTCCACTGTGTGATAATGGTAATCAGATGTGATATTTTTGAGCGGGCTGGACTTTCCGTTCTTTATACCGGCGATAAACTCTGCCACATTCCGTCTGGAAGTAATATTAAGCTCCGCCTCCAGCCGTCCGTATACTCTGTGGTTCACGATCACGTCGCAGACTTTGCCGCCCAGATCGACAATGGCATTGAGTTCCTCTGCAAGCTGTTCATCCGTGTGCCTGACTTTAAAGACGCGCCGTGCCAGATGTGGCTCATTTATAATATATCCTCTGTTCGTAGATATAATGTCATGCCCTGCTGCGCGAATCAGCGCGATATCCTGAACGATCACCTGACGGCTCACATCAAACTCTGCGGCAAGCGCCTTTCCGGATACCGGCACGTCACTGTTCCGGATGCGTTCTACGATCGCACTCCTTCTGTCTGAACCTGTCATCTGACCACCTCCTCATTCTCACTCTACAGCATGCAGGTTTTTCATGGAAATGTCAAGTATAGATGCAGAATGTGTCAGCGCTCCGCTGGAAATATAGTCCACTCCGAGTTCTGTCAGCCTTGCGATATTTTCTTTCGTCACATTGCCGGAGCACTCCGTCTCTGCCCGTCCTCCGATGATCCGGACCGCCTCGCGCATCTCGTCAGGAGACATATTATCGAGCATGATGATATCCGCTCCCGCATCGACCGCCTCGCGGACCATATCCAGATTTTCCACTTCCACCTCGATCTTACGGACGAACGGCGCATAGTCTCTCGCCATCTTTACCGCCTGTGCCACTCCGCCGGCGGCGCCGATGTGATTATCTTTCAGCAGCACACCGTCTGAGAGATTGTATCTGTGGTTGTATCCGCCGCCCACCCGGACTGCGTATTTCTCAAAGATCCTCATATTCGGCGTAGTCTTGCGCGTATCCAGGAGTTTCGTCCTGCTGCCCTTTAAAAGTTCCGCCACCGAATGGGTGTATGTGGCGATCCCGCTCATCCTCTGGAGATAGTTCAGCGCCACCCGCTCACCGGATAAAAGTACACGAATGTCTCCTCTCACCTTTCCCATGAGCTGTCCCGCTTTTACTTCATCTCCGTCGCTGCAGAAAAACTCCGCCGTTGTATCTGCATCCAAGAGCTCAAACACCCTGCGGAATACTTCCAGACCGGCTACGATCCCGTCCTGCTTGCAGATCAGGTCCACCTCTCCGGCAACTGCCTCTTTCATCACCGCATTTGTGCTTACATCTTCACTTGATATATCTTCTTTCAGCGCTTCCAGGATCAGATGATCCGCCTGGAGCGTCATTGTGATCTTATTCATGATCGTTCCCCGCTTTCTTCTGTTTTTCTTCTATCATCAAATTTCTCTTATCAAAATACACGGATGCTTACATCGCTGCCAGTTTGATGCCCCGTATGCCTGCATCGGGGTCTTTGACTTCTGCGCCCGACTCAGCCTCGATCTTCTGCGCAGCCCGCTTTGCAAAGACAAGGCTCTCCAACAGGGAGTTGCTGGCCAGCCGGTTTGCCCCATGGACGCCGTTGCAGCTCGTCTCGCCCGCCGCGAACAGATGCTCCATGGAAGTCTGGCTGTCACGGTCCACCCAGATGCCGCCCATGAAATAATGCTGTGCCGGCACGACCGGGATCCACTCTTTCGTCACATCATATCCCTCTTCCAGACAGTGCTCGTATATATTTGGAAAATGGTTCAGGATCGTATCTTTGTCGATCCGTTCCATGGACAGCCAGACATGGTCTGTCCCATCCTTTTTCATCTGTTCCCGGATCGCCGCCGTGACCACATCGCGGGGCTGAAGCTCGTCGGTGAAACGCTTTCCGTTCTTGTCGAGCAGAATAGCGCCCTCTCCCCTGACAGACTCCGAGATCAGGAATCTCCTTCCAGGTTTCCTGGAATACAGCGTCGTCGGATGGATCTGTACATAATCCAGATGTTCCAGACGTATCCCGTGCTTTTCGGCAATACGCAGGGCATCCCCCGTAAGATGCGGATAATTGGTAGAGTGTTCATACAGGCCGCCGATGCCGCCGCTTGCAAGGATCGTATACGGCGCATGGATCTTCCATATATTTCCCTGTTCATCCTCCGCGATGATCCCGGCGCACTGCGCCCTGTCTTCTCCCGTCTGCACATCCTTATCTTCTACAATGATATCCGTCATAGTAGTGTACTCCATGATACGGACATTTTCAAGAGCGCGTACCTGTGCAAGCAGCTTGCTCGTGATCTCTTTCCCCGTCACATCCTCGTGGAACAGGATACGCGGCCTGGAGTGGGCGCCCTCCCTTGTGAATGCATAGTCATCCAGAAAATTCCCCTGCGCCGCCGGTTCCTGTTTATCCTGTTTTCCCTGCATCTCCGGTCTTCCCTGCTTATCCGATCCTTCCTGCGCCTTTGGCGCATCCGGCTCCACGCCTTTGTCCCTGCGCTCGAACTTCACCCCGTACCCGATCAGCTCCCTGATGATCTCTCTGGAGCTCCGGATCATGATGTCCACAGATTCCTTCCTGTTCTCATAATGCCCTGCCCGCATCGTATCTTCGAAATAGCTCTCATAGTCCGACTCATCTTTGAGCACACAGATCCCGCCCTGGGCGAGAAATGAATCGCTGCTCTCGGCATCTTTCTTTGTGATAATAAGGACTTTCCTGTCCCCTGGCAGGTTCAGGGCGGCAAAGAGACCTGCCGCGCCGGTTCCCACGATCACCACATCTGCCCGCATTTCTTTCTCCGGTTCCATATCCTCATTCCGCTTACTGTTTCTGTTCATTTTATCTCTCTTCTTTCTTCCCGTTGTTCTGTATCTTTAATCTGTTGCTGTTTCAGTTGGTGCTTGTCCTGTCTCAGTTATTTCAGTCCCAGCTTCAGCATTTCTTTTAAAGGTTTCTCCGATCCTGCCCGCAGCCCTTCATCCAGGATCACTTCATTTTCTCCGGTCTGTAAGACATGCAGGATCTTTTCCAGAGTGATCCGTTTCATATCCTCGCAGACCGGCGCTGCGTCGGTGAAATAAAATTTCTTGTCCGGATATCTCTTTTCAAGCTCAGCCCTTACTCCGGTCTCTGTGCATATGATAAACTCATCCGCGCCGCTCTCTCCCGCATACTTTATGATCCCGGATGTACTTCCCACGTAGTCCGACATTTCCAGAACTTCCCGCGTGCATTCCGGATGGGTGAGCACTTCGGCGTCCGGATGCTCTTCCTTAGCCTTTCTGATCTGGTCTGTCTGTATATTCTCGTGGACCGGGCAGAACCCTTCATTGAAGATAAAATGCTTCTCCGGCGCCTGTTCCGCCACAAAATGCGCCAGATTCCGGTCCGGGATGAAGAAGATATTCCTGTTCGGAAGCGCTTTTACGATCTGCACCGCATTTGCCGATGTAACGCAGACGTCAGAATATCTTTTCAATTCCGCCGTAGAATTGATATAACATACGACTGCCACGTCCTCGTATTTCTCTCTTACCCGCCGGATCGTCTCCGGATCTGCCATATGAGCCATGGCACAGTCCGCATGGATATCCGGCATGAGCACTGTCTTGTCCGGATTGAGCACCTTGGCGCTCTCTCCCATAAATGAAACGCCGCAGAAAACGATCGTCTGCTCCTTCAGTCCCACCGCCACTTTGCTGAGATAGAAAGAATCCCCTATGTAGTCCGCGATCTCCTGGACTTCGGGCCTGACATAATAATGGGCAAGTATTACCGCATTTTTCTCTTTCTTTAATTGTTCAATTTCTTCTCTGATCGTCATGTGTACACTCCTTCGTCTTATTACAGTCCACACCAGACCGCCGCCACATATGTGACTGCCGCATGTGTGACCGCCGCATGTACATCCGCCGCATGTACACCCGCCGCGCTGACACGCCTCATTTCTGAGTACGGTGTGAATTCTGCTCTCTGGTCACGATACTCATTATACTTCTTGTTTTTACAGGTGACAAGACACATGAATTTACAAATATTTTACACAAACCGTACATACTTTCGTCAATACATACAGAAAGGTCTGCCGTACCTGCTGAAATATTTCAGCCCGGCACGGCAGACCCCTGTATCGGCATTTTGTCCTCATTCTTTAATTTTTCAGCGCTGTGATCCGCGCTAAACTTCTTTTACATATACGGCTCTTGTCCTCTCCCCGTCATCCACGGTCTCCACATCCGGAAAGCTCTGGATATACTGTTTAAACTGGGAGAATCCATAATCCCGTACTTTGAAATCCCCGAACTTCATCCGGATCCGGTTTCCGAGGGAACTGAGTGCGATCCCGTATTTCCCGCTGCTCCTGATCTGCTGCAGGATATATTCCTCCAGCATCTCTTTCCGGCTCTTGTCCTCATACAATGTCACAGATACCTTTGTCCCTTCCTGGATCAGTTTCAGCTTTGGCAGCGTCTCCAGGAATTTCGACAGAAGGCTGTAGCCGTAGCGCCGCACATCAAAGTCAGGATACAGCTTGACCAGACGGCTTCCGACCTCGCCCAGCCCGGTCTCACGGTCGTCATTCTGATTCTCCGTGATGATCTTGACCACAGCCTCCTCGATCTGTTCCTTAGATACCGCGGTCCGCTTCTTCTGCTCCTTCCCGTGGACATGATGAGCCGTGTTCTTTTCCTCCCGCTCATCCTTATCCATCGTGCTGTCTTCCAACAGCAGCTCCAGCTCTGTAAATATATCGCACGCCTTGCGGAATGGAGACGGCGTCTTGTCCTCTCCCATCCCGATCACCGTCTTGCCGCTCTCGCGCAGACGGCTTGCCAGCCTGGTAAAATCACTGTCACTGGACACAAGACAGAATCCTTCCAGGTCGCTCGTATACAGCATATCCATCGCATCGATGATCATAGCCGAGTCCGTGGCATTCTTCCCGTATGTGTAGCTGAACTGCTGGATCGGCGTGATCGAATTCTGCAGAAGTTCCTCTTTCCAGCTTGCATTATTCGTCCTGGTCCAGTCGCCGTAGATCCTCTTGTATGTCACTTTCCCGTATTTAGAAAGCTCATCCAGGATCGGCTGGATATATTTTGCAGATACATTGTCCGCATCGATCAAGAGCGCGAATCGGTCTTCCATGTCATGTACTCCTCCCCCTGCATATTCTTCCATCTGAAACAGCCATTCTCATAGATCATATAACTGTGGACAGAACCCTCTTTCGGGATCGATACAGATCCCGGATTCAGATACCGGATCCTGTTCCCGTCCGCGTCTGAAACTTCCTCGCATGCCGGTATATGTGTATGCCCGTTCAGCAGGATGTCTCCGTCCTTCAGCGGCGGAAGGTGATCCGGATGATAGACGTGCCCGTGCGTGGCGAATATACTGATGGTTTCCGCGCACACATCAAACCTCTCCGATCCTACTCCCCGGTCTTTCGCTCCTTCTCCGTCTGCCGGGAGCTCGAGGAGACAGTAATCCGCAAGGATCGGAAATTCCAATACCATCTGATCCACTTCTGTATCACAGTTCCCCCTTACGCACAGAAGATGCGTTTTCATCGGATTGAGCATAGCGATCACCTCTTTGGGCGCATATCCCTTGGGGAGATCATTTCTCGGTCCGTGATAGAGGATATCCCCCAGTATCAGCAGCCTGTCTGCTCCTTCTCTTCGGTAAGCTTCCAGCATCTGCCCGCAGTAAAGTGCAGAGCCGTGGATATCTGATGCGATCATTAATTTCATATACTGAATGTCCTGCCTTTCTCTTTTCTCAAGCCGTTTCTATCCCCTATCTTAACACACCGGATTTTTCTTGTAAATCACCCCTTGACAACGGTGCTATACTGTAGGTGTAACAAAGAAACACTACTTAACAACACCTATTTGTTGCAGCAGTTTGACCGTATCGATCGGTTGAACAATTGCTGTCTGTATACAAAGTTGAAGGCTGCTAAGCGTGATTCAGTGATTGGAGGAAAAGATAAATGAATACTTTAAAAGCTGAAAAAAGAGACATGACGATCAAAGCCAAGAAACTTAGACGTGAGGGATTTGTTACAGGCTGTATCTTCGGCCGTGAGATGAAAGAGTCCATCCCGCTCCAGATGACAAAGGGCGATGTGGAGAAGCTTCTCAAGACAGAAGGGAAAGGCGGCAGGATCCGTCTCGAAGTTGACGGAGAGCCATACGACGCCCTGATCAAAGAGGTAGACTACAATCCGTTGAAAGGCGGGGTAGACGAGATTGATTTCCAGGCACTCGTCAGCACCGAGAAAGTCCACTCATCTGCTGAGATCCATCTGATCAACGCGGACAAGCTGGTAGCAGGCGTACCGCAGCAGATGCTCCATGAAGTAGACTTCAAAGCACTGCCGTCAGCTCTGGTTGAAAAGATCGAACTGGATGTCGGCGATCTGAAAGTCGGCGATACGATCCGCGTAAAAGATCTTGACATCGCAAAAGATCAGAACGTTGATGTGACAACCGATCTGGAGGCAACTGTAGTTACCGTGACAGAAGTACATGTAGCTGCGGCTGATACAGAAGAAGACGAAACGGCAGAAGAAGAAAATTAATTCGTGTTTGTCGAATTAAACGCCAGTGGAGATAAGGTCCGAAAACCGACGGAGATAAGGCACTAAAATACTTCTTTGAGATGACCGGCATGTGCTTCAGGCTCCGCTCCATAATCTGAGAAAAACTAAAGGGTCTGGGAACTGATTAAAGACAAAGCCGAAAAATGGATAACTCGCCTATGGCTCAAACAATCCATTTTTCGGCTTAACATCAGCTCCCAGACCCTTAACTTTTTCTAGCAGATTATTCCGAAGTCGCCTTCCTCACATACTGGTCATCTCTTTTTAAGTCTTTCTGCGCCTTATCTCCGTCCGTTTTCTGCTTTATCGAATCCGGCATTTACTCCGGCAAACACAAAAAATGAAGAAACTGGTTGATGATTAATATTTAAAGGTACTTCGTCAATACAGCCCCTTTGATGCACCTTTCGGGACGGGCGGGGAGGGGATGCTGACGGTGACTGTGAAAGGGGATTAGAGATAGTTCAAGCCCGTGGTGCGGCGTTGATCCGGGAAAGGATGTTGTCTGAACGAAGGAGTTCTTCCTTTCCCGGATTGCTTTTAGCCGTATCACGGGCTTGTTACTATCTCTTATGCCCTGTAACCGGAGCCGGAAGCATCCCCTCCCCGCCCGTTCCGGATACGTGACTCAATCCACTGTATCCGAGTGATTTTCGGACGATTTATTGCAGGATGTTCCACCGACAAGCACGAATTTAACAGAGCGGATATTTTTCGGTCAGTTCTGCCGCCATTTTTCTTCCTGCTTCTACGTTATCCTCGCTCTCGATTACCATAGCGATGATCTCAGCGATCTTATCCATATCTTCTTCGTTCATGCCGCGGGTCGTCACCGCCGGAGTTCCCAGTCTTACGCCGCTTGTGACGAACGGAGAACGGGGATCATTGGGGATCGTGTTCTTGTTGCAGGTAATGTGGGCATCGTCCAGACGCTTCTCCAGTTCTTTTCCGCTGACATTCTTCTCTGTCAGGTCTACAAGCATCAGATGGTTGTCCGTATCGCCGGATACGATCTTCACGCCGCGCTTTTTCAGTCCCTCGCAGAGTGCTTTCGCATTCTTTACCACCTGTTTCTGGTATTCTTTAAATTCAGGCGTCAGCGCTTCTTTGAAGCAAACTGCTTTCGCCGCGATCACATGCATGAGCGGGCCGCCCTGGATCCCCGGGAATACCGCTTTATTAAAGTTGAACTTCTCGTTCATCTCGTTGCTGGAGAGGATCATGCCGCCGCGGGGACCTCTCAGTGTCTTATGCGTCGTTGTTGTGGTCACATGCGCATACGGAATCGGGCTCGGATGCAGTCCTGCCGCTACAAGTCCCGCGATATGCGCCATGTCTACCATCAGATATGCGCCGACTTCGTCCGCGATTTCGCGGAAACGTTTGAAATCAATGGTACGCGCATAAGCGCTGGCACCGGCAACGATCATCTTCGGTTTACATTCTTTGGCGATCTTAAGGACATTGTCATAGTCGATGACTCCATCTTCATTGACGCCGTAAGGTACGACATTAAAGTACTTGCCGGACATATTGACCGGTGAACCGTGCGTCAGATGCCCGCCGTGATCCAGATTCATACCCATATAAGTATCTCCCGGATTAAGGATCGCGAAGAATACAGCCATATTTGCCTGCGCTCCCGAGTGCGGCTGCACATTGGCATACTCACAGCCGAAAAGCTCTTTCGCCCGTTCTCTCGCAAGGTTTTCCGCCACGTCAACACACTGACATCCGCCATAGTATCTTTTGCCCGGATATCCTTCCGCATATTTGTTTGTCAGCGGGCTTCCCATAGCCGCCATCACTGCTTTGCTCACCCAGTTTTCTGATGCAATCAGCTCGATATGAGAATTCTGTCTCTCCATCTCTGCTTTGATCACATCGGCAATTTCCGGATCTGTTGTCATGATCTCATCGAAGTCGTACATTTGCATATCCTCCAAATTCATATTATTCGCATCTTTATGCTTACCGGACATTATAGCATATCGGCAACAAATACGGCAACCAGTTAAAATATCTTGGCAGGACTTTCTGATTTTATGTTATAATTCTGATAAACAGTACATTCCCTGCCGGCACACATGGCATAGGGAATTCCATAAGATAAGGAGCTTATATCATGTCCAATATCAAAGACGTCGCCGAACTGGCGGGAGTGTCTGTGACGACCGTGTCCAGAGTGCTCAACAATAAAGGTTATATTTCAAAAGAAACTTATGACAGCGTATATGACGCGATCCGGAAACTGGATTATGTGCCGAACCAGATTGCGCGCAGCTTGTTTAAGCAGCGTTCCTTTTACATCAGCCTGATCGTGCCTGACAGTTCCAACCCATTCTGGGCTGAGATCACAAAATACATCGAGTCCTGCCTCTATGGCTACGGATATAAGCTGTTCCTGTGCAATACAGACGACGCGGCCAACCGTGAGCGCGACTATATAAAAATGATGCGGGAGAATATGGTCGACGGGATTATTCTGGGGACCCATATGCTAGACCCTGAAGAATATAAGAATCTCATGCTCCCGATCGTAGCTCTCGACATGCATATCGCCGACCATATTCCCTCCATACACTCCAACCATATAAGGGGCGGACAATTGGCGGCCGACGAGCTTATACGCAATAAATGCCGGTGTGTTTTAAATGTGATCGCAGTTCTGACAGATAAGTCCCCTGCTTTCGAGAGGCACCGTATCGTGTCCCGTGAACTAAAAAAGAACGGAATCCGATGTATTGATTACACATGGAACCCTCACGCAGATCTGGCTGATTATTACGAGCAGGTAAACAGACTGTTTGACCGCTATCCTGAAGCGGACGCTGTATTTTCAGAAGATTTCATCGTAATGAACGCAATTAAATGCGCGAACGAGAGAGGACTTAGGATGCCCGATGATTTTAAGGCGGTGGGCTACGACGGCACGTTGCTTGCAAAGGTCAGCTATCCGTCCATGACATATGTAGCGCAACCGATCAGGGAGTTGGCAGAGAAGCTTGTTGCCACCTTGATCCAGAAGATCAACGGAAAAAAAGTGTGCGGAGATATTATTCTGGACAACGTTTCTCTCGTACATGGAAATACTACGCTTCCTGTCTGACTGGTTTTTCCTCCATCCGGAGTATAAAGTGCAAAAGGATTGAAAACCGTATACCCGGCAGTTTTTTGTCCGCCTACGGATTCCAATCCTTTTTTGCTGCTTATCTTAATTCCCTGAGTACCTGTGCAATAATCTGCCTTACAAGTCTGTCCGTATCGCCCGCGCTGCCTTTCCCCCTGCATCCGAACAGCTCCATTTTCCTCTCGACTGCTTTTTTCACCGCGTGGACAGCCGCGGGGATCAGATCGATAATCCCTTTATTCATGCTGTCAAAAGCGCTGAATTCCGCTTCTACTGCAGCAATATTAATATCTGTGAAAATGTTGACCTTGCTGATTCCTTTTTCGATGGCTCTTTCAAAATCCTCATCAGACAGACCGGAGCCCCCATGCAGCACAAGAGGCACCGGAATCCGCCCTGCTATCTCTTCAATCCTCGCGAAATCCAGTTTCGGCGGAAGTTTATATGCCCCGTGGGCTGTCCCCACTGCGATTGCCAGTGCGTCGACACCTGTCCTTTCCACAAAATCCTGCGCCTGTTCCGGATCGGTATAATACATTTCAGGCCGGTCAGGCGCCTCTGCGCCCCCTGTTTCATTATCCCCCACATGCCCCAGCTCTGCCTCTATCGAAGCGCCGTATGAATGTGCGATATCCGCCATTTCTTTTACATTCCTTACGTTTACCTCATACGGCTCTGTAGAGCAGTCGTACATAATAGAAGAAAATCCCAGCTCCAACGCTTTCAGGCATGTTTCCTTTCTCAGTCCGTGGTCGAGATGGACCACAACCGGGACTTTTGCTTTTTTTGCCATGGGGATAAGATAATAGGATACCTCCTCCAGAGGCCCATACGGGAAAAGTACCTCTGCCGTGCCTACAATAACCGGAGCGTTCATCTCCTCCGCCGCTTCGATAATTCCCCGCGCCAGCTCAAGGTTCACGGCATTGAACAGCCCAACGGCATATTTTCCCTTTTTAGCCGGCAACAGCACTTTATTTAAATTCACTAACAAATCAGTCATCTCCTTTCCCGGGTATTTTCTCCCAGCCCGCTTTAATCTTCTCTTTCATCTTCGAAAGCGGTGTAAGAGCGCTCAGGGCGTCATACACCCCCACGCACATCGCTCCGGCGGCGGCCGCCAGATGCAGACATTCCTGCCACGGCTCCCCGGCGAGGAGTGCTGTTATGAAGCCGGCAATCGCCGTGTCTCCCGCTCCTGTTCCCGATACAACTTTATCTGCGCGGTAACTCTTTTCAAAGGCCTCCCGATCCGCCCAGCTCACGGCAATCTGCTGTCCGATCCCACCGCCTGCCTGTACCAGCCTTTCCTTTCCCGCGCTCCTGAAATAGATTCCTTTCGCCCCGCACTTTATCACTACTGCTCCCGCGCCATACGTCAGAAGTTTCTCTGCCAGGGGCCGGATATCTTTCTCTATATCAAGTATTTCCGTAACGTCTCTCCTACCGGCTCTTTCAAGCCATTCATGATATCGTTTCCTGTCAAGCATAAGACACAATTCTTCTGCGCTTGGCATGAAAAAGTCTGTCAGCGGCAGCGACTGGCGCAGTATACTATCCCAGTCCTCCCGTCCGGCGTCGCTCTCCTCCTCGAACATCGCTGTATCCACAGAAACTGCAGTCCCCGTCTCTTTCACCGTGCGCAGGAGCCTGATAAATTTTTCTCCTGTATTCTCGTACATCCCGCGCATCAGGGGCGGGTAGCCGAAGTGGAACAGGGACGCGTCCTCCAGTTTTTTAAAGTCTATATCCTCTTCTCCGAACCAGGCGTTAGTGCCCTCATAGTGAAAGATGATGCGGTCTGTACCCGGAGGGGCAAATATAATAGAATAAGCTGTGGAAGCTTTCTCTGAGTGGGTAATGCTCTCTGTCCCCACGCCGTACTTTTCCATCTGGGAAAGGACGATTCGTCCGAACTCGTCCTTTCCCACGCTTCCCATCAGTTCCACATTTCCGCCCATCCGTTTGATCCCAATCCCGGTATTTACCACAGAACCGCCCGCGCTTACTTCGGCCTTTCCTATCCTGAGCAGCTTTCCCGGCGCTAAAAGCTCCCCCCGGATTTGCCGGTTCTCTTGATCCAGCTCAAGATCCGGCGTGATATCAAGACAAATGTGTCCCGCTGCGATTACTTTTTTGTCTTTCTTTTCACTGTGCATCAGCTCTTCTCACCCCCTGATCCTGCGGTTTCTCTGTTTCCCGCATAGACGTCTATCCTGTGCTCTCCGGTCATATTACGGCCGAAAGCGCCGGTGACTGCGATGCCGTCAAGCTCTGTCCGGCACGGCCGACCAAAGCCGTGGACATATATTGTATAGGAAGCCGCCCGGTACTTAACCCCCGTGAGCACGCTGTCCGCAAAAGCTTCCGGTATCAGAGGATTTAATCTCAGCCCGTCCGCGTCATAGCCGACGCCCATGACGCCGTTTACGATGTATCCGATAAACGCCGCCGCATGCCATGGAAGATGAGGCCATCTCCACGCCTTTCCGGTATCAAAATCCATCACCTCGTGAAAGGATTTGTTAAGCAGTACATTCCTCACCTGCCCGAAGATCAGTTTCATCAGAAACTCTTCATCTCCCTCTGAAGCCGCCGCCACAGCCACGCCCTGTGTCCATGACACCCAGCAGGCTCTCCAGAAATGATTCTTTTCCCTGCGGAACGGATACCAGTTCATCCCGAAGTCAGAGCACGCCCCGGGATTCTGCCGGATAGTGGTAAGGAAGATTTTCCTCTGCTGTCTGGAAGCAATCCCGAACCTTGGCCACAGAGCCAGCTCGGCTCCTGTCATCTCCCACCATCCTTTTTCATACGCCTCGCTTCCCACAGGGCCGCTGGTAAAGCATCCCTTTTCCGGGTTCCAGTATTTTTCCCTTATGGATCTACGCATGGCTGCCGCTCTTGCGCTCCAGATCTCCCGCCGTTCCTCCATGCATCCGGTCTCTGTGCATATCTTTGCCGCCGCCTCGTACATAAGAGCAAAGAAAATCTCAGTCCCCAGGCAGTATCCCCCGTTTTCCGGTTCCGGGAACGCGTCCTGCGCCGGGCACATATCTGCACGCACCAGTTCCATCTCCCCGTCATATCGTTGGTCTGCTTCCTGCGCATACCGCTGTATGCCCGGGAGCATCTCAAAGAGTATCTGCCTGTCGCCTGTGGCTGTATAATAGTCCCACGCCGCAACAGCGGGCATAGCGGCGCAGTCCTCGCCGTTGTTGAATCCGCGCTCGGAGATATAGACAAGGGATTCCCTGATCTCCTCAGGGGCAAGAAGGTTCTGGCACCGGAAAGCCGCATGGCATGTATCCCTCACCCAGCTGCCGAACCCCTCTCCTTCCCCTTGGAAAAGAGCCGCGTTCATAAGCCCCCGCTGCCCCGGGAGAGCGTACCTCTCGTCCCTGTTTTTCAGCATAATGTCCGCAGCCAGACCGAATGCCGCGTTTAACACCGGATATTTCGTCCAAAGCCTGGGATATGTGCTGTCTCGCGGCGCGTCCCATCTCTCCGTGCGGTTTACAACTCTTGTCATATCGCCCCATGGAGTCGCGCGCCATGTAAACTCCTCTTTTGCGCGCACAGGGGAGAGCACCGTCTTTCCTCCGTTCAGTGCCCACGCACAGGGCGGTCCGTAAATTCTGTCCTCCACACAGTTTTCATAGATCGTATAATGGCAGCACTCAAAAAGCGTTTTTCCTTTTTCTGCTCCTTTCAGCAGTTTCTGCCCCGCCTCAGAATAGCGTACGGGCCGCAGACCCCACACCCCTGCCTCCACAATGTATGCCGAAGCGCCGGAGGAATTTATCCTGATATAAGGCTCTGCGGGATATTGAAAACAAAAAGAATCGTTGTTGATATTTTCCACCAGCTCGCTCCCGATCCGGTATGTTTTCTTCTGCATCCCGCCGGGCAGGAGGATAAGCGCCGCCCTGTCTGTCCCGGGGAAAAGTTCCTGCACGACCATATCACTGAAAAAATGCAGATGCAGCCTGCCGTTTTCCACCGGCGCTTTTATGCGGCACGATCCGCAGGATATCGTCTGTTCCAGAGCTTCCCATCTCCATACCGCCCCGCACAGTTCAATGGAGAGTTCCCTCTCCTGCCCCACGAAAATCTCCACTTCCGCCTCGCACGCTTCCGTCCGTATATCGTCCGCAGTATTTTCCTTCTCCAGCAGACGTATCTCCGGCCATATTCCCGGGGCCAGTTTAAACCGCATGGGAAAATAAAATTCCTTTTCCAGTCCCACATTCTGCCAGATCCGCTCCCACACCCGCAGGTTCTCAGTCTGGCTCGCAGGCGCCATCTTCCCGTCCCTTACCTGTGCCGGTATGCTCAGCACGCACGCCCCGGCGCAGGAATCCAGCCTGCCCAAAAAGCTCCTGGCAATACTGTATATTCTCCTACCGTCCCGGATCACAGCCGCCTCCTCAACGTCGCCGGTCCAGCCTGCCTTTTCCGCCGCTCTGCCGCCGGAAAACACTTCCGATAACCGCCTGTTTTCTTCCGGCTTCCGCTCTTTTCCCTCTGTCTGCGTCTCTTCCCAGTGGAGGAGATCGACGGACGCGGCCGCCGCTTCCGTCTCTGCGCCTCGCACATCCTCCAGCATACACGGTGACGCGGTATAGGAAAGGATCCATCTTCCGTTCTGTTTCCAGATCCCCTCAAGAGATGTGATCCCTCCTGACGGGGGCATATAATGCACGCGGGGACGCGGCGTCTCGCGCCTTTTCTCTCTGGCAGGCTCCATGCCGATATATGACGCCCCGAGCCAGTTTTCCCCTTCTGCTGACAGTGTGATCCTGCCCGGAGCAAGATCCGTCAGCGGATACGACATCCACAGATCCACCCTGCTTTCTGCCAGGCGCACCGGCACATGCTTTTCTCTGCCTTTTTTGTCACTGACGGTGACAGATATGACAGGAGCCTCATATTCATATGGAATACAGAGCCATTCTTTTTTTGCCTTGTGTTCCAGTTCTGCTCTCATCTTTATATTCTCCTTGCCCTGTTTTCTGATTTATACGATTTTAATCCCATAGCTGCGGTATATATCTTCCAGTTCTGCAATCCGCTCTTGTCCCGGCTCTGCAAACCGCTCCTGCATCCTGCCGATGCGTCCGGCTTTCGCGATGCCAAAGTCATGATAAGGGAGCAGTTCCGCGCTCAGGACGCCCGGTTTGAGCGAAGCCAGAAAACCGGCGGTTTTTTCCGCGTTTTCTCTGCTGTCGTTCACACCGCCGATCACAGGGATCCTCACGGCCGTGTCCCTGATCCGCACAAGTCTTTTCAGATTTTCCAGTATAAGCGCGTTATCCACGCCGGTATATTTTCTGTGCTCCTGTGCATCGTACATCTTCATATCTGCCAGGAACAGCGAGACAGCTCCGCACACCTGCTCCACTGTCTCCCACGGCGCGTACAGAGCAGTCTCTAAAGCCGTGTGGACGCCGCTCTCCCGCAGCCTTGTCAGGATACCGCGAAGGGCGGCGGCCTGCATCAGCGGCTCCCCTCCTGAAAATGTCACCCCTCCGCCCGATATCTCATACAGTCTTTTATCTCTTATAAGCCGGTCATACAGGCCGTCCGTGTTCTCAGAATATCCGTTCATCTCCAGAGCCTGTGCGGGACAGGCTTCTATGCACTTCCCGCAGCGTATGCACCTGGAAAATAAAAACCTGTGTCCCTCCTCTGTAAACTCATGGGCCTGTACCGGGCATACTTCCCTGCACGCCGTACATCCGATGCACCGGCCGCTGTCGTAGCTGACAGACGGCGCCGCATCCCATGTCTCAGGATTATGGCACCACCTGCACCGCAGACCGCATCCCTGGAGAAATACCGTGGTGCGTATCCCCGGCCCGTCGTGCAGAGAGAAATACTGTATCCGGCTCACCATGATCTCCCGGGTATTTTCTTTTTCCTGTCCCGCTTTCATCTCTGCGTCCTTCCTATCACTTCATTCTGCATTTCTCTGGACAGAGTATGGAAATACGCGCTGTACCCGCACACCCTCACCACGATGTTCCTGTGTAACTCAGGCTCTTTCTGTGCTTTAAGGAGCAGTTCCTTGTCTACAACGTTAAAGTCCATGACGCTTCCTCCGTTCTCGCAGAAAGCCCTGATCACTGCGGCGAACAGTTCCGGCTTCGCGTCTTTATACGAGACCGGTATATCCATATAATTCACCACGCCCCCGGGGAACTCCGTATAATCCATCTCTTTAACGGCGTTAAGGAGCGTGGCGATATCGATGTCCTCCGTGCTCTCGCTGGGATTCACTCCTCTTGAGAGCCCTGTGCCTCGTTTTCTCCCGTCCGCCGTCGCCTGAGTCGTATCTTTGAACCAGTCGTAGGAGTAAAAGGCGAACAGGGACGGCTCGTATTTCCCGCCTCTGCAGTTTTCTTTTCCTCCGAGTCGTGCGGCCAGATCGTGCATCACCTTTCTCCCGAACACATTTACTTCCCCGTCCCTGCCGAACTTCGGGACTTTATGGAGCAGATACTGTCTGAGAGGTTCCCTTCCCTTGAAATCCTCCTGCATCGCCGCCCTCAGTTCGTCCATCGTCACGGCTTTCCTGTCATATACGGCTGTCTTTATGGCGTAGAGGGCGTCTATGACCGTCCCTGTCCCCGCCGCCGCGAAATTATCTGTATTGTATACCGCGCCGCCCTCGGATACATCCATGGCCTTCTCTGTACAGGACGGTGTCACAGCGGAGAAGAACAGGGACGGATTGCTTTTTCTCCACTGCATGCCGAACTCATTATATCTGTCCATGAACATGTTGATCTCATTCTGGTAATTTTCCATCGCCGCACGGTAAAAGCCCTCAAAAGTCTCCTCCTTATATGCAGGGAGGAAGCTGACTCCGTCTCTTTCAAAGACTTTATTCCAGTATTCCGGATACAGCGAAACATTCAGCATCTGCACAAGATTCAGGTATACGTAAGCACGGCAGTTCACTTCGTTCCCCACGCAGATTTCCTGGCATCCGCCGGCCACATAAAGCCGGCAGTCCTCCAGTTTCTTATCCCATTTTCTGTTGGCCTGGATAATCACTCTGTCGTTAAAGATGGAAAGCACGTTCAGTCCCATGCCCGCCAGTTCTCCCAGACGCATGAGATAGCCGGCCGGAGCGTCCTCTGTAATCCTAGCCTGAAGCTTCGGATTCGCGAACCGGTACTTTTTATAGCTGTTCAGGATCATTTCCGTGACTTCATTGTAGACAGTCCTGCCTGTTTCATCACATCCGCCGACAATGATATCCGCGTTCGTCCCTCCCGGGAGATCCGCCTCAAGATCCCATCTTGCATCCGTCATGGAGACAAAACAGTCTATGAGCTCCTGCGCTTCCTCCGGCGTGATCCTTCCCTGGGCAATATCCTTTGTATAATATGGATACAGTATCCGGTCAAGATGGCCGATCACGGCAAAGCCAAGCCCGTCCAGGGCATTGCACATTTCTCTTGTGTACCATATAGCGCACATCGCCTCATAAAATGTCCGCGCCGGCTGTTCCGGCACACGGGCGGCGGTATCCGCAATCCTCTCCAGCACCCCGCGTTTAAGCGGATTTTTTTCCTCTTCGAGCATCTCTGCCGCCTTTTTTGAAAAACGCCTGGAAATGTGCTCCAGGCTTTCGCACACATCTGCCATGCACTCCAGGAATTCCCTCTGATGAGAAGTAAGCGCGCCGTCTTTCTCCCGCTCTTTTATCTTTCTTATAATCCCTGCAAGCCCGTATTCCAACACTGTACTGCAGTCGGCGTAATGGTGCGAAGCGTCCGTATACTGCGGGGCGTTGATCACTCCCCGGTCTCCGTACCAGGCGCTCCACTCCCCGTATCTGTCCACAAATCCGGGATACTGCTTCATAAGCCAGCATCCCAGTCCCGGCTGGGGAGGGAAAGAAGACGTCACGCTGTTCCTCTCTCTTCCTGTATCGATCTCACCGTAGAACGGATTTGAGGGAAATATCTTTACGTCCGCATTTTCTGCCGCGACTTTATATATCCACGTCTTTTTCCTGAACGGGGAAGCCTTCGGATCATCCTCCGCCATCTTTTCCAGCATCCGTTCCATAGCGGATACGTCCGTGGGATATGCCGCATATACATCTTCCGCCTCTTTAAAATACTCGTCTTTCCTGAATGTGTATGGCGTCATCATATTCACTCCTCTCCGAAATACAGCACTACTTTCAATGCGGTCCGGTTCCTGACAGCCTCTATGCCTTTTTGGTATTTCTCCACAGGAAAACGGTGTGTGATCAGCGCGTCCGTGTCAATCTTGCCATCCATCACCGCGCGCACCACCGGCTCGTGGGCCCGCGCTTCCCATTCGGGCAGGGGCCACTGGATATACCGGATGGAAAAATTACGCAGTACGGGCGTCCTGACGTTGATATATTCATCACTCTTTAAGCCGTACACCGCCACTGTTCCGTCCTCGTGTATGTAGTCAAGGCCCTGCTCCATCGTAGGATTCGCGCCTATCGTATCTATGCAGAAATCCATCTTTCTTCCCAGCTCCCGCTCCGCCCTGCGGACTTCATCCGGATCTTTATTCAGATATACCCCGTCGGCTCCCAGACGTGCTGCGGTCTCCAGTTTTTCCCGGTGGTTCCCGAACAGATATACTTTTCCCGCGCCCTGGAGCTTCGCGCAGACAAGGAACGCAAGGGCCACAGGGCCGTCGCCGATTATCAGCATGTTCCCGCATCCGGCGCTTCCGATCCGGTCGAGCGCGCTGTATGTCTCCTTCAGTGTGATAAGCAGCGATGCGTCCTCGGGTCTCATCTTAGGAGGACATACCTGCTGGGTAATACCCAGAGAGGCGTCCTTTAACCTGACGCCGTCCTTTGCGGCGGCCGCATAGTCCTTTACTACGGCATACTCTGCAAAGCCGCCCCACGCGCTCGCATATTTTTCATTGTCGGGCTGTGACGCGCGCACTACGAGATCCCCTGCTTTATAGGATGTGACTTTCGCCCCGACCCTCACTACATACCCGGCGTCCTCATGTCCGAGGACTGCGGGATATCTGTCTGCCTCCCTGACCTTATGCCGGATAACGCCCATGTCCGTCCCATTGCATATCATGCAGCATCTGATCTTTACCAGAGCTTCGTAATCTCCTATTTCCGGCTCCGGGATATCGTCCACCAGTCGAAGTTCCCTGTCAGTTGTAACAATTAGTCCTTTCATTCTCTCAATACTCCTGTCATTTATTTGATACCTGTCGCAGCCACCGACTGCATGAAATACTTCTGGAAGGCGAAGAACAGGATCAGCACCGGTATCATCCCTATCACGATCACTCCCATGATCAGGTTCCATGTAGGCTGTTTGATCACGGATGCGCCGCAGATGGAGCTGATTCCGAGAGTAACAGTCCACTTGCTCTCGCTCTGTACTACAAGGAGCATCCAGATCAGATTGTTCCACGCCTGTATGAACGTATATGTTCCCAGTGTCGTCATACTGGATTTTGTCAGAGGCATGAGTACTTTTGTAAATATCTGAAGATGGGTCGCGCCGTCGATCTTCGCCGCCTCGTCCAGTTCCTTAGGTATCCCGAAATAAAACTGTCTCATCAGGAACGTGCCGAACGGGATCGACCACGCGACCTGCGGAAGGATCATGCCGGAATATGTATCCAACAGATTCAGCTCCCTGCATAGCATGTATGACGGTATCAGCCTGACCGTGATAGGTATCATCATTGTGGACAGATACACTACGAACAGGATATTCCTGCCCTTGAACTCAAGGCGTGTAAATACATAAGCCGCCATGCTACACAGCAGCACCGTCAGCAGAGTGACAGACGCCGATACTACAAATGAGTTCAAAAAGTTCGTCGGGAAATCCAACAGTTCCCACGCTTTGGCAAAGTTGTCCCACTGCACGGATTCCGGCAGGATGCGCCCCACGCTTGTGGCCAGATCCTGATCTGATTTCAGGGCGGTCGACAGAATATATGCAAAGGGGAATATGATCAGGAATACAAGCGCCGCGATCACTCCCCAGCAGAGCACTTCGCCGGGCAGTTCCCTCTTTTTTATTTTTGCTTTTGTGTAAGCCATGGTTTTCTTCCCCCTTTCCTCATTCTTTGTCAGACGTCAGTTTAAGCTGCAGCACGGATATCACGATGGACAGCAGGAAGATAAACACTGCCATGGCGCAGGAATATCCCATTTTCAGTGAGGAGAAAGCCGTCTTGTACAGGGTAAGTCCCGTAAGGTACGTGCTTGTCCCCGGCCCGCCGTTCGTCATTGTATAGACAAGGTCAAATTCCTGGAATGTCCCGATCACACACATCAGGATGATATATGTCAGAACCGGCTTTAACTGCGGGAGGGTAATGGACACGAACTTGTGCCATACATTCGCCCCATCCAGATCGGCGGCTTCATAATATTCCTGCGATATCCCAAGCCTCCCTGCCACGACCATGACCATATAATATCCGGCCCATCTCCAGACTGTGACTATTGCCATCGACGCAAGGGCGATTTTCCCGTCTGTCAGCCATCCGACGTCCTGGATCCCCAGTTTTCCCAGGAAGTTATTGATTATTCCGTAATTGGTTCCCATCAGGAAACGCCACGCTACGCCCGTAGCCACCAGAGATAAGGCGCAGGGGAGGAAAAAGATCCCTCTTACGAGTTTCGAGACGGTGCGGCTCCTCTTATTTGCAAACAGCACCAGTTCCGTCATAATAATCGCAAATATCACGATCGGCGGGACGTTCATCAGAATATAGATCACCGTATTTTTCAGGCTCGTCCACCACAGATCGTCCCCCATAAGTTCCTTATAATTTTCCAGCCCTGTGAAAATGCTCCCTTTCAGAGGATTCCAGTCGTAAAACGACATCTTTATGGAATCGATCATCGGCCAGAATACAAAAAGCGCCAGCAGTATCAGAGACGGGAGCAGAAAAAGGAACGCGATGTTCCTGTCGCTTTTCCTCCGTTTTCTTATTTTTGTATTTTCCAAAACATCCTCTCCTTTTAGCCCGCGTCCTGCCGGAAACAGAAACATTCACAGGCGGGACGCCTTTCTTAAATGCAGGGCATCATGACCTGCACAGATCATGATGCACTTAATATCCGGTATTTACTCTGCCAGGAGCGCGTTCAGCTCCTCTGCCATATCATCCAGCGTGCTCTGAATATCTGCATCGTTGTGCCATATTTCATCAAAATACTGTCCGATTACTGTCTGCTGGTCTGCGAAAGTCTTTGTCAGGTCAATATAACCTGCATACTCAAGCCCCTCGTTGAACAGTCTCATATCTTTATCTTCGTCAAACATAGTTACCGACAAATCGGCCTGCGAGCGCCTCACTGCTATCTGCGGGGAAGTATTGTCCGCAAGATACAGCGCCAGCCCTTCCTCGCTTGTAATATACTTCACAAATTTTAAAGCAGCGTCATAGTTCTCGCATGTATTCGATATGCCGATCCCGTTCAGGAAAAGGACCTCTGACTGCGTCCCGTCATTTCCACGGGGAGCGTTCATTACCTTCCAGTTTACCGTCTCCTCAAGGTATGTGGAGTTCCACAGCGCCACGCGGCACATTGCTATCTGCCCTGCGTTAAACTTTGTGATAAGTGCGTCATAGCCGTCGCCCAGCTTTTCGATAGGCGGTATATATCCGCTGTCCACAAGGCCCTGCACCCATTCAAACGCTTCCACAGCCGCCCCGCTGTTCCATCCGCAGGTGCCGTCCTCGTTGAGGTACTGTCCGCCCGCCTCTGTAATAAGCGGATACATCATGTCTATTGAGGATGAGAGGTCGTTAAAGATCGTGGGATACTCAATCCCCAGCTCTTCCTTATTTTCACTGAGCACAGCACACACATCCTCAAACTCATCCCATGTGAACCCTTCTTCAGGCACTTCGATGCCGCACTGCTCGAACATGTCCACATTGTATACCCAGCCGTAATTCCCGCCGTCCAGGGGAAGCGCGTACCAGCCGCCGTCATATGTGCAGTATGTCTGCGCCGCCTCCCAGAAGTCATCGAACTTGTATTTTTCGTCTGCCTTCAGTTCCTCTGTGTCGAACTCCGTCAGCGCACCTGCATCGGCAAGAAGAGCCGTCGTCCCGGTATTGACGTTAAGCAGGTCCGGGAGGTCTCCCGCCGTCGCCTCAGTCAGTATCTTGGTCGCGAAGTCTGAAACCTCCTCAAATTCTATTTTAATATCAGGGTTTTCTTTCTCAAAAGCATCGACTACCTTTTCGTATTTATCATAGCTGTCGTAGCTCTGCCACGTGAGCGTCACCTGCCCGTCATCTCCGCTGCCGTTGTCGTCCGCGTTTCCACTCCCGCATCCCGCTGTCATTACCGTCATCATTACAGATAAAGTTAAAACAGCCACTATTCTTTTCTTCATAGGTTCTATTCCTCCCTTTCTACTTTTTGTCTGTTATTATGATATATGTCAACCGGTTTCACATATATTAAAATTATAATTTTAATATATCATTATAATTTAAATTCATCAACTATTTCTTTTATTTTTCACTTTTTTACTATATTTTTATACATTTTTTTGTTAAAATTAAACAATTCTATTTTTTAACAAAAAAAGCATGAAATGACTAGTCGTACACATATAGAAAAAAAGAACTACCTCTTTGAATCCGGAGTTTTCTAACTCTCTGGACCTTAAGAGATAGTCCCTTCTACAATTCATTAATTATTTTCAACTAATATCAGGCAATAGTTCTTTGCTATGCAAAATCAAACAGCGACAGCTGATTGCTCTGCGGCAGGTCGCCGAACAGTCCCAGTTCCTGCATCAGGTCGATCACGGTCTTGCTGACTTTCGTCCTCTGACGGAAATCATCCAGCGACAGATACGGCCCGTCTTTTCCCGCCTCTTCCACCGCTTCGGCAGCCTTGTCTCCCATTCCCTCGATGCTGGCAAAGGACGGCATCAGTTTTCCGTCCACGATCTGGAACATTTTTGCTTTTGCCTTATAGAGATCGATCGGAGCGAACTCGAATCCGCGGGCGTACATCTCCTGTACGATCTTCATGTCTTTCATGACGTCCTGTTCTTTCTTGCTGAGTGTGTCGCTCCGCTTCTTATAATCCTGCATATAGTAATTCAGCTTGTCTTTGCCCTGGCACATGATCTCGTAGGTAAATGCGTCTGCGCGGATACTGAAGTAGGCGGCATAATAAGCCAGCGGGTAATGGATCTTGCAGTATGCGATCCGGTACGCCATCATGACATACGCCGCCGCATGGGCTTTCGGGAACATGTAGCTGATCTTCTTGCACGACCAGATATACCAGTCCGGGACATCCTGCGCTTTCATCGCTTCCTCCCACTCCGGCTTCAGTCCTTTTCCTTTACGCACGCTCTCCATGATGGTGAATGCGAGGGCGCTTTCCACTCCTTTATTGATCAGGTATATCATGATATCGTCACGGGTACAGATCGCCGTTGAGATCGTTGCTTTCCCTGATTTTACCAGTTCCTGCGCATTTCCCAGCCACACGTTGGTCCCGTGGGACAGGCCGGAGATACGGATCAGATCGGATAATGTCTGCGGCTTTGTATCCTCGACCATCTGGATAACGAAGTCTGTTCCGAACTCGGGGATCCCCAGGCATCCCAGCTTGCAGCCGTCGATATCTTCCGGTTTGATCCCCAGCACCTCCGTACCGTGGAAGAGCTCGATCACCTCTTTGTCATCCAACGGGATATCTGTCGCGATGAAAGGATGCTCCTCATTGTATTCATTGTCCATGGCGTCAGAGGTGATATAATCCTCCAGCGTACGGATCATGGTAGGATCGTCGTGTCCGAGGATATCCAGTTTCAAAAGGTTATGGTCGATAGAATGGTAATCGAAATGCGTGGTGATGATCCCGCATTCCATATCATTTGCCGGATGCTGTACCGGGGTGAATTCGTTGATATCATGCCCATGGGGGAGCACCACGATACCGCCCGGATGCTGGCCGGTGCTGCGCCGGATGCCGGTGCAGCCTACCGTGACCCTCTCGATCTCGCATCGACGCTTTCTCTGCTCGCGCTCCTCATAGTAATTCTTCACAAATCCATAAGCGGTCTTGTCAGCCAGCGTGCCGATGGTCCCCGCCTTGAATGTATGCCCTTCTCCAAAGAGCACCTCCGTATATTTGTGGGCTTTCGCCTGATAGTCTCCGGAGAAGTTCAGGTCGATATCCGGCTCCTTGTCCCCCTTAAAACCGAGGAATGTCTCGAAGGGGATATCGAACCCGGCCTTAACAAGGGGTTCGCCGCACACCGGGCAGATCTTATCCGGCATGTCAAAACCGCAGCCGCCGGCAAATGCACGCACTTCATCGGATTCAAAATCGCTGTAGTGGCATTTTTTACAGTAATAATGCGGGCTTAGCGGATTAACCTCCGTAATTCCAGACATAGTCGCCACGAAAGAGGAACCGACAGAACCACGGGAACCTACAAGGTAACCGTCGGCGTTTGACTTCCACACCAACTTCTGGGCGATGATGTACATCACGGCATATCCGTTGGAGATAATCGAGTTCAGCTCTTTCTCCAGACGCCCGGACACCTGGACCGGCAGCTCTTCGCCGTACATCTCATGGGCTTTCCTGTAACAGATGTCCCTAAGTTCCTGATCGGAATTTTCGATGACCGGCGGGCACTTATTCGGATTCACCGGCGAGATCTTCTCGATCATGCCTGCGATCTTTACCGGGTTGTCTATCACGATCTCGCGGGCTTTGGCTGCCCCCAGATAGGAAAACTCCTCCAGCATCTCCTCGGTCGTGCGCAGGAAGAGCGGCGCCTGCTCATCCGCATCGTCGAATCCTTTTCCCGCCATAATGATCCGTCTGTATACTTCGTCATCCGGATCAAGGAAATGGACGTCGCATGTGGCCACAACGGGCTTTCCGAACTTCTCGCCCAGTTCTACGATCTCCCGGTTGATGTTCTTCAGATCTTCCTCCGAATTCACATCCGCGATACGGTCGCTCTCGATCATAAACCGGTTGTTGCCGAGAGGCTGGATCTCGTAGTAATCATAGAATTCCGCCAACTTCGCGATCTGCTGTGCAGACCGCTTCTCAAGCACCGCCTGATACAGTTCGCCCGCCTCGCAGGCGCTTCCGACCAGCAGCCCTTCCCGATGCTCGTTCAGCAGGCTCTTCGGGATCCTCGGCCGTCTGGCATAGTACGTAAGGTGCGACTCTGTGATCAGCTGGTACAGGTTGTATCTGCCGATATCATTCTTCGCCATGATGATGATATGGTGTGTCGGCATCTTGCGGATCGCATTGACATTGCGGTCTCCGAAGTGGTTGACCTCTTTTAGCGTGGTAATATTGTCTTTCTTTAGCATCTCCACGAATTTCACGAAGATCTCAGCAGTCGCCCCTGCGTCGTCCACTGCCCGGTGGTGGTTCTCAAGGGAGATATTGAGCGCCTTTGCGACCACATTCAGCTTATACTTCGACAATGTCGGCAGAAGCACACGGGCAAGTGCAACCGTATCCAGATAGACAAATCGGTCGTTTAATCCCAGGTTCCTGCAGTTCTGCTCGATAAATCCCACGTCAAATCCGGCATTGTGCGCCACAAGCACGCCGTCCCCGACAAATTCGAGGAACTGCGGCAGTATCACGTCGATCGCCGGAGAACCCATGACCATCTCATCTGTGATGCTTGTCAGGTTCGTGATCTCAAACGGGATCGGCCGCTGCGGATTTACAAATGTACTGAACTTATCCACGATCTTCCCGTTTACCACTTTCACCGCGCCGATCTCGATGATCCGGTCGCGGATGGAACTGAATCCGGTCGTCTCAATGTCAAAGACAATATAGGTGTCATCCAGCGTCTGGTCTCCGGCATTCACTGCAATCTCTGTCAGGTCGTCCACAACATAGCCTTCCACCCCGTAGAGCACTTTGAACGGATCATCTTTGTCAAGAGTCTCGATATAGTGGTTCGCATCAGGGAACGCCTGGGCCACGCCGTGGTCTGTGATCGCGATCGCAGGATGCCCCCAGTCATGGGCGCGCTTTACGATATCTTTCACCTCGGAAACGCCGTCCATATCGCTCATCTTCGTATGACAGTGGAGCTCCACGCGCTTGATGGGGCTTAAGTCCTCTCTTGAGACTGTAAAGTCGCCGATCTTCTTGATCCCGGTGACTGAACCGATGGTCAGTTCCCCGTCGAACTTGTCGATCGTCGTAATACCTTTGATCTTTACAAACGCGCCTTTTTTCAGTTCGCCGAGCAGCTCCGGGAGCTGATCGTTGCGGGTAAACATCTTTACTGTGATCGTATCGGTAAAGTCTGTCACTGCGAACATAATGATCGTCTTTTCATTTCGGATCTCTCTTGTATCGAAGTTGATGATCTTGCCGTGGATCGTAACTTCTCCCATCTCTGTCACGACCTGATCCAGTGTGATCGGATCATCGTCAAAGCTCCTGCCGTAGATCAGGTTCGGATCATCTCCCTGTTTGATCGGACGGTAGAAATCTTTCTTTTTAAATTCGCCTCTTCTTCCCGCTTTTCTGCCGCCCGGGCCTCCGGAAGCGCCGCTTCCCGCGTTATGCTTCGATGAAGCGTCTTTCGATCCATGCTTTCCGCCGGAAGATGCACCGGACGTATCTGCCTGCCGGCCTTTTGCATGATCTGCGCCGCCAGAAGATCCGGAAGTTTCACCGTTATTCTCCGGACTTACATATTCGCCGCGCTGTCTCGCCCGCCTTTCGAAGATCGCATTGATCTCCTGCTGCAGTCTCTGCTCGTCATACTCGCGCGTTCCGCTTCCATCCGGTTCCCGGTAAGTGATGCGGATATCCGCCGGTATATGGAACCTCTCCCCGAATATCGTCTCAAGAAGGTTCAGGATCTCTTCTTTGCGTCCCTCAGATACGATCGTATCCAGCAGTTCCAGGCAGACCACATTACCGTCTTCATAGTGGATCTGCGCCTGGGAAAACATACTGGACGCCAGCACGCTCTGCTCCTTCAACTCCATGATGATACTCTCTCTGTATTCATCCATCAAAGCCTCCGGCGTGTACTGTCCGGAAAGCGCATATTCCTCTTCGATGCGCACATCGACATGGACATTGCCAAAGAGCTGGTCTTTGATCCGCCGCTCCATCTGCCAGATCTGTTTCTTCTGGATCAGATGGCGGCTGAAGATATGTACATGAAGAAAATCACGGCGTGAATTCGTCGTGATCTTCTTTACTTCCACATCTGCAAAGAGGATCTGGATATCCTCCTCTACTTTCAACGTCGGAAAAACATAGAAAAATGCCTTATCGCTTCTGGTCTTTTCCAATTCTCAACACTCCTGTATCTGTCTGTACGGATTTCTGTCCGGATCTGTTCTTCGGTGCGCAGGTTTATTCTTTCCAGTTCAGCAATTCCTGCCGAAGAGTATCCAGAAGTTCTTCTTCTTTTACTTTTTTGATGATCTCGCCTTTTTTGATCAGAAGTCCTTCTCCGATACCTCCTGCAATGCCGATATCCGCTTCTTTCGCCTCCCCCGGTCCGTTTACTACACATCCCATAACAGCCACCTTGATATCGAGCGGGATATCGGCAACCATTTTCTCCACCTGGTTGGCAAGTCCGATCAGGTCGATCTTCGTCCTGCCGCATGTGGGGCAGGATACGACTTCGATGCCGCCTTTTCTAAGTCCCAGTGTCTTCAGGATAAGCTTTGCCGTGCGGATCTCCTCAGCCGGATCGCCGGTCAGGGAGACACGGATCGTATTTCCGATCCCTTCATAAAGGATGATGCCAAGCCCCACCGAAGATTTCACATTGCCCGAATATAGAGTTCCGGACTCAGTAATACCGACATGAAGGGGATACGGGCATTCTTTTGCGATCAGCTCATGGGCTCTCACACACATGAGCACATCAGACGACTTGATGCTGACCACCAGATTGTCATATCCCATTTCCTCGATCATATGTACTTTATCCAGAGCGCTCTCCACGATCCCTTCTGCAGTGACACCGCCGTATTTTTCCAACAGAGCTTTCTCGAGGGATCCGCTGTTTACTCCTACACGGATCGGAACACCATATTCTTTTGCCTTATCGACAACCGCCTTTACTCTGTCTTCCGATCCGATATTGCCCGGATTGATGCGGATCTTGTCCGCACCGTTCTCGATCGCGGCAATCGCAAGCCGGTAATCAAAATGAATGTCCGCAACAAGCGGGATATGGATCTGCTTTTTGATCTCTTTTAAAGCTTCCGCCGCTTCCATCGTGGGCACGGCGCACCGGATGATCTCGCATCCTGCCGCTTCCAGCTTTAAGATCTGCGCGACAGTCCCATCCACATCCTCTGTCTTTGTATTCGTCATAGACTGGATCGCCACAGGATTGCTGCCGCCGATCTTTACTCCTCCGATATTGATCTCTTTTGTCTGCTCTCGTAACATATATCTTCTCCCTTATTTTTTACATTTCAACCGGGGAAGCCGGTTTCACGCCCAGTTACAACAGGAGAGTCCCGCACGCGGAACTCTCCTAATCTCTATTCCTGCTCACGCATAAACACAAGCTGGTCTCCATATTCGCGTTCTGTCAGCGTCAGTGTATTCTGCTCTACATTGTAGTTATAGGTTCCCGGCTGTATAATATCAGAATCAACAGCGTCCTCACCGCCGACTGTAAGCACTTTCGTCTTTGTGTCTACATTACACCGGATCACAGTATATTCCCCGCCCTCTTCCGGATGAATGTACATTTCATTATCATCGGTAATTTCGATCCTGTCGCCGGAGCCTTCGCTTACCCATGTCCCCTCCAGAGGATTCCCTGTGAATAGCTTCACAATAAAAAATACGGCTATGATTATGATAAGAACGGAGGATACAGTCAGGATCGTGCGCCAGATCGTACTTCTCTTTTCTTCGTTATTTTCGTAGATCATATATTCCACCCCTTTTAGTTCTGTTTTCATTATACGGAATCATCCCAAAGCTGTCAACGTTTCCAGAGGCAGGGGTTTATATAGCTGCAGCAGGTCAACACCCGGTTGGATGAACCGCTTTTTTCAAAAAATCAAACAGGATCTTCATCTCAGCATCGGTGCCCACCGTGATCCGCAGATACTGTCCGATCCTCTCTTCATCCCAGTGACGGACATAAATATGCTCTGCTTTCAGCTCTTCAAATAACGTTCCGGCGTCGTATCCCGGATGTCTTGCGAAGATAAAATTTGCTTTTGAATCTGTCATGACAAACCCCAGGGACTTGAGTTCTTCTTTTGCCCATTCCCGCGTCCTTATTATCTTGCGGACATTTTCTTCAAAATATTCTCTGTCCTTTACCGCTGCAGCGCCGCAGACCAATGCCGCCCTGCTCATGGTATAAGAGTTGAAAGAATACTTTACATCATTCAGACACCGGATCAGCTCCGGATCCGCGATCGCATATCCGATCCGCATTCCCGCCATGCTGCGCGCCTTGGAAAATGTCTGTGTAACGATCAGATTATCATAACGGCCGATCAGTTCGATCGCAGAGCGTCCCGCGAAATCCACATAGGCTTCATCCACGATCACAATAGAATCCCTGTTGTGTTCCAGAATATCCTCGATGAAATCCAGTTCTTCATAAACTGCCGTCGGTGCATTCGGATTCGGGAAGATAACACCGCCGTTTTCCCGGTAATAATCCTCTTTTACAATACGGAAGTCCTCATTCAGCTTCGGACACTCATAGGGGATCCGGTAGAGCTGTGCCCATACCTTGTAGAAAGAGTATGTGATATCAGGAAATAAAATCGGCTTATCTGAATTAAAAAACGTCAGGAAACACAGAGAAAGCACGTCGTCAGAACCGACCCCCACAAACACCTGATCTTCACCGACCTGATACTGATCCGCAAGTGCCTTAACAAGCACGCTGGATGCCGGGTCCGGATACAGACGGAATGCATCTGTATCCAGTGAAGCCAGCGCTTTCTTCACCTCCGGCGACGGAGGATAAGGATTCTCATTTGTGTTCAGCTTGACAACCTGCTCCTGAGGCTGTTCCCCCGGAACATAGGGCTCTACCTGACGTATATTTCTAAGAAGTTCATCTCTGATTTTCATAGTATTCTCCTGCTCTTATTTGTATTCCTCAGCCAGCCTGTATTTCTCAGCCGCTTATCTGTATTCCTCAGCCAACCTGCATTTCTCAGCCGCTTATCTGTATTCTCCAGCCAGCTCTGCGAACTTCGGCAGAGAATTAACGATCGTCTCGTAAGCCACGCAGTATGCGATCCTTACATATCCCGGACACGCAAAGGAACTTCCCGGCACGATCAGGATATTATATTTTTTCGCCGCCGCGCAGAATTCTTTTTCATCGGCAACCGGTGATTTCACGAACAGGTAGAATGCGCCTTCCGGTTTGATACACTCGAAGCCGAGCTCTTTCAGTCCATTGTACAATGTCTCTCTGTTTCTGTCGTAGAATGAGATGTCTGTTTTCTCATCCAGGCATGCCTTTACCACTTTCTGCTGGAGTGTCGGCGCATTGACAAATCCAAGGATACGGGTCGCCACATTTGCAGCAGCGATCAGATTTTCGCTGTCAGCGGCCTCGTCCGGGATCACAAGATATCCGATGCGCTCGCCCGGCAGGGAAAGTGATTTGCTGTAAGAGTATCCTACGATCGTATTTGCATAATATTTGGTCAGATACGGAACCTCCACTCCGTCATACGCCAGTTCTCTGTAAGGTTCATCAGAGATCAGATAGATATCTGTGCCATACTCTTTCTGCTTTTTCTCCATAATGGCAGCCATCTTTTTGATCGTATCTTCCGAGTACACCACGCCCGTCGGGTTGTTCGGCGTGTTGACGATCACGGCGCGGGTCTTAGGTGTGATCTTCTCTTCAAATTCATCCAGTTTCGGCTGGAAATCTATCGTATTCGGAGACACTTCCACAAGAACGCCGTCATAGTTGTTCACGTAACTTCTGTATTCGCCGAAATACGGAGCAAAGACAACAACTTCATCGCCCGGATTTAAAAGCGCCTTGAGGATCACATTGAGTCCTCCCGCGGCTCCTACCGTCATCGTAATATTCTGAGCCGCAAATGCGGTGCCGAAGCGTTTGTTCAGCGACTCTGCCACAGCCTGCCGCACGTCTTCGTATCCCGCGTTGCTGTTCGTATAGCCGTGCAGCACGACCGGATCCTCTTCATCCAGAAGCTCGATGATCGCCTTTTTCACCGCTTCAGGCGCCGGCACATTCGGGTTGCCGAGGCTGAAATCAAATACGTTTTCAGCGCCGTAGATCTTCGCCAGTCTGTTGCCCTCCTCAAACATTGCGCGGATCGCAGAACTGTTTGCCACCATGTTTTCCATTTTCTTAGATATCATTGTTCTCACTCCGTTTCTTTTACGATTCCTTTTTCTTCAAGAAATGCCGGCCTGTAGGATAATTTTGCTTTTCTAAGTCCTTCCGCGCCGGTATCTTCTTCCCGGTTTACATATTTGTACTCCATGCATTCATGCTGTACGAACTGCTGGTTGATCATAGGATAAGCTCCGTCCACATCGGCAAAGGCTTTCTCGATATGGACGACAAACGTGTCGTCACACAAGGGCTCTCCGATCGTAAATGCCACGATCTTTCCGCCTGCTTTCAGGACACCGCCCGTCAGCTCCAGCTCCTTATACAGACGCAGGGAATTCAGCGTGACGCACATCTCCGAATTCTTCTCCGGATCATCCTCGCACCCGTTCTGGTTTCTCCATTTCAGAGCCATCTGGAAACATTCTTCTACATTATCGTCCGAGAGCGTCTCATAGGTCCAGTCCGGATACAGGTTTTTGAACTTGTTAATATGATTGCGTTTGCCGTGCAGCTTCTTGCCGGCTAATGTTGCGAGCTTTTCCGTCTCGTACACGTAGTCTGCGATATCCCGGTCATATTCCACCGTAAATCTTCCCGGATACCATTTTTCAAGCTGTGTGAACATTTCCGGCGTCACATTATAGAATACAAGCGGACACTCTTTCTCTTTGCAGTATCCTGCCAGGTAATCCACCGCTCGTTTCACATTCTCAGGATCGCCCGCCGGATAAGAAAAGGATAATCCGTCATCGTCGCTGCGGAATACAAGGGCATCTTCGATCACTGCGTATTTTACTTTATAGTGCCGGGACCAGAGATATACATTCACAAAAGTACGCTCACAGCTCCTGCTCGGAGATTTGTGAAAATATGATGTGATGATCTCTTTATCTTCCAGTTCCGGTCGTTTGAATATGGGTTCTGTCATAGATCACGTCACCTTTCTTGCTTTTGCCTTCCTACAATTTCCCGTCCTAGTCTTCCATCTTTGCCAGTTTCGCCGTCTGGTCAGCCGCGATCAGGCTGTCGATGATCTCATCCAGATCGCCGTTTAAGATGGAATCCAGTTTGTGCAGCGTCAGCTTGATCCTGTGATCTGTCACACGGCCCTGCGGGAAATTATAGGTACGGATCTTCTCCGACCTGTCTCCGGTACCGATCTGGCTTCTTCTGGCTTCAGCCTCTGACGCCTGCTGTTTCTCCAGTTCCAGATCATACAGCTTGGAACGGAGCAGACGGAACGCCTTTTCTTTGTTCTGAAGCTGGGACTTCTCCGTCTGGCTGTAGATCACGATCCCGGTCGGGAAATGAGTCAGACGCACCGCTGAGTCTGTCGTATTGACACACTGGCCTCCGTTTCCGGATGCACGCATGACGTCGATGCGGATATCTTTCTCATCGATCACAACGTCCACTTCCTCCGCCTCAGGCATGATGGCAACCGTTACGGTTGATGTATGGATCCTGCCGCCGCTCTCTGTCTCCGGCACTCTCTGGACGCGGTGAACCCCGCTCTCGTATTTCAATCTGGAGTAAGCGCCCTGTCCTGTGATCATAAATACACATTCCTTGAAGCCGCCGATCCCGTTCTCATTTAATGAGATCATCTCTGTCCGCCAGCCGCGGCTGTCGGCATAATGCACGTACATCCTGTAGATCTCGGCAGCAAACAGCGCGGCCTCATCTCCGCCTGCGCCGGCGCGGATCTCGACAATAACATTCTTATCATCATTCGGGTCTTTCGGAAGAAGAAGGATCTTCAGTTCCTGCTCCAGCTCTTCGATCCGCTTTTTCGACTCGTTCAGCTCTTCTTTCGCCAGCTCGCGCATCTCCTCATCAGTCTCATCCTCAAGCATGGCAAGACTGTCGTCAACGTTCTGTTTACAATCCTTATATTCCTGATATGCCTCGACGATGGGAGCGAGGTCGCTCTGTTCTTTCATCAGCTTCCGGAAGCGCCCCTGGTCGTCCGCTACTCCCGGCTCCTGGAGCTCACCCATCACTTCCTCATACCGGATCAACAAATCGTCTAATCTGTCAAACATTTCTCATACGTCCTTTACTAAAATTCTTGCATAAACTACATCATTATTTAATATATCTTCCATATACGACGCGGTCAAGCCCCGCCAGATCCTTTTTTACACGGATCTCGTCAAAGCCCTGCCTGCGCAGCATTTCTGTCACATCCGCCGCCTGATCGTGCCCGATCTCAAAAAGCAGGTATCCCCCGTCTTCCAGATATGCCGGGCTCTCTGCGATGATCCTGCGGTAAAAATACAGCCCGTCCGCTCTTCCGTCCAGCGCTTCTATCGGATCATAGAGCCTGACTTCGTCCTGAAGTCCTGCGATCTCTGAGCTTCTGATATAAGGCGGATTAGACAGGATCATCGAAAATCTGCCGGAAATATCATTGAACAGGTCGCTTTCAATGAACTCTGCCGCAATCCCCAGTCTTTGCGCATTTCCTTCCGCAACTGTAAGCGCCCGCGTTGAAAGATCACTTCCGGTCCCCTCCATCCTGCACTTTGCATAGTGGAGAACGCTCAGAAGGATACAGCCGGAACCGGTACACAGATCGAGAAGACGGATCGTCCCTCTTTCCCTTTGAAATACATCTTTCTCGCGGTCCAGGAGCTCCAGCGCTGTCTCTACAAGGATCTCCGTGTCCTGTCTGGGAATGAGCACATCTTCATTCACATGAAAAGAAAGCCCCATAAATTCCTGTTCCCCGGTGATATGCTGCAGAGGCACCCGCCTGCTGCGGACTTCGATACATTTGTCGTATTTTGTTTTCTGTTCCGCCGGCATCTTCAGGTCAGGATCTGCATAATAGGAAGCGCGTCCGATCCCGGTCACATACTCCAGCAGATACCACGCGTCGAGCTCCGCCTCCGGGACGCCGGCATTCTTTAGCTTTTCCATGCCCTGTCTGTACGCTTGTTCCAGACTGCATTTATCGCCGGAATTCATAGATTCTCCCTCTGCCATGTACGCCAGTCAAAGACTTCCTCTACCGCACGGATCCCTACTTCGATCATACTGTCGTCCGGTTCTTTTGTCGTCATGTTCTGGACCCACAGCCCCGGACGGCTCAGCAGGTTGACCAATGCATTGTCACTGTTCCCGGCAAGCCGGATGATCTCATAGGACACTCCCGAGATCAGCGGAAATAAGGCAATACGGATCAGCACCCTTGCCACCTGGGATTCCGCTGTGATAAAAAAGCAGAATATGATGCTTACGATCATGACGAAGAACAGGAAGCTTGTGCCGCACCTTTTGTGCTGCTTGGAACTCTTCCTTACATTCTCTACATTGAGTTCCAGACCGTGTTCGATACAGTTGATGCATTTGTGCTCAGCGCCATGATACATAAAGGTTCTCTTAATGTCTTTTGTCCTTGAGATCAGTAAAATATAGATCAGAAAGATCATGACACGGATCACGCCCTCGAATATTGTCATTGCAGTCCTGGAAGCAGTATACTTTTCTACAAAACTGCTCAGGAAATAGGGCAGGACCATAAAAAGAGCGACAGCGATCACCACTGCGGCCACTACAGTCAGGTTCATAAAGATCTTTTCCTGCTTCTCCTGCTTTGCGGCTTCTTCCTCTGTCAGTTCTTCCCCTTCCTCTTCCTCAAAGAAACTGGCGGAATACATGAGCGTCTTCATCCCGAGCACAAGGGAATCGATGAAGCTGAAGATGCCGCGGATAAACGGGATCTTCAGCGGCGTCTTCCACGGGATCACACTGTGATAGTCCTGCACATCGACCGCGATCTCACCGTCTGTCCTGCGGACTGCGACAGAATATTTCCCGCCGTTCCGCATCATGATGCCCTCTAAGACTGCCTGTCCGCCTATGTTTGATGATTTCATTTTTCCTCCTGTAGACAGACTTGTCCATCAGACAGATCCTCCATCTGATAAAACAAAGAGGCTGAGATGCTTCCACCTCAGCCTGCTGTGTCTGTTTCCTATTTAATACCGTATTTCTTGTTGAACTTGTCAACACGGCCACGTGCCTGAGCCGCTTTCTGCTGTCCTGTATAGAACGGATGGCACTTGGAGCAGATCTCAACGTGGATATTCTCCTTAGTAGAACCTGTCACAAATGTATTTCCACAGTTGCAGGTTACTGTAGCCTGATGATACTCCGGATGGATTCCTTCGCGCATGATATTCACCTCTCTATTTTAAAATTATTTATTATAATCTCTAAACAGCTTTCTAATTGTAGCATAAGATAAATTCATTTGCAACTGTTTTTTAGATAAACTTCTGGCGGATCACCTGATGGACCAGTTCATTATTTGTTTTCGTGCGTGAGAACATATTTAACAGATTATCAGCAGCCTCCTCTGCTTTCATTCCGTTTAAACCTCTGCGCATGATGTAGACCGCCTCCTGTTCTTCTTTGGTAAGGAGCAGGTCTTCACGCCTTGTCCCTGATTTTGCAATATCAATGGCAGGGAACACTCTCCGCTCCTGAAGCTTCCGGTCAAGGATAAGTTCCATATTGCCGGTGCCCTTGAACTCCTCATACACAACATCGTCCATCTTGCTTCCCGTATCCACAAGCGCAGTTGCAAGGATCGTAAGGCTTCCGCCCTCCCGCATATTTCTTGCGGCTCCAAAGAAACGCTTCGGGCTGTACAGCGCCGCCGGATCAAGACCGCCGGAGAGAGTCCTTCCTGACGGCGGGACGATCAGGTTATAGGCGCGGGAAAGTCTTGTGATACTGTCCAGAAGGATCATGACATCCTTGCCGTGCTCTACGAGGCGTTTCGCCCTGGCGATCACCATCTCGGACACTCTCTTATGGTGTTCCGGGAGCTCGTCAAACGTAGAATGGATCACTTCCACATTCGGTCCTGAGATTGCTTCTTTAATATCCGTCACTTCCTCCGGTCTCTCATCGATCAGGAGGATCAGCAGATGCATCTGCGGCTCAGACCTCTGCACAGAAAGCGCCACCTCTTTTAACAGTGTCGTCTTACCTGCTTTCGGAGGAGATACGATCATTCCTCTCTGCCCTTTTCCAATCGGTGACATCAGATCCATGATCCTCATGGCCGTGCTGCTTCCTGCCTGTTCCAGCCGTATCCTCTTATTCGGGAATATAGGGGTAAGATCCTCGAAGTTCTTCCGCTTCATCGCCTCAGCCGGACGCAGGCCGTTGATCGTAGACACGTAAAGGAGGGCGCTGAACTTCTCTCCCTGTGTCTTGATCCTTGTATTTCCGGTCAGGATATCTCCGGTCTTAAGGCCGAATCTTCTGATCTGCGCCGGTGATACATAGACATCATTTTCTCCCGGCAGATAGTTGTCGCTTCTGATAAATCCGAACCCGTCCTGCATGACTTCCAGGATGCCGTCAGCAGTATGCCCGCTGTCGAGCTGTTCGATATCTGTCTCAGCCTTCTTCTCTTTGAGTTCCTCTTTCACCTCTTCTTTTGCTTCTGTGGCAGCTTCTTTCTGCTCTTCCTGCTCGTCCAGCGCAAGCATGGCGTCAATAAGATCGCCTTTCTTAAGCCCGGAAATTCCTTTCATCTTTCTCGCTTTCGCCAGCTCTTTCAAGGTTGCAAGCGGCAATGATTCGTATTTTTCTCTCGTCATAAAACACTTTCCTTTCTATAATAGATATTTTATTAAAATCTTCTGTCTTATAAATCATCAAAAACTCTTCGGGAATTATCGTCTGAATTGACATAAAATCGATAAGCTTTGCTAAATCTTTTCCTATTATACAATTCATGCCTACCCTTGTCAAGTCAAGTCCAAAGTGATATGATATATCACACCAGTTCAGCCATCTGATGTCAGGAGCCGGATTTATGCTTGCATAAGGATCCGGCTCCTGACAGGCAGATGTGCTGAGCGCCCGTTTATGAGCAAAACAGCGGCGCAGCCGCAGTAAGCACGTGAGTGCGGTTTTGCGAATGGCGCGGCTGAACGGACGTTGGCGGCGCGCAGTAAGCACGCAGTGCGGTTTTACGAATGGCGCAGGCTGAACAGACGATTTATCTAAACAGAAAGATTTCATCAGGTTACGGAATTTATGTCAGACAGAATAGTATCACATATCCAGCCCATGCGCTGGGGCGAAAAGAGATATCACTCTCTTGACTTTCATCTGCGGAGCCAGTTCGGAGAAAAGGTGTACCGGATCGCGTTAAACGGGGGGATGACCTGTCCGAACCGGGACGGGAGCATCGGCACAGGAGGCTGCATCTTCTGCAGCGCAGAAGGATCGGGGGATTTTGCAGGCAGGCCCTCCCTTACGATCCGCCAGCAGCTTGACGCGGGCAGGAGACAGCTGCTCTCAAAGCGCCCCGTCACTTCTTATATTGCTTATTTTCAGGCTTTTACAAACACATATGCGCCGGTCGGATACCTGGAATCTATATTTACGGAAGCGATCGACGACCCCGATGTGAAAGTGCTTTCCATTGCCACCCGGCCTGACTGTCTGGGTGACGATGTGATTGCTCTGCTCGGAAAGCTGAATCAGATCAAACCTGTCTGGGTGGAACTGGGACTGCAGACGATCCATCCTGAGACGGCGAGGTTTATACGGCGCGGATATGATACAGAAGTATTCGACCACGCAGTGCAGCGTCTCCGCAGCGCGGGAATTGAAGTGATCGTGCATATCATCCTGTATCTTCCGGGAGAGACGGAAGATATGATGCTCCAGACTATCGACTATCTGGATCATTCGGATATTCAGGGGATCAAGCGTCAGCTCCTGCACATTCTTAAGGGAACTGACCTCGCCGGTATTTACAGACAGAAACCGTTCTATGTGCCTGATATGGAGACATATATCTGTATGCTCGGACGCTGCATCTCGCATCTTCGTCCGGATATCGTGATCCACAGGCTGACCGGAGACGGGCCGAAGGATCTGCTGATCGAGCCGCAGTGGACCAGTGCAAAACGCACTGTCCTGAATCGTTTCCATCAATACTTAAAAGAAAATGATATATGGCAGGGAAAGGAGTACCATGGCTGAAACATTTACACTATATAAACTGATCATACTATACATGCTGAACAAGGTGGATTTCCCGCTGACGACTTCCCAGATATCAGAATTTGTGCTGGACAAAGGATACACTTCCTATTTCAAGCTCCAGGAAGCTCTCTCCGACCTTACCCAGTCGGATCTTATACGGCCTGAGACAACGCACAACCGGACACTTTATCATCTGACGGAAGACGGGGCCGAGACGATCCTTTATTTCAGCAACAAGATCTCTCCTGCCATCCGGAAAGACATCGATGATTTTCTAAGGGAAAAGCAGTACGATCTGAAAGAAGAGGCGTCTGTAAAATCTGATTACTATTTAAATACAAACAGAGAATATGAAGTCCGCTGTCAGATTGAAGAAAACGGCTCCAGCCTGATCGATCTGAAACTCACCGTTCCGACCGAGAAAGAGGCTGAAGCCATCGTAAGTCACTGGAATACAAAGAGTCAGGAGATCTACACCTTACTCCTCACGAATCTTCTTTAAATATTCACTCATTGTTTTTTCATATCCAAGATCGCCGGGTTCGTAAAACCTGGCGTCTTTTATTTCGTCAGGCAGGTACTGCTGCTTTACATAATGGTTCGGATAGTCGTGGGCGTACTTGTACCCTGTCCCGTGGCCGAGCTTCGCAGCGCCCTTGTAGTGGGCGTCCTGGAGATGTACAGGCACGGTAGTCCTGTATTTTTTTACAGCTTCATTTGCTGCAAATATCGCGTTGCACGCCGCATTGCTCTTCGGAGCACAGGCGACATAAGTCACCGCCTGAGACAGGATGATCTGGGATTCCGGCATCCCGATGCGCTCCGCCGCCTGCGCTGCCGAGACAGCGACTGTCAGTGCCATGGGATCCGCGTTTCCCACATCCTCCGCTGCACAGATCATGATCCTGCGGGCGATAAACTTGATATCTTCCCCTGCATAGAGCATTTTCGCCAGATAATAGACTGCCGCGTCCGGATCCGATCCTCTCATGCTCTTGATAAAGGCGGAAATAATGTCATAATGATTGTCACCCCGTTTGTCATAATTTACGACCCGTTTCTGGATACATTCGGATGCGACCTCCACCGTAATATGGATAATACCGTTCCCGCTCCGGTCCGTGGTCAGGATGCCGAGCTCCAGGGCATTGAGCGCATTTCTTGCATCTCCGCCTGCCATATCCGCCAGAAAGTCCAGGGCATCCTCATCGATCTGTGCATGAAAGCTGCCCATTCCTTTCTGCGTGTCTTCCACAGCTCTTCGCAGGAGGACCTTTATATCGTCTTTCTCCAACGGTTTCAGCTCAAAGATACTGGATCTGGAGATCAGGGCGCTGTTCACCTCGAAATAGGGATTCTCTGTCGTCGCCCCGATCAGGATCACGGTCCCGTCCTCCACAAACGGGAGAAGATAATCCTGCTGTCCTTTGTTGAACCTGTGGATCTCGTCGATAAACAGGATCGTCTTCTTTCCGTACATCCCCTGCAGGTCTTTCGCCTCTTTCACAACCTCTTCCATATCCTTTTTCCCGGCAACTGTTGCATTGATCTGCTTAAACTGTGCACTGGTCGTATTGGCGATCACCTTTGCCAGAGTCGTTTTTCCTGTTCCCGGAGGGCCGTAAAAGATAACGGAACTGAGTTTGTCCGCTTTGATCGCCCGGTAGAGCAGTTTGTCTTTCCCTATGATATGCTGCTGTCCCACCACTTCATCCAGCGTCGAGGGGCGCATCCTCGACGCCAGCGGCGATTCTTTCTCCTTATTTGTCTCTCTCATATAATCAAACAGATCCATTCTATCATTTTTCCTTTCCGCATCGTATTTTCCGTATTGCTTCAGACCTTATCCGCTCCTGGTCGATCCGAACTTTCATCCAATCCTGCCAGTTCACGGATCACCTCGCCGGCGATCAGAAGTCCTGCCGTCGGCGGGACAAATGAGATGCTGCCCGGAATGGATCTTCTCACGCCCGGCTCCTCCCCCGTTTCTCTCCCGCCTGTATCGACTGGTTTCTCTTTTGAATACAGCACTTTCAGATGCTGTATCCCCCTCTGTTTGAGTTCTCTTCGCATAACCCGGCAGAGCGGACACACACTTGTCTTTGACAGGTCATCGATCTCGAACAGCTCCGGGTGCAGCTTATTTCCCGTACCCATACTGCTGATCAGCCGTATCCCCCTTCTCTGCGCTTCTTCCGCAAGAGCGAGCTTGGCACTTACCGTGTCAATGGCATCCACGATATAATCGATCTTCCCTGCCCCTGTTTCTTCTTCCTGATCCAGAAGACGCCCCAGGTTCTCAGGCAGCACAAATGTCTCGTATGTTTTTACATTGATCGATGGGTCGATATCCCGGATCCGCTCTTTCATGACCAATGTTTTAAACTGTCCGACAGTACTGTGGTAAGCGATGGACTGCCGGTTGATATTCGTCAGCGATACCGTGTCGTTATCGATCAGGATCAGTTTACCGATCCCGCTGCGCGCCAGCGCTTCGATACAGTGGGAACCGACACCGCCCACGCCAAACACCATGACAGAAGACCCTTTCAACAGCTCCATCCCCTCCGCGCCGATCAGAAGTTCTGTCCTTGAATATTGATTTACCATTTTTGTCTCCTTATTTTCCTTTTTTCGCCTGCCTGTATTCCGAAGGGCTCATTCCCTTCTGCTTCCGGAATGCTTTTGAGAAATACAGGTTATTCTCAAAGCCCACGGAATAAGCGATCGTTGACACAGAAAGGTCTGTCTCTCTCAAAAGCCTGCACGCCTGCCGGATCCGGTATCCGGACAGATAGTCTTTGGGCGATCTGCTCATATAATTCTGAAAAGACCGGAACAGGTGGCTCCTGCTGATCCCTACATAGTGCGCGATATCCTCGACAGTGATCGGATAAGAATAATTCGTCTCGATATAATTCATCGCTTTCTCCACATACATCACATGGGAATCTTTTTCCGGCTCGTTTTTATCTGCATAATGCATGAAGACTGCAAGAAGGCTGTACAGGCTTCCTGTCATTGCCACCGAAGACTCATACGTATTTCCCTTATTCCGGTAGATTTCCTCCAGCCCGTTCCTTATCTTCTCATCCGGGATCTTTCCTTTCAAAATATACGGCAGCTCCTTGCTGAATCCGGTATTTCTTATTATAGATGCAGCGTCTGTCCCCATAAATCCGGCCCAACAGTATTCCCACGGCTCCTCTTTATCCGCCTGATACTGAAGTTCAACGCCCGGGAAGAGGATAAATGTGTCCCCCGCGCTCAGTCGGACCGATACTTTTCCCGTCGTATACACACCGCTCCCCGAAAGGATGTGATGGATACAGTAATGATCGCGGATTCCCGGCCCCCACTGATATTCCGGCTCACATTTCTGATATCCCACATTGTAGACAGACAGGGAATTCAGGAAATCCTCTCCCATTTTATATGAATATTTATATGAATCTGACATAGCATTACCGCCTTTATGTTTATTCCCGCGAACGGCAAAGCCGGGCGGCATGCCGGCTTGTACGCTTGACCGCTGCAATGGATATTATAATATCACTCTTATCTTTCGCGCAACATTTTTACATAAATTTGCACGTAATTTTTATAGACGTGGAAACACATATATGATTATACTGATAACAGAAAGAACCTGATTCACATTTATTCAAGACTGAGGAGGATCATGAGGATGAAACAGAAACTTTTTGACAAATTCGCAGAACTTTTCGGAAATTCCGACGGAGCCCGCTTTTATTTTTCGCCGGGCCGTGTCAATCTGATCGGAGAACATACAGACTACAACGGCGGACATGTATTTCCCTGCGCACTTACAATGGGTACATACGGTGTCGCAAGGAAACGTGATGACCGCATGTTACATTTTTATTCTATGAATCTTGACAAATTCGATGTGGTCGAGGCTTCTCTCGACGATCTGACGAATAAGAAAGAATACAACTGGGCCAACTATCCGCTCGGCGTCGTATGGGCTTTTGCAGAAAAAGGCCACAAACTGGATACTGGTTTTGACATGGTCATCTGGGGAAATATCCCGAACGGCTCGGGTCTCTCCTCTTCCGCATCGCTGGAAGTGCTCACCGGAGTGATCCTGACTGACCTGTACGGCATCACAGACCTGACGATGACGGATCTTGCCCTGATCGGCCAGTATTCAGAGAATAACTTCAACGGCTGTAACTGCGGTATCATGGATCAGTTTGCCGTTGCCATGGGGAAGAAGGACAACGCGATCTTCCTTGATACGAACACGATGAAATACGAGTACGCCCCGATCCACCTCGAGGACGCTAAGATCGTGATCACCAACAGCAAGGTAAAACACAGCCTTGTGGATTCCGCCTACAATGACAGACGCCAGGAGTGTACGGACGCTCTCGCAGCGCTGAAAACAAAGCTGGACATCAATGCCCTCGGCGACCTCACTCCGGAGGAATTCGAGGCCAATAAAGAGCTCATCACGGATCCCGTGCAGCTCAAACGCGCAAAACACGCAGTATACGAGAACCAGCGCACGATCGACGCCGTAGCTGCTTTAAGAGACGGGGATATCAACAAATTCGGTCAGCTTATGAACCAGTCCCACATTTCTCTGCGCGACGACTATGAAGTATCCTGCGAAGAGATCGACATCTTAGTCGACCTCGCATGGAAGATCCCGGGCGTCATCGGCTCCCGTATCACCGGAGGCGGATTCGGCGGATGTACGGTAAGCATCGTTAAAAATGACGCTGTAGACACATTCATCAATGATATCGGAAAGGTATATAAAGAGAAAGTCGGACATGAGGCTGAATTTTATACCGTAGATATCGGAGACGGAGCTTCCCGCATCGACTAAAATCTGTATTTTCGTGAGCTGCTCTGCCATTACAGACGGGCAGGGCCGCTTGCCTTATGAAAGGAGAAATCAGCCATGATCTATGAATCAATCAAGAAACTGGTACAGTACGGGATCAACACCGGCCTGACACCTGAAAGTGAAAGGATCTATACGACGAATCTTCTGCTCGACTTGATGCATGAGGATGATTACGAGGACGTGCCCTGTGATCTGGACAACATCGTTCTTGCGGACGTTCTGGAAGATCTGCTCGACGAGGCCGTAAAGCGCGGTATTATCGAGGACAGCATTACATACCGCGATCTGTTCGACACGAAGCTTATGAACTGCCTCGTGCCGCGTCCGGCGCAGGTTCAGGAGAAATTCTGGAATCAATATGCTAAATCTCCGGAAGACGCAACAGCCTACTACTACAAGTTCAGCCAGGATACCAACTACATCCGCCGCGACCGCATTGCACGCGACCGCAAATGGACGGTAGATACACAGTACGGCACTCTGGACATCACGATCAACCTCTCCAAACCGGAGAAAGATCCGAAGGCTATCGCAGCCGCCGGAGCAGCAAAGTCATCTTCTTATCCGAAATGCCAGCTCTGCATGGAGAACGAAGGCTACGCCGGACGTGTGAATCACCCGGCGCGTGAGAACCACCGCATCATCCCGATCACGGTCCAGGGAAAGAAATGGGGCTTCCAGTACTCTCCTTACGTCTATTACAACGAGCACTGTATCGTGTTTAACGGAGAGCACATCCCGATGAAGATCGACCGCAGCGCATTTGCCAAGCTGTTTGACTTCATCAAACTGTTCCCGCACTACTTCCTCGGTTCCAACGCAGACCTTCCGATCGTAGGCGGTTCCATCTTAAGCCACGACCACTTCCAGGGAGGACATTACACATTTGCGATGGCAAAGGCTCCGGTTATCGAAAACTTTACGGTAGCCGGCTATGAGGACGTAGAGGCCGGCATCGTAAAATGGCCGCTGTCCGTCATCAGGCTTCGCGGCAAAGACACGGAGCGCATCATCGACCTTGCAGACCATATCCTCGGCAAATGGCGTTCCTACACAGACGAGGATGCATTTATCTTCGCAGAGACCGACGGAACACCGCACAATACGATCACGCCGATCGCACGTATGAAAGACGGCCTGTATGAGCTGGATCTGACGCTCCGGAACAATATCACGACCGAGGAGCACCCGCTGGGCGTTTACCATCCGCACGCAAAGCTGCACCACATCAAAAAGGAAAACATCGGACTGATCGAAGTCATGGGACTTGCCGTACTTCCGGCCCGTCTGAAAGGCGAGATGGAACTTCTGAAAGAATACATCCTTGAGGGAAAAGATATCCGCAGCAATGAGCAGATCGAGAAGCACGCGGACTGGGTAGAAGAATTCCTGCCGTCCTATACGGATGTGAACGCTGAGAACATCGAGCACATCCTTGAGCAGGAAGTCGGAAAAGTCTTCTGCCAGGTACTCGAAGACGCCGGCGTGTACAAGTGCACGGAAGAAGGACTGAAAGCATTCCGCCGCTTTATCGAAGTGTTATAGTATCATAGAAAGACCGCCTATCTGGAATAATAAAGACATCCACAGAACTGCCGTGTAACATTTCTCACTGCAGTTCCGGATGTCTTTTTCTCTGTTTGCCACGACTCAGAGCTTACCGTATGTACATACGGTATTTTTGCCACAACCTTACTCTATAGATTGTTCTTTTTCATCGCTTTGGATTCCGCCGATTATTTCCCTGATCCGCTCCTCAGGTTCTTCCAGATCTTCTGATATCTCAGTAATGCTCCTGCCTCTGGCCAGTTTCTTCTGTATCAGTTCCTGCAGCATCTGCAATCTTCCTTCTTCCCTTCCGGCTTCGCGCTCTTGCTGCATATGTCTCTCTTGATCATATTCGAATATGCTCATCTCTCTCGCCTCCGCTCTGTGTTTTTGCAGGAATTCCCGCAGTACATTCTCTCTGATACACTCATCTATGGCGCGGTCCACAGCCTCCTGAAGTTCCATCGATTCTGTGTACATCCGGATCTTGTCAGTATATATGGCATAATCTTTCAATGTCCTGCATGCTTCTTTCAGTTTCCGGTTATTGCTTCCGGAAATATTCAGCATTGTTGCCTCCAGTTCCAATTTTGGTTTCCCCTTTTTCACAGTATACATATCTGAAAGCTTCAAGGTCTGACGTTCCGGCATTTTCTCCTTCCCGTTATAAAAGATAATGAACTCCGGCGCCGGAATCTGCACTATTTTCTCCCCGTACAGGTTTGCATCCCGTATGATCTTTGAATACAGGCGCGAAATATAAAGAAGAAACCTCAAAGGAAGATTTGGGTTTTTCGTGGACTGATGCTCATACAGTGAAAGTCTGCCGTCAATAAGAAATGAAAGATCATTCTTCATTGTCATATAGATCGCATTCTCCAGTGTGTTGATCTCCAGAAGTTCCGGATCCGCGTAATCTTTGCCTGTTATTGCATTATACAATTCCAGCAGATTCTTCCGATCCTCGAACAGCATGATAAATACAGTGGACTTGAACGTCCGGTTGACAGTTAATGTTTCTGTTGTGTTGGTATTTGTCATAAACACAGCCTCCTCTTTTAAATATGGTGCAAAGAGACTGTTTGAACCGGCTTAATAATAAATAGTTCATCCTCAAATCTCTCTGCTGTTAATAGGGAATTAAAAGCATTGAGATCTTCCTGAATGTTTTAGAATAGCGGATGCAGCTACATAAACTGCATAAGAATCAGACATGCCGGAATATAATGCTTTTCCATATGATAACACAGCCAGACAAGAATTGCCAGACAAACACTTAAAAAACGACTAAAAACCAACGACTAAAACGACTAAAAAGTAACCAAAAAGTAACAGTTCAACCCGCGCCATTCGTAAAACCACACTGCATGCTTATTGCGCCTGTCTCCGCTGTTTTACTCATTGACGGGCGCTCACCTCATCCGACTGCCTGCCGGAACGCCAACTTACCGGAGACAAAAAAGCAGCCGGGATATAAGTGTCATTTGAAGACCGTAGAGCAACATCAGCACTTAGGCTGCGTCCTTTGCAGCCTTATGTACTGCTATGTTGCGGCCCGAGCGCAAGCGCGTCTGAAAATGGCACTTATATCCCGGCGGATTATTTTTTATCTCCGTCAATTATTTCTTAGACTCAAGGTAAGCCTTTCTTCCCTCTTCGTAAAGGTTATTCCCCTCACTGTCGATGATAACAACGACCGGCATATCCTCTACATAGAGCTTCCTCAGAGCCTCTGCCCCGAGATCTTCGTAAGCGATCAGTTCAGCTTTCTTGATGCATTTTGCGAGCAGTGCTCCCGCTCCTCCGATCGCACCGAAGTAAACGCCGCTGTACTTCTTCATAGCCTCTACCACTTCCGGAAGGCGCGCGCCTTTTCCGATCATCCCGCGTGCGCCGACAGACATCATAGTCGGTGCATAAGCGTCCATACGGCCGCTGGTCGTCGGGCCTGCGCTTCCGATCACCTGTCCCGGTTTCGCCGGAGTCGGTCCTACATAGTAGATCGTCGCATCCTTCGGATCGAACGGGATGTCCTCTCCTTTTGCAAGCGCCTCGCACATTCTCTTGTGTCCGGCGTCACGGGATGTGTAGATCGTTCCTGTCAGGAGAAGCTGATCTCCCGCATGGAGTGTTTTAGCAAGTTCCTCTGTGAGTGGTAATGTAATCTTTCTTGCCATTTATATCACCTCCGATTTGTGGCGTGTCACATGACAGTTGATATTGACCGCGCAGGGCATTCCTGCGATATGTGTCGGCATAGTCTCAATATTGAGTCCGATCGCCGTCGTCTTTCCGCCGAATCCCTGAGGTCCGATGCCCAGTTCATTGATCTTCTCCAGCATCTCTTTCTCAAGATCTGCATAGAACGGATCCGGATTCGAAGAATCGAGCGGTCTCATGAGCGCTTTCTTTGCCAGAAGCGCACATTTGTCAAATGTTCCGCCGATGCCGACGCCCACTACCATAGGCGGACACGGGTTCGGGCCTGCCGTCTCTACAGCCTCGATGATGAAATCTTTGATCCCCTGAAGGCCTGCTGACGGCTTGAACATACGGATCTGGCTCATGTTCTCGCTTCCGAAGCCTTTCGGTCCTACTGTAACCTTGATGTTCTCGCCCGGCACAATCTCCGTGTAGAGCATAGCCGGTGTATTGTCGCCGGTATTTCCGCGGCGCACCGGATCCTTTACAACAGACTTTCTCAGATAGCCGTTTGTATATCCGCGGCGTACACCCTCGTCTACAGCCTCTCTCAGGTCTCCGCCTACAAGATGTACATCCTGACCGATCTCAAGGAATACGCATGCCATTCCGGTATCCTGACAGATCGGTACATTCTCGCTGTCAGCGATCTCGAAATTCTCGATGATGTTGTCCAGGACGCCCTGGGCGATCTCTCCGTCCTCACAGGCACGGCAGTCGCGGATGGCACATTTTACATCTCCCGGGAGATGGTTGTTGGCATCGATGCAGAGTCTCTCGATCACATCGGTGAGTGTACTTACATTGATTTCACGCATGGAAGTCAACTCCTTTCCTGTTTTTAAAGTTGATATTTTTCAGGCTGCCCGTTCGGACAGCCTAATATCTGTGTTTTATTTTCCGTTCGGGCAGCGTCATTCACAGGCGCCCGCCCTCTATCCGTCCGTTCGGTCCTCGCCATTCGCAAAGCCGCAGGCCGAACTGTTTATAAGAAGATTCCGATGAACTGACACGCCAGCACGACAAACACCAGCGCCACCGGATAAGTAGCCGCATATGCGCTTGCCACATCGTCTGTTCCTGTCACGCGGATCAGTGTTCCGAGCGCCGGTGTGCTCGTCATGCCGCCGCAGATGGAACCGAGCGTATTGAACAGGCTCAGCTTCATGAACTTTGTTGCCACGAAGTAACCGACGATCATCGGGATCAGTGTGATCAGCGCTCCGTATACGAACAGGATCAGCCCGTGTTCTTTGAGGATCTCGATGAATCCTGCGCCGGCTTCTACACCTGCTCCGATCAGGAACAGCGCCAGACCGAACTCTCTCAAGCACTCAAGCACGGATTTCTCCACATGGAAGCTGATCTTTCCGGCATGGCCGAAATGTCCGAGGATCAGACCTGCGATCAGCGGGCCGCCTGACGTTCCAAGAGAGAACTGTGCGCCGCCCGGAAGCGGGATCACGATCTTCGCAAGGACGATGCCGAGGGCGATCGCCAGCGCATACGGGAAGAATCCCATCGGGTCTACGTGGAACAGCTTATCTTTTTTCTTTACATCTCCTACATTCTGGGCAGCTTCGAACTGAGCGCGCTCCGCATCCATGTCTGTATGCAGGATCTTCGGCATCAGCTGTACGAAGAGCACCACGCCCACCACGCCGAACGGGTACGCGATACCGTATCCGATGGAAGCGTTGGCGGAACCTGTGGCGTCGAGCGCCGCTGCAAGTCCCGGAGTACTTGTCAGGGCTCCGGACATCATGCCGACCGTGATATCAGTCGGAACTCCCGCGATCTCGATGATCCCCGCCGTAACGAGGGCGCCGATCGCAATGATGATGAACCCGAGCAGGATATAGGATTTTGCATTGATCTTAAAGTTGCGGAAGAATTTCGGTCCGGCGATAAAGCCGACGGACGTAACAAAGCAGATAAGTCCCAGATCCTGGAACATCCCCAGTCCTTCGACCAGACCTTCGTCATGTCCGAGGAAATGACCGAATACCAGGGCGACAAGCAGTACGCCTGCCGTCCCCAGCTCAACCCCTTTGATCGTGATGCTTCCGACAAGATAGCCGATGAAGGCTACGAGGAATAAGACCATCAGGGTCTCTCCCATTACACTTTCCTGAAACCAGTTAACTAAAAATATTCTCTTCTCCTTCTCCTATCTCTCATGCCTTGCGTATTTCGGAAGAAGAAGCGGAGATACGTCTCCTGTGTCAATTCCGGCCTCTTTCAACTCTTCTGCATATGCCTGGATATGATCCATGTTCATATTGCCAAGCTCTACATTCTTAGCCTTAGCTGCAGCAGCTTTTCCTGCGTTGCGTCCGAATACAATGATATCCAGAAGCGAGTTGCCCATCAGACGGTTTCTGCCGTGGATTCCTCCGACAGCCTCTCCTGCGACAAGCAAGTTGTCGATCACTTTTGTGAATCCGTCTCCGCCGATCTCAAGTCCGCCGTTCTGATAGTGGAGCGTCGGATATACAAGGATCGGGAGTTTTCTCATATCGATATCATATTTCATGTACATACGCAGCATCGCCGGGATGCGTTTCTCGATCGTTCCCGGTCCGCCGATCTCCTCGATCATCGGAGTGTCGAGCCATACGCCGCTTCCGAGCGGTGTGTTCACGCCTTTTCCGCGCGCCGTACACTCACGGATAATGCCTGATGCAGCCACGTCACGTGTCTCAAGCGGATGCATGAACGCCTCGCCGTCCACATTGACGAGCTGTGCGCCTACGGAACGTACTTTCTCTGTCACGAGAGCTCCGAAGATCTGTGACGGGAAAGCCACGCCTGTCGGGTGATACTGGATCGTATCCTGATACAGGAGCGGAGCTCCCATACGGTATCCGAGGATCAGGCCGTCTGCTGTAGCGCCGTAGTGGTTGGACGTCGGGAATCCCTGATAGTGCATACGTCCCGCACCGCCTGTAGCGATGATGACTGTCTTAGCCTTAGCTACCAGATAGTCCTCTGTCTCAAGGTTCTGAAGCACTGCTCCTGCAACCTGTCCTCTGTCATCTCTGATCAGTTCCACTGCCACTGTGAACTCAGCGACCGGGATCTGGCGGTTCAGCACTTCATCGCGCAGGGTACGCATGATCTCTGCTCCGGAGTAATCCTTGCAGGCATGCATTCTCTTTCTGGATGTTCCGCCGCCGTGTGTTGTGATCATTCTTCCGTCTTTGTCTTTATCGAACATAACGCCGAGGTCGTTGAGCCATTTGATCGCATCCGGCGCTTCCATAACAAGACGTCTTAAAAGCTCCGGTCTTGCGGCAAAGTGTCCGCCTCCGAACGCATCCAGATAGTGCTGTACCGGAGAGTCGTTCTCCTTGTCAGCTGCCTGGATACCGCCCTCTGCCATCATTGTGTTGGCGTCGCCGATACGGAGCTTTGTCACGATCATGACATTTGCTCCCGCCTCGTTTGCCTCGATCGCAGCAGATGCTCCTGCACCGCCGCCTCCGATAACGAGTACGTCAACATCATAATCTACTTTGTTAATATCAACTTTCTCTGAGAGTAGGCGGCTGTTGGAATGGAGCAGATGCACAAGTTCTTTCGGCGCCTTCTGTCCTTTGTTCGGTCCTACCTTGATCTCTGCGAATGCCTCTTCTCTGTAGTCAGGATGGAACTCCTTAAGGAGAGCATCTTTCTCATCCGCCGTCATTCGTCTCGGCTCTACACCCAGACGCTGTGCTCTGGTGGCCTCCACTTTTTTTACGGATTCCATCATTTCCGGTGTAAACATGATCTTCCCTCCTTATTTCTCAATCTCTCTGTTATTGTAAAGTTCCTGCATCTCCGTGATCGGTTTCTGCATGATCTGCTCGATCAGCTGATCGTAATCGCCGTGATGGATCTCTTCCACACGCTCTGTCAGATGCTTGGATTCCGGAGCAATATACTTTCCTGTAAGTCTTCTCGCCAGGACACCTACCATCGGGTGAGAGATTCCCGCCGGGCATCTCACGGAACAGCATCCGCATCCGATGCAGTCAAAGGACTCTTCCGCGCACTTCTCGAAGTCGCCGCGCTGTGCATATGCAATATACTGCATTACGTTCAGGTCCTGGGTACATGCCTTTGTACATGCGTTGCATCCGATACAGCTGTAAATCTCCGGATACAGATCCATCATCACTCTCTGCTCCGGCTTGATATCTTCAATGTCATAGGTTCTCTTGTCTGTCGGGAAGAACGGGACAGTAGCCACGTACATACCTTCCTCCACCTGTGTCTGACAGGCAAGACATGTCTTTAACTCATTTTTACCTTTGATCCTGTAGATCGTCGCGCAGGCTCCGCAGAAACCATGGCGGCATCCGCATCCTCTTTTCAGTGTATATCCCGCATATTCCATGGCTGTCATGATCGTCAGGTCAGCCGGCACACTGTATTTCTTACCGAAAAAATATACATTTACCATATTTTCCATGATATTTCTTCCTTTCCCTAGTATTCATTCGGCATCTCA